>JANQHR010000050.1 GCA_028282585.1 Bacteroidales bacterium | reverse complement strand
AAAAAACTCATACCTGTTTTTTGCTTGAGATTCTCCGGCAAATGATTTTAATAAATTTTGTTCTGTTCGTGTTCCTTTTATTGAGTTCATAATTTGTCTAATTATAGTTATAAATTGGTAATAGGATTCGAATATAAAAAATCAAAGCCTACAAAAAGGTAACAAGTTACCTAATTCGTTAATTTAAAATGATTTTAAATACTTAGAATTAATATCTTCCTGAAACAATATCCCAATTAATAATATCCCAGAAATTCACTATATAGTCGGGACGTTTATTTTGGTAATCCAAATAATATGCGTGCTCCCAAACATCACATGTTAAAATAGGAATAAAACCTTCCGCCAAAGGATTAGCTGCATTTGAGGTTTGAACTATATCTAAACTTCCATTGTTTTTTTTAACTAACCATGCCCAACCTGAACCAAATAAGGTTTTTGCAGCTGCAGAAAATTTTTCTTTAAACTCATCAAATGATCCAAAGCTCGCATTAATTGCATCTGCCAATGGTCCCTTTGGTTCTTTTGCGGAATCTTTACCAAACTGATCGAAATAAAAAGTATGATTCCATACCTGTGCAGCATTGTTAAAAATACCTCCTTCTGATTTCGTAATGATATCAATGATATCTGCGTTTTCAAATTCAGTTCCTTTGATTAGATTATTTAAGTTATTTACATAAGCAGCATGATGCTTATCATGATGAAATTCTAAAGTTTTTTTGGAAATAATAGGTTCTAATGCATCATATGCATATGGTAATTCAGGTAATTCGAAAGCCATTTTTGTTTAGTTTTTGGTCTGCCTGTCGCCTGTATCCAGACAATAAGAGCAAACAAGTTTAACATTTAAAATTAAACAAATTTAATTAATCTTACACTAAATAGAAAGAAGAAAGCCAGGGAGAATTCCCTGGCCACCTTTCGAAACCTAAATTACAATTAAACAAACCTGCTTTTGCAGGAAACTAAACGAAACGCTTAGCAACTTGATCCCAATCAATAACATTCCAGAAAGCATTAATATATTCCGGCCTTCTGTTTTGATATTTTAAATAATATGCGTGTTCCCAAACATCTAACCCCAATATCGGTGTTCCTTTTACTTCTGCTACATCCATTAGAGGATTATCCTGATTTGGTGTTGAAGCTACAACCAATTTACCATTTTGGTTAATTAGCCAGGCCCAACCTGATCCAAATCGTGTAGCAGCAGAAGTATTAAATTCCTCTTTAAATTTATCGAATGAACCGAAATCCTTTTTAATTGCTTCTAGCAAGCCGCCTGAAGGTTGCCCACCTCCACTTCCTGACATAATATCCCAAAATAGCTTGTGGTTATAAAATCCGCCTCCATTGTTTCTTACCCCAACCGAGTATTTCGATACATCCTTTAATAAGTCTTCTATTGTTTTAGTTTCTAGCTCCGAATCCTTTATTGCATCATTTAATTTACTAGTGTACCCACCATGATGCTTTGTATAATGAATTTCCATCGTTTGACCATCAATGTATGGTTCTAATGCATTGTAGTCGTAATTTAAATCTGGTAATTGAAATGCCATAGTAGTTTTTCTTTAAACGCTTGCCTTTTCGTCTGCGTAATAGCAGTTAGGACAAACAGGTTATACATTATTTAGATTGATTCTAATTTATTTGCATATATAACAACAGAATGTTTTGAATTGTTTACTAATTTTTAAAAATTTACTTTCGCAACACAAATAAAAGCTATTGTGAATAGAAGGATTTTAACTATTGCAATTCCTAATATCATTAGTAACATTACAATACCTCTACTTGGAATTGTTGACTTAGCACTTGTTGGGCATCTTGAATCATCAGTTTATATTGGAGCCATTGCAATAGGTTCAATGATATTCAATTTCATTTATTGGGGATTTAGTTTTTTGAGAATGGGTACCAGTGGCTTTGCTGCTCAGGCTTATGGTAAAAAAGACTTTCCGGAAAGTTTTTATCAATTATACAGGGCGTTATTTGTTGGATTACTTGGATCTATTTTATTACTTCTGTTACAGAAACCAATTGATCTTCTGAGTTTCTTGATTATAAATGGCAGCGAAGAAGTTGAGTTCTCTGCTCGCCAGTATTTCTATATAAGGATCTGGGCAGCCCCTGCAACTATTGCAATTTATTCCATATCGGGCTGGTATATAGGCATGCAGAATGCAAAAATTCCAATGATTATTGCAATTACAATTAATGTATTAAACATTGCTTTTAATATAATTTTTGTAAAGGTTTTTGGAATGAGATCAGATGGGGTTGCTTTAGGAACTTTATGCGCGCAATATTCAGGGCTATTTATTGGAATCATATTCTTATCCCAACATAAAAACCGATTAAAAAAATATCTGATTTCAAAAGATATTCTTCACCTGGGATCATTAAAAAGATTCATGAATGTTAATAAAGATATTTTTATAAGAACAATGAGTCTTGTTTTTGCATTATCATTTTTTACAGCTAAATCAGCCAAATTTGGCGATACCCTTTTGGCCGTAAACACATTACTTTTACAGTTTTTTACTATATACGCGTATATAGTAGATGGATTTGCATATGCAGGTGAAGCATTAGCGGGTAAATACTATGGAGCAAAAGATAAAGTCAATTTAATAAAAGTGACTAAACTGTTATTTGGATGGGGAATATTAATGGCTGCAATATTTACTCTAGGTTATGTTTTAGGTGATAATTTGCTTCTTGATATTTTAACTAACAATACCGAAATAATTCGAAATATTCAACCTTATTTGTTCTGGGTTTATCTTATTCCGGTAATAACATTCGGTGCATTTATTTGGGATGGAATTTTTATTGGTGTCACTGCCTCATCAAGTATGCGTAATTCAATGCTAATTTCAGCATTTATAATATTTGTTCCGTCTTATTTCGTATTACATCACTTTTACCAAAATCATGGTCTATGGGCTGCATTTATGCTATTTATGATAGCTCGTTTGGTTGCATTAAGCCTTTATGCTAAAAGGTCTATCTATGACAAAATAAATTAGATCTTAAAACTTTTAAACCTTTATTTCGTAATGTTATCAAAAATTGCGAATGAGAATTACAAAGAAAATAACCATTGAGGAACTTGTTGAAAATGTGCCTGATTCAGTTAAATATCTAATGGAAAAGGGAATTAATTGCATTGCATGCGGAGAACCAATTTGGGGAACTTTAGAAGATGCGGCAAAAGAGAAAAATTTAAGTGATGAAGAAATTATTTTTATTATAAATGATTTACAGTTATTAAAAAAATAACATAATAACTTTGAAAATAACGTATTGCTTAACCGTAATTCATATTAAACTTTAATTAACTCAATGTTAATACATGCTGAATCTTTTATAAATTGATTAAATTTATTTTTGTGTACCTAAATCTAAATTAATGTTTAACAAACTGAGGTATCAACTATTATCAGTATTTATATTTTTATCATTTGTTCTGGTCGGATTAACAATAATCAGTTTTATATACATTAAGCAAAAAAGTAAACTTGAAGACATTCACCAGAAAATATTAATCATTAATAACTACATACTTAATAACTCAAATACTATAAGCAATTTTTTTACTTACGACACAAAAAACCCAGATTTTTTTGTGTCAGGAAAAAGTAATTATCTAAAAACCCACAAAAATAATCTGGAGTTAATCCGCTCTGAGGCAAAGAACTTGCAACAACTTAATGGAATTAATCAATTCGGAATAATTCAAAAAATATCATCTATAAACCATGATCTGGATCAATATGATAACAAGGTTGAACGTATAGTAGAATTAATCCAACGCAGGGGATATAAAGATTTTGGAACAGAAGGTAAAATGCGAGATTTTATCCATCAACTTGAAGACATTAACGAAATTGATGTAGCTAAAGTTTTAATGCTTCGCCGACATGAAAAAGATTACATTATACGTAATGAAGAAAAGTATATTAAAAATTTATTGTTACTATCTAAAGAGTTTAGGTCCGATATCCAAAATAATCCATATTTAAACTTAAGTAGAAAAGATACTGCATTACACCATTTGGATAACTACCTGAATTATTTTAATTTAATGGTATACCTTGATAGACAAATTGGAATAAAGGACAACTCGGCACTAAGACATGAAATTCACATTCTGGGAAATGAAATTATTTCCGAATTTAACTTAATTAAAGATGAAACTATTCAGAAAAAGGAGATATACTTTAAACGAATCAAGTTTTATTACATAGTTTCTTCTGCTTCTTTAATTTCATTATGTATTTTTCTTAGTTTTTATTTATCAAAAAGAATTACAAAGAATATATCGATATTAAGTACAAACATCTCTGATTTTGTTAGTAGCAATTTCGATAAAAACACGGGAAACAATTTTCCAAACCAATATAATAAAAATGAAGTTGGCTTATTAATTGACAATTACCTTGCATTAAGAACAGAAACTTTGTCTTTAATACATGGTTTACAAAAGAAAGTTGAAGAAAGAACACATGCTATTAATTGTCAAAAAGATAAAATAAATCAGCAAAAAGAAGAAATAGCATCTCAACGAGATGAATTATACAGACAAAATCAGTTAATTGACTTTCAAAAGAAAAAAACAGAACAGCAAAATAAAGATATAATTTCCAGTATACAATATGCTAAATTGATTCAGGAAGCACTGTTACCATCACAAGATACGCTTAATAGGTATTTTAGCCGGAATTTCATTTATTATAAACCAAAAGATATTTTAAGTGGTGACTTCTACTGGGCCAAAAGGATAAAAAACAATGAATTTGATTTATCGTTAATTGCTGCAGTTGATTGCACCGGACATGGTGTTCCCGGAGCCTTAATGAGTATGCTTGGAATCGCTTTCTTGAATGAAATCGTACTGAAAAAAGAAGTAACTAAAGCAAATCACGTATTGGATTTACTTCGTGAGAAGGTAATTGAATCTTTTCAAAACCATGTAACAGGATCCATATCCAGCGATGGTATGGATATTAGCTTTGCCCTTATTGATCATGATACAAATAAACTACATTTTACCGGAGCAAACAGACCTCTGTACTTAGTTCGTGATAACGATTTAAAAGTAATTACCGGTGATAAAATGCCAATTGGTAAACACGGAATATCTCATGGGCAGTTCAATAATAACATATTTGATATTCAAAAACATGATGTGATTTATTTGTTTACCGATGGGTATGCAGATCAATTCGGAGGTCCTAAAAACAAGAAATTTAAGCGCCAGCGTTTAAGAGAACTCATTTTAAAAATCCATAATAATCCTATGGATCTTCAAAAAGAAATGCTGGAAATCGAACATGCAAAGTGGCGGGGAAATAATCGCCAAACCGATGATATCCTGATTCTTGGTATTAGGTTGTAACTTTTTTTAATTGTATTTATTCCTAATTAAATAATTTCTAACATAATCCTCTACTCCATCTTCCAGACTGGTAAAAGTTTGTTTATATCCTATTGAACGAAGTTTATTCATATTTGCTTCTGTAAAATACTGGTATTTATCTCTAATATCAACAGGAGTATCAATGTATTCAATATTTTCTTCCACATCCATACCCTTAAAAGTATTTTTTGTTAGATCCAGAAATGTTCTTCCATTTCCGGTTCCAATATTATAAAGTCCCGAGTCTTTTCTATGATTCATTAAGAAAAACATAATGTCACTTAAGTCTTTAACATAAACAAAGTCTCTGGTTTGTCCACCATCCGGAAAATCAGGGTTGTGAGATTTAAATAATTTCATCATTTTTGTTGCAGAAATTTGCTTAAATGCATGATATACCACCGAGGCCATTCTTCCTTTATGATATTCATTTGGCCCATATACATTAAAGAACTTAAGACCTGCCCAAAAATAAGGCTTCTTATTTTGTGCTAAAACCCACTTATCGAAATCATTTTTAGATTCCCCGTATAAATTCAATGGTTTTAATTTCTCTACAATCTCATGATCATCGTTATATCCATGCTCTCCTAAGCCATATGTAGCCGCAGATGACGCATAAACCAATGGTAAACCATATTCGATGCATTTCTCCCAAACTGTTTTTGAGTAATTTAAATTTAATACATCATAAATCTCTTTTGGGAAACCTGTTGTTGCAGATCTGGCTCCCATATGAAAAATAAACTGAACTAACTTTTGGTTAGCATCCAACCACTCTATAAAATCATCTCGATGAACTTTTTGTGAAAACAATTTTCCATCCAGATTTTTATTCTTTTCAGAATGTGAAAAATCATCAACAACAACAATATCTTTAAATCCTTCGTGGTTTAATTTGCTAACTAAATTACTACCTATAAAACCTGCTGCTCCGGTTACTATGATCATGTTAATATTATTTATCTGTTTTGTTATGTAGCAAAAATATAAAAATTATTATGCTATAAGCTATAAAATGTAAAGGATTGTAACGATTCAATGAATTGAAATATTACAACTCATTTGATTTTTACCATACATTCTTTTCAATCATCTTAATTTTTGTCGTTTCTTAATATTAAATCAACAATTTGTTCATACGCTCTCAGAAAGAAATATTTTTTGATTCATCTTCGGTAAAATCTCTATGGAAGTTGCACGTTTATATAATTCGATGATTGCATTGCGTCCTTCTTTCCTTAAATCTCTGGTAAACTCATTAACATATAATTCGATGTGTTTATACATTACATCTTCTTCCATTTCTTGGGCATATTGTTTAATAAAAGGATATGCTGATTTTGGATCTGCAAATGCAAATTCGACACTCCTTTTCAAAATTCTATTTATTTTAAACTGAATCTCTTCTTCCAAGCTTCTACTCACTGCTATTCCTCCTAAAGGGATTGGTAGTCCTGTCTCTTTTTCCCAATACTCTCCAAAATCCACAATCTTTCTTAATCCTTTTTTCTCATATGTAAATCTATTTTCATGTATAATTAGTCCGGCATCGACCTCATTGCTTAAAACTGCCTCTTCAATATCAGAAAACAAGTATTCTATCTTAGTTTTTACATTAGGATATGCAATACTAAACAGTAAGTTTGCAGTGGTATTGAATCCGGGAACAGCTATTTTAAGATCGTTAATTTCATCCGGATATATTTTTAGTTTACTAATAAGTAATGGACCATTTTTATAACCCAAAGCACTACCGGAATCAAGAATTAGATATTCGTTAAATATTTTTGTATATGCATAATAGCTAATTTTTGTAACATCCAGTTCATTATTTATAGCCTTATGATTCAATTCTTCTACATCACCCATGATTATATCAAAATCTAATCCTTCTGTGTCTATTTTTTTATGCACCATCGCATCAAAGATGAAAGTGTCATTTGGGCAAGTTGAAAAACCTAAAGTAATTTTTTTCATTATAAATTCTTTTTTGAAATAATACCAATTATTTCTGAAAGTTTATCGTTCAAGTTTTTAATCGCTATGGGTATATCCCAATTAGCTTCATTCCTTTCCTCAATATAGTTTGATATTGATCGCAACTGTAAAAATTTCGTTTTTTCTATCAAACATACATAGAAGAATGCAGCTCCTTCCATGGTTTCAATATCTGCTTTAAATTTATTTTTAAAAAGTTCAATTGACCATATGTTTCCGTGTGTTCTGTTTACCGTTATTGCCTCTACTCTTTTTAAATCAATATTTATTTCGTTAGGATTTTCAAGTTTCGCATTTTTAAATGGAAATTTATTTTTATCACCAAATCCCTTTTCAAACATGGTATAAAAATCATCTTTATCTTCTATTCCTAAATCTGCAAATTGATCAATATTAACCAAAACCGTGTCGCCAATCTCTAAATTCTTACTAAAACTTCCTGCAATTCCTGCATTGATTACCCAATTGTACTTTTTTTCTGCTAAAGATTTTGTTAGTGCATAAGAGGTTAGTACTCCACCTATTCCGGTAACCAAAAAATCAACACTAAGATTCTTGACAACAGTGTATTTTTGTATACAAATATCTTTATCATTAGATTTAAAATGATTTTTTGTTGGTAGAATTTCGTTTTCGGTCGCAGAAACAATTAATATCTTCATCTTAATTACTACTTTTGTAATTTCAAAGATATTGTTTTTAAATCAAAATTGTTGTTAATTTATGACCGCAACCTTAAAGGCTTTAAATATCAGCAAGATAAACAAGTTTTAATATGGTATATATTACCCGTAGAGAAAGATTCAGTGCAGCTCACAGATTATTTAGAGAAGACTGGAGCGAACAAAAAAACCTCGAAGTTTTTGGAAAATGCAGCTATCCTAACTGGCATGGACATAACTATATATTATATGTTACCGTTAAGGGAGAATTAAATCCCGAAACAGGTTTTGTAGTTAATATAAAAAAGCTAAGTAAGATCATAAAAGAAAAAGTAATTGTAAAGCTTGATCATAAAAACTTAAACCTTGATGTGGATTTCATGAAAGGCAAACTAGCCTCTACAGAGAATATAGCTATTGGAATATGGGAACAAATTGAACCCATTATTAATGGATTGGGAATACAACTTCACTCAGTAAAGGTTGAAGAAACAGAAAATAATTATGTAGAATATTTTGGAAATTAAATCGGTATGGAAATAATAAATAATGGAGTTAAAACATTAGAAGGTAGTGGTTATTCAAGAGTAGACAAATGGGATGATGAAAAAACAGCAAAACTAGCTGAGCATTATAAAGCCATTTTGGATCTTATTGGTGAAAATACTGAAAGAGAAGGGTTACTGGACACTCCTCTAAGAGTAGCAAAATCAATTCAGTTCTTAACAAAAGGATATAATATTGAGCCTAAAGATATTCTTAAAAGTGCGATTTTCAAGGAAGATTATAAGCAAATGGTTATCGTAAAAGATATTGAACTTTACTCTATGTGCGAACATCATATGATCCCTTTTTATGGCAAAGCACATGTTGCATACATTCCCAATCAGTATATAACCGGTTTAAGTAAAATTGCTCATGTGGTTGAAGCATATGCCCGCAGACTGCAAGTTCAGGAGCGGTTAACCATGCAAATTCGAGATTGTTTGCAAGAAACTTTGGATCCAATGGGTGTTGCAGTGGTTATAGAAGCATCTCATATGTGTATGCAAATGCGTGGTGTTCAGAAACAAAACTCTGTTACAACTACTTCGGCATTTACGGGAGTTTTCTTAAGAGACACAAAAACACGAGAAGAATTTATTCATTTAATTGGATCAAAACTCAGTTAAATTCAAACTAAAATTATATAAAGTACCATTTATTGACTTGTAAATGGTATTTTCTTATTTTTGTCGACCGTTATTTTGGATAATCAAATATTAATTAAAAATAAAACAAATGAAAGCATTCGTATTCCCGGGTCAGGGAGCACAATTTGTTGGAATGGGTAAAGATCTATATGATAATTATCCAATTGCAAAAGAAATGTTCGAGAAGGCTAATGAGATATTGGGCTTTAGAATTACTGACTTAATGTTTGAAGGTACTGAAGATGACCTAAAGCAAACTAAAGTTACTCAACCTGCAATTTTTTTACATTCGGTTATTTTAGCTAAAACAATAGAAGATTTTAATCCTGAAATGGTTGCAGGGCATTCATTAGGTGAATTTTCTGCTTTAGTTGCAAACGGTGCATTATCGTTCGAAGACGGTTTAAAATTAGTTTCACAACGTGCTATGGCTATGCAAAAAGCTTGTGAAAATGAACCTTCAACTATGGCTGCGATCATTGGTTTAGAAGATAAAGTTGTTGAAGAAATTTGCGAAGGAATTGAAGATGTAGTTGTTCCTGCAAATTATAATTGCCCCGGACAATTGGTAATTTCGGGATCAATGAAAGGTATTGAAGTTGCTTGCGAAAAGCTAAAAGAAGCCGGAGCAAAACGCGCACTGCCTTTAAAAGTTGGAGGTGCTTTCCATTCTCCATTAATGGAACCTGCAAGAGTAGAGTTGGCAGAAGCTATTAATAATACGAATTTCAACACTCCGATCTGTCCTGTATATCAGAATGTTGATGCAAAACCATATACGGATGCTACTCAAATAAAAGAAAACTTAATAAAGCAGCTAACTTCACCTGTAAAATGGACCTACATTATGCAAAACATGATTGCTGATGGGATGGCATCTTACACCGAAGTTGGTCCAGGTAATGTATTACAAGGATTATTGAAAAAAGTGGATAGGCAAATACCTACTCAAAGCGCATAACTAATAAAACGTCGCACTTCAATTCTCGATAATTAAACGGAAAGTGCGACATTAACAAAATATATAAAGGTTGTCATACAGAATTAATCAAAGTATGAACAACCTTTTTACTTAATATATTTATCTCTTAATAATCTTTGCCCTTTGAATTATGTCTCCATTGTTGTTCTTAATTACAACAATATAGGTTCCATTTATTAAATTAGCCACTTCTATTTCCGTTTTTCTTGATTCCAAAACTTTTACACCCTCCAAACTGTAAAATTCTACAAAAACTTCTTTATCATAATCAATATAAACTCTATCATCTGCAGGGTTAGGATAAATACTCACCATTATTGAATTTATGTCAACTGTTCCCGTTTCTGTAACATCGTTAACTGTTATTACAAAAGCTTTTTCATAACTATCACCAGAAGCATCTAGAGTTTGAATATTAATGTTGTATTCACTTTTAATTTCAAAATCTAACTCAGTAGCAGTTCTTAACTCATTGTTAACTATTGTAAAGCCAGAATTATCAACATCATTTGATCCATCGCCCTTTACCA
>JANQHR010000045.1 GCA_028282585.1 Bacteroidales bacterium | reverse complement strand
CTTAGTCGTGTTTCTCTAAGATAATCAATTTGTTAGACAAAATAAAGATTATGTCAATTTATTTAAAAAAGAAAGCTGCCCTTTTGAGACAGCTTCTTTAAGATTTAATAGTTGGTTTTTCTAATTGGCCTTATAAATATCAGTAATATCTGTTGCAATTTTAAGAACTTTCATCGGATTACCATCTTCATCCAAGATTGGAGTATATGTCGCTACGAAAACATATTCTTTACCTCCAAGTTCCACATGGTCCGTTTCTTTTTTAGATATGCCGTTTCTCAAATCCTTCCAGAATTGAGTATTTTCATTTTTCTGTTGTTCCGTAAAGTGCATATTGTCAGAGTGATGTGTTCCAACCATTTGATCTTTTGTTATTCCAACCAGAGTCAAATAATTACTGTTTACATCAATAATATGTCCATCCAGATCATATTCAATAACTAAATTTGCAGCATTTAATCCATCTAATAAGCCCTGCATTTCAACACTTCTTCGTGCAGCTTCTTCCTGTGTTGCCTGAAGCTCCTCCATGTTCTGACGCATTTCTTCCTCTTGAGCAGCCATCTCTTCACTTTGTTG
Source organism: Bacteroidales bacterium (assembly GCA_028282585.1). Taxonomy (GTDB): domain Bacteria; phylum Bacteroidota; class Bacteroidia; order Bacteroidales; family UBA12077; genus UBA12077. Next base: position 20,208 of record JANQHR010000045.1, on the reverse strand, counting down.
CTGCGATTGTTCTAATAATTGACTGGTTTTAATGTTTATCTTTGTTGTCGAAATTGTAGATGCAATACTTTCACCAACTTCTTCAACAAATTTAATTATATGATCATCAAATGAATTAAATCCCGCTAATTCTACTACACCAAATATTTCATCATTTACTTTTAACGGAATAATTAACAAAGCATTTGGAACCGATTGACCTAACCCGGATGTAATTGTTATGTATTCATCCGGAAGTTCTGTCATATAAATCGTTTTTTGCTCCTGTACACAGCGACCAATCAAACCAACGCCAATATCTATTCTTTTTTCCATATATTTGCGTCTTTCATAAGCATAGAAAGCAAGCAATTCAACATAAGGATCGTTTTTATCATCATCATTAATAATAAATAATCCACCTTGGTTTGCATCTATATATTTAACCAAATTACTTATAATATGATAAGCAAATTCGTGCATATCATCCGTATTCTGGCGTAAAATTTCACCAAACTTGGCTAATCCCTGGGTTGCCCAGTTTTGCTTTTCATCTTCTAACTTTCTTTCTGAATCTTGCTTTTGAGCAAGTTTTAAACTTTTGCGCATTTCTAGAAGTGAATTACCTAAAATATCTTTGTCACTTAAAACTTCAAACTCTTTCTCAAGGTTTCCTTTACCAATTTCACCGGCAAAATCAGCTGTTTTATTTAATCCGTCAATTAATGTATTTACTGAATTACCCATCTCACTAATTTCAACAGACGAGTTTGATTTTACTTTTAACTTCTTAGTTTTGTCTATATCACCTTTTGCTAATTCTTTTAATATAGCTGTTGTCTTAAAAATTGGATGTGATATATTATGCGCAATTAACCATATAATGAAAGCGATTAAAAGTAAACCGATCACTCCCCAAAAAATAGAGCTTCTAAATGTAGCATTTGCTTCTTTTAAAATAATATCAACCGGAACAGCAAACCCAAAGGACCATGGAGTAGGGGAATTTCCGATATATACCGGTGCATATGTTATCCAATAATCTCTTCCGTCATAACTTTTACGAGCACTGGAAAATTCTTTGCCACTTTGAATATTATTTAATATATCAGAATTTTCACCTGCATAATCCTGTATCATTTGCCCAAGCAATTCTTCTCTATCGTGAGCTACAAATTGTCCGTTATAAGCTATCAGAAATGCATAGCTGTCTTCAACAGGATGTATATCTTTAATTAAATCCTGAAAACGATCTAACCCTAAATCTAACCCTGCAACACCTACAGAGATACCATCCATAATTACTGGCATTGCTACACTTGTCATTAATACTTCTTCTTCACCTTCTGCGTATGTAAAGTAATAAGGATCCATAACATACTCAACTTGTTTGCTAAGAATGTCGTAATAAGCACCTTTTGTGAATCCGGGTATGGTATCTATAATTTCTTCTTTATATTTTATTTCTGAACCAACTCGATAAAATGTAATTCTTAAGCGTCCATGAGGTTTATCCCAATCCGGCCATATGGCACTTAATTCCCAATTATACCAGGTTGATAAAAAACTTGGGTTTTCTTTAATCAAATGATCAATCATTTCATTTAGAATATCTTTCATTTGATCAGGCGGAAGGTTCTTATATATTTTTGACATCTGAGCCAGAGCCCTGGTCATATTCATATCAACACTCAAGTCTGCTTTTACATAATTAGCAAATTCTCTGGCATATGTATTTGTTAGTATTTTGGCGTCGTCAAATGCAATTTTCTTTAGTCGTAAACTTACATAACCTATGGCTAAAACGTAAATTACCAATGATGCAGAGAGAATATATACAAGCATCTTGGTTTTTAAATTCATCTTAATATTCATGTGTAAAGATCTTTTGATGTTTAGGTAAATGATCTTGCAATTTTATCAAATAAAATCAATATTACAAGCACACAATGTATGAAAAAAATATGATTTTTTAAAACTTTTAATATATTATCAGTTTTTCTAAAATAGAGCAGTTTATATTAATTAATTTGCATTAATAAACTTTGTTTACTTATTTTTGTTTCCCATAATTTAAACACAAAAATTTAACAGTATGAAACTACTTGAAGGAAAAACAGCTATTGTTACCGGAGCAGCTCGTGGTATAGGAAAAGCAGTTGCAATTAAACTGGCTGAATATGGTGCAAATATTGCAATTACTGATTTGGAATATAATGACGCTGCCAAGGAAGTAGAAAAGCAGCTACAGGATATGGGAGTTAAAGCTAAGGCTTATGCTTCTGATGCGAGTAAATTTGAGGAAACACAGAATTTAGTTGATGAAATCCAAAAAGAATTTGGAAGTGTCGATGTGTTAGTTAACAATGCTGGTATTACCATGGATACTTTAATGATGCGAATGACTGAACAACAATGGGATACAGTTATGGCAGTTAACTTGAAATCGGTATTCAATTTTACTAAAGCTGCTCAAAAATATATGTTAAAACAGAAGTCGGGTTCAATTGTAAATATGAGTTCGGTAGTTGGTGTTAGTGGAAATGCGGGTCAGGCTAATTATTCAGCTTCAAAAGCTGGTATTATTGGATTTACTAAATCTATTGCAAAAGAAGTTGGATCCAGAAATATTCGTTGTAATGCCATTGCTCCTGGATTTATAATTACAGAAATGACAGCAAAATTATCAGAAGATGTTAGAAGGGAATGGGAACAGCAAATTCCATTGAGAAGAGGAGGAACGCCGGAAGATGTAGCCAATACAACCTTATATTTGGCTTCTGATTTATCATCATATGTAAGCGGACAGGTAATTAATGTTTGCGGAGCAATGAATACATAAAAGTTTAAATCGATTTTAATTACATAAAATTATTAAGGTACTTATGAACAAAAATAAGTACCTTTTTTGTTGGTATATGGAATACTTTTTGTAGAAATTTAATGTTATATAATATATTATAGTTATCATATTAAAATGCATTACTTACAAATGAAATATTATTTAATTGGCATAATTTTAGGAATTTCCTTGATTTCCTTTCAAAGTTGTAATCCCCTTAGTTCAATTCAAATAGAAACTATTGTCCCGGCAGATATTGATCTTCCTCCAAATTTTAATCAAGCCGTTTTTATAAACCTGGCAACCGATATTAATAACGATAATGAGATGGATACTTTACTTTATGACATTATTACTACTGAGATGAGCCTGGGGTTTATGGATGCCATAAAATACACAGTTGGAATTGATACCACAAGGCTTTTTTATATGAAAGGATATCCGTCTAAAGATAAACTATACAGTGAAGATACTATTTCGTGGAAATACCTGGAGAATATTACTCGAAATACTAACTCAGATATTTTTATCATTTTAGATTCGATGAAGATGTCAATGGTTAGCAGTGAGTTTATGGATTATTATGAAATTACCGGCGAATATTTTTACACTAGTTATAGAGAATTAATGGTAAATATTCATTGGAGCGTTTTTGATTTAATTGAAAAAAAGAGATTAGATAAATACCATTATAGGGATACATTATATTGGGATGCAAAAGGATATACAAAGTCTGATGCAAGGAGGAACATAGTGAGTGTGGAAAGATCCATAAGAGAAACAAGCTATTTTGCGGCGGCTGATTATGCAAACAGGATTTTTCCGGGCTGGAGATCTGAAAATAGATATTATTATGGTTTAGGCAATAAAGATTTTGAAAAAGCAACAAAACTGGTGAAAAGATATGAATGGGAAAAAGCAATTGAAATTTGGAAAAAATACATCGATAATATTGATAAAGAAATAGCTAGCAGGGCATGTTTTAATCTTGCTTTTGGGAACGAAATGTTAGGTAATTTAGATTTGGCAATTGCTTGGGCAGAACAATCGAAGAAAATTAAAAATAAAACACGCACTAGATATTATATCTCATTATTAAAAGCAAGGAAGAAAGATTTCGAAAAAATTGATAAGCAGATTTTTTAAAATTCAACAGATCAATTAATCAATGCTTTTTTATTAATTTTGAACGTTTATTTCAAAATTAAATCACAATGCATCAAATAATATTTTATTTTATTATCGGAATTTTAATATTCGATTATCTATTAGAACAATTTCTTGATTATTTAAATGCAACCAAACGTAACTCTGAACTTCCGGAAGAACTCAAAGGAATATATGATAATGAGAAGTATAAGAAATCACAGGAATATGATAAAGCCAATCATAAATTTTCGTTAGTAACAAGCAGCTTTAATTTAATTCTAATTCTTACGTTTCTTTATTTCAGTGGCTTTGCTTTCATTGATAATATCGCCAGATCTTATACGGAGAATTCTATTTTAATTGCACTAATATTCTTTGGAATCATTATGTTTGCTTCAGACATACTTCATATTCCCTTTGGTTTGTATGATACGTTTGTAATTGAAGAAAAATTTGCATTTAATAAAACTAACGCAAAAACCTACATTACAGATAAATTAAAGGGATGGATTCTGGCCGCTATAATTGGAGGAGGACTAATTGCTTTAATCATCTGGTTTTATAATACGGTAGGAAAATCGTTCTGGATATATGCATGGATTGCAGTAAGTTTATTTATGATTTTTACGACCATGTTTTACACATCGTTAATTGTTCCTTTATTTAATAAATTAAAACCTTTGGAAGAAGGTGAGTTAAAAAGCGAAATAACTGAGTTTTGCGCAAAAGCAGAATTTAAATTAGATAATATTTTTGTAATAGATGGTTCTAAACGCAGTACAAAAGCAAATGCATATTTTAGTGGCTTAGGTAAAAAGAAAAAAATTGTATTGTTTGATACATTAATTGAAAAATTAAGCAAGGAAGAGATTGTTGCAGTATTAGCTCATGAAATTGGACATTATAAGAAAAAACATACTTTGATATCTGTTTTTACATCTATAATTCAAACGGGTTTAACTTTATACATTCTTTCTCTTTTTGTTGGAAATCCTTTATTATCTAAAGCTTTGGGCTCAAATTTCCCAAGTTTTCATTTAGGCTTAATAACCTTTGGGTTTTTATATAGCCCAATTTCAACTATTATTGATTTGTTTATGAATATGGTTTCAAGAAAAAATGAATACACAGCCGATCAGTTTGCTAGTGAGCAATATAAAGGTGTGCATCTTCAAAATGCTTTAAAGAATTTGTTCGTTCACAATTTATCAAATTTAACTCCACATCCATTGTATGTTTTCTTTAATTATTCGCATCCAACTTTGTTACAACGATTAAAGTTTATTGAAAAATTTAACAAATGAAAACAGAGATAATTACCATTGGTGATGAAATTCTAATTGGACAAACAGTTGATACAAATTCGACCTGGATCGCAAATGAACTTAATTTAATCGGAATTGATGTTGCTAAAATTGTTTCTATATCAGACAATAAAGAGGAAATATTTAAAGCATTGTATGATGCTGAAAATTATGCCGATTTGGTATTGATTACCGGAGGATTGGGGCCAACTGATGATGATATAACAAAAAAAGCACTGGCTGAATATTTCAATACGAAGCTAGTTCAAAGTAAAGAAGTACTTGAACATGTCGAAGCTTTCGCAAGTAAACGAAAAGTATGGATGAACGAGCGAAATATTAGACAAGCTGATATTCTTGAAAACTCTGAAATCATACAGAATGAAATTGGAACAGCTCCCGGAATGAAGCTTAAAAAGAATGACGTTACTTTTATTGCTATGCCCGGTGTACCTTTTGAAATGAAAAGGATGATGTCTAATTATATTATTCCCTGGTTAAAAGAAAATCAAATAGATCAGTATATAATTCATAAGCTAATTTTAACACAAGGGTGGCCGGAGTCGAGATTAGCTGAGTACCTTGAAAGTTGGGAAAAAAATATCCCAAAAGAAATATCTATAGCTTATTTACCTTCACCAGGAATTATCAAACTTAGATTGACAGGAAAAGGTAATAACAAGAAATTGCTAGAGGAACTTATTCAGGATCAGGTTAAAAAACTCGAAAAATTAATTCCTGAGCTTATTTGTGGATATGATTCGGAAAAACTAGAAGAAATTATTGGTAATCTTTTAAAAAAAGAAAATAGCCAATTAAGTATAGCAGAGAGTTGCACAGGAGGTAATATATCTCATTTGCTAACATCAATACCAGGAAGTTCAGAGTATTTTTCCGGTGGAGTTGTTGCATATTCTAATAAAATAAAAAAAGATGTACTTTCTGTAAGTAAAAGTAATTTAATTGATTATGGAGCTGTAAGTAAAGAGGTAGTTGAAGAAATGGCAACAGGAGTAAAGAATCTTTATAAAACCGATTTTGCTATTGCAACTTCAGGTATTGCCGGCCCAACAGGCGGAACTGAAGAAAAACCAGTAGGTACGACCTGGATTGCAGTTGCCAGTAAAGATAAAGTGATTAGTAAAAAGTATGTGTTTGGGAATCATAGGAATAGAAATATTCAGATGGCGTCTATTACAGCGCTTAATATGCTAAGAAAACTGATACTTGGATTAGAAATTTAATTTTTTGAAAAATTTTTAGTAATATATTTGATTAATTGAATAAAAATCACGTATTTTGCGTTCTGTTTGAGAAATAAGATAAAAAATCGAAATAAAAATGTCACGAATCTGTCAAATAACTGGTAAGAAAGTAATGGTAGGAAACAATGTTTCCCACTCAAAGAGGAGAACTAAGAGAAGATTCTACCCAAACTTGATGAACAAGAAGTTTTACTTCGAAGAAGAAGATCGTTGGGTTACTCTAAAAGTATCAGCTTCTGGAATCAGAACAATCAATAAGAAAGGTTTAAAAGTAGCTCTAAAAGAAGCAAGAGAAAAAGGTTTTATAGCTAACTATTAATTAAGAAGGGGATTAGAAAATGGCATCAAAAAAAGGAAATAGAGTTCAGGTAATATTGGAATGTACAGAACATAAAGAATCAGGAATGCCTGGAACTTCTAGATACATTACCACCAAGAATAAAAAAAATACTACAGAAAGATTAGAATTGAAAAAATATAATCCTATTCTTAAAAAAGTAACAGTTCATAAAGAAATTAAATAATTAAGTCATGGCTAAGAAAGCAGTTGCAAGTTTACAGACAGGTGCTGGAAGAAATTACACTAAATGTATTAAGATGGTAAAATCTGAAAAAGGTGGTTTCCAGTATGTAGAAGAAATGGTACATAACGATAAATTAAAAGAATTTTTCGCTAAGAAATAATTCTTATAAACATATTTTGTAAAATAAGCTTTCTTATAAAAGAAGGCTTTTTTTATTTCTGGCGTAAAGGAAATTATATTAAATTTAGCCACTGAGATAACACTGTCTGCTTAGGCTGGCATAATTTAGAAAAAAGTAAGAATGGGAACATTTGGTATATTTTCAAAAGAAAAGAAGGAAACGCTTGATAAAGGCCTTGAAAAAACTAAAGAAAGCGTATTCAAGAAATTATCGAGAGTCGTAGCAGGTAAATCAAAAGTAGACGATGAAGTTCTTGATAATCTCGAAGAAGTTCTTATTTCTTCGGATGTTGGAGTAAATACAACCATAAAGATAATAGAACGAATTGAAGAAAGAGTTTCAAAGGATAAATATTTAGGAACCGACGAGCTAAATAAGATTCTAAAAGAAGAAATAGCCCGGTTGCTGGAAGAAAATAATTCTCAGGATTTTAAGCTTGATTTTAATTCAAATTCCGACCCTTATGTGATTATGGTTGTCGGAGTAAATGGAGTTGGTAAAACTACAACTATTGGTAAATTAGCGTATCAATTCAAAAACCTGGGTAAAAAGGTTTATTTAGGTGCGGCAGACACATTTAGAGCAGCTGCAGTTGATCAGTTAACTATTTGGGCCGAACGGGTTGATGTTCCTATTGTAAAACAAAAGATGGGATCCGATCCTGCTTCTGTTGCTTTTGATGCTTTATCATCAGCTAAAGCCAATAATGCAGATGTTGTTATTATTGACACTGCGGGAAGGTTGCATAATAAAGTTAACCTGATGAATGAGTTGGGTAAAATTAAAAAGGTAATGCAAAAAGTTATTCCTGATGCTCCACATGAAATATTGCTTATTTTGGATGGATCTACAGGACAAAATGCATTTGAACAGGCCAGGCAGTTTACAAATGTTACAGATGTTACAGCTCTCGCACTAACTAAATTAGACGGTACTGCAAAAGGAGGGGTGGTAATAGGGATATCGGATCAGTTTAAGATTCCGGTTAAATATATTGGAATTGGAGAGGGGCTTGATGATTTACAGGTATTTAATCGAAAAGAATTTGTAGATTCATTATTCTCAAATTAGTATAAAGTATAGATTAAACAAATAAGCCTGTTGGTTTTAACCATCAGGTTTTATTGTATTTAAATGAAAACAAAAAAAGCGAAAAAGGTAAATATTATAACGTTAGGTTGCTCGAAAAATCTGGTTGATTCGGAATCTTTGATGAAACAGTTAGAATTGAATGGTTATAAAGTTGTTCATGACTCTAATGAACGGTCTGAAATTGTTGTTGTTAATACTTGTGGATTTATTAATGATGCAAAACAAGAGTCCATAGAAACTATTCTGCAATTTGAAGATCTGAGAAGTAATAAAAAAATTGAAAAACTAATTGTATTCGGCTGTTTATCCGAAAGGTATCAGAAAGAATTAGAAAAAGAAATTCCTGTTGTAGATCAATATTTTGGAGTTTACAATTTAAAAGAATTAGTTGAATCCATAGGTGGTCACTATAAAGAAGAATTAGTTGGAGAAAGATATTTAACTACTCCAAAACATTATGCTTATTTAAAAATCTCTGAAGGTTGTGATCGAACATGCTCATTTTGTGCCATTCCTTTAATCAAAGGTAAACATAGATCGCGTAAAATGGAAGAACTAGTAAGTGAAGCGGAGTTTTTAGTTAAGCAGGGAGCAAAGGAAATTATATTGATTGCACAGGATCTGTCTTATTATGGATTAGATTTATATAAAAAACCTAAATTGGGAGAACTGATAAAAAATCTATCTGATATTAAAGGATTAAAATGGTTACGTTTGCATTATACTTTTCCTGCTAAATTTCCTAAAGATGTTATTGAGGTAATGAAATCAAAATCAAATATTTGTAAATACCTTGATATTCCGGTACAACATGTAAGTGACAAGCTCTTAAAAAATATGCGACGTGGAATTACCAAAAAACAAACGTACGAGCTTATCGAATATTTTAGAAAAGAAATTCCGGATATGGCTTTACGTACAACCTTACTGGTAGGTCATCCCGGAGAAACAGATAAGGATTTTAATGAGCTGGTAAAGTTTGTGAAATTTGCTCAGTTTGAGAGACTGGGAGTGTTTACCTATTCCGAAGAAGAAAATACTTATTCAGCTAAAAACTTTCAAGATGATATTCCATTTTCTATTAAACAATCCAGGATGGATGAGATCATGGAAATTCAGAGAGAAATCTCCAATGATTTGAATAATAAGAAAGTTGGTAGAGTTTTTAACGTAATTATTGACCGAAAAGAAGGCGATCATTACATTGGAAGAACCGAATTTGATTCGCCCGACGTTGATAATGAAGTGATTGTTAAATCTCCTAATAAGAAACTACGAACCGGAAGTTTTTACCATGTTAGAATTACAAGTGCTGATGATTTTGATTTGACAGGGAAAATAGAATAAAAAAAGCCGGACTAATAAACCGGCTCTTCATATATTACACGTATTGCTTTGCTGCATTTATTGCACTGTCATAGTCGGGCTCTGTAGTAACTTCTTTTACGTATTCTACATAACGAACTATATTTTCTTTATCTATAACAATTACACCTCTCGCCAAAAGCCTTAACTCTTCGATTAAAAAACCATATTTAGTAGAGAAATCAAGAGTTTTATAATCCGAAAGTGTTATTAAATTATCAATTCCTTCGGCACCACAAAAACGGTTCAAAGCAAATGGCAAGTCGTTTGAGATTGTTATAATAACAACATCATCGCTCAAGTTTGATGCTTCTTTATTGAACGTATGCGTTTGTTTTGAACAAATACCTGTATCAACTGAAGGAAATAACGACAGGATTTTTACTTTTCCTTCAAAATCAGATAGTTTAACTTCTTGTAAGTCATTATTTAATACAGCAAAATCTACTGCTTTATCATTTACTTTTGTTTCTTTTCCAATTAGAGTTATAGGATTCTCTTTAAAAGTTACTTTTGAATTGTTTTTTTCCATTTTCTATTATTTAAAAATTATGTATTAAAAAAGCCTTACTTGTTAACAATGGAAGTAAGGCTTTGTTTATCTATTCAGACTTTTTTTCTTCGATTTTTTTATTGCCCTCCGGCAGGGCATCTTTGCTACCTTTTACAGGCGTTATAATGATTTCATCTTTTTCCTTATTATAGTCAACTTTTAGGATATCACCCTGTTTTAGTGTTGATTTGATAATTGCTTCTGCCATTGGATCTTCCAGATACTTCTGAATTGCTCTTTTCAACGGACGAGCACCAAAATCAGGATCATAACCTTTCTCTGTAATATAATCTTTGGCTGCGTTAGTTAGGTCAATTTTATAACCAAGCGTTTCAATTCTTGTAAATAATCCTTTTAGTTCAATATCAATAATCTTATAGATATGTTCTTTAATTAAGCTATTAAATATGATAATATCATCTAATCTGTTAATAAATTCCGGAGCAAATGAACGTTTTAAGGCGTTTTGGATAACACTCTTAGCATGCTGGCTTGCAGATTCCTGCTTGGCTCTTGTTGAGAAGCCAACACCTTGTCCAAAGTCTTTTAACTGACGACTACCGATATTAGAAGTCATAATGATTATTGTATTTCTAAAGTCAACTCTACGACCTAAACTATCGGTTAACTGTCCTTCATCCAATACCTGAAGTAATAAATGAAATACATCCGGATGTGCTTTTTCAATTTCATCTAATAAGATAACCGAATAAGGACGTCGCCTTACTTTTTCAGTCAATTGTCCACCTTCCTCATATCCGATATATCCCGGAGGTGCTCCGACCAGCCTCGATACCGAAAATTTTTCCATGTATTCGCTCATGTCCATTCTAATCAGATTATCTACACTATCGAATAAATAAAGGGCAAGAACCTTAGCTAACTGAGTTTTACCAACACCGGTAGGTCCCAGGAATATAAACGAACCAATTGGTTTATTAGGATCTTTTAAACCTGCACGATTACGTTGGATTGATTTTACAATCTTTTCAATAGCTTCATTCTGTCCAATTACATTTTTCTTAAGTTCTTCACCCATTTTCATTAAACGGGTACCTTCTGCCTGGGCAATTCGTTGAACAGGAACACCCGTCATCATAGCAACAACTTCTGCAACTTCTTCTTCAGAAACGGTTTCTCTATTTTTAACCAATTCTTTTTCCCAATTTTCTTTCTCTTTATCAAGTGATTCCATCAATTTTTTCTCATTGTCGCGGAAATTGGCAGCTAATTCGAAATTCTGATTCTTTACGGCAGCTATCTTTTCTTCACGAACGTTTTCAATTTGTTTTTCCAGTTCAATAATCTTGTTTGGAACAACAATATTTGAAATATGCACTCTTGAGCCGGATTCATCCAAAGCATCAATTGCTTTATCAGGTAAATGACGATCGCTTATATAACGCATGGTTAGTTTAACGCAAGCATCAATAGCGTCATCTGTATAGTTAACGTTATGGTGATCCTCATATCTTCCTTTTATATTCTTTAGTATCTCCATAGTTTCCTCAGGTGTAGTAGGGTCAACCATAACTTTCTGGAAACGCCTTTCGAGAGCACCGTCTTTTTCTATATGTTGTCTGTATTCATCTAATGTTGTGGCCCCTATACATTGAATTTCACCACGTGCAAGAGCAGGTTTTAACATATTTGCAGCATCCAGCGATCCGGTTGCTCCACCGGCACCAACAATGGTATGAATCTCATCAATAAAAAGAATAATATTTGTAGATTTTCCCAGTTCATTTAAGATCGCTTTCATACGTTCTTCAAACTGCCCACGATATTTTGTTCCTGCAACAATCGAAGCAAGATCAAGTGTTATAACACGTTTATCGAATAATACCCTGGATACTTTTCTTTGAGTAATTCTAAGAGCTAACCCTTCTGCAATTGCAGATTTTCCAACACCAGGTTCACCAATTAAGACAGGATTATTCTTTTTTCTTCGACTTAGAATTTGTGCCAAACGTTCAATTTCTTTATCGCGTCCGACAATTGGATCCAATGCATTATCTTCCGCTGCTTTTGTAAGATCAATACCAAAATTATCTAATACGGGAGTATCTGACTTAGATTTCTGACCTGATTGAGGTGCTCCTCCTCCAGGATTCTTACCTGACCCAAACGGCATTTCATTTTCTTCATCTTCAAATTCAGCCTTAGCTTCTGGTTGCTGGCTATTCTCCATCTCAGTACGTACCGACTGATAATCGACATGCTGTTCTTCAAGAATTTGAGTTACTACACTATTTTCATCTTTTAATATAGACAATAATAAGTGTCCGGTATTAATCGTTGCGCTGTTAAAGGATTTAGCTTCCAGATAAACCAATTTAAGGGCTCTTTCAGCTGTCTTAAATAATGGGATATTATCTGTATCCGCTATTTTTAAGTTCTCTTCTGATCTTATTCTAAATTCAATGGATTTTTTTAGTTGATTAAGATCAATGTTTAAGTTTTCGAGTATGGTAATAGCAATACCTTCTCCTTCTCTGAGAATTCCCAATAACAGGTGCTCTGTACCAATATAAGCATTTCCCAGCCGAACGGCTTCTTCTTTACTAAAACTTAATACATCTTTTATTTTTTGTGAAAATTTTGCGTCCATATCTTTTCTAAGATTTATCATAACTAAATAATTTACAAAATTAATATAACCATATTTAAAATTAAAATAAATAATTCATATCTCTGATTATTAACAAGAAAAAGATTTGATTTTTTTTGTGCCATTTAAAAAACAAATTATAAATCAAGTTGTTCAGAGATTTTGACCTGCCTTGAAACAATTGTTAATAAAATATTGTATGTTATGAACACTTTTCTGTTGAAAAGTCACAATTATAAGGTGAAAAAATTCGTTTAAAAAAGGCTATTTTAGTAATTTTGTATGAATTTTTTTAAAGGAGTTAAATTAACATTAATTTATTAATAAATGGCTGAAGGAGAACGTATAGTAAAAATTAATATTGAAGAAGAAATGAAATCGGCCTACATTGATTATTCAATGTCGGTGATTGTTTCAAGGGCACTTCCTGATGTAAGAGACGGGTTTAAACCTGTACACAGAAGGGTTTTATTTGGAATGTCCGAATTAGGATTAACATCAAATAAATCGTATAAAAAATCAGCAAGAATCGTAGGAGAGGTATTAGGTAAATATCATCCGCATGGTGATTCCTCTGTTTATGAAACTATGGTAAGAATGGCTCAACCATGGTCCTTAAGATATCCTTTGGTCGATGGGCAGGGAAATTTTGGTTCTGTTGATGGAGATAGCCCTGCAGCAATGCGTTATACAGAGGCACGTTTACAAAAGGTATCCGAAGAAGTTCTGCGTGATATAGATAAAAATACAGTTGATTTTCAACTAAATTTTGATGATTCGCTTGAGGAACCTACTGTTTTACCAACAAGAATTCCAAACTTGATAGTAAATGGAGCTTCCGGTATTGCAGTTGGTATGGCAACAAATATGCCTCCGCATAATTTAAGCGAAACAATTGACGCAACCATAGCATATATTGATAACAGAGAGATTGAAATTGCAGAGCTAATGAACCATATTACTGCTCCCGATTTTCCAACCGGAGGTATTATATATGGTTATCAGGGAATTAGAGATGCATTTGAGACAGGTAGAGGCAGGATATTAGTTCGTTCAAAAACAGAGATTGAAACCGATTCGAGCGGAAGGGAACGAATTATTGTAACTGAAATACCTTACCAGGTCAATAAAGCTGAATTGATCAGAAAAACAGCTGAATTGGTAAATGAAAAGAAGATAGAAGGTATTACCAATATCAACGACGAATCTGATCGAAATGGAATGCGTATAGTATATGATATTCGTAGAGATGCTATTGCAAATGTTGTTCTAAATAAGTTATTTAAGTACACTCAACTACAAACTTCCTTTAGCGTAAATAATATTGCCTTGGTAAAAGGAAGACCAAGAACCCTGAATATTAAGCAATTAATTGAAAGTTTTGTAAGTCACAGGCACGAAATTGTTGTTCGAAGAACACAATATGAATTAGACCAGGCTGAAAAGAAAGCACATATTCTTGAGGGATTATTAATTGCATTAGATCATTTGGATGAAGTAATTGCGTTAATTCGTGCTTCAAAAACTCCGGAAGAAGCTAAAGAGGGTTTGATAAGTAAGTTTGAGCTTACGGAAATTCAAGCTAAAGCAATACTTGATATGAGATTGCAAAAACTTACTGGTTTAGAGCGAGAAAAGATTAAGGAAGAATATGCTGAGTTAATGAAATTAATTGAGTATTTAAAAGGTGTTCTCGCAGACGAATCCATAAGAATGAATATAATTAAAGATGAACTACTGGAGATCAAAAATAGTTATGGAGATGAAAGAAGAACTGAAGTAGTTCCTGATGAAGGTGAATTCAATCCTGAAGATTTTTATGCGGATGAAGATATGGTTGTTACCATTTCGCGTATGGGATATATTAAACGTACTCCTGTAACTGAATTTAGAACACAAAACAGAGGTGGAGTTGGTTCTAAAGGAAGCACAACGAGAGATGAAGACTTCCTAGAGTATATGTTTATTGCTTCTATGCATAATACCATGTTATTCTTTACGGAAAGAGGTAAATGTTTCTGGTTAAAGGTGTACCAGATTCCGGAGGGTACAAGGAGCTCAAAAGGACGAGCAATTCAGAACTTGATTAATATTGAAGCCGAAGACAAGGTAAAAGCATTTATAAATGTACAAAGTATTGATGATAAGGAATATATAGAGAATAATTTTATTGTAATGTGTACCAAAAAAGGTATTATCAAGAAAACTACTTTAGAAGCATATTCTCGTCCGCGTCAGAATGGTGTAAATGCTATTACGATTAAGGAAGGCGATCAATTGCTTGAAGCAAAACTTACCGATGGAAAAAGCGATATCATATTAGCAACCCGCGAAGGTAAAGCAATCAGGTTTAATGAAGGTAATGTACGTTCGATTGGAAGAACAGGATCCGGTGTAAGGGGTATAACTTTAGGTAAATCAGATGATGAGGTTGTTGGAATGGTATGGGTTGAAGAATCTGATAATGAAATTTTGGTGGTATCGGAAAAGGGATTTGGAAAGCGTTCTGATATAGATGATTACAGAATTACAAATAGAGGTGGGAAAGGAGTTAAAACCCTGAACATTACCAACAAGACCGGTAAGCTGGTTGCTGTTAAAGGTGTAAATAACGAAATGGACCTTATGATTATTAATCGATCCGGTATTACAATCAGGCTTGCTGTAAATGACTTGAGAGTTACGGGAAGAGCAACTCAGGGTGTAAGATTAATAAATTTAAGAAATGATGATATGATTGCTGCCGTGGCACAGATTGAAAAAGATGATGAGGAAGATGTTGAAATTCAAGACTTAAGTGGAGCAGGAGAAAGCCATGAGATTACCGAAGATAGTATTGAAGATCAAAATGTTGCAGAATAGTTGTATTTTTCGGTATAAAATTTGACTTGAATTAAATATATTATATTTTTGGAAAAAATTAATTAACAAACATAAATAACAAAATATTATGAAAATGAAAAAGTTGGTTCTAACAACAATATCTTTGGCTTTTGCATTATTGATGATGGTTGGTAATGTGGATGCACAAAAGAAATATGTTACAAAAGCTCAGATGTGGGCAGAAAGTGGTGAGAGATTAGATACAGCACTAAACGCAATTAAATTTGCTGTAACTCAGGAAAAAACGAAAGATTGGGGAAAAACATACTATGTTAAGGGGTTGGTTTATGATGCGATTGCGCAGACAGAAAATCCTGAATTTACTAACTTAGTGGAGTATCCGGCAATAAAAGCCTTCGAAAATTATAAAAAGGCCTATGATATGAAAGGGGCAGCATCATTTAAAAGTGCAATGGACATGAAGTTTCTTTCGTTATCTAACTTAGTGTTAAATAAGGCTATAGAAGCTTATAATAAAGAAAACTTTGAAGATGCTTTTATTTATTTTGAACAAGCAATAAAGATTAACGAGATGGAAGTTTTTGGAGGAGAGGTAGATACTGCAGTTATTTTTAATGCTGCGTTAACAGCAAATAGAATAAAAAACTATGATAAGGCAATTAAATATTATAATAAGGCCATTGAATATAATTACGGAGAAGGCGATGCAATAGCATACTTAGCTCAAACTTATAAGGATAAAGGTGATGCGGAAGCTTATATTAATACTTTAAAGAGTGGATTCGAAAAATATCCGTCAAACCAATCATTGCTCGGAAGCATTATTAACTATTATTTATTGGAAACTGAAAATTCCGACGAAGCATTTAAATATCTGGCGTTGGCAAGAGAAAAAGATCCTTCAAATCCACAGTTTTATTCCGCTGAAGCACATTTATATGATAAGATTGGAGATAAAGAGAATGCAAAACAAAAGTATTTAAAAGCTATTGAACTTGATGAAACTTTCTTTGAAGCATATTACAATTTAGGTGTTTTATATTTTAACGAAGGTGTTGAATTAACGGATGAAGCAAATAAGATTACCGATAATGACGAATATGAAAAAGCCAAGAAAATAGCCGATGATAAATTTAAAGAAGCTTTACCATACATCGAAAAATCACGGGAGCTTAAACCTGATGAAATTGGCATTATGCAAACTTTAAAAACTTTATACTATCGTTTACAAATGACGAATAAGTATAATGAAATAAACGCTCAATTAGAGCAATAAGAAAAGTTAAAAAATAGGGGGATGTATTTATGATCTCCCTATATTTTAAAATATGCTATTTAACATAATATAAATTATAGGGCATTACTTCAGAAAATTGTGTTTAGGGCTGTAAGTCATAATTAACATAATTTCAGATATTGTGGCTTTAGTCCAATATCGGTAACGAAATTATGTTATGTGGCAGATAAGTTAAATTGTCCAAAAAGTTAAGTTAAAATATCTTCGGTTTAAAATTAGTTTATACTTAAAAACAATCAATAGAATTATGTGTATTATTGAGTACACAATTCTGAAATAATTCTATATTTCGCTATTATTCAAACTGAATTCAAATATTCAATTCTCAGAGACGTTAATTATTTATCCTTTACAGAATTAGTTTATTAATAGTCCAAACAATTCATGGTCTTTTAATTCTTCAATTTTAATATTCTTATGTTGCACAATAATTATAGCACTTTTTTTAGCTCTTGTGATTGCATTATATAGCAATTTTCTTCTATACAAGTTACTTCCAGAAATTTTATATGGCCACAATACAATTACATAATCGAATTCTCTATTTTTTGCACCGTGTACTGTCGTTGATATTATTTTTGATGTTTTATCACTCAAAATAAAATTATCATACATGTGACAAATTTGGTTTAATATTGAGCTAAAATCTTCAAAATTTATTTTACTAAGATTCCTTAACTTTAGCCTTCGTAATGCAACCGAAGATGCTCTTTTTACTATATAATGTCCGTTTAAAGACATGTTTTTTAATTCGTGAATATTATATTCCTTAGCTTCCAAACCTGTTGCTATAACTGCCAAGGAAGTTTTTAATACTGATGTTATTAAATGTTTATATGGTCCAATTTCTTTATCCTTATATTTTCCTTTTTTGAATTTATATTTAGTTGATAATTCATCAATTGATCTTTCTACATAATTTGATTTTGATGGATAAATTATTGCTATACGATTGTTATTGGATAGCCAATAAAACAAATATTCTTTAATTTTTGCTGAAACTACGCCTTTAGATCCGGGTCTGGCATATACTCTAATTTTATCTCCATCAATCTTTTGTCCAGTTCTTAATGCTTTTGCAGAAATTAATAAGCGATTATTACGTGTCCTCCATATTTGTTTATCTAAATCAATTACATTGAAATTATTTTCCTTTATCCAACTATCTCCCATTAAATTTTCTGGATCAATAAGTTGCTGAAATTGGTCAGTTGCAATTAATAAATTAGTTATGGATGATAGTTTCTTAATAATTTCAAATAATTCGTCTATACAATCCTGAAATTCATCAATAATAATTATTGGGTAAGAATTTTTTAAATATTCTTTTACCGAACTTATTTCTAATAGTCTTAAACAATAATTTTTTATTTCGGCTAATGGAAAAAATAAATCAAATTCATTTGGCTCATAAATATACTGAATGTTATTATTAAGCAATGCATTAATTACCTTACTAATTCCTAGATAGCTTCTAAATTTATTTAACAATGCTAATGCAAAACTATCAATTGTAATACACTTATAATTTAAGTTAAATTTACTTTTTATAAACTTTAGTTTTGAGTTAAGTCTTTTTCTTGAACCATGCATAAAAGTTATTGCTAAAACAGATTCATGATCAAACCAATCTCTTTCAGAAATACAATTTGTTAACTTTTCAATTAATTTTGTTGTTTTACCAGTCCCTGCTTGACCTGTATATATGTATATATTATTATTCAAAATATTGATAAGTTTAATACTTTAACTTCAGCCGTAGAAGATTCTTCATTTAATATCCAATATTTATTTATATCCTCTGATGTTGCTATTGGAGATATTGCATTTAGTGCTTCTATAAACATTCTAGCTTTTGAGATGCAATTATTTTTAAACATGATATATTCGATAACATCATCATGTAATTTCCAATAGGTTTTAAATTCTCTTTTAATCATTTCACCTAAAGAATTAATATCTTTATAGTTAGTCTCATTATCCTCAAAAATATTCTTTAAGTTATTAGATTCTTCATCTGTTTCCGCCAAGATTATCCATGCAATTATGTGCTCAATGAATTTATCATCTGGTAATCGAAGAATATATTTTAAATTATTTGAATCACTTTTAAGCGACTTAATATATTCATTGCCAGCTTTATCACCGTCAACAAAAGGAATTAGATGAACATTTAAATGTTGCAAAACTTTATATGTATTAAGGACATTTGAATCTTGAGTTGGTATGATACCGAAAGAGTTTATTGAATCTTGGACTTCCCATCCTTCTGTTGTTATACAGACATTTATAAGTTTATTCAACCAATGATATTCTGTAATACCTTCTGGAATAATAACGTTTGCTCGCATTAACGCTTCACTGGTTTCTTTTCTATAAATTGTAAACAACTTCATTAATGCATTTTGTTGTGGTGTATCCGTTTTAAGTAAAGATGTTACTTCTGCATTACCATTATCATCCGTATGGATAATGTTTATTTCTTGTGGTGTGTAATAAGCTGCTATTTCAGGAGAATGTGTGGTGATAATAGTTTGAGTACTTAGATTTCTTATTCTTCCAACTAATCTACGATGCATTCCAGGATGTAAATGCAGTTCAGGTTCTTCAGCAGCAATAATAAAATTCTGGGAATTCTCTTTTCTGAATCTTCCAAACTCTAACAATAATAACAATGTTTGAAGAGAAATTACACCAGAACCATGACTGCTTAAAGGAAGGTTAGAATCACTATTTCCGGTTAAAAATGGAGTTATACTTTTTATTGTACTTTCTATATCTGCATTAGTTGGAAGAAAATTAAGATTTGGTTTACTTTCAGAGAATCCACTTAATTCCTTATTTATTCGTTCAACGATTTCTTTAAATGGAGTTTCTTTTTCAATTCCATTTTTATTATTTCTCAGATCATTTCGTATGTTAAAAATGCTTTCAGCCGGTATTGCATTCTGAAAGCTAACTACTTTTCTAAATAATTCTGAACCAAATGAAATTATACGCTCCCAATTTCGTTTTGATGGTAACAGAAAAAATCCAATAATTTTAAAATGGTTTCTTCTTATATTAATAGCATTTTCGTCTTCAAATGCATCAATATCGCTTAATACAAAATATCTTTTTGTTTCGAATTCTAATTCATCTTTGTCAAATCTAGCAGTAAAACCAATTTCAATTGCTAGTTTTAAACTTTTTTCATCATTCT
>JANQHR010000027.1 GCA_028282585.1 Bacteroidales bacterium | reverse complement strand
GTTTCGGTCAAGTTTTAAACATCAGATCAGGATTACCACCACACTGAGTTACGATAATTGCAATTGCGAGATTACGCACTTCCATTGCCATTCTTCTTTTAGCAGTTTTATACCCAATTTTGTTAGCCTTTTTATAAATAAGAACAAGCATTGCAACGATAAGGGTCATATACATTATTACCTGAATTCCATTTTTATTTAAAGAAACCAAATGACTTACATTTAGCTCTTGCTTGATAAATCTAAAAAATACTTCAATATCCCATCTACGCCTATAAGCTTGAGCAATTTCTTTAGCCGACAAATCGAAATCATTTGATAAAAACCAATATTGTTGGCTGTTGGATTTGCTTTCAACGATAACTAACCGGAATTCAGTGCCTACCAGTTCTTCCCTATAATGAATATTACCTCGTTTGTTTTTTATTGGCACTCCTGTATACAAATTAATTTTTGCATCTTTAATTAGTGTAGACTCCCCAAGGTCTAAATCCTGATCAGCTGAAATTAGGGATTTTAATTCTACGTATTTTCTATCTTCTTTGGTTCTGCAAATAAATCTAATAGTATCATCAGAAAATGACTTCATTGTTCTTGTAGATTGAAGGCCTCTATCTAAAATATAAATATTTTGATGGTTCTTCTCTTTTTTTACATGATTAAGAACAACTTCGGGTAGAGCAACATCTTCACTAGAATAGCTAGATGTTGTGAAAACTTGTAATTCACATGGTAAAATACCATCAAAAGCAACACTATATTTTACAGCCTTTTTCCCACAGTTACTTAAGCCTTCCATTAGTCTACCAACAGCATCGCTTACGATAGAGCTATCTACTCGAATAAGATTATAATTATATCTTTCGTTTTCTTTATAGTGCCTTGAGAATTGTTCATAGATACATTCGTAGATCTGTTTGAAAAAACCTGGATCAATCTTTGAAAGTCTTTCAGATATAGAACTTCTACAAACAGTTTCTTCTTTATCCAAATCAAAGAGTAATTTAAAAACAGGGTCATTAAACGTATCTTCAAGTGTCCGCTGACTGAGTTTTTCATTTTCAAGGATGCTATATAGCAATAAATAAAACATCTTTTTTCCATGCAAAACCTTTGTATAATGATCTACCTTAGTCGTAGATGATAAGTTCGCTAATAAGCCTTCTGGTATAACATTTAAAAGCTCATTAACCTGTAATTTGTGTCCTTTAAAATCTGTCATAATGAATTGATTAACAGATGCTAAGATACAAATTTAATTGCAAAAACCAAGCTTATTTAATTGATTATCAATGTGTTATATAACTTATTTTAAAATGTTTAACAAAAAAAGTCGGAAGAAAAATCTTCCGACCATGACTGGGTTTTTACCCTGCTTTTTTTATGATTTGTTTAGGTTTTATTTAATAAAATCACATAAAAATTAAACAGAAATTGAACTTATTTTTTTGTAACTTGTTAAAAAAATAATGAATATAATGTTTAACTAAAAACCGGAACAAATGGCAGACTTGAGCACAACTTACCTGGGATTAAACCTGAAAAATCCGATTATTGCCGGATCTTGTAATCTTTCAATGGACATAAAAAATATTAAAGCAATGGAAGATGCTGGAATTGGAGCTATAGTTTATAAGTCTCTTTTTGAAGAGCAAGTAAACTTTGAATCGGCAGATTTGGATGAGGATTTACAAGCTTATAATGACAGGCACGCGGAAATGACTAAGATCTATCCTGAAATGCAACATGCAGGCCCTAAAGAATTTTTATTAAATCTTAAAAAAATAAAAGAAAATACATCTGTCCCTTTAATTGCAAGTATTAATGCAATATATGAGGAAACGTGGGTGGAGTATGCACAATTGATTGAGGAAACCGGTGTTGATGCTTTGGAGATTAATTTATATAAATCGTTAAAGAAAGCAGGTGATCCTGCTGCTGAAATAGAAAAACACAAACTAGATATTATTAAAGCGGTTAAAAAGTCTGTGAAAATACCAGTAGCAGTAAAACTTGGATCTTTTTACAGTAACCTGTTAAACTTTATTTCTGAAGTTGACAATACTGGAGTTGAGGGATTAGTTTTATTTAATAAGTTATTCGAACCAGAAATTGATATAAATAAAGAAGAACATACTTTCCCGTTTAATTTTAGTAGTAAAGGAGATCACAGACTACCATTGCGATATGCTGGATTATTACATGGTAATGTTAAAGCTGATATTTGTAGTTCTTCAGGTATTTTTGATGGAGATGATGTAATTAAAATGTTATTAGCAGGCTCTAATGCCGTTCAAGTGGTAAGTACACTTTACAAAAATAAAATTACACACATTTCAAATATAGTTAAAAGGCTTGAAGATTGGATGGACAGTAAAGGATATAAAACTATTGATGATTTTAGAGGAAAACTTTCAAGAAAAAACACAAAAGATCCATTTGTTTATATGAGAGGACAATATGTTGATATATTACTTAATTCAGCAGATAAAATATTAAAATCAAATCCGGTGATATAATTTGAAACAATTATGTCGTCCTAGTATAGTTTGAAAGATTTTAAGTAAAATTAATTTAAACCAGCAAAATAAGATACTATGCTGGTTTTTCATTATACAATTTCTCGTTTTAAATAGCTAGTATAATCTTTTAAAGTAGGCTTATATTCCTCGGATAAAAGATGTGATGATATCATAAAATCAGCAGTGGACCTGTTACATGCCATAGGAATGTTATACAATACAGCAATCCTCAATAACGCTTTTACATCCACATCATGGGGTTGCGGTTGCATAGGGTCCCAAAGAAAAATTAATAGATCAATATCACCATCCGCTATAAGTGCGCCCAATTGTTGATCACCTCCTAAAGGGCCTGATTTTAATTTTTTGATATTTACGTCTTCTTTGTTTGACTGATTTATTTTACTTTTTAATAAATTTTCGATTAAACTACCTGTTGTGCCAGTACAAGTTAAATCATGGCGTAATAAAATCTCCCAGTTATATTCTACCCAATCCAATAAATCCTTTTTTCTATTATCATGAGCCACAAGGGCAATTCGCTTTTTTGTTTCCATAATTTCTACTTTAATCTAATAATCACATCGCCTTTTGAAACTATGTCGCCATGCTTGAAAAAGATTTCATCTACTTCACCATCAAATTCAGACACAATTTCATCGTATGTATAACCACTTTCAATATAGCAAATCCTTTGTCCTTTTTTTACCTGATTTCCAAGTTCAATAGCTTGTTCTTCAATAAAATAATTTAGATTGTAGAATATTTTCCCCATATATGGCGATGCAATATCTTTTTTATTAGGATCAGCCTTAACTGAGCTTGAATCTACGTTTGGTTTTCCCGCTTCAGCTTTTATTTTATTTAACTCATCATTAAAACGTTTTTTAGCTAATCCTGACTTATAATCTCTATATTGTCTTTCGTGCATTGCAAACTCAAGAAGTTCTTCATCATCTTCACCTAACTCCCAATTATTCTCTTCCATTTCTTTTCTGAACTTATCAAGTTCATTCGGGTAATTATCCTGTGGAACACCTGTATAGAATTCTTTTTCCTGCTGTTTAGCAATGTCTATGATTTCTTGAGATAATTTTCCGGGAAGTTTTCCAGCCCTGCCTAAGATCATATCCCAAGCATTGTTATCGATAATGGAGAATTTAGGTTTATCCTGAATATCTTGCATTACATTTAATAAAGCTATGTTTTTTACATATTGGCTAAAAGGTGTTACTAAAGGAGGATTCCCTAATTTTGGCCAAATGTCGATTACTTCATCAAAAAGTTTTACCAAAAGATCATCTTCAGTAAGTGTTTCTTTTCCGTTTGCCTCAAGCGTTTGATTTAACCCTTGATGAACACCTTTTAAATCAGCCATCATACTTCCCATCATACCACCTGGTAATCCGGCCTGAACCAGTAAAGAGGACATATACCTGTTTTTAGGATTGATAAAATATCCTAAGAAATCATCCATAAATTCCTGATTTAAAGCACGTGCCTTCATATAAGCTTTCATGTTTATTTCAGGAACTTTGAAACCTGCATCTTTTAACATTGCCTGAATAGTAATTACATCCGGATGAACCATTCCCCACGAAAGAGGCTCCATAGCAACATCAACATAATCAACACCGGCTTTAGCAACTTCCAACATTGAAGCAACTGAAAATCCAGGTCCTGAATGTCCGTGATACTGAACTATTAAATGAGGATATTTTTTCTTAATTTCATAAACAAGCTTACCAAGAGTTACCGGGCGACCAACACCAGCCATATCCTTTAGGCAGATTTCATCTGCTCCGTATTCAACAGCTTTATCTACAACTCCCATGAAATAATCAACAGTATGAATATTCGAATGTGTTATACTCAAAGTTGCCTGTGAAATCATACCGGCCTCTTTGGCATATTTTATTGATAATTCTAAATTTCGATGATCATTTAATCCGCAAAACGAACGAGCAATATTAACACCTTGCGCTTTTTTTACTTTGTACATTAATTTACGTACATCAGCAGGTACTGGAAACATCCTAATCCCATTTAATGCTCTTTCAAGCATATGTGTTTGTATGCCAGCTTCATTAAACGGTTTTGTCCATTCTCTAATTGCTTTGTTAGGATTTTCACCATATAATAAATTTACTTGTTCAAATGCGCCTCCATTTGTTTCAATTCTTGAAAAACACCCCATATCGATTATAACAGGAGCAATCTTTTTTAGTTGGTCCACTCTAGGAACATACTTGCCCGAAGATTGCCACATATCACGATAAACTAAACTAAATTTGATTTCTTTACCCATAATATATAATTTATTAAAAATATTGAGGTTATTTTAATTAGAAGTGTTATAAAATGATTTTGCACAAATACAAAATTCAATTTCTTCGTCAAAATTATCGAAAATTTCATATTAAATTTATGTTATAAAACGTAATTGATAAGGTATTTATATAAAATTTTGAACACCATTTGTTTGTAAAAGGATGTTATAAACCATACCAAACAAAACAAGTTATGAATTTTTAAAATGATATAAAATTATTATCAGACCGAATTATTAGCTGTATAGATTTAAATTATACCTTTGCGTTTAAAATTTTATCTGGTTTGGGAAGAATCTTAGCAATTGATTACGGAAAAAAAAGAGTTGGTTTAGCTGTTACAGACCCTTTAAAAATGATAGCTAACTCTTTAACTACCATTCATTCGAAAGATATTTGGGATTTTCTTAAAGAATATTTCGAAAAAGAGGATGTAGAGTGCATCGTTGTTGGTTATCCAAAACAAATGAACAATGAAGCTTCGGAAGCTGTTAGGTTTGTAAATCCATTTTTAAAAAAATTAAGTAAGATTTATCCTCAAATGGACATAAAGTTGGTTGATGAAAGATTTACATCAAAGATGGCCCATCAGACGATGATAGATGCTGGTTTGAAAAAGAAAGCAAGGCAAAATAAAGCATTGGTTGATACAATAAGTGCAACAATAATTTTACAATCATATTTAGAACAAAGAATTAAATAAAATGATTTATCCGATAGTTATATATGGATCACCGATATTAAGAAAAATTGCGCAGGAAATTGATAAAGATTATCCGGAATTGGATAAATTTATCAAAGATATGTGGGATACAATGTATCATTCAGATGGGGTTGGCTTGGCTGCACCGCAGGTGGGAAAGTCCGTTCGTCTGTTTGTAATAGATGGTTCACCTTTTGAAGAAGATGATCCTAAGATGAAAGAGTTTAAGAAAGTGTTTATCAATGCAAAAATTGTTGAAGAAGGCGATGAAGGGATTATATTAAATGAAGGTTGCTTAAGTATTCCATTACTTCGCGAAGATGTGGAGCGTCCGGTTAAAATTAGGATGAACTATTACGACGAAAACTTTAATTTTCATGATGAGTGGTTTGAGGGAATGGCCGCAAGGATTATTCAGCATGAATATGATCATACGGAAGGAATCATGTTTACTGATAAGGTTGCACCCATAAAAAAAAGGCTATTAAAAGGGAAATTGCAAGCTATTTCAAAGGGAAAATTCAATGTAGATTATAAAGTAAAAATACCAAAATAATATTTATTGTAAATTGTTTTAAATAGACTATACAAAAAGTCTTGCTCTTTGTGCCTATTTTGTGAAACTCTAGCGGAATACAGATAGGGTTACACAAAGTAGAAAATATGAATAAAACTCAAATAAACTACTTTTTGGACAATCTCCATTTTGTTTAAACTTTCCTTGTTGAGTTTAGTCTAAGAGTTAATTTGAACACATCATTAGCTTAGGTGTTTTAGAATTTGTAACTTATAAACTTATACCGCATTAAACTAAATCAATATAAAAATGAGAATTTTACGAAACAAACAAGTTAGCTTTAGGGCTCTTATAATACAACTTGTAGTTGTATTTTTATTTTCTTCGGTTAATCTTTTTGCAAAGAAAGAAGAGCCTAAAAAAGAGGAAGATCCAATTAATTCGGGAATTTTAAGTGGATTAAAATTTCGAAGTTTGGGGCCAGCATATGCTTCAGGTCGTATTGCAGATTTCGCAGTAAACAAGAATAATCCATCCGAGTATTATGTAGGCGTAGCTTCAGGTAATATTTGGAAGACTGTTAATAAGGGAATTACTTTTGAACCAGTATTCGAAAGTTATGGTACCTATTCGATAGGTGCTATGGCTATGGACCCAACAAATTCTAATATTGTTTGGGTAGGTACAGGAGAGAATAATCATCAACGTGCACTTGGGTATGGTGACGGAATTTATAAAACAGTTGATGGAGGAGAATCATGGGAAAATATGGGTTTAAAAGAGTCTCGCCATATTGGTATGATTGCTATCGATCCTACAAACACTGATATTATTTATGTTGCAGCAGAAGGTTCTGCCTGGGGACCAGGTGGAGAAAGAGGATTGTATAAAACAACCGATGGAGGAAAAACATGGAACAAAGTTTTAAATATAAGTGAAAATACGGGTGTTAATAATGTAGTTTTAGATCCAAGAGACGCTAATGTAATTTATGTAACAACAGAACAACGTCGTCGTCATGTGCACACTAAAATTGGGGGAGGACCTGAATCGGGAGTTCAAAAATCAACTGATGGAGGAAAAACATGGAGAAAAATAGAAAAAGGACTTCCGGGAGTCCATAAAGGAGGAATGGGAATTGCGATATCTCCTGTTAATCCGGATTATTTGTATTTAATTGTTGAAGCTGCTGAAAATAAAGGAGGATTTTATCGATCAACAAATAGAGGAGAATCCTGGGAAAAAATGAGTGATCATACCTCAAGTGGTCAATACTATAACGAAATTTATTGCGATCCGGTTAATGTTGACAGAGTATTTTCTGTAGAAACTTTTTCTCACGTAACTTATGATGGTGGAAAAACCTGGAAGAGATTGGGAATGAGTGAAAGGCATGTGGATGACCATGCATTATGGATTGACCCTAATGATACCGATCACTGGATAATTGGCGGAGATGGTGGTATTTATATAACATATGATAATGGTAAAAACTATAGGCATGTATCGAACTTACCAATTACTCAGTTTTATCGTGTAGGTGTTGATTATGATTATCCTTTTTACAATGTAACAGGAGGAACACAGGATAATAATAGTTGTGTTGGACCTTCAAGAACCATAAGTAGAGGAGGAATTACCAGTGGCGATTGGATTGTTACGATTGGCGGTGATGGATTCTGGTCTCAAATTGATCCAACCGATCCAAATATTATATATAATGAGTATCAGTATGGAAATGTATATCGTTACGATAAAAAAAGTGGAGAACGTCTTTATATTAAACCGCAACCGGCAAAAGGTGAACTAACGTATAAATGGAATTGGAATGCACCTTTAATTATTAGCCCGCATAAAAATACCCGCTTATATATGGCTGCTCAGGTATTGTTTAAAAGCGAAGATAGAGGGAATAGTTGGGAAGTTATAAGTGATGACTTAACAGCTAAGATTGATCGTAATTCATGGCCTGTAATGGGTAAATATTGGAGCGCTGATGCAGTTAAAAAAGATGTTTCTACTTCTCTTTTTGGGATGATAGTTTCGTTGGTTGAATCACCGGTAAAAGAAGGCCTAATTTATGTTGGTACTGATGATGGTGTAATTTCGGTTACAGAAGATGGTGGTCAAAACTGGAGACAAATAAAGTCATTCCCTGGTATACCAGCAAACACATATGTTAGCGATATTTTTGCATCACGACACGATGAGAATATTGTATACGCTTCGTTTGATAACAGAAAGAGAGATGATTTTAAACCATACTTATTGATCAGTACAGACAAAGGAAATACCTGGAAGCAAATTACTGCAGGATTTCCGGAAAATGGAACGATTCATACCATCGAGCAGGATCATGTAAATAAAGATTTATTATTTGCGGGAACAGAGTTTGGTGCATTCTTTTCATATAATGGAGGACAAAAATGGGTTCAATTGAAGGCAGGATTACCTACTATTTCGGTAAGAGATATGGTTATCCAAACAAGAGAAAGCGACTTAGTAATGGCAACATTTGGTAGAGGATTTTACATTTTAGATGATTACTCACCATTACGCGAAGTGAAACCGGCTCTAATAGATAAAAATATTCATTTATTTTCAATTAAAGATGCTTTAATGTATGTTCAAACCGGTAAAAAATATGGACAAGGGGCAACTTACTACACTTCTCCGAATCCTGAGTTTGGAGCAACTTTTACTTATTACATGAAAGAAGTTCCGAAAACAGACAAAAAGAGAAGAAAAGAGAAAGAAAAAGAATTATTTAAAGCAGGAAAACCGATTCCACAACCTTCTTGGAAGGCTTTAGAGGATGAAGCCAAAGAAATAGCTCCTTATTTGATCTTTACCGTTAAAGATAAAGATGGATACGTCATCAAAAAAATAAACAAAAAGCCGTCAAAAGGAATTAATAGAGTAAACTGGGACCTAAGGTATGAAAGTACTTTTCCAACAAAGCTGTCAAAAGATAAATTCGATCCGTTTAAAGAAGGCAGAGGTTTTTGGTTAGTTCTACCAGGTCAGTATACAGTTTCAATATCTATGTATGAAAAGGGAGAAATTAAGGAATTAGTTGCTGATAAGGAATTTACTGTAAATGCAATTGATAATACTTCTTTACCAGCTGCAAATCGTGAAACTATGGTTCAATTCCAAAGAAATGTTGCTGAATTAACCAGGATAATGGCAGGTGCCGTTGAGTTTAATGAAGAATTAATTGAAAAAGTTAAATATTTAAAACAAGCAATTGTTACTACACCTGATGCAACTAGTGATTTATTGGTTGACGCAGAAAGAATAGAAAAGGAATTAGAAGATATCCTATTTACTTTCGAAGGAAGTAGACCAAAAGCAAGTTCTGAAGAAATTCCTCCAAGACAAGTTCCTTTGGAAAACAGACTTAGATATATATTATGGGGACAATCTAGTTCAACTTCGGATATAACAAGTACAAGTAAGATGGCTTATGATATTATTCAGGAAGAACTTCCAGAACTAATAAATAAGCTTAAAGATCTTGCTAAAAATGATATAAAGAATTTAGAGGATAAGATCGAAGATGCTAAGGCACCTTGGACTCCGGGAAGAATTCCAGAGTTTAACTAATTGAACAAATAATAAATACTCAATGTTATAAAAGCAGGGATTGAAAATTCCTGCTTTTTTTCGTACATTTGATAAACGTCACTTTTTTGGTGATAAACGAACATAATTAATTTCTTAACGAGGAAACTAACGTTTTGCATGTGCGTATATTTGCATAGTATTTGTAGAATTTTAGTATTAAATTTTTATTAAATTAATTAAATGATGAAAAAAGTAGGATTGTTATTAGTAGGGTTAGCAATCATTATAATGTCTGGTGCTTGTAATGCAAATAAATATTGCCCGGCATATGCTGATAATTCAGTTGAGGTTGAGCAAAAAGCTTAAATTTCTGATTGTAATTTTTTTTTTTTAGATTTGATATCGCTAATCCAAAAAATTATTAATTAAAAAACAAACAAACACTAAATAAGAACTAGACCATCATGAAAAAGATTATTGTAGCAGTTTTATTGTCTCTTTTTATAGTAGCAGTTTTAGGTTCTTGCAAAAGCAAGGATTGTCCGGCTTATGGAAAGGTAGAGGTTGAGCAAACTGAAATTAACGGATAATAATAACAGTATTTCGTTTTTAATAAAAGGAAAATTGAGTATTTACTCAAAATCTGTCTCGAAATGATTAATTTTACCTTTGAGACAGTTTTTTATTTATATGAATCTTAGATTCTTACTTTCGATAGTTATACTTTCCAATATTACTACCGCATACGGTCAGGATCTGCCCGAAAATATGCCAAAGGTTTTCTATAAAAATGAAAAAACGGTAGGTATACAACTTAATACAAATGGATGGGGAATTGGTTATAGATATGGAGATCGGATTAATTATTTTGAAAAAAGAGTTTACGAAGTAGATTTTTCAATTATAAAACATCCAAAGGAAGTAAAATCTTCATCTACTTTTATATCGTCAGAATCATTTGTTTTTGGAAAATTGAATTATGTTTTTGATTTGCGAGTAGGTTATGGTAAGCAAAATGAAATGTTTAGTAAACGTGATCCGGGAAGCGTTGCAATCAGGTATTATTATTCCGTTGGTCCGACCGTCGCAATACAAAAGCCAATATATTATGAAATATTGTACCCGGTAAACGATAGTGTATATGGTATACGAAAAGAAAAATTCAATGCTGACATTCATACTTCAGGTGATATCAACGGTAAAACTTCATTTTTTGATGGTGTTGATGAGATTTCATTAGTGCCAGGAGCTTTTTTAAAGTTTGGTGTAAACTTTGAATTTAGTCAATCCGAGACTCTAATACATGCATTGGAAGCTGGTGCAATGATACAAGCCTACTTGAGTAATCTTGAGATAATGGATGTAAATGATAATCAACAATTCTTTTTTACATTATTTGTTAGTTATCGTTTTGGAAAAATTATTAACGCTCAGGAAATTTCAGAAGATTATCTTAAAAAACGAAAAAAAAGATACAGGCTTTTCAATTGGTTGTAAACATGTTTGTCGATGATTTTTTAATAGTAGCAAGAAATAATAAAGGACATAAAATCAATAAATTGGCTATTATTACTTTGTTACAGCATTAATCCATAAATTTCATAAATTAATCAAGTTAGATTAATTCTTATTAAATCCTTGAAGATATCAGTCAGAATATATAATTTTGATTTCTAAATTATTTTTCACTTCAAAAAAGCAAAAAAATGTCAAAAATAAAAGTTGCAATCAACGGTTTTGGAAGAATAGGCCGTAATGTTTTCAAAATTGCTCTTGAAAGAGAGGATATTGAAATAGTAGGTATCAATGACTTAACTGATACCAAAACTTTAGCACATTTGCTAAAATATGATTCAACACAAGGAAAATTTAATGGTGAAGTTTCTTTTGATGATGAAGGGATAATTGTGAATGGGAAAAAGGTTAAGGTAAGCGCAGAAAGAAGCCCGATCAATATTCCGTGGGCTGAAACGCCTGAAGTTGTAGTTGAATCAACAGGTATTTTTAGAAAAAAGGAAAGCGAAAAAGGAGGATACGGTGATCATCTTAAAAATGGAGCTAAGAAGGTTTTATTAACGGTTCCTGCCAAAGATCAAATCGATAATATGATCGTTTTGGGTGTAAATGATGAAAAATTAAGATCAGAAGATGAATGTGTTTCTAATGCATCTTGTACTACCAACTGTTTAGCTCCTTTGGTTAAAGTGTTAGATGATAAATTTGGTGTTGAGAATGGATTTATGACAACAGTTCATTCATATACAAATGATCAAATGATTTTAGATGCTCCTCATTCCGATTTACGTCGAGCAAGATCAGCAGCAATTTCTCAAATACCTACCACAACTGGTGCGGCAACGGCAGTAGGAAAAATTTTACCTGAATTAAAAGGTAGGTTAGATGGTATGGCAATACGTGTTCCGACAGCAACCGGTTCAATGGTTGATTTAGTAGCTAACCTTAAACGCGAAGTAACTATTGAAGAAGTTAATGCTGCAATGAAGGAAGCTGCGGAAGGTTCTATGAAAGGTATTCTGGAATATACGGAAGATCCAATTGTTTCTGTGGATATTATTCATAATCCGCATTCATCAATTTTTGATGCACTTAGCACAATGGTGATGGGAAAAACGGTTAAAGTCATTTCCTGGTATGATAATGAATGGGGTTATTCGTGCAGAGTAGTTGATTTAATTGAAAAGTTATTTTAACAATTATATTATTTATAAAAATAGCCCGACAAGAAATTGTCAGGCTATTTTTTTATTTTATCGGTTAATATATCTCAACTAGTTTAAAAGGAACATCAATAATAGTTTGATAATGTTTACCAAGTTCCAGAACAGCCTCATCATCCTCTTCGTAATACCAGTTTATTTTGCAGTTATGTCCTTTAATTTTATACTCCTGGAATAAATAGAAAAAGTCCAGAATAAATTTTGACGACCCACTATTTATATATTCAAGTTGAACATTAACTAAAGTTTCTGCCTGAGGGTTTTTAAAATATTCATTTACCCAATCGAAAAGCTTATTATAAAAATCTTCCGGATTTTCAGGAATTGATCTGCCAATTATTTTAAGAATACCAGATTGGGCATCGAAATTAACATAAGGAGTTTTAACCGTTTTTTCAATAACCAATTCTTTCATAATTATTTGTTATTCGTAACGTAATGATATTATTGGATCAAGTTTCGAAGCTTTAATTGCAGGAAACAATCCAGATACTAAACCTACCAAAAAACAAAGTAGAACACCGCTTAGTATCCAAAACCAAGGAACAATAAATGTTCCTCCGGTTACTAAAGATACAACATTTCCAATTAAAATACCTAAAATAATGCCCAAAAATCCGCCGAGTTGCCCAATTAATATAGATTCATAAAGGAATTGACGCCTTATAATGGATGCTTTAGCTCCAATTGCTTTACGAATTCCAATTTCTCTTGTTCTTTCTGTAACTGATACGAGCATTATATTCATTAAACCTATTGCTGCTCCAAATAACGTAATTATCCCTATAATGGTTGCAGCAATTGTAACATATCTTATATTTTTTATTAACAAATTAGATAAACTATCGCTTGTTTCAATAGAAAAATTATCCTTTTCAAAGCTTCTTAATTTTCTAATTACTCTAAAAATTCCTTGAGCTTCATTAATAGCTGCTTTTAATAAAGTAGAATTGTTCGGTAAAACTGAAATTCTAAAATTCATATTTGGTTGAGAAAAGTATTGACGCACACTTGTTATAGGTAGAATACATATTTTATCTCCTGTTGATCCAAAACTTGAACCTTTTTCTTTGAGTACACCAATTACCTTATATTTGCCGTTTCCTATGCGAATTACTTTATCTAATGGTTCTTCACCTTCTTCAAAAATATCTTTTACTAAGCCTGATCCGATAATTACAACATGCGCATTTGATTCCATATCATTGATCGTTATATTTCTACCATTCTCTATTTCATAGCCTGAAGTTATCAGGTAGTTTTCATCAGATCCTATTACCGGAATATTAGGGTTAGTTTTTTTTGATTTATATTTTACTGTTGCAATATCTGAAGCGTTAGTCGAAATCGAAACCAATGCCGGAAAATTGAAATCATCTTTAAATTTCATTGCTTCTCTAAACTCAATACTCCTGTATCTTTCTACACGACCTCCAACTCGAACCCTGCTATCACGATTCACAATTGAAAATGTATTTGCGCCCATACTTCGAAATTCATTACTAATTGACCCTTTAATTGAATCAATTGCTGTTAATATTCCAACAAGTGCCATAATTCCAAATGCAATAATAAAAATGGTAAGAATTGTTCTTAACAAATTTGATCGAATTGAACTAAATGCAATTCTTAGATTTTCTCTGAATAAGCTTTTAGAAAACATACTCCATGTTTATATCTTCAAATTTAATATAAGTGTATAAGGTTACAAATAAAATCTTGTTTTATATATTGAAATCATTGAACTTGATTGATGAAATTCGTAATTTTACCTCTATAGATTGGCAAACTTTATGAAAAATGCTAATTGTAATCAAATGATTTTGATAACTTACCATATCATACTAAATCAAAAAAATAAATACAAGAATTATGTTTACACCCAAAACGAATTATGCAAAAATTGCATTTGATGCTATTTTATTTTTTGTTTCCACAGGGCAAGTAAGAAAAACAAGTGAAGATAAAATTCCTGCTGACCTAAAATTGAAAATGGCATGTATAGTTTCAATTTATGATTTGAATGATAATTTTATTGGGCAGTATGGAGATGTGGACTCTAAAAATGATTTTTTATATGATGAAATCATTGAGAATGCAATAGGAGCCGCTTCAAAAGATAAAAGTAATGGGCCTGTAAAAAACGATCAGCTGAATCAAATAAAAGTGTTTGTAGATGTTTTATCATCGCCTCATAAAGTTGAGGATACTGGAGAACTCAAACCTCAAAAACATGGCTTGATTATTAAAGATAAATCAGGGAAAAAAGGATTTATTATGCCAAACATAAAAGGTGTAAAAACTGTTGATAAACAAATTGAAAAAATAAAATCTGATTATGAAATAACTGAAGATACTTCGAGTTTGGAATTGTTTTATTTTAAATCGACACGCTACGATTAATATGTTGAAGAGTATTAAAATAAATATTTATGGTAAAGTCCAGGGTGTTGGGTTTCGATACAGCGCTTTACAAAAGGCAAATGAACTGGGAATAACCGGATTTGTTAAAAATAGGACCGATGGTAGTGTTTACATTGAAGCAGATGGTGAACCGGAAGTATTAGAACAATTTATTGTTTGGTGTAAACAAGGCCCCTCATGGTCGCGTGTAGATGATGTTAAAGTAGTTGAAATTCCGTTTAATAATTACAGGAACTTTGGAATAAAATAGATATGGAAGCACTTTACTATCAAAAAGAAACCAATGATCAGGTTGTTTGCAATTTATGCCCGCATAATTGTTGGATAAATGATAGTAAGACAGGTATATGTAAAGTTCGTCAAAATAGAAACGGAGTTCTTTTTGCTAAAAATTACGGCAAAATCTCATCAATAGGTTTTGATCCAATAGAGAAAAAACCTTTATATCATTTTTATCCCGGATCTGAGATTTTGTCCATTGGAAGTATTGGTTGTAACTTGCAGTGTCAGTTTTGCCAGAATTGGCAGATTTCTCAAACTTCGGTTAAAGATTTTAAAAGAGGAACTGAAAAAATGAGTTCTAATGAAATCATAAAAATTGCAAATTCCAAAGAAAGAAATTATGGTATTGCTTATACATACAATGAGCCAATTGTTTTTTTCGAGTTTATGTTGGATACGGCTAAAAAGGCAAAAGAAAATAACCTGAACAATGTAATGGTTACAAACGGTTTTATTAATCAGGAGCCATTAAATGAGCTAAACAATTTTATCGATGCGTATAGTGTAGATTTGAAAGCATTTAATCAGGATTTTTTTATAAAGTATACTAAGTCGGGATTGGAAGCTGTTAAAAATACATTGATAAATGTAGCCAGGGCAAATAAGCATCTCGAAATTACGAATTTAATTATTCCTGGTTTGAACGATGATACGGAAGAGTTTAGGTTAATGGTAAAATGGATAAGTGAAAACATAGGTAAACAAACTGTTTTACATATTTCGAAATATTATCCAACCTATAAGCTAAAAGTAGCATCTACGCCAATTGAAAAAATGTTGGAGTTAAACCAGATAGCTAATGAACACTTGGATTTTGTTTTTCTTGGTAATGTTTTATTACCTGAAAGTAACAATACAAATTGTCCAGGTTGTGGAGAATTATTGATTAGTAGAACCGGATATGTAGTTCAGAAGCATAATGTAAACAGTTATGGAAACTGTATAAACTGCGATACTCATGTGTTTGACTATTTAAATTAGAAGTTATGAAAGTTAGGAAGTCAGCAATAGCCGGTAGATTTTACCCGGCCGATAAAGATGCTTTAGTTGAGCAATTAGAATCGATTAGAAAAAAGGAACTCTCAAAAATTAATATTGATCTAAAAAACAATCATTTAGTTGGTGGGGTAGTTCCTCATGCCGGTTATATGTTTTCCGCTTATCAGGCTGTACATTTTTTTGAAATTATAAGGCAAACTGATCAGAGATTTGATACTGTTGTAATTGTAAATCCAAACCATACAGGGTTGGGGCATGAAATAGCTTTTGATTCTAATGACTTATGGGAAACACCATTAGGAGCAGTTTCTTTAGACACGGAATTTGGCTTAAGCCTCGGAATTGAAATTTCTGAAATTGAACAAAAGCAAGAACATTCTGGCGAGGTGATGGTACCCTTTCTTCAGCATTTTTTAGATTATGAATATAAAATTGCTCCAATTACTCTATCAAATCAAACGTTTAAGAATGCGAAATTTTTGGCAGAAAGATTAATGGAAAGTGCTTCAGTACTTGATAGAAAAATATTACTTATTGCATCTTCGGATTTTTCTCATTTTTTATCACCTGAAGAAGGAAGAGAAAAAGATTCATACGTTTTAGAGAATATTATTGCACTAGATTCAGAAGCAATTGAAAATGTGGTTCGAAAAAAGAATATATCCGTTTGTGGATTTGGCCCGATTATGACTTTAATAGAATATTCTAAGCTTATTAGTGTAGAACCCAAAGTAAATGTATTAAAGATTGGACATTCTGGAGAAGTTATACCATCAAATGAAGTAGTAGATTATGTTTCTATACTATTCTCCAACTCACAATGACAATTTTTAAAATAAAGAACAAATACTATATTTGAACAGAATATTTTTGATATGGCCGGTAAATTAATAGAATGGCTTGAATCGCATATGACATCCTGTACCTACAAAAAGTATCTAGGAATTGAATGTCCGGGATGTGGTATGCAAAGGTCATTTATTGAACTTTTAAAAGGTAATTTGTATGAGAGTTTTGTTTTATATCCAGCATTAATACCCACCATTTTTTTGATGTCATATTTAGTATTGCATTTAATTTTTAAGTTCAAGAATGGAGCAAATATCATTAAAATAATATTTATAATTAATGTATCTATAATGGTTTTAAACTATATTTATAAATTATTAACTTAAAGACCTTAATTAAATGGAAAACGAAACAATTACGCAGCAACAAAATGTTAATCCTTCAGCTCAACAACCATTGCCGAATTCAACGGGTGTGTTGGTGTTGGGTATTTTATCGATAGTAATGTGTTTTTGCTATGGTTTATTTGGAGTTGTACTAGGAATTATAGCGTTGGTTTTATCCGGTAAAGCCAGAGCTCTTTATGATGAAAACCCTTCCTTGTACACCGAAGGATCGTTTAAAAACATGAAGGCTGGTAGAATATGTGCTATAATTGGTACAGCACTATCATCACTTTACATTATTGTAGTTATAATTTATGTAGCAATTGTAGGAGTGGCACTTGGTACATTGTTTACCCAGTTTCCTTGGGAATCATTCTAAATCTGAATTAAGTTTAATATATGTGGGTGATCATTTAACTGATCATCCTTTTTTTATTTTGCGCACAAAATCCGTAATTTTCCGACATGGAATTTAACCAATGCAAAGACTCATTTATTCAATTAGGAGAGTTTCTTAGGAGCTATTCGTTAGGAAATTTAGATTCAGAATTTAGTGTTAAACTGGATAACATTGTATCAAATGATCATATTCTAAATGCTTGGTTTACAAAGAAAAATATTAAACGGGCTATCTCAGCTATTGGTGATTCACTCATGCCGGAAAAGTTAGAAAAGTGGATAGATAATTACCCTGACATAGAAAAGTATTATTCGAAAAAAAATATTGGGGTTATTACTGCCGGTAATATTCCTTTAGTTGGATTTCATGATTTTTTAACGGTTTTAATTTCGGGAAATAGGTTTATAGGTAAACTATCAACCAAAGATAATCGTTTATTAAAATTCATTGCGGACTATTTAATCAAACTAAATACAGATTTTACTAGTTTAATTGAATTTACCGGTAACAAACTTGAAAATTTTGACGCTGTAATAGCAACTGGCAGCAATAATACATCAAGGTATTTTGAGTATTACTTTGGCAAATATCCTCATATTATTCGAAAAAACAGAAATTCCGTTGCAATTCTGTATGGAAATGAAACAGATGAAGAACTGAAAACGTTAGGAGATGATATTTTTAGTTATTTTGGTTTAGGTTGTAGAAATATATCCAAGATTTTTTTTCCAAAAGATTATTCATTTGATTCATTCTTTGAAAATTTACAAGAATTTTTTCCTGTTTATAATCATAATAAATATGCAAATAATTACGACTATAATAAATCCATTTATCTGATGAACCAGATTCAGCATTTTGATAATGGTTTTGTTATTTTAAAAGAAGATGAAGGCCTTTCATCTCCTATAGGAGTTGTTTATTTTCAATACTATGATGATATAAATAATGCAAAGGAATACATTCATTTAAATAAAGATCAAATTCAGTGTGTAGTTTCTAAACCAAATCTTATCGAAAACACTATTCATTTTGGGAAAGCACAGCAGCCTGAATTATGGGATTATGCGGATAATATCGACACAATGGAGTTTTTATTAAGGTTATAATCAGTATATGAATACTCTAATTGTAATATTAGGACCAACAGGAATTGGAAAAACCGATTTGAGCATAGAAATTGCACAGGAATTTAATACAGAAATTATTTCTTCGGATTCAAGGCAGGTATACAAGGAACTAGAAATTGGAACAGCAGTCCCAACTGAAGATCAGTTATCAAAAGTTAAACATCATTTTATTGGAAATAAATCTATTTATGATTATTACAATGCCAGTATGTTCGAAGTTGAGGTGTTGTTTACCTTAAAAGAGCTATATCAAAAATTTGATGAGGTTGTGATGACAGGAGGTTCGGGAATGTATATTAACGCTGTGTGTGATGGAATTGATGATTTACCTACAATAGATCTTAAGCTACGCAATGATTTAATCAAAAAATATGAAGAAGAAGGTATAGAAAGCTTGAGATGGCAATTGAAGTTGCTTGATCCAATATCATATGAGAAGATTGATTTAAAAAATCCTAAAAGAATACTTAAGGTGCTGGAAGTAAGCATACAAACCGGAAAGCCATATTCTTCCTTTTTAACAGAATCTAAAAAAGAACGGGATTTTAATATTATTAAGATTGGATTAGAAAGAGACCGTGAAGAGTTATATGAAAGAATTAATGTTCGGGTCGATCAGATGGTAGAAGAAGGATTGATTAAAGAAGCAAAAAGGTATTTTAAGGATCGTAATTTGAACTCTTTGAATACCGTTGGTTACAAAGAGTTGTTTGAATGCTTTGATGGAAAGATAACACAAGAAAAAGCTATTGAACTTATTAAAAGGAATTCCAGGCATTATGCAAAAAGACAAATTTCCTGGTTTTCTCGTGATAAGGAAATTGTTTGGTTTCATCCGGAAAAAAAGGAGAATATTATAGAATTTATTAAATCAAAACTTTGAATGAATTCAAGGATTAACAGATATATCATCCGTGTTTATGCCCTTATATTAAATTCAAATGAAGAGATCTTAATTAGCGATGAATTTCAATTAGATATGCGAATGACTAAATTTCCCGGTGGAGGAATGCATTTTGGCGAGGGAGCAATTGATTGTATTAAAAGGGAGGCAATCGAGGAATTGGGGCAGGAAATTAAGGTGTTAGATCATTTTTATACTACGGATTATTTCCAGCCAACACAATTTTATAATGATGCTCAATTGGTAAGTATTTATTATTTTGCGAAATTTATTGATACGATAAGATTTAAGGTTTCAGGGAAACCATTTGATTATGAAGAAGAAAAGAATGGAGCACAGTCGTTTCGTTGGGTTAAACTTGATGAATTGAAAGTTGAAGAAATGACCTTTCCGGTTGATAAAAAAGTTGTAAATCTCCTAAAAGAGAAGTATTGTAATGATTAAATTTAGCGTAATAATACCCGTATATAACCGCCCTGATGAGTTGAAAGAGCTTTTGGAAAGCTTAAAGAATCAAACTTATAAGAATTTTGAAGTGATCGTAGTAGAGGATGGCTCCGAACTGAAAAGTGATAAAATAGTTGAAGATTACCAAAAAGATTTAGAGATAAAGTATTTCTTTAAATCAAATTCGGGGCCGGGTCAATCAAGAAATTACGGATCAGAAAGAGCAGGAGGGGATTATCATATTTTCTTTGATAGTGATTGTATAATTCCTGAAAAGTATTTTGAAATTGTAAATGAAAGATTAGAAAAAGAACCGGTAGATGCATTTGGTGGCCCGGATATGGCGCATCCGGATTTTACACCTATTCAAAAATCCATTAATTACTCAATGACTTCCTTTTTTACCACAGGAGGTATTCGTGGTGGCATGAAGAATGAAAAGAAATTTCATCCGCGAAGTTTTAATATGGGTTTTACAAAGGAGGTTTTCGGAAAAACAAAAGGATTCTCAAAGATGCGTTTTGGAGAAGATGTTGATATGAGCCTTAGAATTATTGATAATGGATTTTCTACAACGTTAATCAAAGATGCTGCAGTTTATCATAAAAGGAGAGTTGATTTTAGAAAATTTTTCAAGCAGGTTTATAATTCCGGTATTGCAAGAATCAATTTGTATAAACGTCATCCAAATTCGTTAAAATTAGTTCATTTCTTGCCAGCTTCATTTTTATTAGGATCTATTTTGCTTTTAATCTTAAGCTTGATTAGTTTGTTCTTTTTGTTACCACTAGCATTATTTACTATTATTATTTTTCTAGATTCGTTTAGATTAAACAAGAACATAAAGGTTGCAATCCTATCAATTTTCGCAAGTTTTATACAATTAATGGCATATGGATTTGGCTTTATTAAATCGTTCTATAAACGACTTATACTAAAACAGGATGAGTTTCATGCTTATAAGAAAAACTTTTATAAATGATTTCATGCTAAACTTCTGTTAACCCTTTCCAGTAATCACTGTAAACATTTTCGTGTGATAGTAATTCCCAATGTGTACCGACGTTTTGTATTTTACCATCTTGAAGTATATAGATTTTATCACTAATTTTTTTTAAAACATGCAGGCGGTGTGAAATATAGAAGATCGCTTTTTCTTTTTTTAGTTTATGTAATAATGCGATTGTAAATTTCTCCGTTTCTCTGTCCATAGCGGCAGTTGCCTCATCAAGGATAAGAAGTTGAGGATCTCTATATAAAGCCCTAGCAAGTGCAATTATTTGTTTTTGCCCACCAGATAAATTGATACCTTCCTCGCCCAGAATTGTTGCAAAACTTTGTGGTAGTCTTTCGATATATTGGGCAAAACCATTTTCTTTTAAGAATTTTAGAACATTTTCGCCTTCGTGTTGTACATTTCCCAGACATATATTCTCTATAACCGTGCCATTAAAAATGTGTATATCCTGCGGTACAACGCCTATTTTATTTCTCCATTTATTCGTGTTTAATTCATTTAAATTTAAATGATCATTTATTATAATGGTGCCTGATTCGGGAGTATAAAATTTTTGTATTAGGTAACCCAATGTACTCTTACCACTTCCACTTTCACCAATCAGAGAAATAAGTTCGCCTTTTTGTAATGTGATGTTAATATTCTCCAAAATCTTTTTTCTTCCAGGGAACCTGAATGCCAGGTTTTTAACTTCTAATTTTTCTATCTTAATTTCTTTGGATTCTTTTATAGTCTCATCCTCCGGTGCAATGCTGGTAAACTCATACATTCGATTAAAAGCCACTTTTGCTTCGTTCAATGGTATTGCAATGAGAGCGATGTTGCTTACAGAAGGTAAAAGAGTTGACGATATTCCTAAAATAGCAATCAGACTACCCAGAAGAATCTTGTCTGAGTATACAAGATATGAGTTATATATTAAAACCAGACTTAAAAACAAAACACCTGTAAAACCAGCTATAAAGCTCAATTTTACATTTATCCTGCCTAATTTGAACACATTATCTTGAAGATTGCCATAAATGATTTTATTTAAATCAGCAAAAAATGGTTGTTTATTAAAGGTTTTAATTTCTGATATTCCCGACATAGTGCTAACGTAATTACTTTCGCTATGTGCATAAGCGGCCATGACATCTTTTTGAGATGCAATAATCTTTTTGTTAAACCGGTAGATAAGTAAAAAATAAAATGGCATACTCAAAATAGCAATCAATCCCGTTTGCCACGAATAATAGAATAAAATGGTAGTGGAGGTAATAACTATAAGACCATCAATAATATAATTTCCGATAACTTGCGTAATCACTTTTTGCACACGGGCAGTATCGTTCAATCTTGCAATAAGTTCTCCAGTTCTTCGTGTATCAAAAAAAGATTTGGGAAGGTATAGTAATGAATTATAGAAAGTATCAATGATGCGTTTATTAAATTGCCGACTTTGGGTTATGAGTAAAAACTGGCGGATCGCTAGGAACCCTGTTCTTGCAATAAGTAAAAAAGCCACTAGAACGATGCTTAATATTAGTTTTTGCAGATCTTTGGAAGGGAGTATTTCATCAATTAGTTTTTGTGAAAATATTGACATTATCATTCCTAAAATGGAAACCACTAAACCAACTACTATACTAATGGCTAATATTTCCTTGTCTTCCCTGATCAAATTTTTAAACCACTTTTTCTTAGATTCCCTGATATTTTCTGTTTTTTGAAATGACCTATCCGGTTCCAGCGTTAAACAAGTTTTGGAAACCCAAATTTTATCTAGTTCTTCTTTTGAATAGTAAATGATTCCTTTGGCAGGATCTCCTATAATAAATTGGTCATTTTCATAACCAAAACAGATGATAAAATGTTGTAACCTATTATCAATTGTTACATGCAATATAAGTGGTTTTCCATGGTCAATTAAAGATTGAATGTTTGCTTCGCAACCATCGGCTTTAAAGCCAACTTTGTTTGCTCCTTGATACAAACCTAACAAAGTAGTTCCCTGAATTGAGGTCCCGCTTAACTCTCTTAACTTTTCTAAAGAAATTTCTCCCCCATAAAACTTTGTTAATGATCTTAAGCAAGAAACACCGCAGTCTGATTGATCCTGTTGTAATTCAAATATTTTTTTTATTCTTTTAATGTCCATTATTCGTTCAGGTATTTTAGCAAGGCTTCTATTTTTACCTCTCCTTTGAAGGTTTTTACCAGCTCTCTTTTTTTATTATAGATAAAACTGGTTGGGAAAGGACAATTCCCGAATATTTCTTCGAACATTAAATCCTTATCATAAAGGATTGTTATATTTTTTTTATTTAATAAGTTGTGTTTTTTGGTAAATGTTTTTAATATTTCCGGTTCTTCAATGGAAATCATTATTATCTGACAATTTTCAAATTTGTTTATATTGTGGCTTATTTGTTTTATTTCATATCTACAGTGTTCACACTCGGTATTGAAATACACGAAAAGTACAGGAATATCTTTTTTTAATGACTTACTCGAAAATTTTTCATTTGATTGGATTTCTAAAAACTCAAAATCGGGGATTTTTTTGATTTGTAAAGCAATTGTATTTTTCTGTTCAATTTTTTTAAATGTTTTAAACAACATAAACCCAACCCCTAAAAATAAAATTATAGGAAAAACTATTTTAATAATTTCTTTCATTCAAGGTACTTTTTTAATTTATTGAAAGAAAAACAACCAGCACAACCCATGTAAAAAGCCCAATCCCATATGTTTTAGCTACAAAACCAAACGATTTATCAAATGAACTGTTGGTATAAATTTTGATTAAATACGCCAGAATAATCCAATAAAGCAGTTCAAAAACATTAATTAATTGTAGAGGATAAACTAAATAGGCTGGAATTTTTTCAATTACAACCATGTTTATTAAAGACAAAGGATAAAAGGTTTGAATAAATTCAAGCGTAACATTTTTCGGAAATAATAAAAAGTATATAATTTTAGTAAGTGCTGCAATCAGAAAAATTGCTTCTCCCAATAGTGCGATTTTAAATAATTGTTTAAATTTCAATTTTAAATCAATAATAAAATTACCAACTTCAAGGCAAACAGCAACTAATGATATTTTAACTAAAATTAAAAGAGGAATAATTAAAAATCCTATCCAATCCCATTTATTCCGAAAGGTTAGAAGTTGACGTATTCGCTCAACATCTAGTTGATTTCCTAAAGATTTGTAATAATGATCATCGGTAATAATATACCAAT
The DNA here is from genome assembly GCA_028282585.1 of Bacteroidales bacterium. Taxonomy (GTDB): domain Bacteria; phylum Bacteroidota; class Bacteroidia; order Bacteroidales; family UBA12077; genus UBA12077. Next base: position 24,334 of record JANQHR010000027.1, on the reverse strand, counting down.
TAAGTATTATTCCTACAAGCACATAAAGTAACAATAAAAGACTTAAAAATAGCTTTGTATTAATGTTTTGAATTTCATTTTTTAAAATCATGAAGTCTACCAATTTATATTTTCCACGGAATTTTCTTTAATTAAAATGTTTTTTACTTTATTTTTAAGTTCCTCCTTAGAGCTATAATCTTGTTTATTTAGTTTTGTCTTTATCTTGCCTTTGTCTAATACGTAAAAAGTATCGCATAAATCAGAAACCAGATCAAGATTATGAGATGTAATAAAAATTGTTCCATTTTGTTTAATGAAATTTTTCAATAAACTAAGCAAATTGTTTACACTTATTATGTCTAGTCCGTTAAAGGGTTCATCAAGAATAAGATAGTTTGGCTTATTTACCATAGCTGCGGCTAAAGAAGTTTTAACTTTCATCCCTAAAGAGTAACTTTCGATATATTTACTATTATCATCTGGTAGTTCAAAAAAATTTAATAACGATTTTATTCGAATATCATATTCGTTTTTGGGAATATCGTACATTTCTGCTATCAGTGTTATGTATTCCTTAGCTGTTAACTTGTCAATTAACATATGTTCTTCAAAAACATATCCGAACTTTCTACGATAATCATATGTAGTTTGAGATATTTCTTGGTTGTCTATATAAACATGTCCTTCATTTTGTTCTAAAAGGCCACTTATAATGTTTACAGTTGTAGTTTTTCCTGCACCATTTTTCCCAAGTAAGCAGGTAGCTTTCCCAGTTTCAATGTCAAATGAAATATCATTAAGAACAAGGTTTTTTGAATAGTGCTTGGATATATTTAATAGGCTAATCATATTTTGATTGTGTTATGTGAATGAGAATTGAAATACTTAATTTGTTTGTACCAAACAAAAATAAGTACTGTTAGAAAAATAATTTGAAAATAGAACTGTAAAAAGTTGATTGCAACGGAAATATTTAATGGTATGGAAAATATTAATATTCGCACAATCCTCTTTGCAAAGAATGGAGGAATCTTTGAAAAAATAAAATACAAGAAATTCCCTATTATTGTTGAGAATAATAATAAAGATAAAAACTGGATAATTAAATATCCTATATCAGCAATATTGTGGTTCAAAATATAATTAATAACTAAGGATAGGTAAAACCAAAAAGCAATTGACAATAAATTTATTAAGTTAACTGTAGTAAACAATTTTCCTGTATTAACTTCCGTAATAATATTCATCCGATTATCCCATAAATATTTTTCATTAAAAGGTTTGCAAAAACAATTCTCGTATAAAATAAACAAGAGCATATAAAGTAATAATGCTATTTTAATATTATGATAATAAATGGCAGGAATTACAAAAGGTGTAAAACGAAAGAAATAAGCCTTACGAAAATAATATTTTAGGTAAACTGGTATCATTAAACAAGAATAGTAAATTATATTGACTGACTTTTTACCTATGATTACAATTTTTTTCAATAAATAAGTTGATAAAATACAAAATTATACACAAGGATATAGTAAAAGCAAGTGATATGAAAATATGAGTTATTGATATTACATTTATCCTGATATACTTGATATAAAAAAGAATGCATATAATCATCAGAGTTGAGATTATCGGTATAAATAAGCTATGGTTTTTTTTAATTTTTCTCTTAAGGATAGCTCTAAATGTAATGATAAAAGAGCATGTTAATAAATATGTTGTTGTTACACTGGTATATGTTAAAATGGTTAAATATAAATCAAATTGTTGTTTCTTATATACTATAAATACTGATAAAATGATAAAAAATAAAACTAGTCCAACTATTTTTTTATCAAAGATTTCATACAAATATTTTATATGTAGCCTGTTTTTATATGATATTGGAAATAACTTTAACTGAATCCTTGAAATATTAAATACTGGTTTCTGTAATAGAAACTCTAATATTATAATCATAGAAAAAAACAATGCATTAATATCTATAATATTTAACCATTCTTTATTATTTATCGTGATCGTTTTTTCAAATGAAACACCAATGAAAACCATGGAAAAAAAAGTAAATACAAATAGAATACCTATCCATTCTGCTGGATATTTTAATCCATAACGTTTAAATGCAACCTCAAGTAAAGAGCCTGTACTATACCTTTTCAAACTAAGTAGGTTAGTTTGAATTAATAATAAGGAAATTCTAAAGTTATTTTTCATTAAACAGAATTGTTAATAGAAAATGAGTATTTACAACATTTATAAATACTCATTTCTGAAAAAGCCAATTACGTATTAGCTACAACACAACCAAATGCTGCTAATGCACCTACACCTATCCAACCTCCGGCAGCAGCTGCAACCCAGCCTCCATGAACTAATGCCCTTCCTGCTCCAGAAAGGCAATCTTCCCAACTCCAACCACCATTAACTTTTTCCATTTGACTTAGGTCTAATTTTTTCATAATTAAAAAATTTTGATTAATAAATGAGAATATCAATTCAAAATTGGCAAAAATTTTATTCATTATTTTAAAATACCTAAACGAGTTTATAAAATCCCGTTTTTTTATAATAAGCATTAAGGTTTTTTCAATAAACACAAAACTGCTCATGCAAGTGTTTTAACCTAGATTGACTAATCTCAAGTTTTAGGTTATTTGAAAGCACAATTTCTGTCTTATTACCTAAAGAGCCGTAGTAATGATCATCGGTAATAATATACCAGTTAAGTATTACTCCTACAAGTACATAAAGTAACAATAAAAGACTTAAAAATAGCTTTGTATTAATATTTTGAATTTTTGCTTGAATTTATGAATTTATTTTCTCATAGATATTTTCTTTTATTGATTGTAATATCATATTTTTCTCAAAATAGAGATTATAATTGTTGAAGGTATTAAGAAAATAGAGTAGTTATTTAGATAATCACTCTATAAAACAAATTGTTTCTTCTATATTGATTTTAAAATAATAATTGGATTTTAAAAAGGTAAAATATAATAAAGGTAATAAATAGAGTAAAACAATTCCAGATAATAGTAATACATTAACTAAGCCCAGAAATGCTAAAATAGACATAATAACTACGGTTGGTATTCCAACCAAGTAATACAAATCAGGGATAATATGTTTTATGTTAAGTATTGACATATTCTTTAAGAACAACTTAGTCTTTTTGCTTATCCAAAAAGAATGTACTGTTATTTCATACTCTCCTTCTCCATCAAGCTTTATTTTTTTTAGTTCTCCCGATCGAATAAAATAGCTTTCATGCTCTATAGAAAAATAAAATCTTGTTAATGGGAAAACGCTTCTTTTTGTTAAAACAATAATATCATTCATAAGCTAATATTTAATGATTATTATTTAAAAGCACAAATGGCAGACCCTATTACCATTCCCAAGGCAGTTGGTCCTGCAATCATCAGTCCTATAGGTCCAAACATAGAACCTACACCTGCTACAAGACCAGCTACTGCAATTGCTCTTTCTTATCTCTCACTGCATCCACCTTCAATTTGTTCCATTTGATTTAATTCTAATTTTTTCATAATCATTGATTATGAAAAAATTGTTAATCCAAAATTGGTAAAAACTTTATATTTTAGTATTTTATAAAAAATACAAAGCTTATTTTTTGCTTTTTTTTATTAATCGAAAACCAAATACAGGACAAAGAAATGCAATAAAAATTATTATTGCTTGTATATAAGTACTATTAATGGTTATGTAAGTTAGACCATTAGCTAATAATAATAAAATAGAAATTAACCCAGATATATAAAGAAATATACCAAATAATCTTTCTTTTTTGTTCAGTTTATCTTGCATTTTAAGATTATTACGTGATTTATTAATATGTTATTTGATTGAATGCTCAATTAAATTGACTGTTTTCTTTTTACAAGCACAAATACTAATTTTCGTAATAAAGTTAAATAGTTATATCATAACCCACTTTTTAAACAACTTTCTTTTGATGTTATTCGTCACTTTTCCAACACTCTATAGATTTATTCACAAATATTTCAAAATATAAAGTGTTTACAAATACGGCTGCAAGTATTGGAGATAAATAACAATCCCTTGGAGATAATCCTCCATTCACTATTTCCATTTGATATAATTTGAGTTTTTTCATTTTCAAGAATGTAATTAATCATTTTTAACTATCCAAACATCCCATATTTACAGCTGCTGTAACTGCAGCAAGAGTAGCTGCTCCAGCACTAAAGATCGAAGGAACAATAGATAAAACTGTTACCATTCCCATAACCATGCAGTCTCTATTTTTTCCTCCTGCCTGTTGTTTTTCCATTTGACTTAGGTCTAATTTTTTCATAATTAAAAATTTTTGATTAATAAATAATATTATCAATTCAAAATTGGCAAAAATTTTATTCATTATTTTAAAATACCTAAATGAGTTTATAAATTACAGGCTTTTTATAATAAGCATTATGTTTTTTTCAATAAACACAAAATTGCTCGCGCAAGTATTTTAACCTAGATTGACTAATTTCAAGTTTTATGTTATTTGAAAGCACAATTTCAGGCTTATTACCTGTTAAAAGTTCAAAACAGTGGTCTAAGTTTACTAAATAGGACCTGTTGATTCTTGAAAAGTTATAAGAGTTTAATTTATTTTCTACATCTTTTAATAACATTGATGTTAATATTGTTTTGTTATCTGTTAAATGGAAATTTGTATATGCACCTACAGCTTTACAAAAAAGAATATCATCAATAAATATTTTTTTATACTTTCCTTCTTGTCTGATAACAATGAATTTTCTCATAATTGATAAAAGGGGGATTTTAGGTTAATAAATCTCAATTAGAAATATTTTTCTAATCTTTTGTCTTAAAGGTAATATTAAGTAGACGCTAAATTAAAAATAAAATGCAAAAAATAAAATTAAGAATTAAATTTTATTTTCGATCTGATAATGATTGCGATCGCTAGAACTTCTTGAAATTAATTCGCCAATGAACCCCGCTAAAAAAAGCTGGGTACCTATAATCATAGCCGTTAGCGAAATATAAAAATAAGGGCTGGATGTAACCAAAGGGGCTTTTACACCTTTCCACACGGAGATTAATTTTTCAGCTCCTAACCAACCGGCAGAAATAAAACCAGCTATAAACATCAATGAACCTAAAGTACCAAAAAATTGCATTGGTTTTTTTCCAAATCGGGAAATAAATGATATTGTTATTAGATCGAACATTCCTCTGAAACGTCCAAAACCATATTTAGAAACTCCGAATTTTCGCGCCTGATGTTGAACTATTTTTTCACCAATATTTTTAAAACCGGCAGCTTTAGCCAATACAGGCATATATCGGTGCATATCACCATATACTTCAATACTTTTTACTACTTCTTTACTATATGCTTTCAAACCACAATTAAAATCATGAAGCTTTATACCGGTCATCATTCTAACCAGGCGATTATATATTTTGCTTGGGAAGCGTTTCGAAAAAGGATCATGACGTTTCTTTTTCCAGCCGGAAACCAAATCAAAACTCTCTTCTTTAATCATTCTGTAAAGTTCAGGAATTTCTTCCGGGCTGTCTTGTAGATCTGCATCCATTGTTATAACTACTTCACCTTGTACTTCTTGAAAGCCAGTATGTAATGCCGCAGATTTACCGTAGTTTTTTTGGAATTTTACTCCTTTTATATCCGGATGTACCTTTTTTAAATCATTAACAACTTGCCACGATTTATCTTTGCTACCATCATCAATCATTACAATTTCGTAATTTAATTGACTTTCTTTCATAACTTTTTCAATCCAATCCAATAATTCCGTAAGCGACTCTTCTTCGTTATATAGAGGTATTACAATAGAAACATCCATTTTCTTTAAAAATTAAAAAGCTTGTCAAAAATAACGAATTATTCTTAACAAGCTTAACAATATAAATTTAAATGAAACTATTCTTTAATATCTTGCATTGCGGTCTGATAAGGATCAGGATTCTTTTTTACTATTGCAGCCGCAATAAGTGATGCAATTACAGCAAAGACAAAGTTTCCGAGAAACCTCCCGAGTAATTTTCTTAAAGGAGGTTTATTCATGTTCTTTTCCATTTGTTTTATTTGTTCTTCAATAGTATCATCAGGAACACCCTTTTCTATCATAAAGGCTTCTGTTTTCTCTTGTAGTTTTATTGTTATATTTTTTTCATAATCTGGATCGATTACATTATTAAATACTAAATCATATGCGCTTAATATAACGGATGCATATAATCCTAAAATAACTCCAAAACCAAATGCTTTTCCGTAAGTAATTAACCCATTAAACCTATCATTTCTATAAGCTTTCATTAAAAATAAAATGCTTACGAACATAATTGCTAAAGATATCAATCCAATAAATACTCCTGCAAAAAGACTCAATGCAATTAAATCAAATACGTAAATAAGAACAGAAAAGATAATAAGTATAAGACTTAACATTAAACTAGGTTTTAATGCATCTTTCCAAATAGAGTTGCTTTTTTCTTCCATAAATGTTAGAGTTTAATTTTAATTGTAAACAAACTTACATAATGTTTTTTATGAAAACAATACACAAGATTTATAAAAGTATTTTGAAAATTCTCTTCCATAACTTTCATTTTGTATATACTTCCGTTAAAAATAAAAGTATAAAAGATAATATAATCAGTTTTTGTATAAATAAGTATGGAAATATTTGAAAAGATTCACGAAATTATTACTTTTGTGCCCCCGGGCAAGTCTTATACGACCAGCTCCTGCTGAACTCCCCCAGGACCGGAAGGTAGCAAGGGTAGGCGGTTGTAGCGGTGCGATGTAAGTAGCTTGCCCGCTTTTTATTTTCCTTCTTTTTTTATAACTTGAATTCGGTTTTAAAGAATCCTATTAAATCTTAAAGAAAAATTGATTATTAAGATCATAATGTTATGATGATTCAATTATAATTAATAATGAAAAGTGTTTAGAAACTTTCATGTATACTTGCTTTTTTAGTTCCGTTTTTGTACTTTGTAGCAAATTTATTATCAATGGGTTATAAAGTAATTCTTACAATAGAGGAAGAAGCTAAATTAAAGCAATTAGTAAAGGAAAATCAGAATAAAAAAAATATTCTAAAAAGGGTTTACTGTATATTATTAAAGAACGAAGGACAAAAAAATATTAATATAACTCAATTATTAGGTATCCATGAAGATACTGTTGCTGACTGGACTAAAATCTATTTAAAAAAAGGAATTGAAGGATTACTTAAATATAAATACTCTGAAAGACGTAAATCACAGCTACATCCATACAAAACAAGGATAAAAAGAATGGCATCAGCAAAAAGTGTTAAAACAATTGAGCAGTTGCAAAATAAAGTTAAAAAGAATCTGGGATTTGATATTGAATATAGTTGGTTTTACAGATATTGCAGAAAATATGGCATTTACAAAGTACTAAAAGAAAGCAATAATGGATAAAATCAAAATTATTTCAGGTGGTCAAACGGGTGTTGATCAAGGTGCTTTAGATTTTGCTTTAGATCATGGATTTGAATGTGGAGGATTTTGCCCAAGAGGCAGGAAAAGCGAAAGAGGAACTATACCTTATCGATATCCCGTATCAGAAATTGAAAGTGAAGAGTATACGGATAGAACAAAAAAGAATGTTTTGGAATCGGATGGTACTCTTATAATTAGAGATTCTACTGAGGCTCAAGGAGGAGTATTAGATACCATGAATTTATGTACGCAGTTTTCGAAACCTTATTTAATAGTAGATATTAGCGAAGAATTCACTGATAAAAAAGTGATTCAGTGGATATCTTTAAATAAAATTAAAACTTTAAATATAGCGGGTAATCGGGAAAGTATAAATCCGGGTATAAGAGGTAAAACCTATCTATACCTTGTAAACTTATTTAATGCATAGATTCCCGCGTTCAATTCAGGGTTAATATTTTGAATTTTTATAATCGAAAATTTACTTTATTTTCGCAACGAAATTTGATTAATCATTAAATTATAAATCATGAAGTTTTTTATCGATACAGCAAATTTGGACCAAATTAAGGAAGCACAAGATTTGGGGGTTTTAGACGGAGTTACTACAAATCCTTCATTAATGGCTAAAGAAGGTATTAGTGGAGAGGAAAATATTATAAATCACTATAAAAAAATATGTGAAATAGTTGATGGTGATGTTAGTGCCGAAGTTATTGCCACTGACTATGAAGGAATGATAAAAGAAGGTGAAGCATTAGCTGCATTGCATCCACAAATTGTGGTTAAAATACCAATGATTAAAGATGGAGTTAAAGCAATAAAGTACTTGAGTGGAAAAGGAATTAAAACAAATTGTACACTGGTGTTTTCACCTGGTCAGGCCTTGTTAGCTGCTAAGGCAGGAGCAACGTTTGTTTCACCATTTATAGGGAGACTGGACGATATTTCAACCGATGGAGTTGAATTAATTGCACAGATCGTTGATATCTATAGCTATTATGGATTTGAAACAGAGGTATTAGCAGCATCAATACGTCATACAATGCATATTATACAATGCATGGAGGCTGGAGCAGATGTAGCAACTTGTCCTTTAAATGCAATTTTAGGATTATTAAATCATCCATTAACTGATATTGGCTTGGAAAAATTCTTAGCTGATTACAAAAGTGTAAATGGTTAAAAGTTAGAATAATATAAATATAAGAAGCTGTCCAAAAAGTAGAAATGTTGTTCATATTTCGACAAGCTCAATATGACAACTTTCTGATAATCTGACTGTCACACTGTCCCGATAACCATCGGGAGTCGAAGTGTAGACATGAAATAAGAGGCTTTTTGGACAGCTTCTTTTTTTGATTTATAGTGTTAAATATTCTATGTATTATTTGAACTGTCTAATGTTTTATTACATTTGCATCTGATTTTGAAAAGCGAATATGTTATTAGAAGTACATCCGGATAATCCGAACCCTCGACAGATTGATATGGCTATTGAAGCTTTACGCAATAATGGTTTAGTTATATACCCAACTGATACAGTTTATGGATTGGCTTGGGACATTAATAGTCCTAAAGCATTTGATAAGATTGTAAAAATTAAGGGGAAAAACGCACTGAAAGAGAATTTTTCTTTGGTTTGTAGTGATATTAGCCAGGTCTCGCAATTTACCCAACATATAAATAATGCAACATTTAAGATCTTAAAGCATAACCTTCCGGGACCATTTACGTTCATTTTAAATGCAAACAACAATGTTCCAAGGTTTTATAAAACAAAAAAGAAAACAGTAGGAATAAGAATTCCAAACAATAACATTGCTATTGAACTTGTCAACAAATTGGGTCATCCATTCATGACAACATCGCTTCATCACGAAGATGAAATTCTTGATTATATGACCGATCCGGAACTAATACATGAGAATTATGAACACCTGGTTGATTATGTTATTGATGGCGGATATGGTAATAATGAGGCTTCTACTGTAGTCGATTGCACAAGAGATGAATTTGAAATTATAAGACAAGGAATTGGTGAATTAACCTTTTAAATTATTTCTTCCAAAAAGAAGGAGAGAATAGTACGATTACCGTAAATAACTCTAACCTTCCAATTAGCATAAGAAAAGATAAAAACCACTTTCCAAAAACCGGAATATGTGAATAGTTTTCAACAGGACCAACTGATCCAAGTCCTGGGCCGATGTTTCCAAGTGTCGCAGCCACAGCTCCTAAGGACGTTTCTAGATCGTATCCTAAAGCAGAAATTATTATCGTGCTAATAATGGAAATAAGCATATAAAAAACCACAAAAGCCAAAATGTTTGAAATGATCTGTGGCGGAACACTTTTATCATTAATTCGAACCGGAATAATTGCATTGGGATGAATAATTCTTTTAAGCTCCTGATAGCTGTTTTTTAATAATAAAGTTACTCGCACAATTTTAATACTACCACCTGTTGATCCTGCCGAGCCACCAAAAAACATCAAAGCAAAAATCATAACGATCACAAAAGGCATCCATTCGAGGTAATCTACGGTTACATAACCTGTAGTTGTAATTACGGATACAACCTGAAAGAGCGCATCACGGAATGATTTTTCCGGATCATTGCCTTCAAAATGCCATAATGCAAAAGCTATTGCAACCGTAAACAAAATCACAAATCCAAGATAGTATCTAAATTCCTCATTTTTAAAAACTTTTCCAAGTTTTAACTGTAATGCAAAGTAAGAAAGAGTAAAGTTTGTACCTGCAAGGAACATAAATACAATAATTACATAATGTATGAACGGAGAAAAACTTGGATCAGCAATACTTGCCTGCTTGGTAGAATATCCACCAGTTGCCATGGTGGTAAACGAATGATTAACAGCATCGAACCAATTCATTCCACCAATTTTTAGTAATATAACCTCCACAAAAGTGAAAATTATATAAATACCCCAAAGCCTTTTGGCAGTTTCTTTAACCCTGGGATGAATTTTATCAGGAGTTGGTCCTGGTACTTCAGCAACAAATAATTGCATTCCTCCAATTCCTAACATGGGTAATATGGCAATGGATAAAACAATAATTCCCATTCCACCCAGCCATTGTGTTAAGCTTCTCCAGAAAAGTAAACCTTTAGGCATTGCTTCTATATCATTTAAAATAGAAGCTCCTGTTGTAGTAAAACCGGAAATGGTTTCAAAAAATGCATCTGTATAGGACGGGATAGCACCGCAAATTACAAATGGTAAAGCCCCAAATAAAGAGAAAATTACCCATACCAAACTTACAATGATATAACCATCTCGTTTGCCAATGTTTTTTTCTGCATTATTGGTTAACAATTTAAAGCTTATTCCGCAAATAATACAAATAGCTGAAGTCAAGATTAAAGCTATAAAATCGTATTCTCCGTAATAAAGACTAACTAATGAAGATAGACCCAGGAAAAATCCTTCTATTAAAAGAAGGAGGCCCATTACCTGAATAATGATTTTTTTATTAATCATTTTTAATTAAAAAAGTTGTCAAGTCTCTTAACTGCAGAAGGAAGCGCAAATACAACAACCCTGTCATCAGCTAAAATTTCGGTCTCACCAGTAGCAATAAATGAATGATGACCACGAATTATTCCTCCAACAATTGCATCTTTAGGGAAATCAATGCTTCGTAAACTACCCCTGGTAATTTTAGAGTTTTCTTTGGCAACAAACTCAAGAACATCAGCATCAGATCCCGTTAAGCATTTCATGGTTTCAACCTCTGCACTCATAGTAAATCTGAATAACCTACTCGCGGTAATTAACTTTTTATTTATAATGGTATCAATACCCATACTTTCGCCAAGGTCGATATAATCAATGTTTTCAATTTCGGCAATGGTTTTTTTAACACCCATTTTCTTTGCTAAAAGGCACGATAATATATTGGTTTCACTATTACCCGTAACAGCAATAAACGTGTCCATGTTTGACAAGCCTTCTTCATTTAGCAGATCAATATTTCTTCCATCACCACCAATAACAAGAGAGTTTGTTAAATAATCTGCTAATTCTGCCGATTTTTGTTTATCAATTTCAATAAGTTTTATATTAAATCTGCTTTCAAGAGATTTTGCAACACGTTTTCCAATACGGCTTCCACCCAGAATCATGATGTTTTTTATATCAATCTTCTTTTTACCCGAATATTTCATTACATCTTTAAATCCGGCTCTGTTAGTTACAACATATACCAAATCGTTTAATTGGAAATGATCATCACCTCCCGGTATAATCGTTTTTCCATTTCTGGTAATTGCAACGGCTCTAAAGTCAATCTTTTTGTCTTCGGCAATTGAAATAAGAGGTTTATTTAGTACCAATGCTTTTTCTCCAAGTTTCAATACATACAATGATAATTTTCCTCCTGAAAAATCTACAGATTCAAAGATCTCACCTTGCCCCAGCATACTAACAATCTCCCGGGCAGCAATTCTTTCCGGATAAATCAAATAATCAATTCCAAGATGAGTGAAATGTGAGATATTCTCCGGTTCAATATATTCATTGCTATCAACACGGGCTATAGTCTTTTTGGCTCCAAGTTTTTTTGCTATGATTGCAGCTGTAATATTAGTTTCTTCGGAATGTGTAACTGCTATAAACAGATCTGCCCGTTTTACTTTTGCTTCTCTCAGCATCTCGAAAGATGTGGCAGATCCTTTAACCGTTAATAAATCTAAATTGGAGTCAATGCTTTTTAAGCTTTCTTCATCCGGATCAATCACCATGATATCGTGAAACTCAGCGCTTAGCATCTTTGCTAAGTGTGTTCCAACCTCACCGGCTCCAGCGATTATGATTTTCATTCTATATTATATCTTTTTGCTTCGGTTTAAGTAAACCGGGTGACAAAATTAATAAAAAGCAAATTAAAATATTGTAAAACCAAATATTAATTATTCACCGTTAAATTGTATTAAAGGTATTCAATATACGCACCTCTATCTAAAACGTTATAGAACTGAGTATTGTTCTTAACACATTCCTTTTCCCAATTCTTAACTCGATAATAATTGTTTGATGAATCAAATATGATCAATTCAAACTCAAAATGATTATTTAATTTGTTAAAGCATATATCAATATTATCTGAAAGTATTAAATAATCAACCTTTAAACGGTTCTTACTATTGATATTATGAAGAGCATTTTGCTGAAGCTGAACTATTCTTTTGCTTTTAAATTGAATGAATTTCAATGGTTTATGCACTGAATCTATTGATCTGCTATTTTTGCAGATTTCCAAATTTTTCCAAACAGGTGATAGGTTATATTTTAAATTGGTATCACATAAATCAACATCATTATTTAAGAATACTTGCGATCGATTGTTTTTAATAAAGTGGATACTGGAAGTTTTATTGATATGATGAACAATAAAGATGGATTTTTTTGAATTAATATATGAATTTGAAAGATTATAGAAAAATACAAGAAGAGCAAGAATCAGGCTAAACTTTAAAAATTTTATCCGTTTAGATATAATAAAAAATGAAATCATTAGTATGAATATAATCCAGAGAATAGATTCATAACCATCAACTAAAAATTGATCAATCTTTGAATAGGGGAGGTTTTCGATAAAGCTAATACTCTTATTTAAAAAACGGGTAATGAAGTTTAAAAATATTGCGATAACCTGTGTTAACCCATTAGAGAATGATAATATAAATAGTATAAATGCACTGTAAATAATGATAGTGGCAATTGGAATGATCAAAATATTTGTTAGTATAAAATAAAGAGGAAATTGGCCAAAATAAAACATTGTAATAGGAAAAGTGCCTATTTGTGCCGCAATTGAAACACTTATTAGTTGCCAAAAGTAATCAAGAAATGTATTTTGAAAATTTAGCAATGAATATAATTTAGGTTGGAAGAAGATTATACTTAATACTGCAGCATATGAAAGTTGGAAGCCAACGTTCATTAATGAGTAAGGATTAATAAAAAGTAAAATAAATGCCGAAGCTGCAATGCTATTGTAAATATTAACTTGTCTGGTAAACATCTTACCAATACTTATAAAAGAAAACATAATGGTTGCTCGAAAGACCGAGTCGGATAACCCGGTTAAAAAAGCATAAAAGAAAAGAACCAAAATAACAATTATGGATTGTATATATTTGCCATATTTGATCCTCTGCAAGAAAAATATAAGTTTACAAAGGATTATATAAATTATTCCGACATGCAAACCGGATACTGCCAAAATATGCATGGCTCCGCTTGTTGAGAAGCTTTCTTTTAGTTCCGGTGTTAATTCAGATTTGTAGCCTAAGGTAAGTGCAGATAAAACAGCAAATTCTTCTCCCCGAATTCCATTTTCTATATAAATATTCAATAATTGCCGTCTTATTTTATTTGAGAATAAATAAGCTTTTGGCCCTTTATTTGTTTCTAATAATTTATAATTACCAGATTTAATAAAGCATTGATTATAAATTTTTTTATACTTCAAGTATTTCTTATAATTAAATGCGTATGGGTTCCCGGTATGTTTTATTTCATTGATAAAAGCATTTACAAGGATTTGATCTCCCAGGTTCAACATCATGGTTGAAGAATCTTTTTCGAAATAACAAAGAATTTTAGTTCTGCTATTGTTCCATTTATTAGAATCCTTTAAGTAATCTAATGTGAGAATTGTTTTGATCGAATTTTTCTTTTCTTCGGGTTGTTCAACGATTGTTGCTATAAAAGTTTCTTGATCTCCACTAAAAAACAGCTCTTTTTTCTGTTTAATATGGACTAATTGAACACCGAAAGCGAAAAGAAACAACGAAATAACTAATCCCCAAACCTTATTTAAACGGTAATTATTATTAAGTTTAAAAACATGCAGTAAAACGGTAATTGAAAAAAGAAGAATACAAATTAAAGCTGTTACATGAAAGGCTATATATTGAAAATTTACTTGAAATAAAATTCCAAGCGCTAATGGAACTATCAAACGAAAAAACGGAGCTTGATGCAGAAATTTCTCAAACATTTTCTATTCATAACAAGGTTATAAATTAAAGTTAATAAATCTTATGATAACAAAAAAGAAAATAACAAAGTAGACTTGAATATGAGAAAAGATATGGAAGATTAAAAACCTCCCAATTTTAAAATATGGGAGGCTTAAGTTTTTGTGTAAAGGTTTTTATAACTTACTGTTTAGCGATTTTCCATTCCGATTTTTCGTTGCCGACGACAATAACCATAATGTAAGTACCGGCAGGTTCGTTGGTAATATCCAGCTCCATGCTAACTTCAAGTTTTGTAACTTGTTTCACCAAGCGACCATTCAGATCAAATACCTGGATAATACCTTCCGTACCGAAACTATAATTTAACATATCTATTTTTAATTTACCTCGTGTTGGGTTAGGATAAATGTTAAACTGTTTTTCGGCTACCAAATCGTTGTAAACTTCGGGCTCTGTAATCCCTTCGCCTTCCAAAGCTTCTTCGCTGTTTGCGGTTTCTGTATCGTTAAAAGTTTCAGGTGCTGCCGGTATAACTTTATACTCTCGTTGTATGCGGTTACCCGCAGCATCGTAATCATAAATGATTTCGACGGTTTGTGCCATGCTGTTAAAACTTACTATGGCTAAAAATGCTATTAGTATAATTTTTAGTTTCATTTTCTTTTATTTTTTTAGTTTCTATTTCTTTTTTTGCGCTGGTACGGAAATGCCTTCCGTGCATACTTTTATTCAAATGCCCGGATTACAAATCCGCGCTAGCTGGTTTTACATAATTCATATTTTTTTGTTCTTTTTTCCATTGCTTAAAGTCTTCTTCATTTTCCCAAAACCATTTCTTTCTAATTAACCATGATTTATTATAAGGAGGCATAAAAGAAAGTTCCTTAAAACTACAAATATAGTTTCTTGTTGAATCCATATAGTTAAGGCTTCTTGCTTCACCAGCGATAACTTCAAGAGTATTTTCATTAATTATCTTAAACCATTTTTCTCCGGCATACCATGTCATTCCTCCTGGCGGTTCAACATATCTTGCTTTGATTGTATCTCCTACTATCTTGTAATACCCATGTTCTCCATATTTAAAATATGAAGGTTTTTTCCCTTTTAAGTATTCTTTTTGCATAATAATATCCATTTTAGATATCTCAAAGAAACCATATGGATGAAACATAAAAGCATTATAGATTGTGTCATAAGGATGAGTTATTTCTTTAACTTTTTCTTGAGGTATACGAATATAATACAAACCATTTATATTAATTATTGTATCTAAACCTGTATATTTATTTGTATAACCATTTCTAAGCATACTTTTAGGTTCACTAGGCATAAAAAGAAGATTACAACTAGTAATAAGTATACAGAACAGTATTATAATAAATCCTTTAAATAATTTCATAGTTATTTCCCCCATAAGGAAAAAGGATTATAATATCCTGAATACACATAACCTCCCTGATCAAAATAATCATAACCCTTAAAATAATTTGCATATCCAAATAATCCCAATCGACCAAATCCTCTTTGATGAGCAAACCAATTTTGAGTTGCGTGTTGAATTGTACTATGGCTATAACCAATTCTTGTTACATTATTACCTGCTCTGAATCCAAACCACAAAGGACTACGATAAGTTTGACCATTTTCCCATGTTCCATACTCTCTTTTAATTTTATTACCAAACCCAAACCATCCTTTTTTTGCGTGATAATTCTCACCTGTATCATCTACAGGGTCTCTATCTTTTTTCTGATAGTTATTATACAAATTAGTACCTACAACAAAATCTCCTCCCCAAAATCCTAACTCAACAGCATTGGAACGCCACCTGTCTTGACCTTGCCAAGCTAAAAAGTCATTTTCCAATCTTGCAGAAAACTGACCTGAAGAGATTGCTACTCCACCAACCCATTGGGAATGGCCATATTCATTCCCATACTTAGTAAGATAATAAGATGCACTAAAATTACTATTTGAATAACTAGCACCAAAAGCAGCATGATTTGTGCCCACACCACCATTTAATGAATATACATTACCATTGTTATGATAGGATAAACTCATATTCACTCCTCCAACTAAACTTCCTGATCCATACCCTATACCTGCAGACATTGTTAAAGCCATATCATCTGAAATCGGAACAGTCATAGAAGGTATTTGAGATGATATAATATCTGTAGCAACTGAAGTTGCTCCATATTCAAGAGCAGCTATCGCACTTCCTCCAGCTAAATCTTTTGAGTTGTATCCATATAAGAATGCCGCAGCATGGATTCCACCAGAAATTACAGCATCCCATCCCCAATTATCTGTTTCTATTCCATGGGAAACATAACCATAGCCGAATCCAATTACTCCTACAATAATCTGATCCCAGAATTCACCGCTCGGATCAGTGTAAATCAATGGATTATTTAACACATAAGCATATCGGTTAAAATTAATTGGTTCTTCCGGTGCTTGAATATGTGGATCGGGGCTAATAAACATTCCCAAATCGGGGTCGTATACGCGACCATTCATGTTAATGTAACCCACTTCTGTTAAATGCTCATGTCCTGTATATCCACGGTGTAACCAAGGCAATGCATTTGTTGCAGAAACTGAACTCCCATTTGCATTAAGATTTTGTTTTACTCCCCACACAGTGTAATGGTATCGTGCTACTACATTTTGGTATTTGTTGGTAACAGCATGTATGGAGCCTAAGTGGTCTTTATGAATGTAAAACATTTCGCCGTTAGCACCTTCATCTTTTTTATAAACAGCTGTTAATCCGCTTGGTGAAAACAGGTAATAAATATGGCTTACCAATCCATCCACTTCATGACGCTCGTAATTACCGAAGTAATAAACTTTACGTTTTAAAACACCATCTTCATATACTTCCATTACTTTACGTTGATGATTTGGCCCGTACGTAAATTCGATATCATTATTCCCTTGCTCTAACCGCTTAACTTTACCAAAAGTGGTATAAATAATAGTATCAGTATTTACCGGAGAATAACCCGTTGTTCCTGGATCGATTGTTGTAATGGCATGTGGGCGTGAGCTATTGTAAGCAAAAGTACCGACATCCGACTTACTTTCCATTCTACCTGTTACTCCGTTATTATAAGCCATGGTTAAGTTTAAATCAGACAAATCGCTGCTAACACCTTCCAATTGGTTTAGATTGTCGTAAGTAAATGTTTCGTTAACATCCTTTATAACCCCATCCCGGAAGTTTAAGGTTCCCTCTCGTTCATCAAAATCATAAGTAATATCTTGTATAGTTGTGCTACCCGTGTTAATTCCATTAAGAATATTATACCCATCGTAACTATAAACTGTTTCTACCTGATTAGAAGTGCTCCCTGTTTTAAAACGTACTATTTGGCTGTGTGAATTAATGTCTTCCAGTTGCCAGATTAATTCATCTGAGTTTGTAGTAATTGCAGTCAAATCTCCAGTTGTAGCATCGTAAACATATTTAATTCCAAAGCCTTCAGGATAATTTATTGCAGTTTGCCTGCCATACATATCATAGCTATACGTTGCATCCATTTTTTTATCACCAACTTGTTCGGAAAGTTTTGCAACTCTTCCAAATTCGTCGTAATCTAAATCCTGGAATTCAACTCCATTAGAAATAACCTTATCAATTTGATTTATTCCATTCCCATTTTCGACGTAAGTATAGGTTATCGCATTTTCTCCATCATCTTCGGTTTTCAACCTACCATCCTCGTATGTAGCTGTATACGTTCCAATAGGGCTTTCTTTGCGAGTTAACCTACCATAAACATCGTGATCGAAATCGTAGCTTCCGGTATTTTGATCAGTTAGTGTATCACGGTTACCATAGATATCGTATT
Organism: Bacteroidales bacterium; assembly: GCA_028282585.1. Lineage (GTDB taxonomy): Bacteria > Bacteroidota > Bacteroidia > Bacteroidales > UBA12077 > UBA12077. The sequence continues at coordinate 5,964 of JANQHR010000027.1, read as the reverse complement.
TTAAACCAACAGTTGCTCCTGGAACAGTAATATCCTTAACCTGTCCGTTACTCCAATAGTTGTAATCTAAATCGATTCCATTGTTGGTAATTTTATAGGTTTTACCAGTGGCATTATTATATGCTATTTTTGATTTACCGGAAGGGTACCTTTCTTCAACCTGGTTCTCACCGATGGTATAAATAGTTTCAGTTGTTAAACCATTCGTGGTAACAGAAGTTGCCCTGCCATAATCATCATATCCATAAGTTGTAATATGGCCAGTATTGTCTTCTGTTTCGAAATAAGGCGAAATTGTTTTCACCAACTGGCCTTTTGAGTTATATTCAGCCTCTGAGATCATTTTTTTGTTTCCAAAACCAATTGTTTCGCTCTTTAAATCTCTTCCGAATGAATCGAAATAGGTTTTGGTTTCAGGAAATCCTTCAGGTTTTTCAGTTACACTATAAGTATAATCTGATCCTGTTTCCCATTTAAGCTCAGAATCAATTTTTTTTCCGTTAGGAAGAATTGTTTTTACTAATTTACCCCAATTATCGTAAGAGTAAGAAGTTTTTAAACCATCAACGCCTGTTTCTGAAACTAATTGGCCCAAATCATTGTAAGCGTTGGTGCTTGTTTGGCCTAATTCCTGATTAGTAACAGACTTTACAAAACGTTTACTTGGATCATATGAATACAATACAGTTAATTCTTCATTTGGTACTCCACTTGTTGTTTGTTTTGTTATATTTCCAAAAGTGTCATATTCATCAATAGTTACTGTTATACCATTGGCAGTACTTGACTTAATATTTCCATTATCATAGTAACTATATGTCGATTTTTGTACGTCATCATCTTCAGTTTTATAAGTTTTTGTAACTGTAGAACTTAATATTCGCGAGTAACACCATGACCCGACATCAGTAAAAGTATTATATATGTAATCTTTACCATCAACATTATTTCCGGTTTTATATAGTTTTGTATACCTACCTATTTCCCCACTTAGATTACTTCTTACAAGTTCAGATTTTTCAGATGTACCTAATAGATAATCTTTACTTTCCGATAGATAAACATAGTTAAATAATAGTTTTGGGTTTTCGTCAAAACTTTTTGGCATATAAGTGTTCTCAATTGAAGATAAAGTGTCCTCCCCAAATTTAATAATAGTTTTGCTTGTTCTAGGAACATAGTAAGTCTCATTTATTTCGCTTGAAGAAATAACAGAAATTCCAGTTTTATCATTGTAAGTAGTAACTTTATCAAACCCTAACATACCTCTCCCTTGCTTATAAATTCTTAAACCCTTGTAAAAATAGTTGGTATTAACTACACCTTCTTTACCATCAGGTGTTGTAAGTTTTTCAACAGCATAAAATGGAATCTGATATATATTTGAAGGATGGAAAGGGTAAGCCCCTCCAACTGTGTAAAAATCTGTACCTGATGAATTATCTCCAAAACTTAAAGGGCGGTATTTAAACTCTGTTTTATGATTAAAACCGTTATGTATAGATATAAGTTTATTAGCTTCGAAATTAGTATTAAATGAATAGTAAAACCGGCCAAGGCTTGTAAAAGTAGATTCTTCTAAACAGTCAAAGCCGTAGTTGAATAAATCTTGCCTCCCATCCCCATTAAAATCGCCTGCAGTATAAAACTTCCTATAGGCATGATTTTGATTTGTAGTAGTTGCTTTTTCTTTTAGTGTAAATCCATTTCCATTTGATTGGTACCAATAAACATTAAATTCTTTAAAATCTTTATGAGAACCATCCCATTTAAACACTCCATCAAATAAAATAAAATCGCTTAAACCATCGTGGTTAAAATCCATAACCATTACATTGTCTTGATTGTTATCCCTATCTGTGTCAGGATCAACTATTCCCATAATTGAAGAATAATACTCAATAGTAACACCATAATTTCCGTTACCATAAGCCACAGCTACAACTTCATCATTCTCTCCAACTATAAGCACATCTAATGCTCCATCTCCGTTAAAGTCTCCATTGCGAGCTTCGTTGCACTGGATATTTGAAAAATCTTTTACAGTATAACTTGTATCATCAATTGTACCGTTTACATTTTTAAAAGTGTATATTTTTCTTTTGGTAACAATTCTTAAATCGGTTAATCCATCATTGTTGTAATCTCCTGTTAGCATTGCCCTTGGTTGTTCCGATAAATTAAAAGCATAGTTATCATCTGACCAAACCCCTCCGCTTACCAACGTTAATAAAGTTCCCTTATAATTACCATCTGTATCTTCCTTTTCAAGAATAAAAATTTCTGATTTACCATCCAGGTCAAAATCTGTTCGTGCATATAAAGGCATTTCTCCATTAGTTATATTAACTGTTCGGTTTCCTAAATCCGAACCACCTGTAGTAGCAAATTCAAAATTTATTTTATCTACTTTTCCATCATATAAACTATACCTGGGAATTACCATATAGTTAATTCCAGTCCCCCAAAAATCTCCCCAGAAAGGTAAAATTTCGCTTATTAATTCTCCATTATTCTTAGGCCCCAAAGAACTAGTTTCACTTTCACTCACCCAATAATTAATATTCCCCTGATAATCAGACCTAGTGTAATTGAAAGTTAAATATATGTATCCGTCCTTTTCATAAAAATATATTATGTCAGATAAACCATCCAAGTCCATATCATTTGAAAAACACGCGATGTCATCGCGGCTAACATCCGTTACAGCTGGAGGTGTGCCAACATCTTTTGTCATTGTATTGTTGTAATCTCCCCATTCAAAAACGGTTGAGTTGAGTTCTTCTCCAGCCTTGTTACTTAATACAATTTCGGATAATATGCTTTCATTTATATTATCCTTTGCATATTTAAAGTTATATTTTCTGTAAATTTTATCGTTAGTACTAACAACTATTTCTCGTAAAATATTTTTTTGAACAAATTTCTTTCCTATAATATAACCAGTCTTTTCATCGGCACGCTTATCATAATAGAATGTAATTGAGTGTTGTGGTGCAAAACCCACATTGCCTGTATAGTCAATTCTTTTGATTCTTATAACTCCATCCTCTTGTTCATATGTAAACTTAATGTAATTACCATTTTTGTCGGTAATCTTATTTATGTTATAGGCTAAAGGATAAGTATTATTCAACAAAGACAACCTGGAGTCGCTTGTATTTCCGTACTCTATGGTACCTCCATCCTTTGTTTCAACTTTAAAATATTTTCCGTTTGTTCCATTTACATATGTAATCTTATTAAATGAGTTTTGTTCTGTTCGATACTCTGAATTTAAGGTACCATAGTTACCATCAACAACTAATAACCGGCTTCCATCTAAAACAAACCTATCGTTGTCAGAAGAAGCGATACCACTTACTTGCCCGTTGTCGAAATAGTGATGTTTTCCTGTTCTTGTTATTGAAGAAAGGCCAGCGATGCTAAAACCTTTCCCTAGCAATGTTTTACCTGCCTGGCTGTTATAGGTAATACTAATGTTAGGCTGTAAACCTTGAATACCTTGCGGTGTTTCTATAGGAATAGTATATGTTGCAGCACCTAATGGTGAAACCCCAGCTTTACCTGGAATACTTCCAACACTTGCTCCTGTTGTTTTTACATCGCGGGTAGTTGCATTTGTTGGTATGGATAAATAATCTGCATCTAAAATAATATCAGGATTTGCTTTAATGGTTAATGGATCATCGGTACTTGCGGAATAATTGAATGCACCTGTTAAGGAGACACGATCCCTGGCTTCTAATATACCATTTTGAATATCACAGTCCCAATCACTCATTTGTTCACTTTTTGTTATGGTTTTTTGGGGTTCATAATCAGGGCAGTCGCTTCCGGCTGCAGCTTGTATAACGGTTAAGGTATTACCCATTATGGTAATTACTGCTGTTCGCTCAACATCATTTGGATTTGCTTGATAACTTACACTTACTATCCCATCATCGGTTCCGTTGGTTGGTAAAGTTGTTATCCAATTAGCATTATCACCACAAAACCAACGACAAGCCATTCCAGTTGTTACAACATTTATTGTAAAAAAGCCCGCTTTACTGCCAACATTTTTTGTTCCGTTCGGAATTATGAAATATTGGCATTCGCCAGGAATTTCACCATAAACTTCCAATGCCTTTTCCTGCGAAAAAGAGTTACTCACTAATAGCAAGAGTATTATTGTTAATTTATTTAATTTTCTCATAATTATTATTTATTTTCTAGGTTTTCAACTCTGTTTAAAAGTGATTCAATTATTTTTTGTTGTTCAATGGTATGTAATGTCAATTCTTCGATCTTTTGTAACAATTTCGCATTCATTTCGCCTACAGAAATACCATTTTCTTGAACTTCTTCTGCTGTTGGAATTTCCGGTAAATGTTTGTTTTCTTGAATGTAAGAATCCAGCTCTTGTAACGGCATTAAGTGGTAATCATCTTCGAAAACGAAATCGGCCCAACCCGTTACATTTTCAACAATAACTTCTCCGCAGCCAATGGTTCCTTTAACTGAAAGCTTATAGATTGGAGAAGTTGTTCCAATTCCAATATTACCATTACCTAAAAGAGTCATTCTAGCATTATCAGCGGTATAAAAGTATGTATTATCACCTGATCTACTTACAAAATATCCACTCCCTGAAGTTGTGTTATCTTTTAAATTCATTAGAACATAAGGATCTCCACTCTCACCCTTAAATATTGTATTATTTGTTGAGTTATAAATATGAATTGGAGTATTAGGATCAATCGTACCAATTCCAACAAAACCATTTGTAGCTATTCGCATTCGAGTTTGGCTATTTACTTCAAAATCCAAAGGATATGTACCATCTCCTCTTGCCGTTAAAAGTACACGTTTAGTGCTGGAGCCATCACCAAGATACCATAATACGTTATTATCCTTATCTAAACCTCTGATGGTATTTAATAAACCTTCCTCGGTCATGGATTGAGTCTCATTCTTTAAAGCTAAATTGGTTCCATCTCCGACAATTTCAAGTTTATAGTTCGGATCAATTGTACCAATACCCATATTCCCATTAGAAAAAATATAATCTGCATACCCAACTTGGGTGCTAAATGTACTTGTAAATTCGAGGTATTGATTTGTTTCGCTTGTATGGTGTTTAAAATATATTCTTGGGTTATAAGTACCATCTTTTACACTAAAACTTAACATGGAACTCTCGCCAAAAGAGTTTCTATTTAGATGCAGTAAAGCATAATTTGGGTTTGTAGTTCCAATACCTACGTTTCCTCCATTCGGGTTTAATAAAAGTTTATAATTCGTTCCTAAACTTGTCCTGTTAGTAGCCTGAATCCAGGAAGATGCTTCTGAACCTCCGTTTAGGCCAAAATCCAATATGGAATTTGTTTGTGTCGACTCAATCCTATAAATGCCATAAGTTTGGTTAGTACCTGATGCTACAGGAAATCCTATGAAATCTCCCTGAACGTTTAACTTTTGAGAAGGGTTAGTATTACCTATACCAACTTCATTGCCAGTGTCTGTAACCTGTCCAAGTACATTTAAAGTAAATGCTAAAACTACACTTAATAGAACTATTCTTTTCATTATTCTGAGGTTTTATTTTTTAATTGTTTTATTATTTCATCTTGTTCTTCATTCTTTTTCTGAAGTTCAATTACATAAAGAGTTAATTCCTCTATTTTTTGCAGAAGTTTCGCATTCATCTCACCTATAGAAATACCGTTTTCTTGAACTTCTTCTGCTGTTGGAATTTCCGGTAAATGTTTGTTTTCTTGAATGTAAGTATCTAGCTCTTGTAATGGCATTAAGTTGTAATCGTCTTCGAAAACGAAATCGGCCCAACCCGTTACATTTTCAACAATTACTTCTCCACAACCAATGGTTCCTTTTACTGAAAGTAAATAGTTTGGGTTGGTGGTTCCAATACCGACTTTTCCATTCCCGTCAATTATAAAATCAACCTCAGTCACTGAATTA
>JANQHR010000166.1 GCA_028282585.1 Bacteroidales bacterium | reverse complement strand
TTTTACCAGAACTGTTCCTTCTTCAGTACCATCTGATTTCCATAATTCAATACCTGCAGTACCATCAGTTGCTTTAAAATAGATTTGATTATCGAAGACATATAAATTTGCTGGAACACCACCTTCGGTTCCAATATATAAGTCTTTTACCAGCTCTATCTGAGCAAAAGAATTTGCACAAAAAATAGCCAGTATAAAAATTAAGTAAAACTTTTTCATAAGTAAATGAATTTAGGTTGATTAGTAATTTTTTGTTTGTATTAAAAACATTGCAGCAAATACCACAACACTTTAATTTATGGTTTAACATATTTTATTTTCATTGTATAGGTATCACCATCATTGGAAATATAATACTTGGGATCAATATTAAAATCCGGATCATCGCAAGTGAAGGTAACTTCAAATATAATTTCTTCTGATGCGTTGCTATATGTTCCTTCACCCCCATGAATAACAACCTGTGTTGTTTCCACATTGGTTGACTGGCCTAGATGCCCTTGCGTAGTATTTGAATCTGCATACCAGGCTCTATAATCTTCAACACCATCAGAAGCTATAAAGCTTTCTTGCCAATCAAATCCCGGCTTAACTTTATATAATGTAAGTGTTTGCGCAGGAACTATAACCTTACCCTCTGAGGCATCAGAATTCAGCGCAACAAAACGCAACCAGCCGTTTTCAGATTCAATTAAGGTTTTTCCATACTCTGCTAAATTTCCAAAAAACCTACTTAGTCCAAAGAAGTCGCCTTCGCCTCCGGTTTGAATTTCCCATCTTTCTTCTTCAGGAACATTAACGTATGGAAATCCTATTAATCGTTGGTGAATATTTATAACTTCCACCCATGAATTATATTTAGCTATACTTGGAAAAAAAGAGTGTTCGCCTGTTAGTATGCTATATTTACCACCTTCCTCAATCGAGTTCCAGTAATATCTTTTAATATTATACGCATACAAATCATCTCTATAAACTGAAGCAGTTCCACCGGAATAAAATTCTGTGTATTTTGTTATTTCGTTAAACCAGGCGGAGAAATCCGCTGCAGGATCAATAATATTTATACTTATGGTATCATTCGTTTCAGAGACTTTATAATCTGTTAACATAGGCTCCGGAAAAGTTATTTCAACTGTTTTGTTTAGATCTTCAATAGCATTATATTTTACCGCTATCTTAAAAGCTAGCGATAAATCGCCGGCAGCAAAGTCAACGGTTTCTAAACTAGTTAAATCAAGAACTTCATAATCTATTCCCATTTCGGCTGTTCCACCAAAAGAAATTGGAATTGTTGTAGTTGAACTAAATGCTTTATCCAGTCCAACTCTTACCTCAACTGTATCTTGTAAAAATGCATTTGTGGTAACATGATCCGATGTAAACTGAACTACCGGGGCATTGCCGGAAGCAACTTCGTTATCTTCGATCATAACCGTTGCAACCTTATTGGTTGATGCAAGAATGTAGTTATCACCTGATTCCAATGTAAATTCAATGGTTTTATCTCCTTCGATTATAGGTTCATTGATAGCATTTACAAAAATGATTGCTTCTGAACTCCCCGTAGGTATCGTTACCGAATTATCAGCGATAGCCTGGTAATTAACATTAGCCACTGCAGTACCTGAAATGGTAAACTTTACTATTAAATCCTGAGGTGCATTCATATTTAAGATCACTTTAACCTCAAGTGTGCTAGTACTAGTCTCGTTTAAATTATAAGAAGCAGATTCAAATGATACTTCAGGGATTTTAACTTCGTCGTCTTTATTACAAGACCATAAAATAATCCCAGATAATAACATTAGTGTAATTGACCAAATTTTAATATTATTCATAGTAAGATATATTAGGGTTTAGTATCCTTCGTTTTGAACTAAATTTCTATTCGCTTCAATATTATCATATGGTATAGGCATCACATACCTATAATCAGGAAAATCTAAATCGTGATTTAAAGAAGCTGTACAATCATTTCTGCGGATATTGCTTCCCGTCCTTTTTAGTTCGAAGAAGTTATGTCCTTCAAATGCGAATTCTCTTCGTTTTTCAATTAATATCTCTTGAATTAACTCCTCTCCGGAAAGGTTAACAAATTCTGCATCTGGATTTGCTCTTTCGCGGATTACTTGTAAATCTCCACGTGCCAATGCTTCCTGATTTGTTCTGGCATAAGCCTCGGCTCTTATCAAGTACATTTCCGCTAAACGAATTACTGTGATATTGCTTTCGATGTTACCTTCCGAATGGTATTTATAAGAAGTTGTATCGCCATAAAAATCAACAAATAAGTTTAACCTTAAGTCCTCAACGGAATATAAATCATATAAATCTTTAGTAACCGAACAGTTCATTTCTGTTCCTATATCAGGGTATCCCATGTATTTTGATATATTCTCGGCTTGTTGTACCGAATTATCCAGAACCCAAATATCTTCTATTGACGGAGTATTATCTAACCATTCCGCAGCAAGTAAATCACCTGCAATTAAGCCATAATTTGGATCTTCAATAACTTCGGTTGCCATTTCAATTGCATTGTTCCAATCTTCCATGTAAAGAAAAACTCGAGCTAAAATTGCTTTTGTTACACCAGGTCCGATCCAAAACTTTTTTGTTGCACCATGTTTATTCTCATCCTTTAGTAAATCAATAGCTGCACTAAGATCTTCAACAATTTGTTTATAAGAATCGTACACTGTACTTCTTGCAGGCATGTCTAAAACATCAGGAGTAATTGTTACTACAACAATTCCATTATGCTGAGCATTTGCCGAATGGCTATATGGCTGTGCGTATAATCGAAGTAAATCGAAATGGCACAAAGCTCTTACCGTATACATTTCTCCTAGCAATTGATTTTTTTCTTCAGTGGTTCCATCCGAAATTTCAGGGATTGCATGAATTATATTATTTGTTTGATTCAGTATTCCATATAATGCTTCGTAGTGATCTTCGTTTCGACTATTTTCTGAGTTTAGGTTATAACTATAAAAATCGGTATATCTATCTACATAACCGCTACTAACTGATTCGACAAATTTTAAGTTTCCACCTCGCAGTTCAGATATTAAATTTAAATCTGTTCTGTAATAATAATCATCTACCAAAGCATTATAACATCCTACTGCAGCAATAGTAACTCCTTCGATATCTGCTAGTAGATTTTCATTGGATATTTTATCTTGCGGATCGCGATCTAAAAAATCCTCACAAGAAACCAAAGCAATTGTGGTGAGAAGAATTAATATGCAGTTAAATATTTTTTTCATAACTCTTAGAAATTAAATTTTATACCTATTGAATAAGTTCTGGACATTGGATATGCATGCAACAACTCATTTAGTCCATTTCTGTCAGATGCCACATCTTTATCTACTTTATACCATGTCCAGATATTATTAACATTTAGGCTAATAGATGCCTGATTAAGTTTAATTTTTTCAACTATATTTTTAGGAACTCTATACGATAATGCAATATATTTAACGTCGATGTTGGTTCTATCATACAGATTTCTAGTTGTATTTTTAATGGGTTTATTATTAATACTTAATTGTGGAATATCAGTTATATCACCAGGCTCCTGCCAGCGGTCTAGCTGGTTTACATTTTGATTATGAACTAAAATCTGTTCACCATCAGAACTGTATAAATATGAGTTCCAGGGAAGCATAACATACCCGCCAATATCAAAAGAAAGTGCGGTAGATAATGTAAAGTTCCTGTAATCAATAGAAGTTGAAAAACCTCCTGATGCATCCGGTGTGGAATTTCCGACAAACTCTCTATTTTCCATTTGATTCGCCTCGCTCCTATCTGTAGTTATTGAGCCATCAGCTAAATAATACTGTGCTTCCCCTGTTTCAGGATTTACTCCAGCATATCTTAATGCCAAAATTACGTTTACATCCTCACCAACAAATAAACCTAATGAAGAATAATTCAAGTCTGCAAATTGAGGATTTTCATTACCTAATTTTGTAACAATATTTTTATTTGTTGAAATATTAAAACTTGCATTCCAATTAAAATCCTCTTTGTTAATAATTGTTGACGAAGCTGAAAACTCCCACCCACTATTCTCCATGTCCGCCACATTAACCGGCACAGTTGAAAATCCTGTTTCCATTGGAATCTTAAGGTTAGATATGGCTCCTTCGGTTTTATTTATATAATGTGCAACGGTAAAGTTTACTTTATCATAAAGCCTAAAATCTAAAGCAGCATTAAATTTGTAGGTTTTTTCCCATGTTAAATGTGGGTTAGGAGCTGTGTAAGGTTGAGCTCCGATTAAACCATCATACATATAACTATCATCGTACTGGTAAAGGCCATAAGCAGCATACGTTCCAATTCTGGAGTTTCCTGTTGATCCGTAGGAACCCCTGATTTTTAGAAAAGTGACCGGAAGTGTTAAATCTTTAAACCAATCTTCTTTACTTATAATCCAGGAAGCACCATATGATGAAAAGTTATCTTTTTGAGAATCTCCACCAAATACGGAAGCCTGGTCATTTCTAATACTATAACTAAAGTAGTATTTACTTTTGTAGTTATACTCAAACTTACCAAAATAGGAAATTGACCCAATTGAGCTTTTAGAGCTACTCACTGAAGCATCCTCTTTCTCAGATATCCCTAATTCCAGAATTTTCTCAAATGGTAAGTTTGAATTGGTACCTCTAAGGTAGGTTTGCTCTCTGTCTGTTATTTCAAAGCCTCCTAATAAACTAATCTGATGGTTTGCTAACATTTTATGATAACTAAGTTGTGAAGTTGATATCCACTTTAAATTATTCTTGGTACTTTTTGTTATATAACCACCTCTTGTATAACCTGATCCATTCTCAGAACTATAATATGCATAGTTTTCACCATTGTCGAAATCAACTCCAAATGCAGTTCTAAAATCTAAGCCTTCAACTATCTTATATAAAAGTTCTGTTGACCCATTTACATATAAGTGTTTATTCCATGCTTCATTCTGTTCAATTCCTGCCATAGGATTCATTCTTCTGTCAAATGGAGGTTCATCGTTAAAACTTCCGTCCTCTTTATATGGAGACAATGTGGGTGCAAAAGAAATGGACTCAAATGAATTGAATACATCCTTTTTAAGATAGGATACACCAACTTTATAATCCCACGAAAGTTTTTCGTTTAAATCAGAATTAACTTTTAAAGTAGAGGTAACTCTTTCTAATTGATTACCAATACCTATTGATTTATTTTTTAAATGGTTTAAAGAAAATCTATAGACGTGGCTGTCACCCCCACCAGAAAAAACTAAATTGTTTTTATACACTACTCCGGTTCTGGAAACAAGGTCAAACCAATTAGTGTTTACATCAGGGCTTCCCAGTGCGGCAATTTCATCTTGTTTTTGCGTTTCAGAAAAATCAGAATTATTAATAGCTTCTGTTGCTAACTCAATATATTGCTGTGAATTTAAATACTTGAACTCTGAAAGTGGTTCAGATATACCGGTGCTTGATGATAAAGAAAATTTGGTATCTCCTTTTTCACCTTTTTTGGTTGTTATGATAATAACACCATTCGAAGCATTTGCTCCGTAAATAGCAGAAGCTGAAGCGTCTTTTAGTACGGTAATAGATTCAATATCTTCAGGATTTATTAGTGCCAGTGGATTAATTTTAACATCCCCCATATTATCAACATCATTCGGAGCCGAAACATCGTATAACGGAACACCATCTAAAATATACAATGGTTCCGAAGATGCTACAACCGCGTTACTAGCTATTTGAGTTAATGAACTTTGGCCGCGTATTCTTATACTTACAGGAGCCCCAGGATCACCGGTATTTTCCTCAACACGCACACCAGTCATCATTCCATCTAGCATCTTATCAATACTTTCAATAGGCCTTTCAACCATTAAATCTTTGGCTTTTACCTGCTCCACTGATCCAACGATTGATTCCTTTGTTTTTACCCCGGCATATCCTACAACCACAACTTCATCGAGTTGTTTTGAATCCGTTTGCATAGTAACATTCAAAATATTTCCCTGAGGTTTAATTTCCTGCGTTGTCATTCCAACGAATGAAAAAATCAAAGTTTTATTAGCAATAGGTAAACGAATTCTGTATTTACCATCATTATCTGTTATTGTCCCAATCTGTGTTCCCTTAACTCTCACCGAAACTCCAGGTAATGTAACTCCTATATCATCTTTTACGGTACCCTCTACAATGTGAACTTGTGCAATTGAAAACAGCACACTGGTGAATAATAAAAATAAGGTTAGTATTGTCTTTTTCATAGTCCCTTCGATTAAGAAAAAATCCCTTTGGAAACATGTTCCAAAGGGATTTAGTATTACATGAAATTAAATGCGTTCTCAATTAATTTCTTTATTTGCTCCTGATGAGCTTTTGTTAATTTATCGTCTCCTTTGTATTTTAATTGCTTTTGTAAGTTTAACAGGTCTTCTACAACTAATGCTCTTGCCTGATATGGATATCGGTTTACGTTAAATATACTCGACTGACCAAACATTTTGGTTAGCTGTTTCACAAACAAAGCTTGTGCATATTGCTGATATGAATTAATTTCTGCTTTATAATTATAATCAAATACCAAATCGCGTATATCCGACATATATTCGCCCAACTGATATCCATTACCATATTTTTCCGAATCAAGCATTCGGCTAAACATTACAGGATTTAATACCGGTGCGAGAGCTTCTCTTTGTATATCATTGACCATTGCATGAACCGGAAAAGCGTCTCTACCAACATTAAAACCACGACGTTGAATTTGCGCATATTGGTAAATAAATTCTGAAAAATTCAATGCTTCTTTTGCAAATACATATTTATGTAAGGCTTTCATAGCTTTTTGCTGTGTTTCTTTTGGAACCGGCGTATAAGGTATTTTACCACTATTTTGATCAGCAAATACTCTCTCTGTATAAATTCCGCCAATGTATCTGCTTATGGTTGCAACAGCATTTTTGTACTGATTAATCAAAAGACTGAACTCGTAACGCAAATCGTGATAAGATCCGTTTCCGTTGGCATATTTCTGCGGTAACTCATTTATTAATTCTATAACTAAATCTAAACGATTGATAGAGTATTGGATAGGATCATTTGATAGATCGTGAGTTAAAACTCTTGGATCAATGCCTAATCTTAAATTTCTGGCGTTTTCACCATCATTTCCAAAGATATGACCCTTTTCTGTTGACCTTTTTGCAATCTCTTCAAGTTCAGAGTCATTTTCAACCGGTTTATAGCCATATTCAATTGCCCAATAATCGTAAGGGCCAATTGTTGTCGAGAAATAATGCGCTTGTTTTTCAGGGTCAGGACTTACATTAATTAACATGTAATCCATGATAGAAGCTGTTACTCCGTATTTTTCCGTTAGTTCTTTATCTTGCAGCTCTTCCGGAGAAAGGAAATAAGAACCCTTAAAGTTGTGAGTTAAACCAAGCGTATGACCTACTTCGTGGGTTACCAAAGCTATTATATATTGATTAACCAGCTCTGTGTATTCTTCATTGTTAACCGCTAACGACTGACCAAACTCGAGGTTTTGAGCATACATTTCAGTTTCGGTCAATTCCGGTAAGTTGTCATAATCCAGTTCTAATTCCGATGTATTTTTTCCGGTATACATTTTCTCATACCTGCGTTGTAGTTTAAACTGAGAATACTCGAGCATTACATCAGCACCCAGGATCTCTCCGGTTTTCGGATTAAAAAATCTTGGCCCGTATCCTGCAAATCTTGGTGTTGGTGAAGCAGTCCAACGAATTACATTATATTTTAAATCTCCTGGTTCCCATGTTGCATTGTCTGGCATTTGCTTAACAACAACAGCATTTTTAAATCCTATTTTCTCAAAAGCCTTATTCCAGTTTAAAACTCCTTTTTTAACTGCCGGCCTGAACTCATAAGGAGTCGTGTTCTCTATCCAAAATACAATTGGTTTAACTGGTTCCGAAAGTTTCTGGTCAGGATTTTTCTTTACTAAGTTCCAACGATGAATAATATCTCTGTAAGGTGTTGTTGAAAGAGATGTCATGTCATCAAACTCGGTTGTAAAGTATCCTACTCTTGGATCATCCCTGCGAGGTTCATAATCATTATCCGGCACTTCAATAAATGAGTGTTGAAACACAAAACTTACGCTTCTATCGTCGGCTAATACTTTTCCTCCTGGTTTCTCAGGATTTTTTGATTCAAAAACATACTCAATAATTACATCCGTATTATCTGAGTAATTTTTAATTGCAGCAACTTTTGATTTTTTCTTGGATAATTTACCTACCTGGTACAGATTTCGATTAACCTTTTGTTTAATTTTCGTCAAGGTTTCTTTCATAAACAGGTCATCTGCTTTAATAATCAGCGTATCACCATCCTTGCTTGCACCCAAAATAGTTGAAGAATAAATAATTGCATCACTAATATTTGCGTCAGCTGCTTTACTTATTGGATTTTCCGGATCAAAATAAAAATTATAGTTTGGAACCTGGAACTCAATCCGGTTAAAATACCTGATAGGCTTAAATACCGTAACTTCTCGGTATGCTCCTCTGAACATATTCAGGAATGGTATACCGTTTTCGGCATATCCGAAATATATAAATTCCTTCTCTAATTTATTTGTTTCAATTTGCAAATAAAGACTCCCGTTTAAAGTATCCTGGTATACGGTAAATAATCCTTCATGTTTAGTACACCTTTTAACTACTTTTGAAATGTCTTTAATTTTGCTACTCTTCTTTTTATTGTCACTGTCATTATCTTCATTGTCTGCATCGGATGATGTTTCCTCTTTGTCTTCATCTGCCTCCTGTGCATAAGTGAAGTTATACATATTACCTGTTAAAAGTAATCCTACAGATAATGCTATTAAGAAAAATAATTTTTTCATTTTTAATGTTGTTTTTCAGGTTTAATTAATAATTCTTCGGACCTGATTTTTTCGAACTGAAAAGGATTTTTTAATTTTTGCACGTAACCATTGGTATAAGTAACAGTTAACGTGTCTTTTGAAATGCTATTCCAAATATTTTCCGGATTTGTTATGGTATTTACATATTCAATTTCTGCAATTGGATAATCACCGGCATAATAAGTTTTAACCCTTACTATGCCAGTATCATTTCGGGCAATATCATTTCTTAAATGAGCGCCCATTTGTTGATTTTTCCTATAACCTAAAACTTTTACCTTAAAAGTCTCAATATCTTTTTGTTCGTAATTCTCATAATTATTGCAGGTAGCATTGTATGCTTTAAACATTTTTAGCATAAAATCTATACGTGAGATTTTTTCCTTTAAGACATCGATTGATACTACTTCGAAATTAAGATCTTCGGTATACTCAATGCCCTCTTCGATAAATGCAATTTCATCTTTTTCGATAAAATCTTTCAAATTATTTAAAATAAGCGGAGACTGGTCCATAAATAATTTTAGGTTAACAGGTTCTCCATACATCGACTCATATCCGAATACGGTATGCTCCGAATACTGCGATAAAAGAATATTCATAAAATAAGTATCAAAGCCATCGAAAAAGTTGTTTACTTCAACACTAACAATTACTAAAGAATCTAAATTTAAATCAGGCTCAATATTTAACATTTTTGCCGGATTAAAAATAGCTTCCTTAATCTCGGCAGGTTCTATTCGTTGTGGATCATAAAGAACTTTTACTCTGTGTCTATCAACGTATGTTGCCGCTCCAATTACTCCGGGAACCTGCTTCATCTGCTCAACAAATGACATGGAACTACCATAACATTTTACATCTCGTAAATTATCCATGGTAAATGTTTCGGAATACTCTTTCTCCAATCCATCACCCCAGAATATATTTACTGTTGGTAGCTCAAACTGTTTACCAAGAAAAAGGCCTATTACTAATAATATAGCTACAATTAAAGTAGGTAACCATACTAATTTCTTTTTAGGTTGATTAACTCCAATTGATCCTTTCACATGACAAACTGATACACATTCGCCGCACATGTTACAATCGATATGATTAACTTTGGTATATTCCGTTACGGCAATTCCCTGAGGGCAGCTTTTATTGCACTTTTTACAGTCGATACAAATTTCTTCGTCTCTAACAATTTTAATAAGCTGCAATTTTTCAATTGGATTATTCAATATTTCCTGTATGTATCCTACTATTGATATTGCTAGTACAAACCAGAATAAGCTTAATTTAACTCCTGTCCACAGCAGAATTATATAAATAAAAGCAAGTACAATAAATGACCAATAATTTTTAAAAATATTGGATAATGCTCCAAGCGGGCATGCATATTTGCACCAGAACATTCTTACAAAAAAGGAACCGATAAAAACAGTTGCTATCGAGATAATTGCCATCCATAAGTTTACATCATCATTAAATCCGGTTGCAATAGCATAGTACGGATCAAATTTTTTACAAAATAATTCTGAGGTTTCCAGTGTAAAATAAAATATGATTGCCAATAAAACATATTTTATAATTCTTAATGCTTTATCTGTAATTCCTTTGGGTGTAAAATTAACTTTTAATTTTCTGGCTTGTTTTGAAATAAACTCTGTTACTGTTCCGATAGGACATATATTTGAACAAAATAGTTTGCTAAATAAAATAATACTTACAAATAATATTATTCCCATGCCAATTTGCTTAGAAGTCATTGAGCATGTTAAAGATTCATTCTCTATAAAACTTCCCAATGCCATAATTCCTCCAAATGGACAATATGCTTCAAAATCAACATACTTCATTTGAATAAAAAAGTCGTATGCTAACACGAACAGAATTCCTAAGATACTAAGCTGGGATAATAGTCTGAATAAGTTAAAGTTTATTAATTTACGTTTCATAATAGTATATAGCTTTCCTGCAAAGTGAAAAATCACTTCGTTTAAAAATTTTTAATCTGTTTTAATTAAAGACTCGTTTGCTAGGTTATTCTGACTCTGAGTCAAATAACGAAATTGATTTTGACTTATTAATCAGAAAATGATCATTCATCATATTTTCGATAATTTGCTCCCTTCTATTTTCTTTACCAGGAGGAATTTGAATACCTCCTCCAAATTGCTTAAAAAATAAAAGCCCCAAAAACATCCCTGTTATGACGAGTGATGATACGTTCCCTAAGCGAATAATAAATTGTTTATTATAAAATGGTTTAATCTGTCTATTTTCAAGTCGCTGTTTTACTTTTGTATAAAAAAAAGGGTTGGTTTCGGTTAATTTATCCTTTCCAACCTCTTCAATTTGTTTATCGATATTTAAAAGAATCTCCTTACAGTTTTCACAAAATTCAATATGACCTAGGTTCGAATTCAATTTACCTTTTGTTATTTCTTTTAAAAAATCCTTACAGTTCATTTTTCAAATCCTTTTAACATTAAGACAACAATTTTTTAAAAAACTTGCGCAAAAATTTAAAAAAAATTAACTTTTATTTAATTCTGTGAACATCAGATTCATGCGGACAATTTGGATCGGTACAATCTTCACACGCACCAATCTGCAACATTTCTTTAATTAATTGTTGAAATTTTATTTCCTGTTCTTGAGTACATATCGACATTATATTTAAAAAATGTCTTGCGGTGAATACTTTCAGTCCCGTATGAAGCCGACCGTTTGCACGACTAATTGAATCCAACTTGGTAAGCGAAGGCTCAGGCTTTGACAATTCAAGAAGAAAACCATAATGATTTATGCATGTAAGTTCTTCATTTCTCTTATATCCTTTCATCACTTTTTCGTTAAGAGCCAGATATTCTTCATATTGCTCCTCAGAGAACCCGAGTTCTTTTTTAATAAATTCGTCTGTATTGGTTTGATAATTCAAATTTTTTTCGGAATGAAATCCGGAATGACTCAAATATATTGCACCAAATATGGTTAGATTGGCAACCAACAAAATGATATTTAACTTACTTATATAGTTATTTAGCTTCTTCATTTTCAACTATTATTTTATAAAATATTGAACTAATTTTTTCTTAAGGTTCTGTTTTGCTCTAAATATAAGAGATTCCACCGAACTTAGAGAAAGATCCATTATTTCCGCAATTTCTTTATAAGAAACATCTTCGTATTTATGTAAAGTAAATGCGATTTTTTGATTGCTTGGTAAATGATCTATCGCGTTCTTTATTATTGCTTTGTTTTCAATGGATTCTAATCTTTGCAGAGGTTTAGAGTTTATATCATCTGATTTCTCATAATTTCTGGTTTCAACACCATTAAATGCGTCCTCAATTTTAATAAAGAATTTTCTTAATTTATTTTTTTTTGTAGTATTTATTGATTTATTAATGGCAATACGATACAACCATGTAGAAATTTTCGAATCTCCCCTAAATTTATGAATTGACTCGTATACTTCTACAAAAACATCCTGAGCGACGTCTTCGGCTTCGTTATAATCATGTAATAAACCATAACAGGAATTTATTACCATATCTTGGTAACTTTCTACTAATTCCTTAAAAGCTGATTCATCTTGATTCTTAATACGTTCAACAAGATCGTAATCTTTCATTAATAATTTTTCCTTACTAGTAAGACAAATTGGTTTAGAAAAACTTGCGGGCTAAAATGAAAAATAATCTAAAAATAATTTATGATTAAAAACATGTGTATGCATATTCTTTTTACCTGTTTGTTTGAATAAAAAATAAACGCCTGTTTTAACCGGTTTAAAATTTATCTCACTCTTTAAGCGAATCGCTTTTTAATGAATTTCAGTCAATTACGTAAAATAGTTGGTGCAAATACGTAGATTGATTTGTAATTAAACAGGTAATTTTACTCATAACTTCGTAAAATTAACTTTATAACTTGCATTGTAAATACATAAAACCAACTAAAAAATTGCGGATATCATCTGAGAAGGGGAGTAATTAAAATTTAGGGTTCTTAATTAGGGTAAAGGCTTCTATAGTTTAGAAGCCTTTCTTTGTATTTGTCAAATTATAATATCGGCTATGATTACACGATGAAAAACATAACTATTAAGGGAAATAATATAAACTATACTATTTTCATCGAAACCTTCGACACTTTTTCCTTAACATTAATTATACAGTTATCTAAAAAACTAGTTTAAATTAGTTTAATGTCTTTATTTTTAGTGATTAACATATCGAAAAACATCAGTTTTTATGTTATATTCTAAAATAAAGCTTTTAAAAATTAAACCTTTACTGTATATTTATTGTTATTAAAAAAACAGTAAAATAGTTTGTTTTGATTTTTATGAATTTATTGATCCCCTTATTAAATTCATCATACATGAATTATTTTGTAGATTACTGCTTACAATCATACAATTCTAACACCACAAGTAAACATCTTAGTATTGAATCGCTTAATCATTTGGCAAAAAGAAAAGATATAAATGTTATTGGCTCAAGCTTTTTTACGCATCCTGCATCGTTACCAGTATTAGAAGAAAAGTTTGAACTATGAAGGACGGACTGTTACGAATAAAAAGCCATTAAAAGAGCATGATTTAACCAAATGTTAAAATAAAGATGTTGTTGTATTTTTTTGCTTTAATACAAAAATTTCATCTATTTTTAAATATCGTGAAACGGTAAAAAATAAACATTTTGATACCGAAATATTTTCAAATAAAAATGAAATAGACTTTTTTAAAAGTAGTCAATCGTATTTCGTTTGCTGTTAATAGTATAGTTCATGAGTGAAAACGAAAAAAAAACTAAAGAGAAATTAAAAAAAAGTGAGGAGAAGTTTCGCAATTTAGTTGAAATAACCAGTGACTGGATTTGGGAAGTGAATACGGAAGGTGTTTATACATTTTCCAGCTCAAAGGTAAAAGATTTACTTGGTTATAATCCGGAACAAATCATCGGGAAAACTCCGTTTGATTTTATGCCAACGGAAGAAGCAAGTAAAATTGCCAATAAGTTTTTCAGCTTAATTACATCTAAAAAACCTTTTTTCAACCTGGAAAATACTAATTTACATAAAAACGGGAAAAAGGTTATTCTTGAAACAAGTGGAGTACCCTTTTTTGACATTAAAGGTAACTTTCTGGGATTTAGAGGCATTGACCGTGATATTACTGCTCGTAAAAAATCTGAAGCTAAGCTAAAAATAAGTGAAGCCGGAATGAAGAGTATTTTCCGTGCAGCACCAATTGGAATAGGTGTTGTTAAGGACAGAGTATTTATAAATGTAAATAAAAGAATATGTGAGTTAACAGGTTATTCTAAAAAAGAACTTATTAATAAAAGTGCCCGAATAATTTACCCTTCAAATGAAGAGTTTGAAAGAGTAGGGAAAGTTAAGTATTCCCAAATAAAGAAACATCGCATTGGAAGTATCGAAACAAAGTGGTTATGTAAAGACGGGCAAATAATCGATGTATTATTAAGCTCATCTCCTATTAATATTAAAGACCTCTCCGAAGGAGTTACTTTTTCTGTACTTGATATAACCGAACAAAAACAGGCTGAAAAGCAAAGGAAAGCATATCTGAATTTCTTAAAAAATATTAATCAAGTAAACAAGATCATTCAAAAATCTAATAATGTAAATCAAATGTTATGGGATGTTTTAAAAACTTCTCTGTCAATTTTTAAATGCGACCGAATTTGGTTATTATACCCCTGCGATCCTGATGCTCCTACCTTTAAGATTGAAACAGAGCTTAACAACCAGGAATATCCAGGCGCATTCCAGTTAAATGAAGATATTCCTATGAAGCCTGGTGCTGACAAGGTTTGTAAAGTAGCATTAGGTAGTGAATTACCTGTTCCTTTTGGTCCCGAAGAGAAACATAAAATATACCCTGAATTAGCCAAAGAATTTAATGTTTTATCACAACTGGTAATGGCCATTTATCCCAAAATAGGCAAACCATGGGGACTAGGCATGCATCAATGTTCTTATGCCAGAAAATGGACAAATGATGAAATACAATTATTTAATGAAATAGGCCGGCGAATTGAAGACTCTTTATCATCATTATTATTATTTAAGAATATGCAGAAAAGTGAAGAAGAGTACCGTACTTTGTACGAGAACTCTACCCTTGGAATATACAGAACAACTCCTGGCGGTAAAGTATTAATGGCCAATCCTGCTTTGTTAAAAATGTTAGGTTATTCCAACCTTAAAGAGCTTCAAAAAATTAATCTTGAAAAAGATCTGGATGAAAGAATATATCCCCGGTCAGAATTTAAAAGTATGATCAATCAAAAAGGAGTAATACATGGCTATGAAACTCAATATATAAAAAAGGACGGTTCTTCCATTGACATTAATGAAAGCGCCCAGGTGATTAAAAATAGTAACGGTGAGGTCTTATATTATGAAGGCTGGGCAGAGGATATCACCTTAAGAAAAAAAACCGAAAAGGCCTTATTCGAAAGTGAACGTAAATTCCGGAATTTATTTAATTCGAGTAGCGACGGAATAATCATTTTTAACGATAAATATAAGATCTTAGCTATAAACGAAACTTTAATAAATCTATTAGGTTTTAAAAAGGAATATTTATTTAGTAAAGAAATCATTGAACACGTACCTCCCAAATATACCGACATCTTAAAACAAAGAATAAGTGCTTTGTACAATGGCGAATCTTTAACGCCCATAGAAATAGAAACTTACAAGGCTTCCGGAGATATCATTTCCATAGAAATAAGCAGCAAGATAATAGATTATGAAAACAAAAAAGCTGTTTTAACAATGATAAGAGATATTTCCGAAAGAAAAGAAACAGAAAGAAAAATCCTTACTGCAGTTATCGAAACAGAAGAACGAGAAAAAGAAAGATTTGCTAAAGATCTTCATGATGGGCTTGGACCTTTATTATCTGCTGCTAAAATCTACTCAAAATCATTCCAGTTAAGTGAAAATACCGAAGAAAAAATGCAAATAATTAAAAAACTTGAGGAAACCATTGATGATGCAATACTTGGAGTTCAGGAAATATCAAATAACCTTAGTCCACACATATTAAAAAATTTTGGATTAACAACGGCAGTAGAATCATTTTATAAAAAAATAACAGATACCAGCTCTATTAAATTCGCATTAGGATCTAACTTTGAGATAAGGGTTTCCGAAAAAATTGAAACCACACTATATAGAATTATTGTTGAATTGATTAATAATACGCTTAAGCATGCCAGTGCTAATACCATAATTTTAAAACTGGTTCATAAAGAAAATAATCTTTTTTTGCATTACGCCGATGATGGAACAGGATTTAATATTGATGATACCTTAAGTAAAAATACCGGAATGGGATTATCCAATATAATAAGCCGCATAAAATCCTTAAATGGAGACATAAATATGAGCAGCAGTAATAATAAAGGATATAGCGTTAAAATGAGAGTTACCCTTTATTGATTTAATTATATTATTATTGCTTTATGAAGGATAAGATAAATATAATATTGGTTGACGATCATAATCTTTTTAGAGAAAGTTTAAGCTTTCTCTTGTCAAAATCAAAGAATATTGAAGTAATAGCAGAAGCTGAAAATGGAGAGGCTTTTTTAAACATCCTGGATTCGAAATTACCGGATGTGGTTTTAATGGATATTAATATGCCAAAAATAGATGGTGTTGAAGCCACAAAAAAAGCTTTGGAATTATATCCTGATCTTAAAATTATTGCCTTATCAATGAATGGTGATGAAGCATATTATTACAAAATGATACAAGCCGGAGCCAAAGGTTTTGTTTTAAAAAAAGCCAGTAGTGATGAGTTAGAAAAAGCTATCCGGACGGTAATCAAAGGGGATGATTTTTTCTCTCCGGAGTTAATGAAAAGCATTATAATTAATTTTGGAACATCTAAAAAAATTACAACTGAAAAAGAAATCAAATCTGTTCATTTTACCAGCCGGGAAAATGAAGTTTTAAAATTAATATGTAACGGTCTTACCACCAAAGAAATATCCAGAAAACTATATATCTCTATACGTACTGTTGAAGGTCATAAATCTAAAATAATGGATAAACTTAATGCTCAAAATACGGCAAATATTATTGTTCAGGCTTTTAAAAATAAAATAATCGAGATCTAAATTCTTTTTAAAACCCCAAATATTGTTTAAAACACTAACTACCCTAGCTTTCCGTCAATATCCTAATTAACTTACACGTAAAATTACGCAAGTGTTTTTTTAAAATATTCCCGTAAACCTACCCGGAAATATTACAGTTTTCTGAAATAAATTTATCACTGGAAATGATTAACCAATTATCGATCATGAAAATAATGCTGGTAGATGATAATAAATCTTTTAGGCTTGCGCTTAGACATTTACTGGAAAAGAATAAAAAGTATGAAATAATATGTGAAGCTGAAAACGGAAGCCAGGCTTTGGATTTAATGAATTCTTATGCTCCTGAAATCGTACTAATGGATATTGAAATGCCAATAATGGATGGTTTAAAGGCAGCTAAACTGATGCTATGGGAAAACAGCAAAATTAAATTTATTGCAATAACCATGTATAGAGACAAAGCATATCTGGACGAAATAATGAGTGCCGGTTTTCGAGCATGTATATTTAAAACAGATGTTTTCGATGAAATAGATAAAGTTATTGATGTAGTTATTAATAATAAATATTTATTTCCGAAAAATATGAAAATTAAAAATTAACCTTATAAGGATCGACCACGTAATAAATTAAATACATAAAATAATATGGAAAGGAAAAAGGCTGAATCCGGAAATCTTGACAACATTGAGACTTATTTATGCTTCGAGCTAAATAATGAATTATTCGGTGCAAATGTAAAGAATGTATTTAACATTCTAGAGATGACAGAAACCACAAAAGTCCCTCAATCTCCGGCTTATTTTAGCGGATTAATAAACTTGAGAGGAAATTCTCTTCCAGTTGTAGACCTGAGAATCATATTCGGAATGTCTGACCTTAAGTTTTCGAATGAAACTTGTATTCTGGTTCTTCAGGTTAAAATCGGAAATGATGAAGTAACGTTAGGTGCCATTGTAGATAGCGTAAAAGAAGTTCTTGAGATTAATGAAGACCTGATTGATTCTACTCCATCTATTGGCTCAAATTATCGTTCAGAGTTCATTAATGGTGTTTGGAAGGTTAATGAACGTTTTATCATGTTGCTTGATCTGAATAAAGTATTCGCATCAAAAGATGCAATATTCATAAATGAAGTCAATTAAAATATAATACTTAAATAAAACTAAATACTTGAAATATTAAAACGCAACAAATCAATAACTAAATATATTATTATGAATTGGAAAGACATAAAACTTGGAAAAAAATTGTCCATAGCCTTTGGAATAGTAATTGTTATACTAATTATTGTAACATTTTGGGCCATTAAAGGCCTAAACGGAATTGTTCGAAATTCCGAAAGTATAATAGAAGTTGATGAATTACTTTATACTATCGAACAAAGGCATGTTGATCACTTAAAATGGGCCAATGAAGTTAATAAATTATTAACCGATGCTAATGTTGAAGAGCTTAATGTAGAAACGGACCACCACAAATGCGCATTTGGGAAATGGTATTATGGAGAAGGAAAAGAAGAAGCAATAAAGCTAATTCCGGAAATAGAAACATTCTTAAAGGAAATTGAAGAACCTCACATACGTCTTCATGAATCGGCTATTGAAATTTCCGATGTGTTTATACAATCTGATTTTAAGATTGGTTCTAAAATACGAGAGGTTAAAAGTGACCATTTACAATGGATGCATAATATTAAAGATGCATTACTAAGCAAAAGCCGAGAATTAAATGTAGAGACGGACTATCGTAAATGTAACCTGGGTATATGGCTGGAAAGCGAGGAAGTTAAAAAACTGAGGCAAGAAGATCCTAATTTCAATGCCTTAATTACAAGAGTTGAGGAACCTCATAAGAAATTGCATGAAAGCGCTATTCAAATTGACCGGTATATCAAAGCCGGAAATCACGACAGAGCCTATAACCATTATGCACAAAATACACATAATCATGCCTATGAAACACTGGATTTATTAGATGAAGTTCTAAAATACCAGGATAATAACATAGAAGGAATGAACCAAGCTAATGAGATATATAATACTAAAACTAGGGTAGCATTAGAAAACGTTGGATCTATTTTTAATGATATAATCGAGAAAGCCAAAACCGAAGCAGAAGTAAAAAAACTTGAAATGTCGGAAGAAACAAGCTCAACCCGCAGCGGTGTTTTAATATTTAGTTTTATTGCGGTAGTAATTGCCGTTATTTTATCATTAGTTATTACCCGTGGTATCATAAATCCTATTTTAAAAGGTGTTAAATTTACCAAACTAATTGCCTCAGGGGATTTAACCGCACAGGTTGAAATAGATCAGAAAGATGAAATTGGAGAGTTAGCCATTTCATTACAATCAATGGCCACTAAACTTAAAGAAATTGTTAACGACATTATTTCCGGAGCCAATAACATTGCATCAGCATCTGTTGAAATGAGTTCCACATCACAACAATTATCACAAGGGAGTTCGGAACAAGCTTCATCTGCAGAAGAAGTTTCCTCATCTATGGAAGAGATGGCTTCAAATATTCAGCAAAACAATGACAATGCCCTGCAAACAGAAAAGATATCTGTAAAAGCAGCAGACAGTGTTGAAAAAGTTGGAACAGCATCTAAAGAGAGCTTAAAGTCTATTAGAGAAATAGCCGAAAAGATAACTATTATTGGAGATATCTCTTTTCAAACCAATATACTGGCACTGAATGCTGCCGTTGAAGCTGCACGCGCAGGGGAACACGGAAAAGGTTTTGCAGTAGTTGCAGCTGAAGTTAGAAAACTTGCCGAAAGAAGTAAAATCGCTGCAGAAGAAATCGATGTATTATCAAAATCGAGTGTGAATTTAACCGAAGAAGCCGGAAAAATGATGGAAGAATTGGTTCCTGAAATTCAAAAAACAGCAAATCTAATCCAGGAAATTTCATCGGCCAGTATGGAACAAAGTAGTGGAGCGGGCCAAGTTAACAACGCAATTCAGCAATTAAGTCAGGTAACACAACAAAATGCAGCGGCAAGTGAAGAAATGGCCACAAGCTCTGAAGAATTGGCCAGTCAAGCTGAGCAACTAAAGGAAACCATTGCATTTTTCAAAATTAATGATAGGGAACAAAGTCGTTCTTTTAAAACAACGAAAAAATCTGTTCTAAAAGAGTATCAGGCTGTAAAAAAGGAGCCCGATAACGGAAATAGTAAAAGCCCGGATGAAGAGATAAAAGGTGTAGATATTGTACTTAATTCTAACGATAAAATTGATAAGGAATACGAAAGTTTTTAATGCGTTAAAAAGAACCCGAATAAAAATGAATCCATGATTTATTTGATATATACATAACTTTTGAAAACACAGCAATAAGAATTTTGTACTCTTAATTGGTAAAGGACTTCTATTAAAACAGAAGTCTTTTTACTTTTCATAAGGTGTCTCGTTTTGAAACGGTGTCACAAAAAAGTTATACTGGTTGAAGTTTAATAAAAGATTGCAAGCTGAATGTAACTTCGATTTTGAGATTATTCCGGAACAAAACTAAAATACTATCCAATCATTCTTATTTTTTAGCCAACCCCAAGAGGTCTTAAAGAATTCAAATCTTAAATCACAAGACGAACCTAACGAAATATTACTTAAAACCAGGATGAAAAATTCGGCAAATAATTTTGCTAACCACAAACTTCGATCGAATTCTTAACATTGGACTTTTTTGTCTGTATAACAGTTTATTAAGGCTATTTTAACAAAAATCGCTCGTGTATTAATTCTAAATTATGTAGCATTTAATTATAAAAATGACTATTTTTCGAAACTATTTATCTCAAGTTTTGTCTAATATGGAGATAAAAATTACGTTATTTAGGTATATGTTAACTCATAATTAAAAGGGGAGAAATGAGTGATGGCTTGGTATACTGAAACTACAACAGAAAAGAAAAAATCAAAAAAAGAACTTTGGGTAAAATGCAAAAATTGTCATTCGCACATTTATGCAGAAGAATGGAGTAAAAACCTTAACGTTTGCCCAAACTGTAACTATCACGGGGCCATAAGTTCATACGAACGAATCAATCTGCTTTTCGATAAAGACACCTTCGAAGAACTATTTAGTAATATCAGCCCTAAAGATTCGCTTAAATTCAATGATCTGAAAGGAAGTTACAAGGATAAGTACGAAACAAATATCAAGAAAACAGGAATTAACGAAGCGGTTGTTACCGGACACGGAAAGATGAATGCTATACCGGTTGTAATTGCCGTAATGGATTTCAGATTCCTGGGTGGTAGTCTGGGTAGCGGAACTGGTGAAAAAATTCTACAAGCAGCGAATTATGCATATGATCATAATTTACCGTATATTGTAATTTCCGCATCAGGCGGGGCCAGAATGCAGGAAGGCGCTTTATCTCTTATGCAAATGGCCAAGACCTGTGCAGGAATTGCTCGCTTAAACAGAAAAAATATTCCTTATATATCAGTACTAACCAATCCAACTACCGGTGGAGTTTCTGCAAGCTATGCCATGATGGGTGATATTAATGTGTCGGAACCAGGTGCATTAATCGGCTTTGCAGGACGAAGAGTAATAGAACAAACCATCGGGGAAAAACTTCCGGATGATTTTCAAACTTCCGAGTATCTTCGCGAGCATGGATTCGTTGACTCCATCGTAAATCGTAAAGATTTAAAAGATTATTTAAGCAACGTTCTCAGTTACTATAATCGATAAATATTAAAGATTACCTAAACGCATCTTAAAATTAGAAATTATGGGACAAGAAATTGATCGTATTGTAATGGAGAAACCAGAGGTGGAAAAAATGAAAAAGAAAACAAAAAAAGATTTAACACCCTGGGAAATTGTCCAGATTAGCAGACACCCAAAGCGACCCATTTTACAAGACTATATATCACATATTGTAACAAACTTTATTGAATTTCATGGAGACCGATACTTCTCTGATGATAAAGCCATGATTGGAGGTTTTGCTGAAATTGATGGTCAAAAAGTGATGCTTATAGGACACAACAAAGGAAAAAAAACACATGAAAATATTGAGCGTAATTTTGGAATGGCTAAACCCGATGGCTACCGAAAAGCTCTACGTTTGATGAAATTAGCACAGCGATTTAATGTACCTATAATTACTTTTATTGATACACCGGGTGCTTTCCCCGGATTAGAGGCTGAAGAACGCGGACAAGCCGAAGCTATTGCCAAAAACTTAACCGAAATGGCATCAATTGAGGTACCTATTGTATGCGTTGTAATTGGCGAAGGAGGAAGTGGTGGAGCTTTAGGAATTGGTGTTGGTGATAAGGTTCTGATGTTATCAAATGCAATTTATTCTGTGATTTCGCCTGAAGGATGTGCTTCGATTTTATGGCGTGATGCAGCCTTTGCTCCTGATGCTGCTGAAGCACTTAACTTAACAGCAAAAGCTCTTAAAAAACACGGAGTAATTGATGAAATCATAGAGGAGCCAGGTGAAGGGGCGCATACTGACGTTAAAAAAGTAGCCAACTTAATTGAAAAAGCAGTGGTTAAAAATATAAAATCATTACAAAAATTATCTGTTGAAGAATTAATCCAAAGCAGGTTTGAAAAATTCTCCGCAATGGGAAAATTCACAGTAAAATAATAATGAATATTGTTATGAAAAAGAACATAATTAGAATTACTGATACTACATTACGAGACGGGCATCAATCACTTTGGGCAACTCGTATGCGTACACAAGATATTCTTGGTATTTTAGATACCATTGATCAGGTTGGATACTATTCGCTTGAAGTATGGGGCGGCGCAACTTTCGATGTTTGTTTACGATTCTTACGCGAAAATCCTTGGGAAAGGTTGCGATTGATCAAATCGCAAGCTAAAAAAACTCCTCTTCAAATGTTACTTAGAGGGCAAAATATTGTAGGATATAAAAATTATCCGGATGATTTGGTAGATCGTTTTGTAGAAACGGCGCATCAAAACGGTATTGATATCTTCAGGATCTTTGATGCTTTGAATGATTCAAGAAACTTGGAAGCTGCGATAAAAGCGGTTAAAAAGCATGGTGCTCATGCTCAAGGAACTCTTTCATATACAATTAGTCCGGTTCACACCATTGAAAAATATGTAAGTGATGCAAAAGAACAGGTACAAATGGGTATCGACTCACTATGCATCAAGGATATGGCTGGATTATTATCACCTACAACATCAAAAAATCTTGTTTCTGCTTTAAAGAAAGAATTTGATATACCAATCCAGGTACATTGTCATGCTACCAGTGGAATGTCAGAAACAGCTTATTTTGAAGGAGCAAAAGCCGGTGCTGGTGCTGTGGATTGTGCTATTTCGTCTATGGCCGGATTTTCATCTCAACCTCCGGTGGAAACCATTCATGCTATTTTCGATGAAACGGAATATAATGTTGATCTTGACTTAGACGCATTAAGAAAAGTAAATAAGTATTTTAAGGAGTTAACTCCGAAGCGTTCGAAAGGCAGAGGATATGAACCGATTATTGATTCAGAAATTCTAGTTCACCAAATTCCTGGAGGGATGATTTCTAACTTCCGTTCACAATTAGAACAACAAGATGCCAGCGAGAAATTGGAGGAAGCACTTGAAGAAGTTACAAATGTGCGTAAAGACCTGGGATATCCTCCATTGGTAACACCTACCAGCCAGATTGTTGGAACGCAAGCTGTAATGAATGTGTTGACCGGTGAACGATATAAAGTAGTTCCTCAAGAGGTTAAGAATTATGTAAAAGGAATGTATGGCCGATCACCAGCTCCTATTGCACCAAAATTCATTAAACAAATATTAGGAAATGAGAAACCTATTGATCACAGGCCGGCTGATGATTTAAAACCTATTTTACCCACAGCAACCAAGAATGTTTCGGA
The DNA here is from genome assembly GCA_028282585.1 of Bacteroidales bacterium. Classification (GTDB taxonomy): domain Bacteria; phylum Bacteroidota; class Bacteroidia; order Bacteroidales; family UBA12077; genus UBA12077. Next base: position 857 of record JANQHR010000166.1, on the reverse strand, counting down.
TCCTAAGTTGATCGAAAGCGAAGAAGATATATTATCGTATTGTTTATTCCCGGAAGTTTCAATGGAATATTTCAAATGGAGAGCAATTGAAGAAGATAAAAGGCCAAAAACTCCTGCAGATATTGAAATTGAGGATTTAGTTAAAGAACCTGAAGAAGATAAGGTACAAGTTAAATCCGAGGTTTCTGGCAGCGTTGATCCACTCCTTCATCCGGAAGATTACAATGGAATGAATACGATTCTTGAAAAAGCAGCGCATATGCAGTTAAGTGAATTGGTTATCAGAAAGGGCGATTTCAATCTTTCAATGCGATCTGGAAATGGTAGTGCTAAAAGTCATGTTTTTTCAGAACCTACAATAGGATCTGTGCATCCTGAAATACATGATGAGGTAAAACCTCAAACTGATGAAGTAGCAGTAGAAACTTCGGCTAAACCAAAAGAAAAACCTGCTGAAGTTGATACGCAAGCTTACGGAGAAACTATAAATGCTGTTATGGCGGGGACATTCTACCAATCACCCGAAGCAGATAAACCTGCGTTTGTTCAGGAAGGTGATGTGGTTGAAGAAGGTGATCCAATTTGTATTTTAGAAGCAATGAAACTTTTCAATGAAATTGAAGCTCCTTATAAATGTAAAATTGTGAAGATACTGGTGGAAGATGGAACTTTAATTTCGAAAGACCAACCTTTAATGGCAGTTGAAAAATTATAATGTTTACTATTCATAATTATAAGGGGGTGTCCAAAAAGTCTTAGTGTTCTTTGTGCCTGCTTTGTGAAACTTTGTGGTATAATTATAAAAGGCTGTTAAACAGAGAACCACAAAGAAAACATAAAGTTACTCAAAGTAAAAA
>JANQHR010000159.1 GCA_028282585.1 Bacteroidales bacterium | reverse complement strand
GCTCAGCTTTCCCGTAGGGAATATAGCTTAATAGAAAAAGGATATTCCAATGAAATAAATTCTCCGTAGGAGATATAGAACCATGCATAAAAATTTATCTCCTAACGGAGAAATTGAGTTATTCGTATCACCTTAGCTATTGAGCTTTATCCCCTGCCGGGGAAACAAGTCCCCTGGTACATAGAAATATAATTAGTGTTATTTTAATCTTGATAGAACATACTTTGTTTATTTAGAATCACCAGCAAAGCTGGGACACTGATCACAGATCAGCGCCAGCGAAGGACTTACACCCTCTGGAATAAAACTTAAATTCCACAGGGTAAACCCTCTGGAAATATTTCATGCATCACTTTTACCTATAACAATAAAAATTTGTATTTTAAACATTTTTTCAGAGCTTATAGTAAAGTGTGCACATGCTCATGCTGGGCACACACAAATTGTAAATTGCATTGCGGGGTTCGTGTGGTGTCGTACGCTGGATTCTCGCATCGCAGTTCAGTCCTACCGGACATGAACGCGCTCCGAAATCCGCAACGACAACTTACAAGTGACCGTTGGGTGCAAGCAGAAAAAAACAAAAGAAATGCGAAAATCAAAATATTATTTTTATCTAAATCCACATGATGAATATAAGTGGACAAAATGCCCGAAGTGCGACAATAAGACTAAATTGAGAAAATACTGCTTGATGATTCATTATGAAGAAAAGACGATGAATTTCAATCAATTAATTTCCTTAAATAAATCATGCAAATTTTGTCCATATTGTGAATTAATAATTGGTCAAAAAGCCGAAATTGAAATGTATTTAAATCAAATTATTCCAAATTTTGGATTTCGATTTAATCCTGATAACTATTTTGTGTTCGGAACAATGGATAGAAAAGATTGGAAGAAAAGCCAAAAAGAGCCGCTAAACCAGGGAAAAGCATTAGATATTGTCTTTCGATTTAAAGATATTTGGGGTTTTGAAATAAGACCAGCAGGATGGTATTTTGAAGGAGAATAAACTAAGAAATCATGTCGAAAGAAAAGTTAAAAGAAAAAGTAGAAAAAATCTCCCGCTAGCGCGGACTTGTAGTCCGTGTTTTGTTTTGAAAAAGCAATAAAGGTAGTTGGCGCCAATTACAAATTGGCGCCAGCGGAGGGAAAAAATCCAAACAATGAATCATTTTATTAAGTTGTATGCTATGCTGAAACCCACCCACAATAGCACATTTGTAATTCGCACAATCTGACACGCAGACCAAAAATTACAAAAGAGCTATTTCAATCCATCGCACTGACTGAAATGCTAACTTTAGTATGTAGTGCAAAAAGAATACTATAATTAGCTTTACATATACTATAATTAGCAATGATTTCAGATTCTGACATATTAAAGAAGTTTGGTGTAAAGGTTCGTAATTTAAGAAAACAGAAAAACTTATCTCAGGAAGACCTTGCCGACAAAGCAGGACTTCATCGAACGTATATTGGTATGATTGAAAGAGCGGAAAAAAACATTACTCTATTAAACATTGAAAAAATTGCTAATGCACTTGAAGTAAGCATTAAAGATTTTTTCTCATGACGATTGAACAAATAGAAGCCTTAAGAAAAGGACTACAAGAAAGTTTTGATTTATTAGTTGCTAAAGTTGGTAAAATTCAAATAGGTAAAAAAGAACAATTTCCTTATGGGTGGAGAAAAGCCGCAAAAGGAAGAACCGTTTGGCGAATCCTTGAAGAATTAATTACACAGAATTTAGAAAAATATCATAGTGAATTTAAGCTTTCAAATATTATCCCATCCGATTCAGAAGTGTCTGTTTTTGATTTTCAATATACTATTGAAGGTAATACAACTCCAATTTTTATAAACATTAAGTCTGCTGTATTAAATGGTAGAAAAAACAAAGATGACATTTCAAAAGGTATTGGTTTAAAAGAATTCTATGAAGAGGATGTAAATAAAAACTTTTTCATTGGAACATTCTTCATTAAATTTAATGATGACATGACCATAGAAATTGACCACGCTACTGTATTTCCAATTGCATGGATCCCTGATATTTATGTAAACCCTAGTAATAATGGAAATTTGCAATCAGCATATTACAAAGATTTGAAAGATGCTGTTAAACGTTCTAATGAAGAATTTCATCCACTCTTCCTAGATGCTTTAGCATTGGCACAAGATAAAAAGGAAGCAGGAAGTGGAGATATTATTCAAGAGCCATCAGGTAAATACTTAAAAAAAGTCAAAACGCGTTGGGTCAAAGTTGATAAGAAAGGTAATGAAGTTGAATAAAAACTATTAGACTCTTTTATTTAAGTTAGTTGCAAAATCAACTATGTATTCAATTTTGGGTTTACATAAACCAACATTATTAAAAACAATATCATCTATTTTATCAATAGCATCTTTAATTGTCGTAGTTTCATTTATTGCATTGACAGCTATTTGTTGTAGCTGTTTTTTCTCTAACTCGTTAAATTTCAATATAGGAATTTGAGAAATATATCCCGAAGTTACCATGTTTGAGCGAATCAAAACACCACGCACAAAGTATGTTACCAAACTACTATTTAGATAAGAAATCATCCAGAAAATATCTTCTTTTGGAGTAAATATATTTGCATTTACGCCAAATGTTGAATTCTCAGGCAAATAACAAGCACTAAATGGAAGTCCCATTGAAGAACAAGTTATTCCTTCTTTAAGCATAAATTGCTTATTTCTGACCATGAAATCTTTTACTTTAAGACTTTCATCCATGAAATCATTAATAATATAAGCATCTACTTCTGTTTTGAATTTCCTAGAGCCAGGATTTTTATAAAAGGGAACTTCGTATCCTTCTTTTTTTACAGTTGACAAATACTTTTTATCATTACCAGTAGAAATTCCAGTGATACATTTGAAAACTTCACCAACTCTTGGCAGACTGAATAACTTTAAAACGTCAGGATCGACATCAATAATAAACTGATTCGCATTTTTCTTTTTGCTTAATACAATGTTTTCAATTTTAACAGTATTGAAATTTTTACTTTTTAATCTTTCTGCAAGTTTCTCTTTGTTCTTAAGTCTGTTACTAACTAATACATCCTGTTGAAATTGAGTTCCTTTTTGTAGAATTAAGATGCATGTTCTTACATCAGCTTTCTGGTCCCAAAATAAATCATTAGGACATAAAATTAATTGATGAATACTGCATTGTGATAATATTTGCTCTCTTAATCCAGAATGCATTGTTGCTGTTAAGAATGAGTCCGAAATAATAACACCTATCAATGCTCCATTTTTGGCACAATCAATCATAGCAGATAAAAACATCGAATACATATTGTTTACACCAACTTTGTTAAAAAGAAGCTTTAAATCTTTTTTGTTATCTCGTATGTAATTTATTTCATGACAATTATAAGGTGGATTTGCTATGTAATAATCATAATCAAGGTCAATAACATTTGAAAAAAACTGCTGATTTTTCTTTTCCTTGTAAAACTCAATGAAATCAAATTGACTAAAATTGGAATATTTAATTTCACCATGCTCAATAATATCAAAACTGTCAATTTCTTTACCTGCAAGAAAAAATGATTTAAGTAATTCTTCGTTACCAGTTGCTGGGTCTAAAACCTTTCTCCCTGTTGGATTTAATGCGATTAATTCTTTTGTAATATAATCTGCAATAAATTCAGGAGTAGAGTAATATCCTGATCCTCTTTTATCAACTCCAGCCTGATTAACTATGACTTTTTCAAATCTTCCCATGATACAGTAATGATAATTATAGTATGCAAAAATAATATTAATAAATGGATTTTCCAACCCTAATTCCATGCACATTTGCAATTCGCACAATCTGACACCCCAAGCTGGCGCTGATCTGTGATCAGTGTCTTGTTTTGTAAAAACAAAAAGACAGAAGTCTTGCACGAGTGAAGAGAAAGCAATCAAAAACTCACTCCGCTCACGCCTTCCGATTGCTCGGAATACAATCGGTGGGACACTGATCACAGATCAGCGCCAGCGAAGGTAGTTGGCACAAATTACAAATTTGCACCAGCAAAAGGAAATCCATTAACTTACATTTCATGCACCTTGGAAGGGGTGCGTACATGAAAACCCTTTTGAATTTCTACGTTCTCAAACAGGAACTACGTTTAGCTCAGTTTTGACGGCAATATGGCACGCAACCATAGATTCATTTTTAGCGTCATAGATTTAATGATTAAATTTTAGGATATGAGAACTCTATTAATGTTTAGTATAATCGTAATTGGATTAGTTTCATGCGAAAAGGAAAAATCAGAAAATACAGACCTTGTATTATCTGATGATTATTTACCATTATCGGTTGGGAATGAATGGACTTTTGAACTTTCAGGAAGACAGTATATATCAGAAAAACAGACTATTAATGGATTAGAATACTATAAATTTATTGATAATTATGGAATTAGTATGTTTTATCGGATTGAAGGTGATAAGATCTATAAATTATCTTCGTTGGATGATACAGGGGAATTATTATTTGACTTAGCTGCAAGTCTAAATGAAAAGTGGGAATATAGTATTGGATATGCGAAACTTGTTGATCGAAATGCTACGGTCGAAATTGAAGGTGTTGAAATTGATAATTGCTTACAATTTAATTATTTCAGTGAAGATTTAATGGTAATGGATTATGGTTTTTCAATTTGGTTGGCACCTGGAATTGGATTTGTTCAACGAACATGCCAGGAATGTTATAATTCAGCATTTGAGACTCTAAAATTAGAAAAAGCGATAATAGATAGACAGCTTATCGAGTTTAACTAAATACTACCCCAAGGCTAGCGCGGACTTGTAGTCCGTGTTTTACTTGAAAAAGCAATAAAGGTAGTTGGCACAAATTACAAATTTGCGCCAGCGGAGCATCTTTTTTATTTTTCTACGTTTATAAATTTGAAGCCAACTTATAAATTAAAAGATAGATGGAAGACATTGAAAAATTCGAAAGTTTGATTGGAAAATTGTATATATACCTGCTTAAAAATGTTAAAGACAGGTATGTTGCCGAAGATATATTGCATGATGCCGTAATAAAGATTTTAGAAAAAAGACAATTTTACAGGTACAAAGAGAATTACGACGGCTGGGCTTTCCGTATTACACAAAATGTATTAATTGATTATTATAGGAAAATTAGAGCAAATGCTAATTTGGAAAGTATAAAAAAAGGCCTTGATGAAAATAAAGATGAGTTAAATACATATAAAAATCTACTGCCCGCTTTAAAAGAGTTTATTGAAAACCTACCCGAAAAATATAGCGAACCCCTAATATTATCAGACATAGAAGGGGTTAAACAAGAACTTATTGCACAGAAACTAGGATTATCTGTATCAGGTGCAAAGTCAAGAATTCAAAGAGCAAGGAAAATGCTTAAAAAATATTTTCTAAAATGCAGTGAATACAAATATGACAATCGAGGCAGAATTATGGAGTTTTACCCAAAGAGTCCTTCATGTATCTGTGAAAGAAACTAATTCTAAATATAAACTTGCATCTTTTTTACGGTTCATCGTTTATTAGTAAGAACGATTTATTAATTCATCAATTTTAAAACAATTTATCATGACACCAAAGAAAGAAGTAAAAAAGGTTACAGGTACTGCTAAGCAAAAGAATCCTATTCAAACCAAAAGCATAGCTGTCAAAAAAGAGAATAATTGTGGGTGCGGCTGCTTAGTTAACCAAAAGAAGTAAGTAACAAAGGGAGAGCAGATTGCTTTCCCGCAGGGAATATAGTTTAATAGAAAAAGGATATTCCTATGGAATCAATTCTCCGTAGGAGATGTAGAACCACGCATAAAAATTTATCCCAGGGCTAGCGCGGATCTGTGATCCGTGTTTTGCTTTGAAGAAGCAATAAAGGTAATTGGCACCAATTACAAATTGGCGCCAG
>JANQHR010000124.1 GCA_028282585.1 Bacteroidales bacterium | reverse complement strand
ATTTGACGCGAATAGCACCAGCTATTTAAGGAAAATTCAACGCAGTATAAACGAAAAAGACGCATAATCAAATGGATGGATAATTTTTAGACAGCTTCTTAGTCTGCCTTGTATTTTTAAGCTCCTGTATAAGTGGAATCCCAATATCAACTGCACCGGCAAAAAACAACGATACTTTTGCAATTGAATACTTATTTGAACATGAAGGGTGTAAAGTATATCGTTTCAGTGATTATGGGAACCATGTATATTTTACCAACTGTAATGGTGATGTAACTGCAATTAAAAATGATTCAACGAAAACCAGAATAGTAAATCATGTAAAAATACCTGACAATACAATCCAGGAAGATTGATGTAAGATATACAGGTAAAGGCATCCCAAATAAAAATTAATCGCTGGTGTGAAGATTGTTAATTAAACGAACTGTAATTAGCAATCTTTATACTAAATTTGCAGCGATTTCAAAACACAATAACATATCCTAATCTTCAATTCTGAAGATATTTTAGAATTGAATACAGTTTCATTACAAAATGAGACGTGTATTTGTGTACTCTAAACAATTTCCGTTTTTTATTAATTTTTTATCAAACATTTATAAAATAATGAAACTATCCGATATTATTAAATATTCATCTAAACCAGCTATTTATGAAAATGGCACAGCTGAAATGTGGACCGATGAATACATTTCCAAACAATTGCTGAATGTTCATTTAAGTAATGAGACTGATTTGGCAAGTCGCAGGCAATCTACTATTGAAAGTACAGTTAAGTGGATTTTATCCCGTACGGAAAAGAAGAAACTCAAAATACTTGACCTGGGATGTGGCCCCGGGCTTTACACCGAACTACTGGCACAAAAAGGACATCAGGTTACCGGGGTTGATTTTTCTGCTAACTCCATCGGCTATGCCCGGAATAGAGCCAAAGAAAAAGGCCTTGAAATTGAGTATATTAATGAAAACTATCTCAAACTTGAATTAACGAAAGAAACGTTTGATTTAGTTATTCTTATTTACACTGATCTTGGGGTACTGCATCCTAATGACCAAAAGAAACTTTTGTCTTTCATTTACAAAGTTCTTAAGCCAGAAGGTATTTTTATTTTCGATGTATTAAACGATAATAAACTTGAAAAGAAAACAACCTCAAAAAGTTGGGAAGTATGTGAGACAGGCTTCTGGAGGCCTGTACCCTATTTAGCATTATCAGAGTCATTCCTTTATGGGAAAGAAAAAGTAATTCTTTATCAGCACTTGGTTTACGATGATGAAGATGGCCTTAAAACCTACCGTTTTTGGACTCATTTCTATTCTGATGAAGATTTATCTTCCATGCTATCTGAGCAGTCTTTCAAGGAATTTAGTTTCTATAAAGATGTATTACCTGCAGGAGAATTATTTTCAGGAGAAAATGTGACTTTCTGCAAAGCTGTAAAATAAACTTTAAAAAAATGGGAAAGCTGATTTCATTTTCGGCTTTCCTTTTACTATGAAGTTGTCAAAAGTTAAATGATAATAGTATGCTATTGAATGGAACAATTGTTTTTTTGACCCTCCCTCCCTACCTGACGGTAGGCAGGTTCTCCCTCTTTTCGAGAAGCTATGCTTTATACACAAATATGAATTATGCGAATCAAGAATTGAAAATCTTGCCTTTAAATCCGGATTTTCCTGAATATTTAGAATAAACCCTTGATTCACATATTTATATACAAGTAATCTGTACTCTCCCCTAACCCCTCTCTATT
>JANQHR010000049.1 GCA_028282585.1 Bacteroidales bacterium | reverse complement strand
GAATTCTATTCAATGCTTTATTTATGAAAATAACAAAGAAGCTTCGAATAAATACCTTACCCGGTTTTCCAAATTAATGAGGCTAACACTTGATAATTCTCAGCATCAAACAATACCCATTGAAAAAGAGCTGGAAGCTTTGCAGTTATATCTGGATTTAGAACTGCTAAGGTTTGAAGACAAGTTTGAGTATAACATAAACTTTGAAGATGAGGTTTTAGATTATAAAATACCTACCTTATTAATCCAACCCTTTGTTGAGAATGCAATTCTTCATGGAATATGTAATAAAAAAGATGAAAAAGGAAAAATAAATATAGAAATAAAGATTATAAATGAATCTTTATGCTGTATAGTTGATGATAATGGAGTAGGAAGGGAAGCAGCAAGAAAAATACGGAAGAAAAAAAACATTACACATAAATCTTTAGGAACAAAGATCACAGAAAAAAGACTGGATATTGCAAATACTTTATATAACAAAGAAATGAAAATAGAGTATATCGATAAACGCGATATCTTCGGGAGCCCAAAGGGCACAAGAGTGGAGATACATCTACCGACTATAGTTTAAAAGTAATTTCATGAAGCCTAATAATAAATGATCGTTTAAAATAACTTCTTAATTAGCTAAACTTAATGTGGAAAAATTAACTGATATTTTTCGTCAAAAAAATCAATAAGTCATTTGTTAAGTTTTTTTAGATTACGTATCTTGTATTAAAGCTTAAGTTGCGATATTAATAAGTTAAACTTGTTATTAATTGTTTTATAAGAAAAGTAAATGGAAGATTTATATATAAATTATACAAATTCAACACCAGAAATAAATTTTAAGCAATCCGGTCATTTGAGTATTAAAGGAAGATCTTTACCAGAGGACCCAAAAAAATTTTTCGATCCTTTGTTTAAATGGATAAATGAACTTGATTCTGAACAGGTGGATATTCAAATAAAGTTAGAATATGTAAATACTTCATCTTCAAAAAGAATCATAGAATTGTTAAAACTAATTGATAATAATTCCAAGATCAAAAAAGTTGATATGAATTGGTATTACGAAATTGATGATTCGGATATGCTTGAGTTTGGAGAAATGATTTATCACAGTTTAAGAAGAACAAAGGCAAAATATATCGAATATGAGGATGATTAGAATTAATTTTATTATTAATTATTTTCTTCCGGCTGAAGCAGCAAATACCATAGCAACAACCCTGTACAACAAATGCCCAAATTTGGTATATGGCAGGTAAATAATTATAAACCATACGCAAATAAGGTGGAAGAAATAAAGATGGTAAGCTATGCCCCAATCTAAAAATCTTGCTGCCTGCACTACAACTCCTGATATGGTTAGCAAAAACATGGAAATTAAAAATAACCAGTCAGCATAGGTACTATTTCCAAAATCCTTTCTATCAAATATTCGATTCATAATCATTATGCCTAATCCAATTAATAGCATCATGGCAGCTACATTGCCTAAAATTTTGAATGGATTTGTTATAGCTAATGGATATTTGTGAACTATTGCAGCATATATGGCAAATGCAGTAACGAATAGCAATAGTATAAATCCATAAAATACCAGAAGGTGGGCAATTTTTCTTGATTTTTTATTTGAGCATTTACTAAAATTCGAATGAAGAATTATTTCTTTTCGTATTGAGAATAAATGTTTAATGAAACTACCAGATGGTTTAAAATCAGGATATTGTAATCTTAAATCTTTCCAGAAGTTTCTTAACCCGGCTATTCCTAAAGCTATAGTTAGAAACGATAAAAAAGTAAATGAGCTGTTTAACCATACATGCGGAAAAAACTTAGAATAATTAACTGGGCCTTCAGGAATTTGTAAAGTTCCTGCTAAATATAATATTGTTGAAATGATTATTATTGGTATTAATATTGCAATTGGCAACCATTTCGGGTTATTTAAAATTTTTCCTAAAAATTTTGGTTTAGCATAATGCTGGTATGATATTTCACGAACTGCAGAGAAAACATCGGCAGGCTTAACTCCCCGTGGGCAATACGTACTACAATCGCCACACTGGTGGCATAGCCAAATATCCGTATTTCCAATTAGCTTGTCTTTCATTCCCCAACCAGCCCAAATCATCTCTTTACGTGGAAAAGGCTTTTCTTCCGGTGCAAGAGAACAAACAACAGAACATGTTCCACATTGCATACATTCGTTTAATGAACTTTTGCTAACCTCTTTAAGTTGCTTTTTGAATTTAATATCTGGCTGTATATTTATCATAGTTAAGGATTTCAGGTTTCAGGTTTCAGATCTCAGTCATAAAGCTAAATGCTAACAATTGCTTCCTTTGAATTTCTATTCATTTTAACCGCTAAGGCGCCGAGTCGCAGAGATTCTTAGCGCCTTTGTGCCTTTGCGGTGATTTTTTTATTTCAAATTTCAAGTTTTAAATCTTAAATTAAAGTTCTTTAAAAGGATTCGGCCCAATCAGTTCAATATCTTCCACATAATCATTAATGATTTTCGGAATCTTATCATAATCTGTTATTTCTACAAATTCTGTTTTAATTCTTTCTGGCTCTAACATCATGGTTTCCAGTGTTTCCTGAATATTTTCACCACGCGTTTCAGTTAACTCACTTCCATGTATAAAATGGCATTGGTAATCATCGCCTGGTTTACAACCGATTTGTAAAATGCCATCATACCCTTTTGAAAGGGCATCCGAAATCCAAACTTTATTAATAGAACCTAAACAGCGAACAGGAATAACTCTTACAAAGGGGCTATATTTTAATCCTTTTTGAGCAGCCATGTCCATAGCCGGATAAGCATCGTTTTCGCATACAAATACCAGAATTCTTGGTTTTTCTTCAAATTCATCCGGGACTTCTACTGATTTAATCATAGCAGAAATACTATTGATAGAATAGTCAGCAAAATTAATAACCCGTTCAGGGCATGAGCCTAGACAAATTCCGCAACGGCGGCACCTGTTTGGGTTTGGAAGGGGAGTACCCTTTTCATTTTCATCATAAGACCCAAATGGGCATTCTTCGGTACAACGTTTACAGTCAGTACAGCGGTCAAGGAATAAGTCCGGGTATGATTTATCTCCGGAGCGGGGGTGAACGGCTTCGCCACGTTTGGTTGCTTGAATGGTTTGTATTGCTTTAAGCATAGCACCGCTTGCATCTGATTTACTGGATGCAATATTCATAGGCTCCCTTAAACTTCCAGCAGCATAGATTCCAGTTCTTCTTGTTTCGTAAGGGAAACAAATAAAGTGCGAATCAGAGAAATTATATTTTAGTTCAGGCAACCCCTTACCTAAACGGTAATTCAAGTTTAAATCTTCAGTTCCGTTTGGAATCATTCCTGTTGCTAAAACTAACATATCAACTGATAAAGAAATATCTTCACCAATTAATGTATCTTTTACCTGAACTGAAATATTATTTTTTTCCGGAATTACTTTTTCAATTTCACCTTTTGTAAAAAAGATTTGATCATCCTTTTGAATTTCCTTGTAAAATTCTTCATATAAACCTAGAGTGCGAATATCTTTATAAACTACAAATACGTTGGATTCAGGGCTTAAATCGCGAATGTATTTGGCTTGTTTTAAGCTGGTTGCACAACAGAATGCAGAACAATAGGGTAGATGGCCTTTATCTCTTGACCCTGCACATTGAATAAATAAAATATTCTTTGGAAATTCTTTACCAGGATTATTTTTTACAAATTCTTCAAATTCGACATTGGTAAGCACTTTAGGGTTACCATACCCTAAGTAAGATAATTTATTTGCATCGTACGCTTGCCAACCTGTTGCTGTAACAATTGAGCCAACTATAACTTTCTCTTCTTTGCCATTTAATAATTGAACTTCAAAATGCCCCGGTTGCCCGGAAATTTCTTTAATTGTTGTTGATGTATGAATTTGAATATTATCAAGTTTTTCAAGTTCCTTAATCTTATCTTCAATTTCCGGATTGATTAATTCACTATATGGTGCTGCATACGGTATTTGTTTGTGAAGTTTATTTAGCCAACCTCCAAGCTTTTCTTCTTTTTCGATGATATGCACTTTATAACCAGCTTTCGCTCCATCAATGGCGGCAGTTATCCCAGTAATTCCTCCTCCAACAACTAAAATATCGGAACTTATATTATCAGCAATAAATGGATTCGGGATTTCTGTGTTGGCTACTTTTGCGATTGACATTCGAAGGCAATCTTCTGCTGCCATTTGAGTATCTTCTTCATTTGGTTCCATGCTCCAGGCAACCTGCTCACGAATATTTGCTCTATCAAGTAAAACATTTTCAGGGAAATCAAAAACTTCTGTTTTTAACCTTGGAGAACATGCTGCAATAATTACTCTATCAATATTCTCATTTGCAATGTCACTGCTGATTAAATCAAAACCTTCAATAGAGCAGAGTGATGAATGATTTTTACAAATGGTAACATTTTGTTCTGAAGCAATTTGGCTAAGTTTTTCAATATCTATGCTTTTTCCAATTTCACATCCCGAACATATATATACGCCTATTTTCTTTTCCAATTTTCTTAGCTTTTAAGCCCGTCTACTGACAGGCAGGTTATTGAATAGCCTTTACTGCAGCTGAAGTTGCATCCTTTACCGATGATGAAACATCCATTGGTTTTCTGCTACATGCAACAGGAATAATTCCTTCGATTTGCTTATCAGTAATAAATTGATTTTGATCTCTATTTAGGTTTAAATTTGTTTTAGAAGATACAATACCGGTTGCCAAAACAACTATTTCAGCTTCATATTTAATTTTCTTTCCGGAAAGAATATCTTCAGCTTCGAGAATCAAATTACCATTTTCAGCTTCAATGATTTTTCCAACCTTTCCTTTAACCAATTCAATATTTTTATTTTCCTGTACTTCGGTTAAAAAATCTTCATTTCGTCCTGAAACGCGCATGTCAATATAGAATACCTTCACTTCAGTTTTTGGATACAATTCCTGAATGGTTAAAGCATGCTTTAATGAAGCCGAGCAACAAACCGCTGAACAATAAGGCAAATGATTTTCATCCCGCGAACCCGCACATTGAACAAATGCAACTTTTTTAGGCTCTGTATTATCCGATAACCGGAGAAGTTTATTCTCATTAACTCCATTTGAAGCGATAAATCGTTCAAACTCAACGTTTGTAATTATATTCTTCGAATCAGAATAATTTAAATTCTCAATTTTTGAAGCATCATAGCTTTCCCAACCCGTAGCTGTTACAATTGAGCTAACCTCAAGTTCTGTAATTTTCTCTTTAGCAGATAAATCAATTGCATTGTATTTACAGGCATCTACACATTTATTGCATGATTCCTTTTTACAATATTCATTATCGATATGATACTTAAAAGGAAATGCTATTTCATGAGGAATATAAGCTGCTCTAGTATTAGTAAACCCATAATTAAATTCATCAGGGCGTTCTTCAGGGCATATTTCTGCACATTTACCACAAGCAGTGCAGTTGTTTTTAATGTATTGAGGAGAGGTCTTAATTTTAACATTAAAATTTCCTTTTTCTCCTGAAATTTCCTGCACTTCTGTAGAAGTGTAATATTTGATTCTTGGATTTTGTTTGATTCTCCTAAAGTTAATTTCTAGCCCGCATGTCGGCGGGCAAAGCTTAGGAAAATAATTATTGAATTTTACTACATTGCCACCAAAGTAGGGCATTTTTTCAATAAGAATAACTTCCTTTCCAACCTCCGCAATTTCAACAGCTGTTGTAACTCCGCTAATTCCTCCACCGATAATTAAAACTGGTTTTTGAGTTTTATTCATTGAATAAGAATTTCAAATTTCAAGTTTCAGATTAAGAATTTGAAACCTGAAATTAATCATTAAGTCAATTCTTTAATATCTCTCTTTATCATTTCCCACTCTTCAGTTTCAGGGTTCCATTTACAATTTGCAAATGCTTTCCAATCTTCTTTCATTGTAGGGTGGTCCGTTCTGAAATAATATCCTGGCCAACGAGTTTCTTCGCGGAACAACATCGTTCTGATATGAGATTCTGCTTGCCACATACGGTGAACATTTTCCCAACAACGCATAAGTTCATTCGTATCAGAAGCTGCAAGTTTTTCAGCATCTTCTTTCATAAATTGTAAGAATTCAAGGCCTTTTTCCAACAATGCTTTTGAAGTTTTGAAATTTACAGAAGCACCACCTGCATATTCATCCATAATTTTTTGTAAACGGAACATAAACATTTTAGGCTTGATAAAATTTGGGTTTACATCTTCATCGTTCGCAAAATCTTTATGCTCATTAAAAGTTGAAAGTGGTTGTAATATCTTTTCTTTTAATTCACTCATTTTTTCTTCTGAAATATTCACATCCTCCGGGTTATCAACTATGAATGAAATTGCAGCTTTTGCAGCAATTCTACCTTCGGTAAACGAACCGGAAGAGAATTTGTGTGATGAAGCACCAGATGCATCACCGGCAGCAAATAATCCTTTGGCTGTTGTCATATTATCATAACCCCAGTGATACTCTTCGGATGGCGATAAATCTTTAGGGCCACTAATCCATGCACCCGAAGCACCTGAATGTGAGCTAATGAAGTAAGGTTCGCAAGCAGAAATCTCCGAAGGGGTTTCTTCCGGTGAAATATTGTGAGCAGCCCAGTTTAATGCCTGGCTAACAGTCATATCCAAAAAATCTTCCCATGCTTCCGATTCAAGCTCTTTCATTTTGCGTTTTGCTTGTTTTTCATCCTGAATATCTGCCATTAATTCTTTAATTGCTTCTTCCGTCCTCATATAAATTGGCCCATTTCCTTCTTCTAATTCCTGAAGCATTAAATAGTTTCTAAGGTTCGCAGGAACAGGTTTTGAAGTTCCGTAAGGAGCCCAGTTTTCAAGTTCTGCTTTACGTGTCTCCATATAATCTTCGCCTTTGGCATTGGTTGCTTTCGATTTAAAAAGTAAGAACCAGGCGCCAACAGGCCCATAAGAATCTTTAAAGCGAACCGGGACAAAACGAACTTCCTGGCAGGTCATTTCAGCTCCGGCTTTAAGAGTAAAGTATGTGCTAGCGCCAGAGTTAAAAGGAGGGTACCAAGACCTTCCTAAACCTTCACCTACGGATTTTGGGCGGAAAATATGAACAGCGCCACCCATCACGTCCATTACAGCTTTTGCTTTAAAAATATAGAATTTGTTTTCACGGACACTAAACCCTGCTGCTCCCACACAACGGTTTCCATCCATAATGGGTTCCGTAATAAAAACACGTTCAATGTATTCACCATTATCACCTAGATCTTTTAAGGCATTTTTAGCAGCTTCTGAAACAATATTTTTATACGATTCACCATGAATCATAATTTGCCAACGGCCTTCGTTCACATAATTTCCTTCTTCATCTTTCCAAATTGGCAGTCCCCACTTTTCGAATAAATGAACGGAACCATCTACATGGCGGGCAATGTTTGCAACTAAATCGTCGCGGGCAATGCCCATCAGGTCATTTTTAACGTAATTTATATAATCTTCAACGGTATTTTTACCATCTTTTAAACCCATATAAAGGTTGATTGCTGATAGCCCCATAGCTACAGCACCACTGCGTTCTATTGATGCTTTATCAACAACAGTTACTTTTTTGTTATGTTTTTTTGCCCAGTATGAGGCTTCATAAGCTGCACCGCAAGCAGCCATACCGCCACCAAGTATTAATAAATCAGTTTCTATAATTACTGTTTCGAAATCTTTCGTTATCATGATTCTATAGTTTCAAGTTCAATGTTTCAAGTTTCAAGTTTCAAGTTTAAGATTTTCAGTACTTGTTAAAATCTTGCGTCTTGATACTTGTATCCAAAAATCTATTTTTTGTACAAGTCAGTTCCTAGTGATTCTGGTTCAGTCCTTAGTAAAGGGCTTTTTAAGTCATCAGAACCCGTTTGCATTCCGGCATCTGGTTCTGCACTACCTTCCGGAGTAGTACGAATTGGAAATTTAAACCTTTTAATTTTCTTATTACGAAATTTAACCGACCACATAATTGAATCGGTACTTCGTAGAGGTTGAACTACAGCACCAAGTGGCATAAAATCAGCATATCCGCGAACTTCAATTGCTTGTGTTGGGCAGATTTTAACACAACTATAACATTCCCAGCACATATCAACGGCACGGTTGTATGCTTTATTTTTTTCTTTGTCTAAAATCATTAAATCATTTGGACATATGTATTGGCAAGCTGTTTTATCTTGAGCTTTACATCCATCGCACTTTTCGTTTATTACAAAGCTTGGCATATTTTAGGACTTTTAAGGTTAGTTCACAAACATAATAAAATTATTCAAGTTACATAAGGCTTTGAGCTGCACTAAAATAGTTGATAAATGGGTGATGCTTTAAAATATTGTAAATCTGATGATTATTAGGCTTGTACTTGTTTAGTTGTCGAAAACTATTGCTTATTTAAAATGAATTTAAAATAATTTGTTATTACTAATAATACAGAAAGTATGAAAGGGTGTTAACATAGTTTGTAATCTTAAAATCTAGAATACAATTAATTAACCAAACCTGAAACGAATGAAAAATAAGATGAATAGAAGAAATTTCTTCAAAAAGAGTACGCAAGCTGGTATGGCTTGTTGTGCAATGTTAATGAGTTCTAAATTCGTTGCTGCAGGCTCATTTTCTAAAATGTTTGTTGATGAAAAGATTGACCCTGAGAAATTAAATTACTGTGGCTATACATGCCCTGAAGATTGCAAGTTTTATATAGCAACTGTTGAAGGCGATGACACTAAGAAAAAGGAAGCATTTGATGTATGGAAATTAAAAGAACGGTATGGTATAGAGTTTGATACCAAAATTGCCATTTGTTGGCGTTGTAAAAACCAAGAAAAGCCACAAGGGATGGTAGTTTCAAATTGTACTGTTCGAGCGTGTGCAATTGAGAAGGGCTTTGATTCTTGTATTCAGTGTGGCGAATTAAACTCATGCGAAAAGGATTTATGGAAAAGATTCCCCGAATTTTATAAAGGAGTTAAAAAGATGCAGGTTAAGTATAAAGAGCAAATAGCATAATAAATAATTTATTTATTTTAAAATGTAAGGTGTACAAATTACATGTTTGCGCACCTTTTTTGCTTCAAGTAAAGTAAAATTCTTAGTATGTTTACATGAGATTTAAGATACTATGTTTGATTCAAATATTGCAATTATAGGTGCCGGAGTAGTTGGTTTAGCCATTGCGGCAAAACTTTCGGAAGATTATACCGATGTATTTGTTATTGAAAGAAATAAATCTTTTGGGCAGGAAACGAGTAGCCGTAACAGTGAAGTAATCCATGCAGGAATTTACTATCCCAAAAATAGTTTAAAGGCAAAACTTTGTGTTGAGGGTAAGTATTTGTTATATAACTTCTGTAAAGAGTATGAAGTTCCTTATAATAATTGTGGAAAATTAATTGTAGCAACATCAACCGAAGAGGTAATGTTGCTTGAAGAATTAAAAAAGAAAGCTTTTCATAATGGAGTTAAAGATTTACGCCTTTTAAATGAAGGTGAGATAAAGGAATTAGAGCCAAATATTGATTGTTATGGAGCGCTTTTTTCACCATCAACGGGGGTTATAGACTCGCATTTCTTTATGAAACAATTGGAAACAAATGCTATAAATCAAGGTGTTCAATTCTCATATGGAGCTGAATTAATAGAAGTTAATAAAATTGAAAATGGGTATGAAATTTTATTAAAAGATTCTGACGGAAAAGACTTTTCTTTTAAAACAAAAAAGGTAGTAAATGCCGCCGGCCTGGAATCAGATAAAGTTTCTGGCATGGTTGGAATGGATAACGAATCACTAAAACTTTCATTTTGCAAAGGAAATTATTTTAGGGTAAACCCTCCAAAAAATAAATTGTTAAATAGGTTGGTATATCCTGTTCCAAACCCCAATATGGAGGGAATTGGAATACATGTTACCATTGATATGGGAGGAGGAGTAAAGCTGGGCCCAGATGTAGAATGGATGCCTGATAATATTTATGATTATTCGGTGAATAAATTACAGCAAAAAGCTTTTTATGAATCAGCTAAGAAGTTTTTGCCGTTTTTAGAATTGAATGATTTAGTTCCGGAAATGGCAGGCATACGGCCAAAAATCCAAAAACAGGGCGAGGCCATTCAAGATTTTTATGTTCAGGAAGAATTAAAAAAAGGGTTTCCCGGATTCGTAAACTTAATTGGAATCGAATCGCCAGGTTTGACGTCTTCCTTAGCGATAGGAGAATATGTTAATAATATTCTGCTATAAATTAGTCTTATCTCATATTCTTACGAATAAGAAAAAATAAAAATCCGAGATACCATGCTTACTGAAAGCAGGATCCCGGAATAATTATTATCTTATTTCTACTCGTGATTATTTGTATAATCAGTGATAATCTGATTTCTTAACTCCAGAAACATTTCTGTAACATCGTTCATTAGCCCATTAGAGTAATTTGTTAAATATTCTTGGGCCTTTTCGGGAGCTTTTTTGTAAAGTTTTAAAGCTTCATCCTCTATAGCT
Organism: Bacteroidales bacterium; assembly: GCA_028282585.1. GTDB lineage: Bacteria > Bacteroidota > Bacteroidia > Bacteroidales > UBA12077 > UBA12077. The sequence goes on along the minus strand of JANQHR010000049.1, from coordinate 74,044 downwards.
TTTTGGTTTTCGAACATTTTAGCTTCAAAAGGGGCCCGTACTTCTTTTACATCTTTTGCAATCTCCTGAAATTTAAGGTTGGCTAAATTATCAACAAAGTCAATTGCCCACCTTGCTGATTTTTCACTATATTTATTTGGGTCATAAATTTGATACGATTCGTGGGTTGATAAATTACCCGTATAAATTGGAACATAAGGGCTAAAATAAGGATTATCCAAATATACCCAGTAAACTCCGCCAATTTCATTTGGTAACCAATCACGCAACTGAAGCACCATTCCATAATGCCCTCTGTGGCGTGCAACCGGGCGCCGGTAAGTTATTTTTAATAATTTTCTCAAATCGCTGCCTGGAAATGGTGTGGCTAAAGGGCTTTTTTCATAACCACCTTCTCCGTTTGGAACCAACCAGTTTGGGTCATATGTCATGTCATAAATTGTCCCTTCATAAGTTGAACGTTGAAAAGCGATCACATCCTGAACAGACATCTTTTTCTCAGGCTTAACCGAGAATGGATAAATTGACAGGGGTTCAACATATTGAAAGTAAGGCTGAATGCCTTTATATGGATTGCCTTCAGGGAACCTATTAGGCCATTCTTTCAAATTTGGGGCAAAAGTTTGGTGGAATAACCAAAAACGGCTTGTAGCATATTCTACTGTACTCGGTGGTGCATAAATTTCTTGCCAGATGAATGGTTCTCCTGAATTTGGGTCGTACCAACCGCGCTCAATTGCTTCTTGCATATAATTCTCAGAAACCATGAAATTTTCCTTATCCTCAGCATTAATTTCTTTTATAATGCTCCAGTTGGGTACCATGGTTGTTTCATCCTCTGGTAAACGCTGTGCAGCCCATATTGCACCAGGCTTTCCACTTTCAGGTTCCCATCCATGCCCAACTCCAAATACTTCAAAAACCCATATTTCTTCGGTATCTGCGATAACTAAACATTCAGACCCATCTCCACTAGAAGGTATAAACCCATACTTTGTCATTAAATCTCCAATAAACTGAACGGCTTCACGGGCTGTTTTATAACGTTGCAAGGCAAATATTTGCGCTTGTTCAATGGACATAATCTGTTTGCCTTCGCCTTTCATACAGATTAATTCTTTTCTTTGAGCTGTTGTGCTTTCTGCAATTCCCAATTGATGTTCGTTTACCTGAGAATAGGCAGAATGAAAATATTTAAATGTTTTTTCAACTTGTGGGATATACCCCAATATCTCGCCATCATCTTTTAAAGGGAGGCTCGCGTCTTGAATCCCCCAATAAACAGGAGCTTTAGAGCCCGGTTTAAAAGTTTGGGCAGGAACTACAAATATCCTGGAATCCGGGCCAGTGTCGGTATGTGAAATTATATTTGAGCCATCTGCAGATGCTTTTTTACCAACAGCAATAACGGTACAAGCTTTTGAATTTAATTGAAATCCCAAAGCCAGGATTAATAAAATTGATAATACTTTACTTAACATGGTTTTGTTGTTTTTTTATATGTTTAACCTTTTTCATTTAACTTGATGCACAGGATTTAGATAAACGAGTTATTTATTTTTCTATCTTTTCTGTTTGTAGCCATCAGGTTTTAATTAACGTATGAAACGTATCCTTAATTGTAAAAAATTAGAAATCACCTAAAGATAAAACCTTTTTTTAAAGGGTCGTTAGGGTCAAAATAAAATTCATTCTGCCCTGTAATAAAGGCATTTCCCGTAACTTCCGGTATTATAGCCTGGTGAGGCCCAAAATTTGTTTGATCTATTATTTCAACATCCATTGTTGTGCCTAAGATACTTTCTATGGTGATTTTTTCATTTGTGTTTAACTCTCCTTTTGCGTAATGCAATGCTGCCCTGGCACTAACTCCTGAGCCTGTAGGGGAACGGTCAACTTCGCCTTCAGCAAAGATACACGCATTTCGGCTGTGGTGGTTTAAGTTATATGCCTTTCCTGTGAAAATGGTTCCGTATAAAAAGCTTAAGTCTTCTTCGAAAGGGTGCTTGATTTCGTAATTTTCCATTACAGCATATTTTATTTTTTTCCCATAATCGATTAAGCGGTTATAATCTGATTCATCTATTTTCAACCCCAACTCATCAGCATCGCAAAAAGCGTAAAAAGCACCTCCAAAAGCAACATCGAACTTTACTCTACCTATTTCAGGCACATCAATGGTTTTATCTTTTAAATACAAAAATGAAGGTACGTTTTTAAAACTAATTCTCGCAACAAGTCCGTTTTTGCGAAAAGCTTTAGCAAATATTTTACCGGGAGGTGCATTAATTACTAATTCAGGTTCCTCGCCATTCTTTGTTATCATGCCAGTATCTAAAACCAATTTTGTTAAAGCAATTATAGCGTGGCCACACATAGTGCTGTAACCTTCATTGTGTAAAAAGAAAGCCCCAAAATCTGCATCTTTCGTGGTAGGTTCAGTAATAATTGCTCCATACATATCTGCGTGCCCCCGGGGCTCGAACATTGTGCCTGTTCTGATAAAATCAAAATTATCCCGAAAATACCTTCTTTTTTCCAGAATTGTTTTGCCTTGAATATGAGGCAATCCATTCGTGTATACTCGCAAAGGTTCGCCTCCAGTATGCAGGTCAATGGTTTTGATTTTCAACCAGCTTTCTGGAGGGCTCCATTTCCAGTTTTTAAGTATTTTGTTCACATTTATAAATATTGTCACTCTGAGCTTGTCGAAGAGTGATGCCATACTTCGACAGGCTCAGCATGACATTTACATTCATCAAGTTAAGGTGTGTTTAAATTTTTACTTCTTGCCCCAAGCCTTTTTCTTTAGCACTATTATAAATTAACTCTGCAACGGTTAAGTCAAACAAGGACATACCCACAGATTTAAACAAACATAAAGATGATTGTTCAAGTAACTCTCCACTTGTCAAAACTGAACTAAAAGGAATTACATCTTCATCTTTTATCATACCTTTTTCAAGCGGAATTTTTATATCGCCACATTCTTCTTTGGCATGCAATGTATCAACATATACCTTATCAAGTTTTTCATAAACCGGTAAAGGAACTTCTTGCATATCGGGTTTATATGAACCAATAGCAAAAAAGTATTTTTTCTCAAGATTCTCAATGTTGGTATTAAATACCGGTTTATATGATGAGGTAGCAGTTACAATAACATCCGAACCTAATATAGTTTGGTTAGAATCATTGGTAGCTGTAATTCCAATATTCCCTAATCTTTCTTGTAAACCGCTTTTTAAAACTTCTGCTTTGCTAAGGTTTTTGTCGCAGATTATTATCTTTTGAAAAGGCCTGACAGTGCTTATCAACAGTGCTTGGTGGTATGCTTGTACTCCAGCTCCAATAATTCCTAAGGTTTTTGAATCAAAAGGGGCAAGGTATTTAACAGCTGTTGCACCAACAGCTCCTGTTCTCATAGCTGTTAGTTTATTTCCATTAATTATTGCTAACGGTTTGCCTGTGCCAGCATCATTTAATACCATTACACCTTTTAAAACAGGTTCTTCTTTTTCAAGATTTTTAGGAAACAATGAAACCAGCTTTGTTCCGAATACGCTTTCGATAAATCCTGGCATTACCAATAAAGTATTTTCATCATTATCAATGTGCATCCTGTTAGGGATATTTGTAGTTGCTTTATCCTGAATTACATATGCTTTTTCGATAGCACTAATGTATTCAATTGGCTCAACAGCATTTATTATATCTTGTTCGCTTATAACTAACATTTTAAAAAAGATTAATTTTAATGGTAAAGATAAATGGAATAATGGATTTATGGAAAAACGATACCTAATTCATTACTCCATTATTCCGGTAATTCTTTAAAATGCTTTTGCACGTTCAATTTCCACTTCTTTAATGGTTTTAGCTAGTGGTTTACCTAATATTTTATAACCATCATCCGTAATTAAAATATCTTCTTCGTTTCGAGTACCTCCAAAGTCTTTATATTCTTCTACCTTATCATAATTAATAAATTCAGTGAATTTGTTTTGAGATTTCCAAAGTTCGATTAATTCCGGTATGAAGTAAATTCCAGGTTCGATAGTTAATACATAGCCAGGTTTTAATTCACGGCCTAAGCGTAATGATTTTAAGCCGAATAGAGTGCTTTTAGGTTCGCCTGCATACCCAACATATTGTTCGCCAAGGTTTTCCATGTCGTGAACATCTAAACCCATTAAATGGCCTGTGCCACATGGAAAGAACAGGGCATGGGCCCCTTCATAAATTGCTTCTTCAGTATTACCTTTTGTAAACCCTAATTCCTTTAACCCATCGAATATTGTGCGTGCAGCAGTAAAGTGAATTTGTTTGAAATTTACTCCTGGCTTTAAAGCTTCAATTGCCGAATCGTGGGCATTTAATGCTATTTGGTAAATCTCCTTTTGCTTTTCGGTAAATCTTCGTGAAACAGGGAATGTACTTGACATGTCTCCAGCATACCTTAGTTTATTTTCAGCACCTGCATCTAATAAAAATAAATCGCCTTCTTTTATTGTATTTCCATGATAATGGTTGTGCAGGGTTTGCCCATTTATGGTTGCAATAATCGGGAATGATATATCTCCGCCAGCAGCTTGTGCTACTTCATGAACTTTAGCTGCTACTTGAGCTTCTGACATGCCTGGTTTGGCAAACCTCATGGCTGCCAAATGCATATCAGCTGTTACACTTACAACCTGTTCCAGTTGTTCAATTTCTTCTGTTGATTTAATATTTCTTTGTTCTCCGACAGCAACGATCATGTAAATCGAAGAATGCTTAAGAGTATCATTTATTGGAATACCCAACCAATTATGGAGCTTTATTTGATGCTCAGGGCGGTATGCAGGTAAAAAGTGAATTTTTCTATTTTTTTCTTGAGCCGATTTCAAAAAACCGAGCATTTCATCCATTTGGCCTGTGTTTTGGATACCAGCTTTTTCACTTCTTTCTTTAATTGTGGGTTGAGAACCCATCCATACAATATGGTCAATGGTTAAATCATCTCCGAAAATATAATCTTTATCATTGTCAACGTCTATAATTCCTACTAATCCAGGATAGTCTAAGCCAAAATAATAAAGAAATGAACTATCTTGCCTGAACCTATAGGTATTATCTGCATAATTCATTGAACTTTCTTCGTTTCCAAGAAAAAGAAGAATTCCGGAATCAATTTGCCCTTTTAATTGTTTGCGCCTGTTTATATAGGTTTCTTTACTGAACATAATTTTACTTTTTATTTTAATATTATTAATTTCTTTAATGGATCTAGTGATTTTTATCTTTATTTAATAATTGCCTTGAGTGCCTAAAATGCCTAAAATGAATGACATTTTTTAACTCTTAACTTTAAGTACTTTAGATCACTTTTTATACTCTTTGAATTCAAATTCTTTCGGAGGTTTAATACCCCAAAGGTGTTCTACAAAATAATCCATACGCCTTCGAGTTGCATATTTACTCCTCCATGTTAAGTCGTGATTGGCGTTTGGGATGATTATTAAATCAAAATCTTTGTTGTTTTTCACCAATTCAGCTGCTAATCTATATGACGATGCAGGATTAACGTTATTATCCATATCGCCATGTATGAGTAAAAGCTTTCCTTTTAAATTCTTAGCTAAAGTTAAATTGGATTGTTCTATATAGTGGTTGCCGGGTTCACCCATATATTGCTCTGGCCACCACGCTTTAGCCATTCTGTGGTCGTGATTTCCAGCGGATGCCACAGCTACCTTGTAAAAGGCAGGGTATTTCAATATTGCACGAGCTGCATCATAACCTCCTGCCGAAAACCCAAATATTCCAATTTTTGTAGTATCAATATACTCGTACCTTTCGGCCAATTGCCTTATCCCGGCTATATGGTCAGGCCCACCAATATCGCCCAAATTTTTGTACGAAACGTCATGAAATGCTTTTGAACGCATGGCAGTTCCCATACCGTCAATGCGCATAACCAGAAAACCAACTTCAGCTAATGGTGCCCAGTCATTCCATATTCCACGGCGGAATGATTTTGGAACATTAACTGCCTGAGGGCCAGAATAGGAGTTGTTAATTATAGGATATTTCTTTCTAGGGTTAAAGGTAGATGGATATTGTAAAATTCCATAAAGGCCTGTTTTGCCATCACGGGCTTTAACTGTAAACCTTTCAGGATATTTCCAACCGGTTGCGATTAATTTATCAATGTTAGATTCTTGTAATTCCTTTATTAATTTGCCATCTGATAACCTTCTTAAAACTGCTTTTGGTTTTAAATCAACCCGGGAATAATTATCGATAAAATACTTATAATCTGGAGAGAATTGAATTTCATGTTCAGCATCTTCAGGAGTTAATAATTCCATTCCAGAACCATCATAGTTTATTTTGTATAGATGTTTATAATAGGGGTCACGGCCTTTTTCAACTCCTCCAGCAGTAAAATATATTATTTCATTTTTCTCATCTATAAAATTTATTTCTCGTACAACAAATTCACCTTTTGTAACCTGGTTTATTAATTCACCAGTCTTTCCGTCATACAAATACAAATGGCTCCATCCATCACGTTCCGACATCCAAACTACTTTTTCTCCATTATTGATGAGTTTGCAACCTACCATTTGATATTCAATCATGGTGTTTGCATCTTCATGGATAATATTTCTAACAGTTCCTGTTTCAGAGTCAATAAAATATAAACCAAGAGCTTTGTAGTACCTTGCCATTTGAGCAAAATAGAATGTTTTACTATCCTCAGCCCAGTTTGGTGTAAATCCAGCCCACAAGTCTTCTAAAGGCTCTAGGTTGGCTTTTACATTTGTTTTTGTTTCAACATCAAAAATATAATATTCTTGCAACGGTAAATCTTCTCCTGGCAATGCTCTTTCGTAGGACCATACTTTTGCCCGCATTCCGCTATCAGGAAGAGACTGGTACATATATAGTTTTTTTGCGTTCCTTCTATCTAACTTGGTTGCAACAAACTTTTTTGAGTTAGGCGACCATTTAACCCATATTTCAGGATCGTATGTATCTCCTTTGGATTCATCAACAGTTTTATACCAGGAAATAGGAGAAGCATAATCATACCTGTCCATTCCATCAAAGGTTAATTGGAATTCTTCCTTAGATTTTGTGTCTCTTAAGTAAAGGTTATAATCTTTAACAAATGCAATCCATTTTCCATCTGGTGATTTTGATTCATTCTTTTTTAGTTCATCCTTTTTTGGTGTATATATGGAAAGCTCGTTTTTCTTTATCTCATACTTAAAGTTTAGCGTATCAACCTTAAAAAGGATGGTTTTCATTTCGTCTTTGAACTTAATTTTAGAAAATGGGAGAGAGTCAGGATTCATTTTTTCATTAAGTTTGTTTTCCAGCAGTTCAGCTAATTTCTGATGGCTAAATGCAGGTTTAACTTCATTTTTTTCAGGTAAAACAAGTATAAAACGATGCCCGTTTTCCAATTCCGTTTTATACCAGAAATTGCTTGATTTATCAATCCAGTTGGCATTTAAATAAAGGTTCTGAACCAAATTGTAAACATTAAAATGCAAAAACTTTTCCGCTCTTTGATAGTCTTCAAGTGTTCCTTGAGCTAGTATAATTTTAGATAAAGCACAGGTAATTAAGATGATTGAATATATTTTTCTCATGGTTGATGATTGATATTAATATATTTTAAATTCCAGGTTTCAAATTCAAAATTTAAGTGAACGTAAAATTTGAAATCTTTAATTTGTAACTAATTATATTTCTTCATGTTCTGTTCTTCGGATGATCTCATTTTGTAGCCCTTCTCCAAGGTCATTGAAATAATCGCTGTAACCTGCAACACGAACAATTAAATCTGTATATTTTTCAGGATGTTTTTGAGCATCGCGTAAAGTTTTTGCATTAACCACATTAAACTGGATATGGTGCCCCTCCATTCTAAAATAACTTCTTACCAGGTAGGATAATTTTTCAATGCTTTCTTCATCTTTAAAAAAGGATGGAGAAAATTTTTGATTCAACAAAGTTCCACCAGTTTTTATATGGTCAATTTTTGCAGCTGATTTTAAAACAGCTGTGGGCCCTTTTTTATCTGCACCCTGAAATGGGCTTATCCCTTCAGATAGAGGTTCAAATTCTTTGCGCCCATCCGGTGTAGCTTTCATAACGCTTCCAAAGTAAACATGGCTTGTTGTAGGCAACATATTTATTCTATACTTGCCTCCGCGGTATGTCGGCTTTCCATTAACAGCATCATAAAACGTATTGAAAACAAACACCGAATGCTGGTCTGCATAATCATCGTCGTTGCCATATTTTGGGGTTTCATAAACCAAATCATGGCGAAGTTGTTCAAATCCTTCAAAGTTGGCATTCAATGCATTTAACAGTTCATCCAGACTTACTTTTTTCTTATCAAAAACATTATACTTTATTGAGGCCAGGTTATCAGTAACGCTGCCTAACCCAACTCCTTGAACATAACTGGTATTATAACGCGCACCTCCAGCATTATAATCAATCCCATTTGAAATACAATCCTCAATGATGAGAGATAAGAATGGAACAGGCAATTTCTCTGCATAAAGCTTTTCAATTATGTTATTACCTTTCAATTTGATATAAGCAAAATAATTTAGTTGCTTTTTATAAGCTTCTAAAAGTTCATCAATAGTTTGGAAATTTCTTGGGTTGCCTGTTTTTAACCCAATTTCTTTTCCTGTTCGTGGGTCAGTTCCGTTGTAAAGAGTTATTTCAAGTATCTTGTTTAAATTGAAATACCCGGTTAAAATGTAGCTTTCGGTTCCAAAAGCACCCGTTTCCACACATCCACTGGCGCCGCCATTTCGAGCGTCAATAATGTCTTTTCCTTGATTAACCAATTCCTTAATAATTGCATCTGTATTAAATATGGATGGCTGCCCAAAGCCGGTTTTTGTAATTTGAATAGCACGCTGTATAAATTTATCCGGGTTCTTTTTACTTAGCTGCACCATGGAGCTTGGTTGAAGGATTCTCATTTCTTCAATTACATCAAGTAAGATATAGGTTAGTTCATTTACAGCATCCGTACCATCTTCTTTTAACCCGCCCAAATTAATCAATGAAAAATCAGTATAGGTATTGCTTTCCAAGGCTGTTACTCCCATTTTAGGTGGAGACGGGTGGTTATTAAATTTTACCCAAAAAGCCTGTAATAACTCAATTGCTGATTCTTTTGTTAACGTTCCATTTTCAATTTCTTGTTTATAAAATGGGTACAAATGCTGGTCTAAACGGCCAGGATTAAATGAATCCCATGGGTTTACTTCAGTTATTACCCCCAAATGAATGAACCAATAATGTTGAAGCATTTCATGAAATGTTTCGGGTGCATTCGCCGGAACTTTTCGGCAAACTCTTGCCATCTTAATTAACTCGGCCTTTCGCCCTTCATTTTCTTCAACTTCAGCTAAGCTAATTAAAGCCATTGTATGCCTGTGCGCAAAAGTTATAATAGCATCTGCTGCAATATCCATTGCCTTTAGTTCTTCAATTTTGCCTTGAGCTTCCGGGCCATTTGATGTTTTAAATTTTTCTATTGAATCCTTAATTTCTTTCTTTAAATCCAACATTCCTTTTTGAAAAATCTTTTTGCCTGCAACTGTATGCCCTGGTGCCCTCTGCTCTTGAAATTCGGTAAAAATACCTGCCTCATACGCTGCTTTCCATTCATCAGGCAATAATCCAAACATTTTATCGCGTTGCGTATTGCCTTTCCAGAAAGGTATGATATCGTTTTCATAAACTTTTTTGGTTTCATCATCGACTTTAAACCAAACTTTTGGCCTGGTATCAAGGATTTCCAAATCTTTTAACGAATGCAAGCTTACTTCGGGGTATGTTGGTGTGGCTTTAGCTACAGGCCCACGTTCTCCAACAATTAATTCATTTTGGTTTATGCAGATCTTTTTATTTTCCAATATATATTTAAAGGCTTTAGCTCGTTTTACCGGTATGGATGATTTATCACCCATTTCATTTTTATAAAATTTAGTCAGCAAAATGGCTCTTTCCGGAGATAATGTATTTGTTGCCATTAAGCTTTCGCCTCTTAAGTTTTTTATTCGTGAATTCATGATTATCTATTTTAATTTTTTTAAGATTCCTACACCAGCAGGAATTTTATTTGTTTATCCTCCAATACCCACCTTAAACCCTAATGATTCAAATTCTGATTTAATATGTGATATTTGCTCCTCTGGAATAAGGCCGGAACCTTTCATTAAATTTTCTTTATTAAACCTATTGTATTTGCTATTGGCAATATCATGATATGGTAAAATATCAATTTGATGAATGTTTTTAAGCGATTTAATAAATAATTTAACTTCGGAAAGGTTTTGCCGGGAGTCAGTTATTCCTGGTATTAAAGGAAACCTTAGAATAACGTTTTTATTATTTTGGTCTAACCAATTTAGGTTTGAGATAATATCAAATACCGGAGTATTTGTGTAATTATAATGTAAATAATTATCTACAATTTTTAGGTCATATAGAAAACAATCTGCAATTTTTGCAATTTTTTGCAGTGTTTCTTCCGGTGCAAATCCCGATGTGTCAATACAGGTGTGAATTCCATTCTCTTTACAAAGCTTTGTGATTTCATACAAAAAGTCTGCTTGCATTAATGGTTCACCACCTGAAAAAGTAACACCCCCTCCGGATTCTTCAAAAAATATTTTATCGCCCTGAATGGTTTTAAATAAATCATCAATAGTTATAGAATATCCAATAGGAGACTCTTTTTTAAATTCTTTGCCATCAAGCCTATTAATTCTTGTAAAGGATTCAATATTTTTACTCTGGCTTTCCGGGTTATGGCACCACCAACATTTTAAAGGGCAGCCTTTGAAAAATACAGTTTGCCTTATTCCCGGGCCATCGTGCACAGCAAAATGTTTAATATCGAAAATTGTAGCTTCCATCTTGATTGTAATAATTTAAAGTATAAGAAATGATTCATCGGAATACAATCATCCCATGAATTTAAATTGTAAACAATAAAATGGGAAGGCTTAGCAAATCCAGCACTCGTAAAGGCCTTTGCCAAAATCGTGGTATAAGATATTTGAACAGAAAGGATTCATATCAAACCTAATTGATACAAATATAAGGTTTTAAGAATGAAATTACGAATGATATTTATCAATACCGCCGTGATTTATTTTATGGAAACAGGCAAATATTAACAACCAATATGCCTGGAGATAACTAACCTTTGTATTTCTGAGGTTCCTTCTCCAATTCTTAATAACCTCTGGTCGCGGTAAAACCGTTCAACAGGATAATCTTTAATTAAACCGTAACCACCATGTATTTGTACTGCTTCATCTGTTACTTCTTTTGCCACCTCTGAGCAGTACAACTTGGCTATGGCTGACTCAACTCCAAACGGCTGCTTATGGTCTTTTAGCCAGCAGGCCCGGTATAAATAACTTCTGGCTAGTTCAATTTTTACATACATATCGGCTAATTTGAACGAATTTACCTGGAATTTTGAGATCGGTTTTCCGAACTGCTTGCGAATTTTAGCATAATTAAGAGCTTCTTCATAAGCACCTTGTGCACAACCTAAGCCCATTGCAGCAATTGATAACCGGCCTGAATCTAAGGTTTTAAGCATTATTTTGGAACCTTCACCAATTTTTCCCAGTAGGTTTTCTTCCGGAATTTCACAATCGTAAAAAAATAATTCTGAAGTGTCAGAAGCTCTCCACATCAACTTGTTTTTCATTGCTTTTGCTGTAAAACCTTTTGTTCCTGAATCCAGCAGAAATGTAGTGAATACTTTTTTGCCCTCGTTGTCTTCTCCGGTTACTGCTTGAACGGTCACGCCATTCGTAATAGGAGTAGAGCCATTTGTTATAAAGATCTTTGAACCATTTAAAATCCATTTTCCATTTTCAAATTTGGCAGTTGTTTTTGTCCCTCGTGAGTCTGAACCTGCTTCGGGCTCTGTTAAGCCAAAAGCCCATAAACCTTTGCCTTTGGCAAGTGGCGGTATATATTTGCATCGTTGGCTTTCGGTGCCAAAATTATAAATAGGCCGTATGCCCAAGGAATTATGAGCCGCAACGGTAGCAGCATGCGAACCATCAACTCTTGATATTTCCTCAACAGCAATAATGTAGGAAAGAGAACTCATTCCTTTCCCTCCATATTTTTCTGGTATCACCATCCCAAAAAAACCTAATTCTCCCATTTGCCGAACGATGCCAACATCAAACTTCTCCTCTTCATCTAATTTTTGTGCAACTGGTTTTATAACCCTTTCGGCAAAGTCTCGTGCGGTTTTACGAACTAGTTTTTGTTCTTCTTGAATAAACATATAGCATTGTTTTTATACGGTTCCTGATTTCACCCGGAACTGTCTTTAACTGTATTTGAAAGCTCCGTTGGTATATTTATTTCTTGATTTAAAAAAGCAGATGCAAGTGTTTTTCCTTGTGCATCAATCATGAGAGATTTTGTTCCGCCGCCATCAAGCGATTCATCAAGCAGAAAGTTAAGCGATAACAGGTTATCAAGTTTGTACCTGGTTACTTTTCCTTTGCAAACATGCTTAAACATATTTTTAACATAATCAGCAGTAATATGTTCTGATATAAAGTCATAAATATCTTTGTTTCTGGCTATTACTCCAATGTTTGCCATATTGCCTTTATCACCTGACCGGGCTAAACATATTTCATAGAGCTTAGTTTTTATCCAATCATTTTGAGGTAAATTGATTTTAGAATTTTCGTATTTGCCGGTACTAACCTGTATTCCGGCACGTGATATCGTTGGAATATCCTTTTCAAACCCAGTGGTTGAGGGTATTTCAATCGATTCTTCGATTTCTTCATTTTTACCAATAATTCGAACAATAGCCTTTACATCTTTTTTATCAATTAAGGCAGGCCAATATGCCATAACGTTATGTATAAAAGGCCTCCCGCCTGTAACAGCTACTCCTGGAGGGGCACTTAAAATAACCGGTGCAATATTCTTTGAAAATTCTTCAATTTTAGTTCTGTTCGTATCAAAAACACTAAACCTTAAAAGAACCTCATTGGGGCTAATAGGAGGTGCTAATTCTCCATGGCATGAATTGTAGCCAATAAATTCAGTATTTGATTTTTCGAATTCAGTACCCAAACGTTTCCAAAAAAAGGATTTTATTTTTTGAGCTTTTTCTAAAGCCTTAGGCCCTGAAACAATGATTGAACCTGACGTTTTAAAACCATCGCGGTAAGACATAGACACTTTAAAAGATGTAGTTGGCCCTTTTCCTTTTATCCCGGAAACTTTCACACAATCATTTCCGTTAGGTTCAAGCTTAACCGTTGTAAAATCAACAACAACATCGGGGCTAATATAATGGCCCGGGTTGCCCATTTCGTAAAGTAATTGTTCTTTTACAACATCGGTGTTAATTAATCCACCAGTTTCCGGGTGTTTGGTAACTTCGAACGTTCCATCCTGAAAAATATTTATAATGGGATACCCGAAATTATCCCATTTTGTGATTTTATGCCAATCGGTATAGTTTCCTCCTGAGCTTTGTGCACCACATTCTATTATGTGCCCTGCAACCAACGATGATGCTATTTTGTCCCAGTCATTTTCTTCCCACCCAAATTCGTAAAATGCAGGTGCCATGGCTAATGAAGTATCTGTTACCCGGCCAGCAATAATTATATCGGCTTCTTTTTCAAGGGCTTTAACAATCGGCATTATACCTAAATATACATTGGCACTTTCAATTTTATCTTTTATAAGTTCAAAACTTTCTCCTGTTTCTATGTTTTTAAACGATGAAGTATTTAAATAAAGCCTACTAATTTCATCGTAAATATTATCTCCATCAATAATGCATATTTTTAAATTGAGATTCTTTTCTTCAAGGCCCCTGGCTATTTTCTTTGCGCATTCATAAGGGTTTATGCCTCCTGCATTGGTAATTACCTTGACTTTTTTTTGTACGATCAACTCAGCATTTTCTAACACCTGGTTGACAAAATCCGTAACATAACCTAATTGTGGGTTCTTGATATTTTGCTTTCGTAAAATGCTCATTGTGATCTCGGCAAGGTAATCTGCAACAATGTAATCTAATTCACCACCAATTAGCTGGCGCCTAAATGCGTCCAGGTCATCTCCCCAGAACCCTCCAGCATTGCCTATTTTAATGTTTTCTTTCATGAATTTTAATATGCTTTTGGTTTACTTAATCGGCGGAATTGTTCTGAAACTCGATCAAAGGCAAGTCAGGAGCAACCTGCTGCCCTATCGTTACATTTACGCTCTTAACAACTGTTTCATATTTTGAAGCCAGTTTATTTTCCATCTTCATTGCCTCAATAATGATTAAATCCTGGCCTTTTTGTACTTTTTGGCCTTCTTTTATATTTATTTTTACCACTTTCCCCGGCAAAGGAGAATACAATATTTTTTCGTTGTTTAAATTGCTTATTCTGTTTTCCCATTTAATGGATTCGTCCAAAATATCATTTCTTATAATTTTAAATTGAAACCCGTTTATTGTAATGAAAAAAGATGATTCGTTTAGGCTGGAAAAATGGCATTTAACATATTCATTATTCGCACTGAACGAAAGTTGATTTATCTTGTAAGTTATTTCATTAATAAACCAATCTTTATTTTCAATTACAATTTTAAGCCCATTAACGGCTTTCAGAAATTTAACCTCGTATTCCTTTTCTTCAACCGTAAATTTTAGTTTTTGGTTAAATCTCCAATAGCCAATACTTTCCCAAATAGAAGTAGGGCTATCTTTCGGCTTTACTGAGATTAACGCGGCACAGCAAAGGGCATGAGTTAGATGGTTAGCTTTTAACCCTGTATATTTTAGGAGTTTAGTTAAATTGCTTTCAATAAATGAGGTTGAAATATTATTTTTAACATAATCCTTATTGGTTACTAAATATTTTAAGAACTGAATATTTGTTTTTATGCCTTGTATATTATAATTGTTTAAAGCATTTTCAAGTTGGGATATAGCACTTACCCGGTTTTTATCACAGACAATAAGTTTCGAAATCATTGGGTCAAAATCAGGAAAAACTTCAGATGGGTTATTATAAGCAGAGTCTATTCGGATAAGATCCAATTTAGGTGGGCAGTATAAAGCCATCTTGCCAGATGATGGCATAAAGTTATTTTCCGGGTTTTCCGCATATATTCTTGCTTCAATAGCATGCCCATTTATTTTGATATCTTTTTGAGAAAAAGATAGCTTCTTGCCTGAACATACCTTAAATTGCTCTTCAACAATGTCGATTCCTGTAATCATTTCAGTTACCGGGTGTTCAACCTGGATCCGGGTATTCATTTCAAGAAAATAGAAATTCAGGTTTTTATCTACCAAAAATTCAATGGTTCCGGCATTTGTATATTTTATTTCTTTCGCAATCTTTACAGCAGCATTTGTTAATTCGTTTCGCTTGTTTTCATCTAAAGTTATTGAAGGTGCCTCCTCTATAATTTTTTGATACCGCCTTTGTAAACTGCATTCTCTTTCAAACAGGTGGATTACATTTCCATAATTATCTGCTAAAACCTGAACCTCAATATGCCTTGGAGATTCCAGGTACTGTTCAACGTAAACAGTTCCGTCACCAAAATAAGTTTCTGCCTCACGAGAAGTTGCTAACAATGATTCTTCGAGCTCTTCTCGTGAATTGGCAATTCGCATCCCTTTACCCCCTCCGCCGCTAGCAGCTTTAACTAAAATAGGGAATGTTAGCTTTTTGGCTTCTGACAATACCTCGTTTAACTCTCCGCTAAGCCCAGACGTAATGGGTACACCAATTTCACCTACTAGCTGGCGTGCGCGCAATTTATTGCCCATAACAGATATTGATTCTGCTCTTGGGCCAACAAAACGGATATTATTATGCGTACAAGCTTTGGCGAAAGCTGGATTCTCAGAAAGGAACCCATAGCCAGGATGAATCGCATCACAATTAGATTTTAAGGCAATACCTATAATTTTATCGATATTTAAATAAGTCTCAGATAAACTCTCTCCATCCAATTTATAGGCTTCATCGCAATTTAAAACATGCAGTGCGCCGGCATCATTTTTTGAATAAACCGCCACCGTATTAATTCCCATTTTTCGCGCTGTTTTCGCAACGCGAACGGCAATTTCTCCACGGTTTGCTATTAATACCTTTTTAATATCCATTTTGCATTTAATCTAACTTTGCGACCCAATTTGGCTTCCTTTTTTCGAGGAATGCATTCATGCCTTCCTGGCCTTCTTCTGATTGCCTTATTTCTGCAATCATTTTGGCTGTATATTCTAGTGCTTCAGAATAACTAATGCTATTGCACAGGCTGTTTATCAATTCTTTACATTGAATTGTAGCTTCCGGGCCGCTGGTTAAAAGAAGGCTAACCATTTTTTGAAAATAACCTGCAAATTCTTCTTTAGGTACAGATTTGTTAATTAAACCCTTTCTCTCCGCAACTTCTCCATTAAACCTTAAGCCAGACAACATAAATTCTTTTGCAGCAAATTCGCCAACCCGTTTTATAATATAAGGGGCAATACATGCAGGTATTAAACCAATTTTGGTTTCGCTTAATGAAAATACAGTATCCGTTTCTGCATAGGCAAAATCGCAGGCTGCCATAAGCCCATTTGCACCACCAATAGCAGCACCATGAACTAAAGCAATCGTTATTTTTTTACAGGTGTAAATCTTATTGAAACAAACGGATAGGTTGTAACTCTCGTTATAATTTTGATCAAAACTATAATTAACAACTCCTTTCATCCAGTTTAAATCGGCTCCTGCACAAAACGATTTTCCACGCCCCCTTAAAACAATGATTCTAATTAGTTTTTTTGTTTCCAGCAATTCAAATGCTTCAATTATTTCCGAAATCATAACTTCATTGAAAGCATTGTGAATTTCAGGGCGGTTTAACCAGATTGTTGCTACCTGGCCTTCTTGTTCAATTTCAATTGTTGAAAATTTATTCATATTGTAAAAATTAATGCCATTCAGGATTACATCCTGAAAACTCCATAGTTTGTATCTTTATAATGAGAATTAAGGGAAGCTGAAATCCCCAATCCGATTATTTTCCTTGTATCCACCGGATCAATAATTCCATCATCCCATAACCGGGCAGTACTGTAATATGCAGAACCTTCTTTGTTGTATTTTTCTAAAATTTCTGCCTTTATTTTTTCTTCTTCCTTTTCTGATAATTCTTTACCTTTTACTTTGTATTGCGACTTTTTAACAGTAATCAGGACATTTGCAGCCTGTTCTCCGCCCATAACAGAAATTTTGGCATTAGGCCACATAAATAGTAACCTTGGGTCGTAAGCCCTGCCCGCCATTGCATAGTTTCCCGCTCCGAAAGAGCCTCCAAAAATTACAGTGAATTTAGGTACCCTTGTATTTGCTACGGCATGAACGAATTTAGCACCATCCCTGGCAATTCCATTATGCTCGTATTGCTTGCCCACAATAAAGCCTGTAATATTTTGAAGAAATAGAATTGGTATTTTACGTTGCCCGCAGAGTTCGATAAAATGAGCTCCTTTAAGCGAAGTTTCGGAGTAAATAACTCCGTTGTTTGCTATGATTCCTACCGGGTATCCCATGATTCTGGCGAAACCTGTCACAAGGGTTGGAGCATAGTTTTCTTTAAACTCGTGAAATAAGCTTCCGTCAACAATGCGGGCAATAATTTCTTTAGAGTCAACCGCTTTTCTGAAATCAACAGGGGCAAGGCCATACAATTCTTCAGGGCTGTAATATGGCTCTTCTATCGGGTGTATTTTTAATTTTTGCTTTTCCTCCGGGTTATAGCTTTCGAAAATACTTCGGCATATTTGAATAGCATGTTGCCCATTTTCAGCCAGATGGTCTGCTACCCCTGATTTATGTGTATGTACATATGCCCCGCCTAACTCTTCCGATGTTACTTCTTCTCCTGTGGCTGCTTTTACCAAAGGTGGGCCTCCGATAAAGATTGTTCCTTGTCCCCGGACAATAATGGTTTCGTCGCACATAGCCGGGACATATGCGCCACCCGCTGTGCATGAACCCATTACCATAGCAATTTGTGGTATTTTTAAAGCTGACAGCCTGGCCTGATTATAAAAAAAACGCCCATAGCCGAGCTTATCCGGAAAAACGTTTGCTTGCTCCGGTAAAAATACTCCTCCCGAATCAACCAAATAGATACAGGGTAGCCGGTTTTCCAAAGCAATCTCTTGTGCCCTAATATGTTTCTTTATCGATTCTTTAATGTATGTACCACCTTTTACGGTAGCATCATTAGCAATAATTACTACTTCATTCCCATGAATTACGCCTATCCCCGTTATGATACCTGCCGAAGGGAATTGGCCGCCATACATATCAAAAGCAGCCAGTGGAGATAATTCTAAAAATGGAGTATTAGGGTCTACAAGAAGGTTAATTCTTTCCCGTGCCAGAAGTTTTCCTCTGGATAGGTATTTTTTTAAAGACGGCCCTGGCCTTTTATCAATCACGCCTTGCAAGTTCTCTCTGTAGTTGGAAAGCACTTCGTAAAAGGCTGTTCTATTTTTAGTGAATTCCGTTGATGAAGCTTTTACCTGAGATATTATTCTTTTCAAAATTATTGTAGTTTATGCAATTAACAATTAAATAAGTAATATAGTTCAATTGCATAAAATCAACTGTTAACTTTTAACAGGCAACTATTTATGAAGCCTTTAAAAGCTAAAGAATAACTTTGTAAAATGTATTTATGGCCTATTTAATGGTTAAGGTTGTTGCTGTATTCGTTTAGCATAATGTTTGGAATCGCCCCATTCTCCGTACCCTATATCATCTCCGGTAATTCCAATCCTCATTTCCATACAATTAGTACAATCTGCAGCTTCTTCATCTGTACAAGGTTTATTTTCGTACAATTTGTAGTTGTCGCGGTACATTCCAGGCGTAACGTTGGGCATAATAATATTTGCACCAACTTTTATTGCTTTCTCCCGGCCGATAGGGTCTATTGCCTGCAAAGCAGTAGCTGCTGCAATATTAATATCTTTCATGATAATTCTTAAAAGAGAAATCATTTTGAGTGTAAGTGTGAAACGGCTTTCAATTGGCATTAATAAATCTTTATATTCATAAAGCGGAGTATCCTTATGTTCTAAGTATGGCCCCATACCGCACATGTCGATATCAAAATCACGCATAAAAAATAGGTCATTTGCTAAGTCTTCATAAGTTTGAAAAGGCAAACCAACCATCACGCCTGTTCCTGTTTGGTATCCAACTTTTTGCAACGACCTAAGGCAATCTAACCTGGTTTCATAATCGTGTTTTTTATCTTTTGGGTGTAATTTATAATACAGTTCGGGATTTGAAGATTCGATGCGCAGTAAATACCTGTGAGCACCACTTTCGAACCATTCCTGATACACTTCTTCTGGCTGTTCACCCAGAGAAATAGTAATGCCTAGCTCATTATTCGATAATTCTTTGATTTGTTTTAAAAGGTTCGAAATTCGTTTTGTGAATTTCGGTGATGAGATTTCTCCTGCTTGCAGTACAACTGAACCATAGTTACTTTCATAAGCAAATTTTACAGCATTTAGAATCTCTTCATCTGAAATATCATACCTGCCAGCACTTTTATTATCTAACCGAATTCCACAATAGTAGCAATTTTTACTACAAATATTCGACATTTCAATCAAACCACGGTAATATACTTTTTTACCAACGTAATCAGCTTTAACTTTTGCAGCATGGGTAAATATTTTATTGCGCTCTTCTTTGTTAGTTTGGAGTAACTTAACTATATCCTCTTTTGAAAGCACATGTTGTTTTAAGATTTCATCTACGGTTTTGCTCATAAAAGTATTGTTAATTGGTTCACAAATGTAATAACATAGAATGAATAATAAATGTTTAATAAAAGACTTTTTTGTCTTTTATTTTATAAAACATAAAATCTTGTTTGGCAATGTCTATACCAAAAAATATTTTAAATCTTGATCGTTAACAAAAAAGCTTAAGTTTTTGAACTTAAACTTCCTTTGTTATTCCTCTATGTTAAATCGGTTTATATTTGTTGGTAGTATTAGGTTATTACCAGATTCCGAAGGTATTAAAGAGAAATGTGCTAAACCTTTTTTGGGGATAACTAATGTTTGCTATGGCTGTCCTGATTTTATTTCCCAAGGCTATCAAATTTTGTGTAAACTGCAATTTAATAGCCTTTTGGTTAGCTACAAAAAGAAAAAGGCTGTCCCTTAACCTTTAGACAGCCTAAATTGCATTTATTAATTAGCGCTTACACTATCAAGCCATTCTTCTCCACCCTCCACTGTAGAGAATTGTTTTTCAGGCATAGCAGTTTCATTCATTGAGGACTTTAACTGCACTTCGGAAATTACACTTTCCGGAACTATAACAGCAACTTTGGACATTCCTGCCTTAGCGAGGTCGTCCATTGATTGTTTCTGTTTAGGAACTAAATCATTAGGGAGCGTTTTAAAAGATCTAAGGTCAGCTACCATGGTAAAATTGCTTTTTACCATATTACATACTTTTGTTAAATAAGAGCGATACTCATCCATGATTTGCATTGTGCCCCAGAATCCATTAAAGCTTGCATAAACACGGTTTTTAGCGCTGTCATAATTAATAGTAAAATACTCATTTGATACAATTTGATTTTTCATAGTTCTTTAAAAATTTAATTAAAATGGTTAAAATTGTATGGTTAAGTTTTAGTAAGAAATTATACTAAAATGAATCGCTAATGTAATAAAAAATACTAATCGTTTATAATAATTTACAAGATGATAAACAAAAAAAAATATCAGTTATCAAATACAAAAGTTGTAAAGCCTTTAAAACCCGTTGGTATAAAGTCTGTTGGAAGTTATTTGCCCGGTAAGATTGTGGAAAATAGTGAATTTAAAAAAGTAAATCTTACAAATGCCGAGAAAAAATTTATTGATGAAGTGACGGGAATAAAAAAAAGGCATTATGCGAATGGACAAACCTATACACAAATGGCAATAAAGGCTGCATTAAATGCAATTGAAAATTCAGATCTTTTACCGACTGATATCGACATGGTTGTTGTTACGCATGTTAGTCGTGATATGAATAAATTTACACCTCCTAATTGTATTGAAATCCAAACAGAAATTGGTGCAGTAAATGCGACATCAATAAATATTGATGCGGGTTTTTCGGGATGGATTTATTCTTTATTGACTGGAGCCTCGTTTGTTAGTTCAGGGTTTTATAAAAATGTATTAGTAGTATCGGGCGAAACTTTATTAGAAAGTACCCATAATGAAATAGGCAAAGCTTTGTTAGTTGGAGATGGAGCAGGTGCTTTTATATTAAGTGAAACAGAACCAGGATATGGGCTTTTGGGTTTTCATCTGATGTCTGACAATAAAGAAGGAGTGGCAGCGGAAGTTAGAATCACCGGTGGATTTCCTAGTCCGGCTGAGGAATTATATTCAATAAGGCCATACTTTACTATTCATCCTGATAGCTTTAAAAATGATTTACCGTATGTAGAGAATCTAATTCCTTTTTCGATACATAAAATCTTACAAGATTTAAAAATAAAACCGGATGAAATTAACAGGTATATTTTTGCTCAGAAGTTTTTAGGATTAAATGAAAAATGGGCTCAGAATGTAGGTATTAATTACGACCTTGTTCATGATACGCTAGAAGATACTGCATGTATAGAAACTTCCAGTATTCCTATTATAACTAATGATGCACTTAAAAAAGGTAAAATAAATTATGGTGACTTGGTAATGTTTTCAGATTTAGGTTCGAGATGGAATGCTGGAGCAGCTTTATTCAAATGGTGCTATTAAATATTTCTTCAACTAGCCAAGAATTGATACCCAGAGTAAATTTACTCAGGTAAATTGGAAAGATAATTTGAAGTATTTTTAGGATTTTAAATAGCCCTAAAAACGACCTTAGTAAAAATATTATTTTATTTAATGCTAAATGTCATGTTTTGAAAATTTATTTTACCAGTATTTTTTTAGGTTTACGATAAAAAGTATATTGTTTTGTTACTGATTTTTTTTCCCTTGTAAATCAATTAAGTTAGAAAAAAAAGGCGAGAGGTAAGCTTAATGAGTTTTACAACATAGTTTGATTTTGAAAATTATTTTACCTTTAAAATCGCAAGAGAATAAAAGTTTTATAGGCCTAATAATACTTTTTCAATAATCAAAAATATAGATTAAATAATTTATCTAAAATCTCTTGTATAATCAAATTTACATTAGCGAAATTTTAACTATTACTTACATTTCAATCACAAACTTAAAACCAATTACAATGACAAATTCATCTGTAGGATTAATTAGCTTGGGAGGATATTTACCAGCTAAAAAACTTTCTGAAAAACAAAAAAACAAATTAGTAGATTATCTTCGAAATTACACGGAATTAAACAGAGAATATATAGATGACATTGAATCTACGGGAAAACTACCTGGAAGCATTGAAACTAATTATGAAGGATGGGAAAGCCAGCCATGGTTCGAAGCGTGGGTCAAGAGTATGCCAGAAAAAAAACAAGCAAATCCTTTTCAGGGAACAAAGGAAAGAAGAAGGGTGCCAACGGATCCTGTTTCGTTAAAAAATTCAATAATTCCTCACCCAATGTTACCATCTGATGCAGAGACTATTGCAGGTGCTTTAGCTATAACAAATGCGGGGCTTAACCCAGATGATGTTGACCTTGTTTTATCTCACGCACAAGTTCCTGATAGGCCTCTTCCGGCAAATGCTTCACTTATTCAGCATAAGCTTGGCTTAAAAAATGCAGGAGCCTACGCTATAGATACTTGTTGTTCTACCTTCGTTACCATGTGTGAGCTTGCAGTAGCTTTGATCAAAACAGGAATTAAAAAAAATGTTTTAATTGTGAGTAGCTTTATTGATAGTATTGTAAACGATAAATCGACCTATTGGAGTGTTGATACAGGTGATGCTGCTATGGCAGGAATAGTAAGCTCCGTTGAAAGTGGAGAAGGTTATATAAGTTCTTTTTCTAATAGCCATGGTGATAGGCATGATGGAGTTGTTTATACAGATCGTTCTCCTTTGTTATTCAAGAAGTTAGAATTAGGCCCATCTTATAGCCAGCAGTTTACGACTTTTTTAAATTACGATTCTTTAAAAACTATAGCAATGAATGCCCAAAAAGATTTGAAATATGTGGTGGATCAGGCTTTAGAAAAAGCGTCTAAATCGGTTGAAGATATAGACTTTTTAGTAACGCATCAACCTGTATCATGGGCAGCCAATGCTTGGCGAGAAGCAATAGGAATTCCAAGTGAAAAATTTCATGAAACATTCCAAACGTATGGTAATGTAGCTAATTGTAGCGCAGGGGTAAATTTGCTGGATGCAATTGAAAAAAATAAAATTAAAGCAGGAGATAATATTCTAATTACCTCTTCTGGTGCAGGAGAAAATCATATTGCCATAATTATGAAGGTGCCAAAGGTTTTAGTTGAAAACTGTAATTAATAAAATTAAATTAGTGTTAAAAATTTTTTAGTATTATAAGCACGGAATGGTTATTTTATTACATAAAAAAATATCTGTCAGATTTTTAAATAATTAATAGTTATTTTGAGTTTAAATTTATGTTATTTTATTTATAGCTAACAATCATAATTCAGCGATTTAAACTATTCTTTAGTTTATGTGACAATTAAATTAAAATAAAAAAGGAGGGCGACTTAAAATAAGCCCTCCTATGTAGATTGCAATTCCGGTTATAAAAATCTTTTTTTGTAAACCTAATCCTGTTCTCTTGTATTAATTGGTTAGCAAACAGAGTAATATAGATTAAATAATGACTTTGTAAAAGACTTTTTTGTCTTGTGCACTTCTACATATTTTAGGAATTAAAATTAAGTAATTGATAACCTTTATCAACGAGCAATAATCTTACTGATTCTTCATATGTTGTAAAATATGTTAAACAATGTAAGTTTTGCAATTTATTGTACATCTTAGTCCTTAGTTTCAAATTAAAACAAAATCCAATAATATGCTTACAATTTGAAACCATAATACAGCTATTTTTTTACTAAATTTGTGCAACTTTCAAAAAAATAGTAAAAAATTGTAATTATGATAACAAAACAGCTTCTCGATCCCAAGAGTATTGTAGTTATAGGCGGTTCAGACAATATTCAAAAGCCGGGAGGAAAGGTATTAAAAAACCTGATTGATGGTAACTTTAAGGGTGATTTATATGTTACAAATCCTAAAGAGGATAAAGTACAAGGTATAAAAAGTTTTAGAAACCAGGATGATTTACCACAAGTAGATATGGCTATTTTAGCTATTGCAGCTAAGTTTTGTCCGGACACCGTAAGAGTATTAGCTGAACGTAAAAATACAAAGGCATTTATTATTTTATCAGCTGGATTTAGTGAAGAAAACGATGAAGGTGCCAAACTTGAACAGGAATTAGTTGATATTGTTAATGCAAATAATGCATCCTTAATTGGTCCGAATTGTGTAGGTGTTTTAAATCAGAATTACAGCGGAGTGTTTACAACCCCAATTCCTAAATTAGATCCTCAGGGAGTTGATTTTATTTCAGGTTCAGGAGCAACTGCAGTATACATTATGGAATGTTCGGTGCCAAAAGGGTTAAAATTTTCAAGTGTATTTTCTGTTGGTAACAGTGCACAGATAGGTGTTGAAGAAGTTCTGGAATATTTGGATGAAACTTTTGATCCGGAATCGAGCTCCAGGGTTAAATCACTTTATGTAGAAAGTATAGACAAGCCTCAAAAATTACTAAAGCATGCCTCTTCTTTAATAAGGAAAGGGTGTAAAATAGCAGCTATAAAATCAGGTAGCTCAGAAGCTGGAAGCAGAGCTGCTTCTTCACACACCGGAGCTTTAGCAAATTCGGATGTAGCTGTTGATGCACTATTTAGAAAGGCAGGTATTGTTCGTTGTGCAAGTCGCGAAGAACTGTCAACAATTGCATCTATTTTTATGTATCCTGAGTTACAAGGAAAAAATATTGCAATTATTACACACGCCGGTGGTCCAGCAGTTATGTTAACCGATGCACTTTCAAATAATGCGTTAGAAATTCCTCCGATTGAAGGCCCTAAAGCCGAATTATTATTAGAGAAACTATATGCCGGATCATCAATTGCAAATCCAATTGACTTTCTGGCAACAGGAACTACCGAACAATTAGGTTATATTATAGATGCATGTGAAAACGATTTTGATCACATTGATGCAATGGTTGTAATTTTTGGAAGCCCTGGCTTATTTCCGGTTTATGATGTATACGATTTACTGGATGAGAAAATGAAAACCTGTAAAAAGCCAATTTATCCAATTTTACCATCTATAATTAATGTAAAAGATGAGATTGACGCATTTATAGCTAAAGGAAGAATAAACTTTCCTGATGAAGTAGTTTTTGGGAATGCTTTAGCAAAGGTTTACCATGCGGAAAAACCTGCTCCTGAAAATATCGAATTACCAGATATTGATCGCACTGCAATTAGAAAAATAGTGGATAATACTGAAGATGGATATATCTCTCCGGAAAAAGTGCAAGCTTTGCTAGATGCTGCGGGAATATCAAGGGCAGGAGAGGCAGTGGTTACAACTCGAGAAGATGCTATTAAAGCTGCTAAAGAACTAGGTTTGCCTGTTGTGATGAAAGTAGTTGGGCCAGTTCATAAATCTGATGTTGGTGGAGTTGTATTAAATGTGAAAGATGAACAAGCTGTTGCGACCGAATTTGACAGGATGATTCAAATCAAGGATACTACAGCAATTTTGTTGCAACCTATGTTATCAGGAACAGAGTTATTTGTTGGAGCTAAAGCAGAACCTAAATTCGGGCATATGGTTCTTTGTGGATTAGGTGGAATTTTTATAGAAGTTCTAAAAGATGTGAATGCAGGTCTTGCCCCAATTGCCAAGGATGAAGCAGAAAAGATGATCAAAGGATTAAAAAGTTACGGAATTATTCAAGGAGCTCGTGGGCAAGAGGGTGTGAACGAGGAAATGTTTGCAGAAATTGTAACTCGTGTTGGAGCAATGGTTCAGGTTGCACCTGAAATTGCCGAAATGGATTTGAATCCTTTGCTAGGAAAATCAGATAAAGTAGTAGCAGTTGATGCCAGAATTAGAATTGAAAAATAAATGATGAAAAAATTTAAGGATTTAAGATTTAATGAGAAACTGCTTTTAGCGTTGGCAATTATGCTAATTCTAGGTATAATCCTTAAATGGCCACAAGTAAAAGAAGAGCTTTTAAAAGGTTTCCAACGCTTTGGGTTTATAAAAACGGAGGAAGTTAAAGAATAAAAAATGAGAAAAGGATATTTGGTTTTATTATTAGTACTCTCGATTAATTTTTTGTTTGCCCAAGAAACAGAAGAAAAACCCTCCGCAACGGTAGAAAGGAAGATAAAATTTGAACCTTCAGGATTTATAAAAAGCGATGTATTCTTTGATACCCGCCAAAATGTAGAAGTATTAGAAGATTTATTATTACTTTACCCAAAGGATAAAGAATTAGATGAAAATGGAGAAGATATAAATGCGCATGGTTCTCTTGGTATCGTTGATATTTCGACAAGAGTAAGAGGAAAAGTAACAGGGCCGGACGTATTCGGGGCAAAATTAACCGGATTAGTGGAGGTTGACTGGACAGGAATCACTGGAAATTATTATACTAGCAGGGTTCGATTACGCCATGCGTATTCTAGATTAAATTGGGAAAAAACTGAGGTTTTATTAGGACGCGAATGGCACCCAATGTTTGTAAAGGAGGTTTTTCCTTCGGTTATGTCTTTAAACACAGGTATTCCTTTTCAACCTTTTAACCGAAGCCCAATGTTACAGGTTTCTCATGAATTAGGAAAATTTAAGGTAATTGGTGCTGCGATATCTCAAAGTGATTATGTAAGTTCAGGTCCGGATGGAAAATCTGCTCAGTATATTAAAAATGCAAATATTCCTAATTTACATTTGCAACTTCAATATAAGCCAGGTAATTTCTTATTTGGCGCAGCCGTTGATTATAAATCAATAATGCCCAGGTTAGAAACAGAATCGTTAGTTAATGTTGATCCAACTTACGATTCCTTATTCGTAACCAATGAGAAATTAAATTCAATTTCGTATATGGGATATTTTAAATATAAAAATCCTAAATGGGAAGTTAAAGCAAAAGCTATCTATGGGCAAAACCTTTCGGAAAGCGTTATGCCTGGAGGTTACGGTGTTAGTAGCTTGGATAGTATTACAGGGCGAGAAAAATATACCCCATATAACCATTTCTATTCCTGGGCAAATATAATCTATGGTGAACAAACAAAGTTTGCATTGTTTGGTGGCTATACAAAAAATTTAGGGGCAGATGATCCAATAATAGGAGATGCTTATGGAATGGCCTTAAATGTAGATTATTTTTATAGAATTGCACCAACGGTATCTCATAAGATCAATAATTTTATGTTAGCGGTTGAGTTAGAATATACAGTAGCAGCATATGGTGATGTTGCAAACAAATACGGAGAATTTACAAAATCACATGAAGTATCGAATACAAGGTTAATGTTTACTGTATTCCACTTCTTTTAAAAATATTAAAAATGGCGGTTAAAGTAATAGTTTTAGCAGCATATGCATTAATGATTATTGTGGTTGGCATTTTAGGAATGCGTAAAACAAAATCATTTTCTGATTTCTTTTTAGGTGGTGGAAACGTTGGTCCTTGGATGACTGCATTTTCTTATGGAACAGCATATTTTTCAGCGGTTGTATTTATTGGGTTTGCAGGAAAAGTAGGATGGGGATTTGGATTTTCTGGCATCTGGATTGGTGTATTTAACGCCTTGATAGGAGTTTTAGGAGTATGGGCAATTCTAGGCTGGAAAATAAAGAAAATGTCTACCGAATATGGTGTTTCAACTTTAAGCGAATTTCTTGAGAAAAGATATAAAAATAGCTTTTTTAAGTTAGCTTCATCTATTGCAATATTTATTTTCTTAGTTCCTTATTCGGCAGCAGTATTTATTGGATTATCGAAGCTTTTTGAAGCTTCATTTCCAGAAATCGAGTATTGGCATATTGTTGTTGCGATGGGTGCTTTTACTTCACTTTATTTATCATTAGGCGGTTATAAATCCATGACCATGATTGATACAATTTTTGGAATGATCATGACAGCTAGTGTTATAGTCCTTGTTTTATTTACGGTGAATAAAGGTGGAGGAATGGTTTCGATAACGGAAATATTATCCAATATTGATCCAAAGTTAACAAAGGTAGTTGGCCCTCCTGGTTGGTGGCCACTTTTCTCGTTAATATTTTTAACCAGTGTTGCACCTTTTGCAATGCCACAACTTGTGCAGAAGTTCTATGCAATTAAAGATAAAAAATCCATCAAAGTTGGAATGGTTGCATCTACTTTTTTCGCATTATTGATTGGTTGTATTGCATATTTTATAGGCTCGACAACCAGAGTATTTTTAAATCCAACAAATGCACCATTATCATTTCCAAATGGTGTTGAAGGTACGTTAGATCCGGATGCTTTGATGCCAGAGTTATTGAATTATGTAGTTCCCGAATCATTGACCATTATTATTCTAATCTTAATTTTATCAGCATCTATGTCAACATTAGCAGCTTTGGTTTTGATCTCAAGCTCTTCTGTTGTTAAAGATTTCTACGCAGGATTTGTAAATAAAAATGTGAGTGATAAAGGCTTAACATCATTAATGAGGTTTGGCAGCGTGGCATTTGTATTAATTTCAGTAATAATTGCGTTAATAAAACCGGACTCTATAGTTGCCATTTTAGGAATTTCATGGGGAGCAATTGGTTCATTCTTTTTAGGTCCATTTATTTGGGGACTATTTACAAAATGGAGCAATCAATTTGGCGGATTAAGTTCAGCATTTATTGGATTAGCTTCTTGTATTTTATTATATGTCACAGGAATGCCATCGCCACAAGCAGGCACGGTAGGTATGATCGTGTCTTTAGTTGCAAACCCACTATTAAGTTTGGCATACAATGCAACGAAAAAGAAATAAATTTTAGTTACCCTAAACTATACTTATATTTGTAATTAACGAAAAAATAAAAACTAGATAAGATGAAAAAAATAGGATTATTTTATGGCCCTTTGGGGGGTTCAACTGAAAGAGTAGCAAAGAAAGTAGCAAGCGCTTTAGGTACAGAAAATGTCGATTTAATTCCGGCGAAGGAAGCAAATGCTTCGGATGTTGAAAAATATGAAAATGTTATATATGGAATATCAACAATTGGTAAGGAAACCTGGGATGCTGATAAGCCTGCAAATGATTGGGATGTGTTTTTACCTGAAGTTGCCAAAGTTGATTACTCTAATAAAGTAATTGCAATGTTTGGTTTAGGAGATCAAATTACTTATGACCTTCATTTTGTAGATGCACTTGGAATCGTAGCAGAAAAAATACTACCAAAAGGTGCAAATGTTATTGGTAAAGTTGATACACAGGGTTATGATTTTAGAGAATCTAAGGCTTTAATAGATGGAAAGTTTATTGGTTTACCAGTAAATGAAGATTTTGAGCCGGAATTAACTGATGAAAGAGTTAATAATTGGATTGACAAAATAAAAGGAGAATTCAAATAAAACATTAAATCACCCCTTAAACCGTTTTAATATGAATGATACAACGATAAAGAAAACACCGATTGACGCTTGTGTTGTACAAAAAAAATTACGAGAAAGTGGATTAGAGAAAGTGGGAATGGCTTCTATTCGTGAGATTGTTCGCTTAGTAAATGAAATCGAGAATGAAACTGGAGAGAAGTATGTACGAATGGAAATGGGAGTACCAGGATTACCACCAGCACAAGTAGGTATTGAGGGTGAAATTGAAGCCTTAAAAAACGGTGTAGCTTCAAAATACCCGATGATTGAAGGCGTTGATATTTTGAAAAAAGAAATATCTCGATTTATAAAGAATTTTATCAATATTGATATTGATGAAAAAAATTGCTTGCCAACAGTAGGATCCATGCAAGGAGCTTTTGCTTCTTTTTTGGTGGCTTGTAGAAGAGATGTTAATAAGGATACAACTTTATTTATCGATCCAGGATTTCCTGTGCAAAAAATGCAGCACAAGGTACTCGGTTTAAAATATGAAACTTTCGATGTTTACAATTATCGTGGAGATAAATTAAAAGCAAAGCTAGAGGAATATCTTGAAAAAGGAAACATTTCAACAATATTATATTCAAACCCCAATAATCCATCTTGGATTTGTTTTACGGAAAAAGAATTGCAAATAATTGGTGAATTAGCGACAAAGTATGATATAATCATTATGGAAGATTTAGCATACTTCGCAATGGATTTCCGTAAGGATTTATCAAAACCCGGAGAGGCACCATATCAACCATCAGTTGCAAAATATACAGATAATTTTATATTATTGATTTCCAGCTCTAAATCGTTTAGTTACGCAGGACAAAGAATTGGTATGATGGCCATTTCAAACGGATTGTTTAACAAAAGATTCCCTGATTTAAAAAGGTTTTATAAAACAGATGAATTTGGTTATTCAATGGTTTATGGAGCCATTTATTCATTATCATCAGGAACTAGCCATTCTGCACAATATGGTTTAGCTGCTATGTTAAAAGCTGCAAATGATGGAGATTTCAATTTTGTTGAAGATGTTAAGGAATATGGCGAAAGAGCCAAGATCATGAAGAAAATGTTCACAGATAATGGTTTTCGGATTGTTTACGATATGGATGAAGATGAACCATTAGCTGATGGATTCTATTTCACTTTTTCATACCCTGGAATGGATGGAGTAGACTTGTTAGAGGAATTACTATATTATGGAATTAGTGCTATATCCTTATCTACAACCGGAAGTGAAAGACATGAAGGCTTGAGGGCTTGTGTTTCGCAAATTCATAGGAGCCAATTTGAAGATTTGGAGCAAAGATTAAAAGAATTTAACGAACATCATAGTTAGTTTGTTAAACTTAAGTTAATAATGAATAAAACTGTTGAATAACAGGCGTTCCTAAAGATTTTTGGACAAGAAAACTGGCTTAAAAATGTTATCTTTGGTGGCGTTCAAAAACTACAATAAAAACTAAATTTTAATATAATGGCAAAAGTAAAAGGGTCAATAATTGTTGACATCGAAAAATGTAAAGGCTGCGAAGTTTGTGTGCCTTCATGTCCGACAGATGTTATCCGGTTAGCCGAAGATGTAAATGGTAAAGGCTATCATTATGCATATATGGAAAATCCTGATAATTGTACTGGTTGTGCCAATTGTGCAATAGTTTGCCCGGACGGTGTTATTACAGTTTACAGAAAAAAAGTAAACAAATAGTATTAAATTTTTAAAAGAACTATAAATAATGAAAGAATTAAGATTAATGAAAGGCAACGAAGCGATAGCAGAAGCAGCTATTCGTGCAGGTGTCGATGGGTATTTTGGTTATCCAATTACTCCGCAATCAGAAGTTCTTGAATACCTTATGCTACAAAAACCTGAAGAAAGAACAGGAATGGTTGTTCTTCAAGCAGAAAGTGAAGTTGCTGCTATTAATATGGTTTATGGTGGTGCTGGTGCTGGTAAAATGATTATGACTTCATCTTCGAGCCCTGGTATTTCATTAAAGCAAGAAGGTATCACATATATTGCGGGAGCAGAACTTCCTTGTTTAATATTAAATGTAGTTAGAGGAGGGCCTGGTTTAGGTACTATACAGCCAGCTCAGTCCGACTATTTTCAATCTGTTAAAGGTGGCGGACATGGCGATTACAGAATGATTGTGTTAGCACCTTTCTCTGTTCAGGAAATGTACGATTTCGTAGAAACAGGTTTTGATTTAGCATTTAAATACAGAACTCCGGTTATGGTATTATCCGATGGTGCTATTGGCCAGATGATGGAAAAAGTTGAAGTTGGAGAACAAAAGCAAAGGTTAAGTAATGAGCAGGTTAAGGAAAGATGCCCTTGGGCAACTACAGGTAAAGATGCTAACAGAGAGAGAAATATTATAACTTCCCTGGACCTTGATCCGCAGCAACAAGAAGATTTTAATCATCACCTTCAAGCAAAATATAAAGAAATAGAAGAGAAAGAAGTTCGTTTTGAAGAAATTCAAACCGAAGATGCTGAATATATTTTTGTAGCGTATGGAACAAGTTCTCGTATTTGCCAAAAATCTGTTCAATTAGCAAGAGCCAAAGGATTAAAAGTTGGTTTATTACGTCCAATTACATTATTCCCTTTCCCAAGTAAAAGATTACTTGAGTTAAGCAAGCAAGTTAAAGGTATCCTTTCTGTGGAAATGAGTGCAGGACAAATGATTGAGGATATTAAACTAGCAGTTGAATGCAATATTCCTGTTGAACACTTCGGTAGGATGGGCGGAATTATTCCATCTCCTGAAGAAGTGGTTGAAGCATTAGAACAAAAATTTTTATAGGAGGATAAAAAATGGCTGAAAATGTTATAAATAAAGATATAGTTAAGGAAGAGAACTTAGTGTATAAAAAGACAGATCTTTTAACTGAAAAACCATTAAGTTATTGTCCTGGTTGTGGTCATGGTACTGTGCACCGCCTAGTTATGGAGGTAGTTGAAGAACTTGAAGCACAGGATAAAACAGTTGGTGTAGCTCCTGTAGGTTGTTCTGTACTTGCTTACGAGTTTATGGATATTGACATGCAACAAGCTGCGCACGGTAGAGCTCCTGCTTTGGCAACTGCAATTAAAAGATTATTTCCTGAAAATTATGTTTTTACTTACCAAGGTGATGGCGATTTAGCTGCTATTGGTACGGCTGAAACTATTCACGCATGTAACAGAGGTGAAAATATTACAATAATTTTCGTAAATAATGGTATATATGGTATGACAGGTGGACAAATGGCTCCAACTACTTTACCAGGAATGAAATCTTCTACTTCACCTTATGGGAGGGAAGTTCACTCAATGGGTGCACCAATGAAAATTACTGAATTAGTAGCAGAATTACCAGGAACATATTATGTAACTCGCCAGGCCGTTCATACACCTGCTGCTGCACGTAAAGCGAAAAAGGCACTTAAGAAAGCATTCGAAAACCAAAAACTGCAAAAAGGACTTTCTTTTGTTGAGATAGTATCGAATTGTAACTCAGGTTGGAAAATGACTCCTGTTCAAGCTAATCAATGGATGGTAGACAACATGTTCCCATTTTATCCATTGGGTGACATAAAAGTTCCTGAGGAATAAACCTTCCCGTCCCGACAATTATCGGGAGCTATTGGGATAATTTTTTAAATTAAAAAATTAAGAAAAATGACAGAAGAAATAATTATAGCCGGATTTGGTGGACAGGGAGTTCTTTCAATGGGTAAGATTATGTGTTACTCTGGTATTGTTCAAGGACAAGAAGTAACCTGGATGCCTTCTTACGGACCGGAAATGAGAGGTGGTACTGCTAATGTTACTGTTATTATAAGTGACGAAAGAATTAGTTCACCAATCATTAGTGAATATGATACAGCTATTATTCTTAACCAACAATCAATGGATAAATTTGAAAGTATGGTTAAGCCAGGAGGTACGTTAATTTACGATGGCAATGGTATTACACGCCACCCAGAGAGAAAAGATATCAGCATTTACCGTGTTGATGCTGCTGCTGAAGCCGCAAAAATGGAGACCACTAAGACTTTCAACATGATTGTTTTAGGAGGATTCTTAAAGATTAAACCAATTGTTAAAATGGAAAATGTGATTGCTGGTTTGAAAAAATCATTACCAGAGCGATACCACCATTTAATTCCTGTTAATGAAAAAGCTGTAAACAGAGGTACAGAAATAGTTCAGGAAATGCAAAAAGCCTAATAAACAAATCCTATATATGAAAAGCGGTCTTTATTGGACCGCTTTTTTTGAAAAATATTATTAGTTTTATATTATTCAACTCGTAAAGCTTCAGCTGGATTAGCATTAGCAGCCCGCCATGTCTGCCACCCAACAGTTAAGAGTACTAAAATCATAGCTATTATACCTCCAATAATAAATGTAAGTAATCCAAGATTAAATTCTGCTGGGAAAACAGAAAGATAGCCTGTCATTGCCATCATTGAAACAGGAGTAGCTAATATAAAGGCAATTAAAACCTGAATAATTATTCCTTTAGAAAGCCTTAACATTATATTTGATATTGAAGCACCAAAAACCTTTCGAATACTAATT
The DNA here is from genome assembly GCA_028282585.1 of Bacteroidales bacterium. Classification (GTDB taxonomy): domain Bacteria; phylum Bacteroidota; class Bacteroidia; order Bacteroidales; family UBA12077; genus UBA12077. Next base: position 39,702 of record JANQHR010000049.1, on the reverse strand, counting down.
ACTCTGTTGTTACGTTTAGCTATGAACAACGAAAGTCCGAACAAACCAACAAGAGAAGTTATAATAGTCAAGTAAAAGAAAAGGCTTAATAATTGAGTTGAAGAAATAAATGATTTTGCCTCAGTAGTGCTGTATAATAAATCATTGTGATATTTTAATTCAACTGGAATATCAGCGTTAAAGCTTTGGAGAGTTTTTGTAATGTATTGATATGCTATTTTACGATTTTTTGGATTAATTCTTATAATTAGATAATTAGAAGTTTTTGAACCAGTTCTTATTAGTAAAGGAACATGGTCAAAAATTGGAGGTATAGCTCTGTATTTATCAATAATACCAATAATATTATACTGTTTTTCCCCAATCAAAACAGTTTTTCCCACCGGATTCTCATAATCAAGAGTATTGGCTGCTAATTTATTAATTACAACGGCGTTTTCAGGATCTGAAGGGAACTCATCGGAAAAAAAGCGACCTTCAAGCATCTTGATTTTAAATACATTAAGATAATCTTTTTCAAATCTGTAAATTGATGCAAGTGTTTTATTATCTTTATCTTTCCAATCAGAAGATAAGCTTAATCCATATTCAGGTATAGTTGATCCCCATGAAACATATTCAATAGCAGGACTTTTTAGTAGTTCGTCTTTAATTTTAGTTAGATCTCCCCAGGGTTTTCCTGAAATACAGATTACATCATCAGAATTGTATAACTTAAAATCGTTGCTATTTAAGAAATTTCCATGTTTATTCATTGCAAGTATGATCTGAATAAAAATTATGGCAAGAAAAAATTGGAACGTTGTTAGAATAAATCTGGAACGTCCTTTACCTCCCAATATATTTGTGGTGGTTTTCATCAATGATACAGGTTTTAAGAAGGAATAACGTAATGCAGGATATACACCAGAAAATAAAATGGTTACTATAAATATTAATACTAAAAGAACCATTGTACTTGTATTTGACACTAATTGAATATTGGTATCCATTAATGAATTAAACCATGGAAGTATTAACTTAATAATAATTAATGCAAAATTAAAAGCTATAATAGTTGTAAGAATAGTGTCAGTAAGAAATTGAAAAATAATATTTTTTTGTCTTGCTCCAACTACCTTTCGAATACCTATCTCTTTGTTCCTGGTTGAGAATAGAATATTAGTAAGATTAACGTAATTAATACATGTAATAATTAATACAAATAAACCTCCTACTAGAAAAACAATAAGTTTTCCTTTATTATTTCCAAATGTCCCGTGCATATGTATTTCTTTTAAGGGCATTAAAAAAGCGTTTACATCATCAATCTCACTTGGAATTTTATATGTTGACTCAATCTTCTGATTTAATTGTTTATAATCAACACCTTCATTAAGCAATAAATAGGTTAAATATGAAGACCCTTGATATTCCTCCGGTTTAATCCATTCGTACCTGCGTATTATATCAAATGGTAAGATTATGTCTATCCCTAGATGTGTATTTGATGTAAATTCTTTGAATATGCCTGTTATAACATATTCATTTTTTTGACCTCGAAAAGTTATAGTCATTGAATTGCCAATAGGAATTGTATCTCCAAAGTATCTTTTTGCTACTCTTTCAGAAATAACGACTGTGTTTAGATCATTTGAAGGAGAACCATTAATAAAAGAGAAGGTTAGAATGTTAAATATATTGGAATCAGCTAAAAATACGTAGTTTTCATAAAAAATATTCTCGCCAACTCTTACAGGAATATCTGAATATTCTTGTAATCTAGTATACATTTCAATTTCAGGGAACATATTTTTTAGAGTTGGTCCATCAGGTCCATAACTGTAGGGAATCCAGTTGAATTGCTCAAAGTCGCCTTTTATATATACGCGGTATGTTCTATCTGCATTTTCATGCATTTCTTCGTAGGTTAGCTCATGCTGGGCAAATAAAATAGCCAGAACAGCTGAAGCTAATCCAATAGTTAAACCTCCTATATTGATAATGGATACAGCCCTGTTTTTAATTAAACTTCTCCATGCTGTAATAATATAATTTATAAACATAATTTCTCGTAATTAGATTGGTATTAATTTTTACAATAATTTTCAACTTATGTGCCAATGGTTGTAAAGATCAAAAAATCAGAATTATATACATAAATTCTATAATTTCACCTCTAAAAATGTGTAAAAAAATCATCCAGCATGTGTCTAAAAATCATACAATTTGTTTGTCGGTTATTTTTTTCTACCTACATTTGATCATATTATAAGAAAAATATGATTGACGGAACCATATTAATTGTTGATGATAATCCCAGTGTTATTGATTCTTTAACTCTTTTTTTAAAGTATAAAGTAAGAAAAGTAATATCTATAAATGATCCAAGCCGTATTATTCAATTACTTCAAAAAGAACAAATTGATATTGTATTACTTGATATGAATTTTGAATATGCTGATAATTTAGGACAAGAAGGTTTATTGTGGTTAAAAGAAATTAAAAAATTAAATTCAAATCAAGTAGTTATAATGATTACAGCATATGGGGATGTTGAACTGGCAGTTGAAACATTAAAATTGGGTGCTTCAGATTTCATTTTAAAACCATGGGATAATGAGAAACTGTACGCAACTATTATAAATTGTTTAGATTTGAGTAAAACAAGGCAAAAAGTTTCATTACTTGAATCACAGCAGGAGCAGTTAAAACAAAACTTCAATAAAAAAACTCACGATATACTCGGTCATTCATCTTCAATGCAAGAGGTTTTTAGAACAATTGAAAAAGTTGCACCAACTGATGCTAATGTTCTTATACTCGGAGAGAATGGTACAGGAAAAGAGCTGGTAGCACGTAAAATCCATAAGCAATCTAAACGTAAAAATGGTATTTTCATGTCAATTGACATGGGTACAATTACTGAATCGATCTTTGAAAGTGAACTTTTTGGATATAAAAAAGGTGCTTTTACTGATGCAAAAGAAGACAGATCTGGAAGAATTATACTAGCAAACGGGGGGACTCTCTTTCTTGACGAAATCGGTAATTTATCGCAAACCATGCAAGCCAAATTACTTACGGTTATTCAAAACCGTGAATTAGTGCCGGTTGGAGGGTCGAAACCAATACAGATAGATATAAGACTTATTTGCGCAACTAATCGGAATTTGAATGAAATGGTAGCAAATAAAATGTTTCGGGAAGATTTACTTTATCGGATAAATACGATTCAGATCGAATTGCCACCTCTTCGTTCAAGGGACGATGATATTGTTTTAATTGCTAATTATTATCTAAATAGGTATTCGGAAAAATATGGAAAGAAAAACTTATCTTTTAGCAGGAGCACAATTGAAAGACTTATGGAATATCATTGGCCTGGCAATATTAGGGAACTTAGCCATGCTGTGGAACGCGCCGTAATAATGTGCGAAGAGAATATAATCCCACCAAATGATTTAATAATTCAGAAATCCAGTAGTACTGATAATTTAATTGACAGGCCTTTAAGGTTAAGTGAGGTAGAAAAAATTATAATAAAAAGTGCGATTAAAAGAAATAAAGGAAATTTATCAGCAGTTTCAAAAGAACTTGGAATAGTAAGACAAACATTATATCGAAAAATGAAAGAGTATGGTATTTAACTATTCAAATAATTCTTGATTTAATGATTTTAAAAAAACATTATATTAAAATCTGGGTTCGTATCATTGGTATATTAATAACATGTTTAATTATTGCATTTGTTTCAATACCTCGTCCTGATTGGTTTTTTATCATAAACCTTTCGCTTCTGCTTTTCATTCAGGTCTTTCTCTTTGTTCGTAGCCAGAACACTTTAAATCGTGAGTTGGAGTATTTATTTGATTCTGTAGAAAGCACAGAAACTACAATTAATTTTTCTAAGAAAAACGATAACTCTGAACTTAGTAACATTTATAATAAATTCGACAAATTAATTAAACATGTTCAGGAACTAAGGGTAGATAGCTTACAAAAAAACGTTTATCTCACAACGCTTTTTGAACATATCAACATTGGAATTATTACAATTGATAATAAGGGAAAAATCACCCTGAAAAACTCTGCAGCAAGAAAAATTTTAGGCAAAGGAAACGTAAATAATATTGTTGATATTCATAAAATAGATTCTTCATTTGCAAATACTTTAGAAAAGATTAAACCTGAAGAATCAAAAATGCTAAGTTTTTATCATGATAGTTATTTGCAACATTTATCATTAAGAGCTGCATTTTTAAAATTCCCGGATGAAGAAATAAAGATTGTTTCCTTTCAAAATATCAGAGGAGAATTAGACAAGATAGAGATGGAAGGTTGGCAGAAATTAATACGAGTTCTTACACATGAATTAATGAATTCTGTTGGACCAATTAATTCTTCGATATCAACAATTTTAGAATTGCTGTCAGATAAAAGTAAAGAGCCTGTTAGCGTTGAATTAATTAAACCGGAAATTTTAGGTGATGCAGTAAAAGGGATTAAAATTATAAAAGAAAGAAGTGATGGAATGCTTCATTTTGTTAAGCATTTTAGAAATCTTACTTTAATTCCTCATCCCGAATTTAAAAATGTAAACATTAATCAATTAATTAATAATATTATCTTATTATTAAAAGAAGAAGCAAAAAAGAAAGGAATAGAGTTAGCGAATAAAACATTATACAGTATGGAAGCATATGTAGATAGAGGAATGACTGAGCAAATACTGATTAACTTAATTAAAAACTCTTTTGAAGCTCTGAAGGATACCTCAAAGCCACTAATAAATATATCATCATGGAAGGATAATACTAATGTTTATATAAATATTATTGATAATGGGAAAGGTATTCCTCGTAGTATTCAGGATAAGATTTTTGTTCCTTTTTATACCACCTATAAACAAGGTACCGGGATTGGACTTAGTTTATCAAGACAATTGGCTAATGTTCAGGGTGGTACCTTAGTTTTAACAAAATCAACAGAACATGAAACAATTTTTACATTGAAAATAAATGTAACCAATTAATTGTTATATATGCTTTAGTTATAAAATATTATATAATATTGTAGAATAATTACAAATTGTTATTTAATATGAGCCAGAAGGTACAAATTGATGCTACAGACCGGAAAATTCTATCTTTTCTGATAAAGAATGCGAGAACACCCTTTTTAGAAATTGCACGTGCTTGCGGTATTTCAGGTGCTGCCATTCACCAACGAATTCGTAAACTAGAGGATTCAGGAATAATAAGTGGATCCAAATTTACAGTAAAACCCAAAGCAGTTGGATTTGATATCTGTGCTTTTGTTGGTATTTTACTTGATAAAGCACATGTTTATAACCATGTAATTAAGGAAATTGAAAAAATTCCCGAAATTGTAGAATGCCATTTTACAACAGGAAATTGGTCGCTTCTTGTTAAAATATATTGTGTAGATAACCAGCACTTAATGAATGTTTTGGTATATAAAATGCAAAATATACCAGGGGTTGCAAAAACGGAAACATTTATTTCATTGGAACAAACAATAGATAGAGAGTTCAGTATATAGCAACACAAAGAATTAACTCAACGAGGTTTTGAAACCCTCGTTGAGTTAATATGGATGAAATAATAAAGATTATTCATATCTTAATGCAACAACCGGATTGGTATTACTTGCCTTCAAGGCTTGATAACTTACTGAAATTATGGCAATTATTATGGCTATAATTCCACTAACAATAAATGGCCAGATAGAAAGGTCTATTCTGTAAACAAAGTTATTTAGCCAATTCTTCATAAAATACCATGCAATTGGCCAAGCAACTAAATTAGACAAAACAACCAGTTTTAGGAACTCCTTGTTTATTAATTGAATGATTGTGGATACCGATGCCCCTAAAACCTTTCTAATGCCTATTTCCTTGGTTTTTTGTTCAGTAGTAAACGAAGCTAATCCGAATATACCTAAACAAGCAATGAAAATTGCTAATCCGGAAAATATGATAAAGATTAAGAAGAACCTTTTCTCGGCTCGATACAAGGCGTCTAAATTTTCTTCATAAAATGAAAGATTATAGGTGTTTTCTGTTTTTAGCTTGTCCCATTCGTGTTTAATGAATTTCATGGTTTCAGGAACATTGGAAGAACTTATTTTAATTGACATCCAGTTTCTCCAATTAGGTTCAATAAAATACACTACGGGTACAATTTCATTATGTACAGATTCAAAATGAAAATCTTCAGCCACGCCAACAACAATTCCCTTTCTTTTTTTCCAGTTGCTAATTTCTGGATCTAATGTAAATGTTTCAAATGATTTGCCAATGGCATTTTCCCAGCCAAATTCTTTTAGGGCAGCTTCATTAATTATGAAGGTAGAGTTCTCATCAGCTATAAAATCTCTCGAAAAGCTTCTTCCTTGTACTATTTTATTATTCATAGTTTCAAAAAAATCATAATCAACCGTGACTATTTTTATCGACTTATTTTCACTATCAACATTTTCAGCTTCATAAGATAAGTTACTGCTTAACCTGGCTGTAGGTTTTTTATTTGAAGCTGTTACATTTAATATGTTAGGGTTCTTAAGTAACTCTTGTTTAAAAACTTTATATTCGTCCACCCCGGGAGTAACCAGGTTAACAACATTTGTTGGGTCAATTCCTAATGGTTTGTTTTGCATGTATTTCCATTGTACGAAAACTATTAAAGTACAAATTATTAATACGGAAGAGATTGAAAATTGAGATATTATTAGCCCTTTCCTTAAAATGGAATTTGAAGAAGAAACTTTAGTTTTTTCTTTTAATACTTTTAAAGGTTTAAAAGAACTTAAAAAGAACGCAGGATAACTTCCAGATAGAATTCCAATAATTATAGAAAACACAAATGTTAAAAGAATAATCCATAAGTTATTCATCCAATTTATATCAATTTCCTTTTTTGCAATTTGGTTAAAATATGGCATTAACATATCAGAAAGGGCAATTGAGAGCCAGGTAGCAATAAAGCTAATTAATATGGCTTCCCCAAGAAACTGAGTTATCAAGTTGCTTTTTTTGGCGCCCAAAACTTTACGCATACCCACTTCCAACGATCTTTTTGCAGACCTTGCAGTTGCCAGATTCATATAATTTATTGTTGCTATTAAAAGAATGAACAATGCTATAATTGAGAATATAATAACATTCTTCATGCTACCATTTGTTTTAATTTCAAACCTTGTATTAGAATGTAAATGGATATCCAATAGAGGTTGGAATAATAATTCAGAACCACCTCTTTCATTTTCTCCAAATGTTTGCTTCATAAATTCTTGAGCCATATTTTTCAATGATTCAATGGATACTTTTTCAGGTAAAAGGATGTAACTGTAATTTGTTATTTCACCCCAGTTATTTAACATCATATCATTATAAACATGTGGCGCCGATTCCATTGAAGCCATAATATTCAAGTTAAAATGGGAATTTCTTGGCATATCTTTTATTAGCCCAGTAATTCTTAAATCTACATTTCCCATTGAAGTAACCAGTTCCAGGTTTTTTCCAATAGGTATTGAATCACCAAAGTATTTTTTGGATATACTTTCAGTAATAACAGCAGTAAAGGGTTCCTGAAGTGCCGTAGCTTGATCACCTATTAACCAATCATAAGTAAATACTTCAAAAAAGTTCTTTTCAACTAAAGAAACATCTCGTTCAACAAATTCTATTTCTCCATTCCTGATTTTATATGACCTTGGCCTGCCAATTCTTACAAAACTCTCAATTTGAGTAAAAAAACTTTCAAATGGTTCTTTTAACCTATATTCGCTACCTACTGCTTTAAATACTTCGCCACTTGGAGCAGTGTACTGATAACCAACTCGGTAAATCCTATCTCCTTTTTCATGGAACTTATCATAACTTAACTCGTCAATTACATAGAAAGTAATTAAAAGACACGCTGTTAATCCTATAGTAAGCCCTAAAAGGTTTATTAGAAAATAACCTTTTTGTCGAATCAGGTTCCGAAATGCAACGATAAAGTAATTTCTAATCATGATATGTTAAATGTATTAATTAATATTCAAATATTTGGTGTATAAATTATGCCAAGGCTTATGCCAAAGATGTAAATGATAGATAATCAGTGCTATGAAATCTATTATATAATTAGAAGTGAGTAAAAATTACCAAATTATGTGTAAATTTTACACAATATTTTGTAGATTTGATCGTATGAACAGAGCAATGATCAGCATTGGTGTGTTATGGATGATTATCTTTATTATGCGAACTTCTTTTGAACAACGAAAATTGAAAATAAACAGATGAAAAAGCAAGGCAAAGTATTGGTTGTTGATGATAATGAGGAAATACTTATAGCAGTTGAAATGCTTTTATTTAATTATTTTGAGAAGATTGTGACTCTTAAGGACCCAAATAATCTAAATACTACTTTAATAAAGGAGTTATTTGATGTTGTTATTTTAGATATGAACTTCAAAGCAGGAATTAGCACTGGTAATGAAGGTATTTATTGGATGAATGAAATTCTTAAACATGATCCGGAAGCAGCTATTGTATTTATAACAGCTTATGGAGATATGGAGTTAGTGGTAAAAGCAATGCGTGAAGGAGCCACGGATTTTATTCAAAAACCCTGGGATGATGAAAAGTTTATTACTACTATTCGGAATGTCTTTAAAATAAAAAACTCAAATAAGGAAATAAATAATCTACGTGAGAAACAAAAACACTTGATAGGCGATATTTTTAGCCAATTTCCAGACATTATTGGTAAGTCAAAGGCTATGGAAGGGGTTTTTAAGACCGTTAATAAAGTGGCAAAAACAGAAGCTAATGTTTTAATTTTAGGTGAAAATGGAACCGGAAAAGAATTAATAGCACGTGAAATTCATAGAAAATCTAATAGAGCAAATGAAGTTTTTGTTCATGTGGATGTTTCTGCATTGCCTGATACTCTTTTTGAAAGTGAATTATTTGGTTATATAAAAGGTGCATTTACAGATGCAAAGGTTGATAAGCCGGGAAGAATTGAAATAGCCTCCGGGGGTACACTTTTCTTAGACGAAATTGGCAATCTTTCCCTATCATCACAATCTAAGCTATTAGCTGTTTTACAAAATAGAGAAATTAATAGACTTGGAGCGAATTATAAAATACCTATTGATGTTAGATTGATTTGTGCGACCAATAAGTCTTTGCAGGAGATGGTAATAGGTGGAAGTTTTCGTGAAGATTTATTGTACAGGATAAATACAATACAAATAAACTTACCTCCACTACGAGATCGTAAAGGTGATATTCAAATATTAATTGACTTTTTTAAAGCTAAATATGAAAAAAAATATAGTAAAATAGCTTATAAAATTGAAAAATCAGCACTTGAAAAATTAGAAGAATACAACTGGCCGGGAAATATTCGTGAATTGGAACATTTAACTGAAAAAGCTGTTATAATGAGTGAAAATGATCAACTAACAGAGAATGATTTCGGAATTAACGAAATATTTGAATCCAGGTTTACTAAAGAAGAATCTCTTGATTTATCAGAAAATGAAAAACAACTTATTTTGAGGGCTATAGAAAAATCCAAAGGAAACTATACAATTGCGGCAAAGGAATTGGGAGTTTCCAGGAAAACACTTTACAATAAAATCAAAAAGTATGGGCTCGGGTAAATATATTATTAAGCTATTTTTATACTTAGTTGTTCTTTCTTTGTTAGGATTTGGATTTTTTTGGTCTTTTAGTTCAAGTCAGTTAATTATTACAAAGCTTGTAATAGGCGTACTTTTTATAGTTTTTTTTCTCTTTCTCCTTAGTTACCTGAATAAAACGAATCGAGATCTTTTAAAATTTTTAGATGCTATTAAATATGTTGAGAATGTTGCTGTAAAAGATTCTTCGGGCTTGTCTTTTGATCAGTTAAATATAACATATAATAAAATAACAAATCAGTTAAAGGAAGCATGGTTAGCAAAGGAATCCCATTATCAATATTTTCAATATACTCTAGAAAATATTGATGTCGGAATAATAAGCTTTAATGAAGTTGGAAATGTAGAGATTATGAACGCAGCCGCTAAATCTATTTTAGGCGTTAGAAAACTGAATCATATTGATAACTTAAATACAGAAATTGGACAAATAGGTGAGGAGTTAAAAGGTTTATTACCAGGTCAAAGCAAAATTATTAAGTTAAATACAACCATTGACCAATTGCATATTTTGGCAAAATCAACGAATTTAAAAATTGGAGAAAAACAAATTAAATTAGTTAGTTTACAAGACATTAAAACTCAACTTGAACAAAGTGAACTGGAAGGTTGGCAAAAACTAATCAAGGTTTTAACTCATGAAATTATGAATTCTGTAACTCCTATTAAATCACTAACTTACAGCATGAAAAAGGTTTTAGAATCCAATGTTAAAAATGAACATAATGATGAAAGCTTGATAAAAGGATTAAATGCAATTGAAAAAAGGAGTAAAGGTCTATTGGATTTCGTTGAATCATATAAAAACCTTACTCAAATTCAGAAGCCTGTTTACGAGCGTGTCCAGATTAAAAACCTTCTCGAGAATATAGTTCAATTGATGAGTAAAGAGTTCGAAAAGCATAATATTAATACAAAAATTAAAATTAATCCTGAAAATATTTCAGTTATAGCAGATGAAAAGTTGATTACTCAGGTTATTGTTAATTTGATACTAAACTCTATAAAGGCACTTGATAAAAAAAATAATAAAATTCTGGAAATAGAGTCAGCTTTTTTAGAAAATAAGAAAGTTTATATCAAAGTTTGTGATAATGGTAAAGGAATAAATACTGAAATTTTAGATAAAATATTTGTTCCTTTTTTTTCAACTTATGAGGACGGTTCCGGAATTGGTTTATCTTTTGCACGACAAGTAATGGTTTTACACAATGGAGGTATTGATGTTCAATCTAATAAAGAAAAAGGGACAATATTCACTTTATCGTTTTAATAACACTAAACAATTATTTAACATAAATGTAAGTGTAATAGTAGTAATAACAATTTTAGTTAGCTTATATTTACAACATAAACGTATTGAAGAAAAAGAGTCGCCACGCCGGGTACGTTAGTATGTGGATGAGAGTTCCACCGACTTATAAGGCCCGGGAAAGTCCCGGGCTTCTTAATTTTATTATTGAATTTTGTCGTAGTTATTTAGGAAAGTGACTAATTTTTTTAAATCGTCTTCTAAGTGCAATTTAACTTTTTCATCCTTAAGAAAGTTTTTTAAATCTTGGTTATTAAATAACACTTCTAATAACATTTTTTTATTCTTTATTAAAAGCAAAGGGTCGCCATAAATGGATATGTAGTATATAGGTTTCTCCCTAATAAATATTTTATTGTTTTCAGGTGAGTTAACGCGTGTAACTTTTTTTAATGGCATTGCAGATATAGTTTCTTTCTTATATAAACTTATAAAATCGTCAATTAGCTCTATAAAATACCCCTCTTTAAGCTGATCGTAATTATAGAATTTTTTATACACGATTGTTTCATTATTTACTTCAATCTTTTTTATTTGCTTTGGATTAGTAACGTAAAAAGTTTTGCCATCGACTTTATATTCAATTTGTTCCTCGTAGGCATTGTAATTTAATAAATAATCAATTGCCTTATCTTCAGATTTTAGATAAACTTTACTATTCATAAATTGATCATAAATAAAAGGACTACCTTTATAACCTTTGTTTGTTGATAGCACTTTGAGCGATCCATTGAGTTTATCGATTGAATGAACTGTAGAGCTCTGAGAAAGTAAATTTTGAATGGATATTATAACTATTATTAATGAAAAAATATATTTCATAGTATACATTTTATATCTTTATATTTAAGATAAACTGTACAATGATTTCCCTATAATGTGTCTATAAATTCATCTTCTGTTGATAAATATTTTTGCATTAAATTAGGTGTTAGGCATGAGTGGACGGGAATTACTCCAATCATTTCTCCAATTTTTATTTCATGCAATAATTTACCATTCACTTTAAGAGTTCCATGTTCTTGAGATAGTTTGGTTACATAAAAAGCTTCAGGATAATTTTTCCAACCACCTTTGTTAAGTTTTACCAATATGCCATAAACAACACTGTTGTTAATCTTAATACTTTCTTTTGAGAAATGTACAGCTCCTCCATGAATAATTATTTCATTTCTGTTAGTATGCTTGGCAACAACAGGGCAGGCCAAGGCAATTCCAATTTGATCAAACTTACAAGAACCCAAATTAAGTTGCATTAAATCATAAAAAACAAAATTTCCGGGACGTATTTCATTAATATTATCAAACTCTTCCGAAATACTGCAAGAGGGAGTATCACCAATTGATACTACAAGCTCAGGATATTCTTCGAAATAATAATTTTTTAATACCGATAATTTATCAAGAGTATCTTTATGGATATCTAAAACCTCACCAGGATTTTTAGCTTGATATGTATGCCCGGCATGTGATAAAAAGCCTAAAAAGTTAACCTTTTCTGAAAGTCTTTCTTTTTTTAAGATTTCATCTATAACTTCATACTGATCATTTGCAATGCCAGTTCTGTTATATCCGGTATCTATTTTAATAAAAAAACCAACTTTAAATTTTAATTTTTTTATCAAAAAATCAATTGACTCTAGATTTTCAATACAAAGATTTAATTGGATTTCTTTTGCTAACATATTTATCGAATCAATTTCACGAATATTTAAGGGAAAAGCAATTGTTATATCTTTCCAGTCGTTGGAAAAATATTTAGCCATTTGTACAGAAGATACGGTTATTTTATTTACTCCAAACTGTTTAAACCAACTTCCAATTATTCTTGACTGATGAGTTTTAAAATGTGGCCTAAATATTAATCCATGCTTTTTTGCCTTGTTAGCCATGAATTTAATATTGCTTAAACATTTCTTTTTATCAAGGATCAGTGTTGGTGATATTAAATGATCAAAATTCATGTTGTGCGAATAATATGATGAGCAAACCTACATAATGTTTTTTATGAAAACAATTTGTAGACTTTATAAAAAACATTATACTAGCACCTAATTATGAATTAATAAGGAACGCCTTTTTCTCTTGCTTTTTTTAGAGCCTGTGTATACCAAATAAGCTCATCTAAAAATCTTTTTGATCTTTTTTCATAAATATCATTAAGGGCATTACCATCATTATCAAATGCCTTTTGAATTTGTGCGATTGGGAACATGGATGATATACTCGGTGTTCCCAGTTCTCCTAAAATAGCTCTTAAGTGTACCGCAGATCTTACTCCTGCATAATTACCTGCGGAATATGAAACAATTGCACTTGGTTTAAAAAAATACTCCCCTTGAAAATGATCTAGCAGGTTTTTCAAAGCTGAAGGAATACTATGATTGTATTCTCCGGTAATTATTAAAAACCCATCTGCTTTAGTTAAAATCTCTGAGATCTTTCTCATATTAACAGGAGCCTTCTCGGGATTATACTCTTTATACATTTTATCGAGTAATGGAAGAGGAAATTTAATAGGATCTATAAATTCGGTATCCACACCTCTTTCCGATAATTTTTTCAAAAAGAAATTAACTGATCTAACTCCCTGTCTGTCAGATCTAACAGATCCATAGATAATTGCAATATTTAGTTTCATAAATTTAAAGTTTATTTAAGATTGAACATTTAAATAACTATATTGTTTAAATATCTCGAAAAGAGAGTAATGGTAAGATTATTCTATCCAATTAAGATTTCTTTTTGTTATTTGGATTTTAACAGTGAGGTGATTATTTAAAATATTGGTGGTTGGGGTTAAAAATATTTAATATCTTGCTGTTGTAGTTGAACATCTCTTAATCTAGAAAATAAGTTGATAAGGTTGATGATTGATTAATTTATTTTAAGTTATTGTAAGATAGAATGATTCGTAAGATCAAGAGATGAAGCACTCGCAGGGTTTAAAAGCCCTGCGAGTTTTTATTTAAGACTTAATCTGCGAGATTTACGTTCCCAAACTTTTTTTGCTAACTCCTGCATATCAGCAACATTATCGAATTCATCCATAATTTCGGTTCCCAATAAGGTTTCAATAATATCTTCCATAGTGACAATACCGACCATTTCTCCATATTCACCCACAACCATTGCAATATGTTCTTTGTCTTCAATTAATTTATAAAATAATCTAATTATCGGCATTTGCTCGTTAACAACTTTTATTTCTCTTCGTAAACTTTCCAGTTTTTTATCATGCTTCTTTTCAATCATATACTGCATGATATCATCTTTTAGGACATAACCTGTAATATTCTCTATATCTTTATTGCAAATGGGAATTCTGGAGAACCTGATTTTATCGTTACTTTGAATAAAATCTTTAACGGTTTCTGTTTGCTTTGCAGTAAAAACAACAGTCCTTGGGGTTAAAATGGCTTTTACGTCAATTTTATTGAATACCATTAGATTCATAAGAATCTTAGATTCTTCTTTTTTAAAAATACCTTCTTTTACACTAATTTCTGCCATGGCATGGAATTCAGAACGACTCAAGACATCCTGATGTTCATCCTTTTTAAGCGCTTTAGTTATAAATCTTGCTAAAATAATTATAGGATAAAACGGAGAATAGATCATTGCGCTTAAAAAATATGGAATAACAGGAGTAATATTTTTCCAATAACTTGCACCAACAGTTTTTGGAATAATTTCTGAAAATATAAGTATTGAAACAGTTAATGTACCCGATACTATAGATAAATATTCGTTTCCCCACAACTTTTGTGCTTGCACACCAACACCTACAGCTCCAACTGTATTTGCAAAAGTGTTAATAGTTAATATTGCTGCTAATGGAGTGTCAATTTTTTCTTTTAGTTTTTTCAAAGATTTAGCAAAGTTTTTTCCCTCGCTTATTTTTCCAGCTAAAAATGTTGGAGTTACGCTTAAAAGCGATGCTTCCATTATAGAGCAAATAAAAGATACAATTACTGCAATTAAAAAATATAATACAAGTAACCCCATTATTTGTAAAGATTCATTTTTTCAATATAGCTATAAACTTCTTTTGGTAAAAAGTAACGTACATCCTTATTGTTTTTAATTGCATCTCGAATAAAACTCGAAGAAATTTCCATTAAAGGTGCATTAATTAACTTAATACCGCTATGATCTCTATATTCACCTAAATCAGAGCCGGGTCGGGGATATATATATAGTTGATATTGCTTCAATATTTCTTCGTAATTTTTCCATTTATGGAATGATTGAAAATTATCAGTGCCAGCGATCAAAATAAAATCAACTTTAGGATTTCTTTCGCGCAAATAAGTTAATGTATCAATAGTATAAGACGGTTTTGGTAATCTGAACTCAATATTACAAGGCTTTATTCTTAAATCATCTTGTAAAGCTAATTCGACCATCCTTAATCGATCATATTCATTTAGCAGTGTACTTTTCTTCTTTAAAGGATTTTGTGGACTTATTACTAACCAGACTTCATCCATGTCACTATACTCAACCATGTAATTTGCAATGGCTAAATGACCGATATGAATAGGATTAAATGAACCAAAGTATAATCCAACTCTCATTTTTAACTAGTTATGAATTTTTTGATTGTGGTTTCAGCTTTTTTAATTGCTTTTTCAAGTTTGTCGTTAATTATAATAACATCAAATCTGTCGGCATAACTTAACTCCTCATTGGCTTTGTCTAGTCTGGTTTCAATATCCTCGTTACTGTCAGTTGATCTAAGAATAAGTCTTTTTTCCAGCTCTTCCATACTTGGTGGCATTATAAATATTGATAAGGCTCTATTTAGAAACTTATTTTTTATATTAAGACCGCCAATCACATCAACATCAAAAATAACATGTTTTCCTTGCGACCAAATGCGTTCTACCTCAGTTTTTAAAGTTCCATAAAATCGATTCTCATAAACTTCCTCCCATTCAACAAATTCGTCTTTCTCAATTTTAGCTTTAAAATTATCTGTAGTTAGAAAATAATAATCCTTTTCATCAACTTCGTTTTTTCTTCTTGGTCGACTAGTTGCAGAAATTGAAAATTCAAGGTTTAAATCTTTTTTGAGAAGATTTTGGACTATGGTAGTTTTTCCAGAACCGGAAGGGGCTGAAAATATGAATAATTTACCTTCCATAATTAAAGAATATTAAGCATTTGCTCTTTAATTTTCTCCAATTCATCTTTCATTAAAACAACAAGTTTTTGAATATCTGAATCGTTAGCTTTTGATCCGATTGTATTTATTTCACGACCAATTTCTTGGCTTATAAAACCTAGCTTTTTGCCATTTGATTCAGGTTCATTTAGCATTTCCAAGAAATAGTTGCAATGATTTGTTAATCGAACTTTTTCTTCTGTAATGTCAAGTTTTTCTAGATAATATATCAATTCTTGTTCAAACCTGTTTTTATCGTATTCTTTTTCATCAAAGGATTTGTTTAAGCCTTCTTTTAGTTTGGATTTTATTTTTTCGGTCCTATTAAGTTCAAAAGGAGTGATCTCATTTTTCCTTTCTTCTATAGCTTTTATTCTTTGTTCTATATCATCTTTTAGATATTTACCCTCTTGTGTTCTAAAACTATCCAGTTGGTCAAGAGCAGTTTCAATAGTAGAAATGACAATTTTCCACTCATTTTCATCTATTTCTTCTTTTTCAGTATTCAAGGTATCGGGTAATCGAATAGCCATTTGTAATAACTGTTCCGATTGAAGATTTAATTCTGTGGCAATTTCTTTTAATTGATTTACATAATTTTTAATTACACCCGAGTTTATAGTGGTCGCCTTATTTTCATCTGAAACTTCATAATACAATACAAACTCTACTTTACCACGTAATAACTTCTTCGAAATATGATTTCTGATATCAAGTTCCTTTTCTCGGTAAATTCCGGGGATTTTAGTATGTAGATCCAGATTTTTACTATTTAAAGATTTTATTTCAACAATAATTTTTCGATCTCTTAATTCACATTCGGCTTTTCCATAGCCGGTCATAGATTTTATCATATTATTATTTCCTATAATTGAATTTATAGGGCAAAGGTAATAAATAAGTTATATAGTTAAGGGGTCAAGGAATAATTTGTATTTCTAATAACATTTAACTATTAATCTGAATAGATTTTTTCGTAAAGAACTTAAATAAAATTATTTTACAAATTAATAATTTATCGTCGTGTTGAATAAATATCTATATTGTTAATAACCTCAAATATTGAACTTAATACTGGTTTAAAACCTAAGCACGACAAACGTTATAGAGTAATTAACAATTGTTGAAAACATTGGTTGATAAGAAGTTAACTAAAACAGGCGAAAAAATTTTAGTATAATTCTACCTGTTCGTATATTTGTTCTACCAGGTGAGAGATAAAAGGTTGCTCGGAAAGGTAGGGAGAGGAGAAAGGTACTTAGTTGTATTTTTAGCTGATCGTACAATTTTTAAAATTGCTTACCCCAAGAGCCGAAGTTTGAATCTTAAAGACTTGTTCCAAGAGGTTCGATCAGTCTCAAAAAAGCGCCTAGCGTTCTTTAACAGATTGAGCTGTAAGCAGCAATAATTACAAAATAGACGAGCGATCGTTCATGACTTTGAAAATATTGCTGAAACCTTTAAATAATCTTCGGATTACATGTGAAGGTTTACAAAGATTAAGCAAAGAACTTAAGTACATTATGCATAAAAGGAATTCCGCAAGGGAGACCCCAATGTATAAGCAATTAAGAACTGAGCAAATCAATAGGCTTACATTATGGCACTTCGTTCGTGAAGTTTTTCTTAAAAGTTTAACCAACGAACAACCAAAAAACCAATCCTTAGTTGGAATGGTTAGCAGGTTCAGGGCTAATAACTAAAGATTTAATCTTTAATTGTTGTGCCAACCATAATAACAGTAATCTGGTACATGGAAAACTTTTAGTTTTCTATTGTTAAAGGGGACTAATCAGCTCGATTGGTTCCCTTTACTGTTTTATAATAAAAGCTGTATTATATCCTTAATTACTATAAAATAAATTAGTAATACTCAAAATTAAATGATGGCTTTCTTTTTCCAATTTCCTGTTAAATAATAAGCAAATGAAAGTATAAGCCCAACCAGCCATCCTATAGGCATCGACCACCAAATTCCAATTTCTCCGAAATGATCAGATAAAATCCAGGCACCCGGAATTCTTATAAACCAAAGCGATATTAACGAGAAAAACATTGGAATTAATGTGTCTCCTGCACCTCGCATCACCCCTGAAATGGTAAACATAGCAGAAAATACAACATAAAATCCTCCTACAATTAAAAGATATTCCCTGCCAATTCTAATAACTTCTGTATCGTTAGTAAATAAGTTCATTAAGAAAGTTGCACCTAAAAGTACAAATGCAGAAACAGCTAAAGATACGATTGATGACATTTTTAATGTTGCAATAAGTCCTGTATTCACTCTTTCCATTTTGTGAGCTCCAATATTCTGACCAACAAATGTTCCTAATGCCTGAGCAAAATTCATTGCAGGTAATGTTGCCAATGACCCAATTCGCATAACAACAGAGTATGCTGCAATTACATCGGTGCCAAATCTGTTAACAATTCCAATTAAGGCAGTCATACCGATAGCAACAAAAGTTTGTTGTATTCCGGTTGGCAGCCCGATTCGTAAACTTTTCTTGAAGATTATCTTATCAAAAACGAGTTTAGTTAAAGAAAATTGAATGATTTCATGTTTTCGATTCAAGTAGATGATTGCTGTTAAAAAAGCACCTCCCTGGGCTAAAACAGAAGCAATTGCTACACCTGCTATTCCCCATTTAAAAACCAGCACAAATAATAAATCAAATGCTATATTGGCAAACGTTGATACAATTAAAAAATATAATGGAGTTTTTGAATCGCCTAATCCGCGCAATATCGCACTAGTACCATTAAAACCAAACGAAACAATAACACCACCAATAAAAATATTGAAATATACTTTTGCTTGCGGAATAATTTCTTCCGGAAGTTTTAAAAATACAAAAATGTCTTCGCTGAAAATTATTCCGACAATACTTATTATAATGGAAGCAAAAAATAAAAAGATAAATAAAGTATCAATAGTTCTTTTAACCTTTTCAATTTCTTTAGCCCCAAAATACTGAGATATAACAATGGTACTTCCGGATGCAATACCTATAATTAAAGAAAGAAAAGCAAATATGATAGGAAATGAAGCTCCAACTGCCGCAAGCGCTTCTTTACCAATAAAATTACCAACAATTATACTATCAACTACATTATAAAGTTGCTGAAATACATTTCCAAACAACATTGGTAAAGCAAATTTAAGTATTAGAGAACCTTCTTTCCCTTTGGTTAAATCTTTCATTAAAAATATTTAAAGTCTTGCAAAGCTGCCCAAATAAAATCTATTATCAAAATTTGCCAAGAAATTATTATAAATAAAAAACCTCGAATCAAATTCGAGGTTTTAACTACTTGGTTTTATTAAGCTTTTTCCAGTTTAACCGTGAAATGTCTCATTATTGGTGCCTCTTCCAGAATATTAAATCCTGTTCTAATTCCATCTCTACGATCGAAGACATTTTTAAGAGCTACAGCAATAACGTCCATATGATTGTTCGTGTAAACCCTGCGAGGAATTGCTAATCTTAGCAACTCTAAAGCAGGATAACGATTCTCTCTGGTTTCAGGATCACGATCCGCTAAAAGTGTTCCGATCTCAACACCACGAATACCTGCTTCTAAATATAATTCTACGGCTAAGGTTTGAGCAATGTATTGTTCTTTAGGTACATGTGGTAAAAACTTTTTAGCTTCAACAAATATTGCATGCCCACCAAAAGGTTTTTGAACTGAAATACCAAAATCGGTCAGTCGTTGACCTAAATAGGCTACTTGCTTGATTCTTGTATCCAGATAATCGAACTCTGTTCCTTCATCCAATCCTTGTGCTAAAGCGTTCATATCACGACCCGACATTCCTCCATAAGTTATAAACCCTTCAAATACAATATTAAAAACAGTTGCTTTTTTAAAGGTTTCTTCACTTTTTAAAGCAATAAAACCACCCATATTAACAATTGCATCTTTCTTACTACTCATAGTCATGCCATCAGCATAAGAATACATTTCCTTTACAATTTCTTTGATAGTTTTATTTTCATATCCCTTTTCGCGTAATTTAATGAAATAAGCATTTTCAGCAAAACGAGCTGAGTCATAATAAACAGGTATGTTATATTTATCTGCAATATTGCGAATATCTCTCATGTTTTCAATAGAAACAGGTTGACCTCCAGATGTATTACAAGTTACGGTAAGTACAATAAAAGGAATCTTTTCTGGTGTATATTCTTTAATTGTGTTTTCAAGTTTAACCGGGTCTATATTTCCTTTAAACGGATGATCTATTTCTGTGTCAAATGCTTCATCAATAGTACAGTCTACGGCTTTTGCTTTTCTAAATTCAATATGCCCTTTGGTTGTATCAAAATGCGAATTACCAGGGATAATATCACCTTCTTTTATCGTTGCCGAGAATAACACATTTTCAGCGGCTCTACCTTGGTGGGTTGGAAGAAAGTAATCAAAACCTAATAAATCTTTAATTGTACTTTTTAAATTGTAATATGATGAAGCTCCGGCATAACTTTCATCACCAAGCATCATAGCCGACCATTGTTTGTCACTCATAGCACCAGTTCCCGAGTCAGTTAACAAATCGATGAAAACCTGGTTGCTTTTTAAACTAAATAAATTATAGTTTGCTTCTTTAATCCATTTTTCACGTTCTTCGCGTGTACTTTTTTTGATGGTTTCCACCATCTTAATCTTATATGATTCTGCAAATGGAAGTTCCATAATATAATAATTTTATGATTTAACAAATTAGTAATTAATTAAAAAAAGAGTTTTACTCTTTTGAAATATGAGACTTAGAAGTGATATGAGTCTCTCTTTTTGATATTAAGATAAACGCGTCCAGATGAAAATAGTATGTTCATTGATATTTTCATGCTATATATTTTAGTGCGGCACAAATATACAAGTTTCTAAAATAATTGCATAAAATTAGATACTTTTGTATGATATTTTTAAAACCAAAATAGGTTTAAAACACTCAAAAACAATAAAATAATGTATAGGGCAGTACTTATATTCTTACTAATATTTTTTTTTGGAAAAGAAATAATTGCACAGATACCCAATAAAGATTCCATACAAGTTTCCGATACTATCATTGTTGCACTAGATTCCTTAAATTTAAACAGTTCTATAAACGATAGCTTAGATATTCAAGAGGGCTTTATTAGGCAGGATACAATTTTAAATACAATATTATACCCGGTTTCAATTGAAATAACAACTAATATAGATTCTATAATTATTAATCAAACGGATTTTATTTTTTTTGATGATTTAATCCCCGAGATTAGTTATTATGATAAATTCCTGAGTTTAGCTCGGGATTCATTATTTTTTGAAGAACCAGACACAATTGATTTTGTAAGATATGATTTAAATCAACTAATTATTCGCGATAGTATAATAGTAAATGATACTTTAAAGCAAGCTATTTTTAGGCTGATTAATTATAAAACAGAACAAGAAATTGATACCGTAGTTAATTACTTAAATGTTAATTTAGGACAATTATTTCAAACGGAATATAACGATACTAGCTTATATAAACATAGAGATTCAATTTTTTATGCAGTTGAATATTTATTAAAAAATATTCCTGAAGATTCAATTAATTTAATATTTAAAAATATTAAGAAGGATTCTATCTTGTTTAATGTTGCTGAAGATCAAATTGATTCTGTTCGTTTAAATTTATTTGATAACAGGGGAGAATACGCTACTCTTTGGATAAAAAAATCTAATGTAAATACATTTGATATTCATTTGGAGGATGGAATTTATATTGAAAAAGCCCGGCAAAGAAAGGTTGTTAATCAAAGATTAGAAGTCCAGTCTGGATTACCGCAGTTAAGAGAAGTAAAAAGGTTTAGTAAAATATTACCAATCTGGAAATTTGATGGTCGTGCCGATATAAGGTTTAACCAGGGATATATCTCAGATTCATGGACAAAAGGAGGGGAGAGTAGTATTTCAACATTGTCTATATTAAAATATAGTGTTGACTATAGTTATGGGAAAATCCGTAATCTGGACACAGATTATGAGTATAGGTTGGGTTATATTCAAGCTGGTGATAACGATCTGAGAAAGAATGATGATAAACTTGAGATAAATGCAAAATATGGTCGTTCTGCCGTAAATAATTGGTACTATAGTGCATTATTAAATTTTAAAACTCAGTTTTTTAAAGGAAAAGAGTATATAAATGATTCAACAGTTAATGTAATTTCAGAATTCCTTTCGCCGGCGTATTTAGTTTTTTCTCTTGGTCTTGATTATAAGCCCGGTGATAAATTAACTATACTTATTTCACCGATTACATCAAAATTTACAATGGTTACTGATACGGTAAGGTTTGATCAAACAAGATTTGGTATAGGAGAAAATGAATATGTTAGAAAGGAAATAGGAGCATTTATTAAAGCAATATCTAAACTTAAAATTAGGGATAATATTAATATAGAGAACAAAATAACTTTTTTTACAAATTACATGAATGAACCTCAGAATATTGATGTTGACCTGGAAATAGATTTAAAAATGAAACTTACCGATTATATTTCTGTATCAGTAAATGCTCATTATATTTATGATCATGATGTTGATATTCCGGTCTTTGAAGACAATCAGCAGGTTGGGGTAACAAAAAAGGGACAGTTCAAAGAATTATTAGGAGTTGGATTTGTTTACAGTTTTTAATTCAAAAGATCTTTGCGCGTTCGTTTCCATCTTTTATGTGACCATAGCCAATCTTCCGGTTTTTTTCGAATAATTTTTTCTAGTTTATTCATGTATAACCTGGTTATTTCACTTTCTTTGGTTTTTATAGGTTCTTCGACCAGCTTTTCAATTTTTAATTCATAATATCCACGTTTTACCCTTTGTATATCCAAATAAACTAAAGGGTAGTTGTTGTTAACAGCATGTTTTTCAGGACCGTGAAGGCATGCTGTGTCTTGGTTTAAAAAATCAACCCAAATAGCCTTTTTTACAGCGGAAGGACTTTGATCAGCAACTAATAGAAATATGCAAGTTTGATTTTTAAAATTCTCGAATGTTTCAGTTGTTTTATGGATTGATTTAAGCAAGGTTCCATTTTCTGCGCGGGTTTTTCTTATATATCCATCAATATACTTGTTTTTTAAAGGCTTATATATTGCTACAGCTCGATGCTTTATTTGCAAACTTCCAGCCATTGCTCCCCATTCCCAGTTCCCGTAATGTCCCGTAACTCCAATGATACTTTGTCCTTTTTGGTGGTAATCGTCCAAAATTTCAGGATTAATTACCTTAAAACGTTTCTTTACAGTCTTAGTTGACATTGTAAAAGTTTTAATACTTTCTACAATAAGATCAGTTAAGTTAACGTACGTTTTTTTTGCGATAGATTTTATTTCCTTGTCGGTTTTTTCAGGAAAAGATTTTTTTAAATTATCTATAATTACTGATTTACGATATTTAAAAACATGATAAAACAAGAAAGAAAGAAAATTAGATAATGGATAAAGTATCCAGAAAGGAATGACGGCAATTAAGTAAATGGATATTAAAAATATAAAATAAATTAAATTCTGCATTACGATAAATTTGGGCTGCGAAAATAATAAAATAGATTAAAACTTAATTAGATTTATCCAGTTGATTAATAAATTTTTGCAAAAGCTCTAGTCTGTATAATTCTGCTTTTTTCTGTCGTGCTTTATAAACTGATCGAGATTCGGAAGTTTTCCTGGGTTCAAATAAACCCGATTCATTTAGTTCATTCTGAAATTCTTCTTCAAAATAAAAATTAACAAGTATTTCGGGTTTTAATTCCCACACTTTTAGGGTTTTATCCGCAGATGCGCTTAGTATATAATTGTTATTGTGATTTATATCAACATCATTTACAGGCATACTGTGACCAAGGAAAGTATAAATTTCTTCGCCTTTAATAACATCCCATAATTTAATAGAAGTATCATAGGAACCTGATACAAGGTATTTATCATTATTACTAAATTTAATACTCATCACGCTTCTTTCGTGACCTGTTAACACATGGAAAATTTCCATTTTCTCTAAATTCCAGACCTTAATATTGTTATCGCGTGATGCACTTGCTAAAAACTTACCATTGTTACTGAATGCTAACGAATAAATATTACCTCCATGCCCTGAAAAAGAATGTATTAGTTCAAAATTATCGAAAGTATATATTTCAATTGAACCATCTTGATTCCCGCATGCTATAAGGTTATTAGCTTTTGAGTAAGCAACTGCTAAAACACTTTTTTTATTGTTATCAAAAACATGGATCGTTTCAGCTTTTTCAACATTCCAGAATCTAAAATTATTGTCGAATGATCCACTAACTAAAAACTTGGCATCATTAGAAACCCCAACTGACCACACAGCTGTTGTATGACCTGAAAGAGAGTTAATATAATTCCCGTTTTTATCCCAAACATTTATAGTTTTATCTCCACCACTAAAAAAATATTCACCGTTGACTGAATATTCTAGTTCATAGATAGTAGCATAATGTCGTTGTATTGTTTTTATTGGTTGAAAAGCGTTAAAATCCCAAATTATAATAGATTCATCTTTTGATCCGCTTATAAATTCACTACCATCCGGAGAAAAAGCGATTGAATGAACCTCATCCGAATGTTCTTTTAAAGTTGTTACTAAACTAGTTTCTTTTTGAGCTAATAAATAAGATTGAAATGATAGAAATAGAAAAATTAAAATGAGATTAAGTTTAAAATATTTCATATTAAACTTAAATTAAGTTATTTACCTTCGTTTGTTTTTGTCGACAAAGTATTTGGTTACAAATAAACCACCCGCAACGGTTCCTCCTAGGGCGATTCCTGTTGTTACACCGGACGAACTATTATTTGTGAAATTTTCAGGATCATTTACTAAAATCAGGGTTGCTGTTGCAACTGCAATTCCTCCTGCAACATACAAGATGAAAGTATCACCGCTTCTTCTTCTTTTTCTTTTTTTAAGACTTCCATAGTCTATATAATTTTCGGTTCCAAAATTTGCAACCTGGAATTTAAATTGTTGGTAATTGTTTGTAAGGTTTAATTCCGTATTTGTATTGTCATTAACCAACAAACTATTATTTAATTCGTTCAGATTATTAGAATTTGAAATCTTAAAAACAAGCAAACATAAAACAGCTAATATAATCTTTCTCATTGCTATTGTTCTTTTCAGCACGTCATTTAATTCAAAACTACTATAAATAGGTATTATTTCCCAAATTTTAATGATAATAATTATCAACTATTTACACATTAGCCGTACGATAATTATGATAATATGTTTAAAAAAAAACGCTAAACTCTAAAATTTGTTGATAAACCCAAGGTAAAAATAGATAAAAAAATTATTTAGAACCAAATATCAATAACTAATTCGGCTATTGTGAAAGCTGCAAATATTACGCTGGCAATACCATTAGTTGTAAAAAATGCAATATTAACTTTGCTCAAGTCATTTGGTTTTACCAATGTGTGTTGGAAAAATAATAAGCTTATAAAAATAACAGAGCCAATCCAGTAAAGCAACCCAAATTGCCCGGAATATCCTGCATAAAGAGTAACTAATGCCGTTAATATATGTAATAAGATTGAAGCATTTAACGCTCCTTTTTTCCCAAAAAAGACGGGAAAAGACTTTAACTCTTCTTCTTTATCAAAATCGAGATCTTGTAAAGCATATATAATGTCAAAACCACTTACCCATAACAAAACAACAAATGAATATAGAATTGGAAGTAGAGCAAATTCGCCAGTTACTGCCAGATAGGCTCCAATTGGTGCTAAAGATAAACCTAAACCTAAAATTAAATGACAGAGTGCAGTAAATTTCTTAGTTACGCTATATCCCAAAATAATTAATAATGCAACGGGAGAAAGTTTAAAAGTCAGAGTATTTATAAAATAAGTTGTTGCAATAAAAAGTAGAGAATTAACTATAACAAATAAAAGCGCTGATTTTGCTTTAATAAGCCCGGCAGGAATCTCACGAATAGCTGTTCTTGGATTTTTTATATCAATTTCTCTATCTATGAAACGGTTAAATGCCATAGCTGCATTGCGAGCAAATATCATACAAAGGATTACAAATAAAAACAACTTCCATTCGAATTCTGCTTTGACCTGCCCATTCGGCAGGCGGTTTTGATGCAAGGCCAAAAAGTAACCTATTAAGGCAAAGGGCATTGCAAAAATGGTGTGACTGAATTTAACAAGAGAGAGGTAGTTCTTTACTTTTTTAATCATTCTTAATAATCTTAGCCTTTATCTGCTATTCTAGAGATAGTTTTATCAGTTTTTCTTTGTAGATCTCATAATTTTCTTCATCAAAACAAACAAAATAAACCGTTTTTAGTTTTTTATTTTCTTTAAGAAAATTATTTACTGTTCGAATTGCAATTCCTGCAGCCAGATTTTTTGGGAAACGATAAACACCGGTGCTAATGTTGGGAAATGCAATTGATTTCAGTTTCTTATTTACTGCGATTTGTAAACTGTTTATATAACAACTGGCTAATAATTCTGGTTCATTATTTTCACCACCATGCCACACAGGGCCAACCGTGTGTATTACAAATTTAGATGGTAACATATAAGATTTTGTAATTTTAGCTTCGCCCGTTTCACATCCATCTAAAGCACGGCATTCTTCCAATAGATCTGGTCCGGCAGCTCGATGAATGGCTCCATCAACACCACCTCCTCCCAGAAGGGAATTATTAGCTGCGTTAACGATAGCGTCCACTTCCATTTTAGTAATATCGCCTCTAACCAATTCTATTTGCGGCATTTTATCTAATTTGTGCGTTTAGTTCTTTTTCAAATACCCTGATAAAGTTATTCATTATTTTATCAATTTGCTTATCAGTAAGTGTTTTATTTTCATCTTGTAATATAAAACTTACAGCATAAGATTTTTTATTTGCTCCTAATTTTTCTCCTTCGAATACATCAAATAATGATACTTTCTTTAAAAGTTTTCTTTCTGTCTTATAAGCTAATTCTTTAATATTAGAGAATTTAACCGATTTATCCATTAATAATGCTAAATCTCGGCGAACTTCAGGATATTTAGAAACTTCTGCATAGCGAATACTATTTTTTGCTGATAGTTTGATCACGTTATCCCAGGCAAACTCACCAAAATAAACATTTGTATCTATATCAAATGACTTTAATAGTTTCTTATTTAAAATCCCAAAATGAACTAACGGTTTATTATTTAATTCATAATTCAAACCCTCAGT
Organism: Bacteroidales bacterium; assembly: GCA_028282585.1. Lineage (GTDB taxonomy): Bacteria > Bacteroidota > Bacteroidia > Bacteroidales > UBA12077 > UBA12077. The sequence continues at coordinate 12,246 of JANQHR010000049.1, read as the reverse complement.
TAATAAATCAGAAAAATAATCTTCAACTGTAACCTGATTTAGATCGAACCCTAATCGTTCTAAAATATTTTCAACATGCGATTTTAATGTAAAAAAACTGGTTGGTTCTTCTTTCATAATCCAGTTTTCTTCGGTTTTATTTCCTGTAATAAATAGTGCAAAATGCTGTTCTTCCCTATATTTCTTTAATGGATTCTCACTTTCCGAACCATTCAAATAATAACAATTTCCAAATTCATATAATTTTAAATCCTGATTACGACGATTTCGATTATACATTATAGATTCTAATCCCCCGAATAATAATGTTTGACGCATTACATTCAAATCGTTACTTAAGGGATTAAAGATCTTAACAAGTTTATCTGCCTTATATGATTCCAATTCATTGTAATAATCAGCTTTTGTAAGTGAATTACACATAATTTCATTGAAACCATTTGCTGTTAAAATATCAGAAACCGTATTCTGTATTTTTTCTTTATCAGGTTTTGGAGAATATGATAAACTCGAATTTACATGTTCGGAGATTTCGACATTATTATATCCGTAAATTCTTAAAATTTCTTCAATAACGTCAGCTTCTCTTTGTACATCAACTCGATAAGTTGGAATTTCGAGGCTTAATTTTTGATCATTTTCGCTGATAATCTTTATATCTAATGATTCAAGAATATTTTTAACAACGTCTTTTTCAATTTCCTTACCAACTAATCGTTTCAGATTTCTGAAACTAAGTTCTACTTTGTAATCTAAAATAGGATCAGGGTATATATCAACAATTTCTGAAGAGATTTTGCCGCCCGCAATTTCTTTTAACAATAATGCAGCACGTTTTAATGCATATTCGGTGTTGTTTGGATCAGAACCACGCTCAAAACGGAAAGATGCATCTGTATGTAAATCATGTCTTTTTGCCGTTTGTCGAACATAAACCGAATTAAAATGAGCACTTTCTATGAAAATGTTTTTAGTATTTTCAGTAACACCAGATCTAATGCCTCCGAAAACTCCAGCTATACACATACCATTATTTTCGTTACATATCATTAAATCTTGAGCTGAAAGTTTTCTTTCTACCTCATCTAAGGTGATAAAAGAAGTTCCTTCCGCTAATGTTTTTATAATTACTTTATTACCTTCTACTTTATCTGCATCAAAAAAGTGCAATGGCTGTCCTGTTTCATGTAAAACAAAATTCGATATATCCACAATGTTATTTATTGGATTAAGTCCAATAGCTTTTAATCTGTTTTGTAACCATTCTGGTGATGGATTAACCTTAACATTAGTAACTGTAACACCTGTATATCGAGGACAAGCATTTTTATCTTCAACAATAATTTCTATAGGAAGATTATGATTATCTACTTTAAACTCTTGAACAGAAGGTTTTAAAAGTTTTGTTTTCAAAAAAGCTGCTAAATCTCTTGCTGTTCCAATATGTGAAGCACCATCAACACGGTTTGGAGTTAATCCTATTTCAAAAACAGTATCAGTTTCAATGTTAAAATATTCTTTGACTGGCGTTCCAACTACAGCAGAATCATCTAAAACCATAATTCCGTCATGTGATGTTCCTAATCCAACTTCATCTTCGGCACAAATCATTCCTTCAGATGACTCACCACGCATTTTTGCCTTCTTGATCTTGAATTCCTCATCACCAGAATAAAGTGTTGTACCAACGGTAGCTACAATAACTTTTTGTCCTTCAGCTACATTTGGAGCACCACATACAATTGGTAATTCCTCTCCAGTACCAACATCAACAGTGGTAACCGAAAGTTTATCTGCATTAGGATGTTTTTTACATGAAGTTACCTTCCCAATTACCAATCCTTCTAATCCTCCTTTAACCGATTCAAAGTGATCTATTCCTTCTACTTCTAGCCCGGTATTGGTAAGTATTTTTGCAACTTCTTCGGCTGATAAATCCGTATTTATATAGTTTTTTACCCAATTATATGAAATCTTCATTATTAAATTTTTTATCTGATTGCGATTTAACGAAATGCAAAAATATAAAAATTTGGGCAGGAAATTATAATTGAATCTGGTAATTCGCTAAGTGAGAATCCTATTCATAGAAATTAAGTTTGTTACTAAGATATTGAAATAAGGTTGAAGTAATGTGAATTTAATTTTTTATTTTTAATCACTTACTAAAAACACTAAGTTATGATTCCAAACCCATCATATTTATTAGAAAAAACAGGAATTGACAAACCATTAATAGTATTTTATGATGCACCGGATACGAAAGTATTTGAACCAACTATAAGGCCAAATAAATTGGGGCATGCTTGTATGTACTCTTTTTATAAAAAATGGTTAAAGGGTCAAACTGTTGTTTTAACAAAAAATAATTACGGTTGCGGAGGGGCCTCACATCATATATTTAACCAACCAACACGTGCACATGAGGATTTCGTCGAGTTTTTAACGGATGATGAAGGCCTTAAAGCTAATCGTGATTTAATGGATGAATGGATAAAAGTTTCAAAATCTTATCAGCCTGAAAACGAATTTATTTTATACGGACCATTAAAGGATGAGGTTTATGGTTATGTTAAAACCATCACATTTTTAGTAAACCCTGACCAATTAAGTATGTTAATGATCGGTGCACAATATTTCGCAAGGGTAAATGATCCGGAACCTGTAATTGCTCCATTCGGATCAGGATGTATGCAATCGGTTTCATTGTTTAAAGATTTAAATGTTCCACAAGCAATTATTGGTGCCACGGATATGGCTATGCGCCAGTATTTGCCTCCTGATATTTTAGCTTTTACGGTTACAAAACCTATGTTTGAGAATCTTTGTAAGTTGGATAAGAATAGCTTTCTCGAGAAAGGGTTTATTAAACAATTATTTAAGGTGAGAAAAAGATAGAGGTGCGCTAAAGCTCACCTTATTTTATGCTGAACAATCACAATCATCAATTAAAACCAACCACCATTGCTCATCAGCTATCATAAAATACATAATTCTGGAAATCCATCCTTTATCTAAGATATTTACAACAACTATAAGTTCATCTTTATATTTTTCAGGAATTGCAATCTCTTCCGAGAAATAATTTCCTTCATCATCTGTATTTGCGAAGGTAGGCAAAGCATCCACTGTCGTGTAATAAATGCCATCTTGGCTTTGCGATTCATCACAAAAGCCACCTGCAGGTGATTGTTGCGCAAAGTAATTATTCAAATTGTCAGGTATTTTTGATTTATAACTACCAGCACCTATATTATCATTGTATTCAAAATTATACTTTACACAAGCAACGCCTGGGTTATACAATCTTGAAATACCAATTTCCGGATGAATATAACCGGTTATAATCTTCGATTTAGAATAGATTAATTGGTTCAAATTATTTTCGTAAACATTTTTCTGTAAAAAATAATCCAAAAATGGTTGGAAATTATTAATTGACGCCTTTTGTTTAATATTAGATTGTGACCCAAATACCCAACCTACTTTCTCTTCATATTCTATTTTATACCAAAAATCCTGATTTCCACGAATAATCTGTTCTTCTCCTTTTTCAAGCACTTTGCATAGGGAACCTTCATCAAGTGTAAAAACAACTTTTCCTGTTTTTGGATATTCACGTATCCAGATTCGATTTCCTTCAATAACTAAATTTTTCGGTATTTGAGCAAAATTTAAATGAACTAACAAAAGAAAAATAACTAGTAAGCCTGATTTTTTCATTTTACATTAAATATCTGGTTTGAAATTCTTGATAGATGAAAGTAGTAAAAATCTAATAATTAAAAAAGCCACAAGTACGCTTTGTGACTTAGAACCTAAAAACAAGAAGTTTTAATGAAAATGAACTTATTTTAGTATACCCAAATTTATTACGCTTTCGGCGCAATCTAATACCGCTTTTCTATTTGGTATCGGTTCCCAGCTTAATAATTTTTTAGCTTTTGAATTATCTAATTTTCTTTCGACATTTAAATCAATTAATATTGGTTTCAAAGTCTTTTCAAAGTTCGAAATAAAGCGTGTCATAAAATTTGGTAAGGTTTTTTTGGGAATCTTTTTATCAGGATATTCCACTCTTAAAATGTCTGCTATTTCTTTAAATTTCATAAAACCAACTGATGCATTAAATCTTTGACCAGCAGCTTTCTTCATTTCCATTGCCCTAATTTGTAAGTCTGCAACGGACCGAACATCAACTATTTCAAAACCAATCTGCGGTATGGCTGGAGAACTTCCATCCATTGTTTTAATTACAATGTTAGCAGATGTACCAAAATCTTTTTCTAATACAGGTCCTAAAATTGCTCCCGGGCAAACAGTTGTAAGCTCTAAACCGCTGTTATCGGTTTTTATAAACTCCCAGGCAGCCTTTTCGGCAATAGTTTTACTTCTAATGTAAGGAGCTGTATCTTTAAGATTTGTTTCATCAGTCCACTCTTCTTCCGTGTATATACCATCCCTTTTATTTTTTTCTTTACCATATAATACGGCCGTACTAGATGAAGTAATTACAATTCTTTTTACTCCATTTTTAGATGCGGCCCTTAAAACATTTAATGTACCTTGTTTTGCCGGAATTACAAGTTCTTCATCATTTTTTGGTAAAGTTCTAGGAAAGGGAGAGGCAATATGCATTACGTAATCAATATCTTTAGTAAGCTTTACCCAAATATTTTCATTTAACAAGTTAGCTTCAACAATTATTAAGTTGTCGGTGTTAGAACTATGGTGCGAGATAACTTTATTGATGTCATCAGCTCTATTTAAGTTTCTTATTGTTCCAATTACTTCATAACCTTTATTTAGTAACTGAATCGCGGTATGTGAACCAAGAAAACCACTTATGCCTGTAAGTAAAACTCTTTTTTTCATTTTGTTTATTTTAACTTTTTAAAAAATAAACAGAATACTAATTATTTAGTTCAATTCGGATTATTTGAATTTCAATATTATCTGTAAATTAAATATTATATTAATGTTTTAGCTTATTTATTGCTTGCATTGTAACTTTACGCTAAATGCGTATCTTTGCTAATTAATCTATTGAATTGAGTCAAAATGAACAAACCTTTGATTTTTGTAACAAACGATGATGGAATAAATGCAAAAGGTATAGCTGCATTGATTGAAATGGTAAAACCTTTGGGAGAAGTTATTGTAATGGCTCCATTTCATGGTAATTCAGGAATGTCACATGCAATTACAGTAAAAGTTCCATTAAGATTTAAAAAGTTAAGAGAAGAAGAAAACTTAAAAGTTTACGCCTGTAATGGTACACCCGTCGATTGTGTAAAATTAGCCATAGGTGAATTGCTTCACCGTAAACCTGATATTTTGGTTTCGGGGATTAATCATGGATCAAATGCTTCTATTAGTATTATCTACTCGGGTACAATGGGAGCAGTTATTGAAGGTTGTGTGAATGAAATTCAATCTGTGGGATTTTCTTTATTGGATTATTCAAGCGATGCGGATTTTTCGCAGGTTATCGATCATGGCAGAAAAATAGTTCAAAATGTATTAGAAAATGGTTTACCCGAGGCAACTTGTTTAAATGTAAATTTGCCGGCGGTAAAAAAGGAAGAGATAAAGGGAGTAAGAGTTTGTCGTCAGGCAAAAGGGATGTGGAAAGAAGAGTTTGATAAAAGAGTTGATCCAAGAAGCGGTGAGTATTTCTGGTTAACAGGATATTTTGAAAATCGAGAGAATGGATCAACTGATACGGATGAATGGGCTTTAAGCAATAATTATATTTCGGTAGTTCCGGTTGAAGTAGATTTTACAGCACATGATAAAATGAACTACTTTAAAAAATGGAATTATGAAATATAAATATGATAAATTGCAACTTGGATTAGTTTTAGGCATACTTGCACCTATTCTTACCATGGTAGTTATTTATTTTGTGGAATTTACTGAATACAAACTGTCCGAACTGGTTAATTTATTAGTTGAGAAAAAAGTATTTACAAAAATTGTGAGTCTGTGCGTTATTCCAAATCTTGCTTTATTTTTCTTATTCCTAAATAAATACCTTTATAGATCTGCACGAGGAGTTTTGTTAGCAACTATAATATTTGCCATATTTGTTTTTGTCACCAAATTTACTCTTTAAATGAAGTATTATATTATTGCAGGCGAGGCTTCAGGTGATTTACATGGTTCAAATCTTATGAAAGGTTTAAAATTGGTTGATCCAAATGCAGAATTTCGAGTTTGGGGTGGTGACTTAATGCAAGATCAAGGCGGGAAGTTGGTTAGACACTATAAAGAAACAGCAATTATGGGATTTGTCGAGGTTTTAATAAATCTCGGTAAAATAAAAAGACTTTTAAAAGAGTGTAAATCTGATATTCAAAAGTATCAACCAGATGTAGTAATTTTAATCGATTATCCTGGCTTTAATCTCCGTATGGCAGAATTTGCCAAATCTATCGGATTAAAAACTTACTATTACATATCACCTAAAATTTGGGCCTGGAAAGAATCGAGAATTAAAAAGATCAAAGCTTTTGTGGATAAAATGTTTGTGATCTTTCCATTCGAGGTTGAATATTTCAAAAAACATCATTATCCGGTTGATTATGCAGGAAATCCATTACTTGATGCTGTTCAGGAAAAGATTGATGAAAAAGGAAGTTTTGAAGATTTTATTGTAAAAAATCAGTTAGAAAATAAACCAATAATTGCAATTCTAGCAGGAAGCCGAAAGCAGGAAATTGATAGAAATTTAGGAATTATGTTAGAGATAATTCCACATTACCAAGATTATCAGTTTGTAATTGCTGCAGCACCTTCTATTGAGCCAGAATATTATGATAAGTTTGTGGAAGGATATAATGTAAAGGTTATTTTCAAACAGACTTATGATACTTTAAGACATTCAATAGCAGCTTTGGTAACATCGGGTACAGCAACTCTTGAGACTGCATTGTTTAATGTGCCTCAAGTAGTTTGTTACCGTGCCGGAAACTTGTCATACTATATCGCAAAACAGTTTGTAAAACTAAACTATATCTCATTAGTAAATTTAATCATGGATTCTGAAGTTGTTAAAGAACTTATTCAGTTTAATATGAATACTAATAAGGTAAAAGAAGAATTGGATAAAGTTGTTTTTGATGAAAAGAATCGATATAGAATGCTTAAAGATTACGAAAATCTTCGAGAAGTATTAGGTGGAACAGGTGCTTCCGAAAGAGTTGCCCAACTAGTTTATAATTATCTAACAAATTAAAAATGATTAATGATATAGATGTAAAAATTAGGGAGGCAATACTTGATGACTGGTATAATGTATATCGATGGTATTATTACTCAGATATTTCTCCGTTTTTAATTGCATTAGAAGGAATAAACAAAGAATCCATACCATCTTTTGAAGATTTTCAGAAAGATTATGAAAAGTTTTTTTTTGATGGTTCTTCAAAAGAAAAGGGTCAAAGCTTTATAATAACCTTAGATGGTTCTGATATTGGACATATTTCGTATACAAGTTATCACCTGAAACCAGGTATATCAGAGTTTGATATCTGGTTAAGTAGTATGGAATTTACCGGAAAAGGAATTGGTTTAAAAGGTGTCGTTCAACTTGCTAATCTAATGTTCGAATCAGGATATGAAAAAATAATAATGCGACCCTCAAATAAAAATATTCCTGCAATAAAATCATACAAAAAAGCAGGCTTTAAAATAGAAAAACCGGATTTAGAAAGATATTATAAACAGCACTTTATCAGTTTATATGGCGAAGGAGACTATGGTGCAGGAAATGACGTTTTTATGGTTTTATCAAAAAGTTATTTCAGTAAAAACTAATCAATTTTAAATAATAGATTTTTAGCTCGGTCATTAACATATTCAATGTTTTCCGGATTGCCTTTATAATAGACCTTTCCATCTAATAGGATCTCTACGTTTAAATCTTTATTTACATGTACACTGCAGTCTCCGATACTTTCATTTTTTACTGTGACATAGTCGGCGATTAAGTTTTTTGCATTAACTTTAAATGACGCTCTAGCCCAAAAAGAGAAGTTCGAAACTTGCCCGTTAAGATTTAAAATTCCACCGGAAGTTCCGCTATTAACAAAATAGAAGTTAACTCCTTCTAAATTAATATCAAACTCAGCATAATCTGCAATTGACCATATATTGAAGTTTGCAGTTGTTAAACTGTTTTGTGTGATTACTTTACAAGGCTCATTTAGCCTTAAGAAGTTTAAAGTATCAACGGAAATATATAATTCAATTTTGTCATAATTTCTCGACCAGCGAGCTTTATTATTATTGGAAATAGTTAGTTTTTTATTTTCATCAACTTTAAATTCCAGCTTTGGCAATAAATTACTACCTCCTTTCGCTGTAATTTTGCATTCGCTGGATTGAATTAAATAAATTTCGAAAATATCATTTACATGTATTTCTTTAAAATATGAGATTTCAATCTCCTTTGTTACTTCGTCACCAGCATTAAATAAGGCATCATCACATGAAAATGTAACAGATAACAGCAAGATGTAAAAAAACTTTTTCATTTCTAATCTTTAAATTATAATACGTATCCTACTCCCCATTCAATATAGCTAGCCTTTGCCCAATGGGATTTAAGCGTATAGTTGATAATAAATTTATCTTTCACTCGATACCTTAAACCAATTCTGCTATAAATTGGAGCATCTACTTTGACAGGAGCATATAAATATCCACCAACATTTACCACTAACGATAATCTTCCCATTACCAAATCATGACCAATATGAAGACCTAACTGATATAAGTCTGAGTTTAATATATTTGCGCTTTCTTTATTATCTGAATATTGTTCATTTGTTTCATCGAAAAATAGATCTATTCCACCTCCCCACCTGCCTTTAAATGAGTAATTTCTGTTATAGTCAAACATTAATGAGGATGCATAAAAATAGCCTGGTTCATATCTTGATTTTGATTTTATTGCACCCGCATAAACAACCGTATATTCATTTTTGTCATCAATTTCAGGATCATCAGTTATTATAATCTCAGGGGTTTGTTTCAATTGATAATAGATGCCCAGAGACGCAGATACTAGATTTAATCCTTTGTTAGGCGATTTAACTTTTCCGTTTGAAACATGGGTAAATCGAACGCTGTTCATTAAAGAAATTTGTTTTGATAACGGTATTCTTGCTTGTAAACTAAAATCAATATAAATGTTCAGGTTTGATCCAATAGCTAAATTTTGAGGATTTTTATCGATGTCAAAGTATTTATTTATGTATGAGGCTCCAAACGCTATTTGCCAGCTCAAATTAGCTTTATCATATTTTCCTATGAATGGAACTTTTACATAAGAATACAAGGCATTTACTTTCCCATAAACCTTGTCATTCCCGAGGTTTGAGTGATAATAACCGAAACCGTAATATGGATAACGATATAGTTCGTTCCAATGTTTGCTTCCATAGGTAGGAAAAGGTACTTTTAGGTCAAAAGTTTGAATATGATCTTCAAGCATGTATTCAATTGATTTATGATGTGGTACAATAAATCCATATCCATAATCTGCTTCAATTCCAATGCCTTTATCTATTATCTTCTTAAATTGACATTTAGCTATGAAAGGAAAAACTAAAACAATGAAAAATATAATATATCGTTTTCTAAACATTGAGTTGTTTTGGAAAATGAAATACAAAATTAACACTTGATTTTGATTAAAAAATATTAAAGCTAAATTTGTGTTCAAATAATAGATAAACCATGTATACGCTTTTAAAGAAAGAAATTAGCGGATTTTTTAGTTCACTCACAGGCTATATTGTTATCATAGTTTTTTTGATCATTAATAGCTTATTTATGTGGATCTTTCCAGGTGCAAATAATGTTTTGGATTCAGGCTACGCTACCTTAGATACATTATTTACCATTTCTCCGTGGGTATTTTTGTTTTTGGCTCCTGCTGTAACTATGAGGATGTTTGCCGATGAGAAGAAATCCGGAACAATTGAATTATTATTAACACGCCCATTATCTGATTTTCAAATAATAATTGCAAAATATCTGGCAGGTTTGGTGTTAGTTTTATTTTCAATCTTACCAACATTAATTTATTTCTATTCTGTTTATCAACTTGGTAATCCAGTTGGAAGTATTGATACAGGAGGGACCTGGGGATCGTTTATTGGATTATTTTTTCTGGCAGCCATCTATGTTGCTATTGGTGTTTTATCATCATCTTTTACAGAAAATCAGATTATTGCTTTTATTGTTGGAATGTTATTATGTTTCATAGTTTACATTGGCTTTGACTATCTAAGTGAATTAGCTTTGTTTAAAAGCATTGATGGTTTGATTATTAATCTGGGTATTAATGAACATTATAAGTCGATGAGTCGTGGCGTAATTGATAGTCGCGATATGATTTATTTTGTAAGCGCTATAGCTTTTTTCCTTTTAATTACCAAAACCATTTTACAAAGTAGAAAATGGTAAAAGTTTAAGATGATGAAAAAGAATTTAAAAACACAAAATATAATTCAACTTTTTATAACATTGATGATTATTTTAATTATCAATTATATTTCTTCAAATGTTTATTTTCGTTTAGATCTTACTGCAGATAAAAGATATACGCTTTCAAAAGCTACGCATGAGATTTTGGATTCATTGGATGATTTGGTTTATATCGAAGTTTATTTAGATGGAGAAATGCCGATTGGTTTTCAGCGAATGCAAAAATCAATTCATGAATTAATGGATGAATTCAGAGTAGTTGCAGGGAGCAGTATTCAGTATCAGTTTAAAAATCCATCTGAGTCGAATATTGAAGCTGAAAGAAATGCAATGTATCAGGATTTATATGAAAGAGGATTAGATCCAACTAATGTTAAAGATAGGGATGAAGAGGGAGGTCTTGCTGAAAAGATCTTATTCCCCGGAGCTATCATAACTTATAAAGATAGGGAAGTTCCGGTTAATTTTTTGGTAAATAATCCCGGATTGTCTGCAGAAGTAAACTTAAATAATTCGATCCAATCGCTTGAATATGAATTTGTTGATGCAATTAGAAAAATTACCGCGAAACAAAGAAAAAGAATTGCTTTTATAGAAGGACAGGGAGAACTAGACGAGTATAAAACTGGAGATATTACACGCTCATTAAGTGAATACTACGATATTGATAGAGTGACAATTAAAGATTATATAAATATTCTTGATCCATATGATGCAATAATAATTGCAGGGCCAACAAAAGAATATACTGAAAAAAGTAAATTTATTGTTGACCAGTATATTATGAAAGGAGGTAAAGTACTTTGGTTTATAGAATCCATTCAGGTTAGTATGGATAGCTTGTCAACAGGAGGCTCAACATTTGCTTTAATGAATGAGATTAATTTAAATGATCAGTTATTTAAGTATGGAGTTCGCGTAAATCCAAATATTATTCAGGATATCCAATGTGCTGTTATCCCTGTAAATACATCGGTTAGTGGTACTCAACCTAAATTTGCACCAGCTCCTTGGTTATATTTTCCTTTGTTAAATGGTTTGGATAATAATCCGATAACAAAGAATTTAAATATGATTAAGTCAGAATTCCCCAGCGTTTTAGATATAGTTGGAAATAATGAAGCAGTTATTAAGACAGTTATTCTTGCTTCTTCTTATAGTTCAAAAGTACTTAATATTCCGTTATTAGTGAGTTTAAGAGAAGTGAGTAAACAACCCGATCAGGCTACATTTGTAATGCCAAATAATCCAATTGCGGTGATTTTGGAGGGAAATTTTGAATCGGTATTCAAAAATAGATTGATCGATAAATATATAAAAGGATTTCAATTTAAGTTTAAGGAAACTAGTGAATCAACTAAGATGATTGTTGTATCTGACGCAGATATTATTAGAAATGATATTCGACCAAGAGCTGATGGGATATTTATAACACCTCTGGGTTATGATCGATATACAAAACAAACTTATGGAAACAAAGAATTTGTAATGAACGCAGTTCATTATTTAGTGGATGAAAGAGGAATTCTAGATATGCGTTCACGTGAATTTAAACTGCGGTTACTTGATAAAACAAAAATCCAGAACGAAAGAACTCGTTGGCAAGTTATTAATACTGTTTTCCCAGTACTATTTATAATTGTTTTTGCCTTTTTAGTAGCATATCTAAGAAAAAGAAAATATACTATGTAAAAAATCAGGAGTTATGATTTGGAAATTATCTTCTATTTTCTAACTCCTTGCAAA
>JANQHR010000139.1 GCA_028282585.1 Bacteroidales bacterium | reverse complement strand
TCGTTGATGAATTGTAGTATTCGGAGATTTCCTATTGTTTCTGGTAAATATAGATAATTTGCTTACAAATACCAATATTCCTAATTATTTTATAGAGTTTTTATACTTTAGAAATCTTAAAAAGTTTTAAAATGGAAACTGATTTTTATAAAAATGAATATTTATAATATAAACATGTAGTTTTTTTTGATAAGAGAATTTATTGTTTAATAACTTTTAGTGTACGCTGACTATTTTTTGTTGAGACCTGAATTAAATAAAAACCATTGGATAAACTCTGGATATTAAATATTTCATTTAAATCCGTAGAAAAGCTTGTTTCGGAATAAAGCGTTTTCTTTCTGAGTAAAGTTCCAAAAGAATCGTAAATGCTAATATTAAATTTAGTCTGTTTGTTTAAGTTAAATTCTATAATTAACCAAGTTTTAAAAGGATTAGGATATAATTTAAAATTTGAAATTTCAATATCATTAGGAACAGATTGTATTTGATTAACATGAATATTAATTGGTATATTGATTTCTTTACCTCCCGACTCTAAAATATTTAGCACCGAGGCATAGTCTCCCGGATTAAGATTATTTGTATTAACTTTTACCAAAACGGTATCGTTTGTACCTGGATTAATGATACCTAACGTATCATTAGTAGAAATCCAAAAGTTATTTTTGGTAGTTGTTTCAAAACCAGCGATATAGCTAATATTACTATAGCCGATATTTCCAATAATAAGGTTATAATAAGCAACCGTATCTTGATTTAGAGTATCTGTTATCTCTTCAAAATTATAATTAAACATTATTGTATCTTTCACAAATAATGATAATGGGATTGTATCGGAAGTGCTGCTTTCTTTTTCAATTATTATATTACAGTTAAAATTTCCAAAACCAAGTCTGTTAGTCGTGACATGAGCGAGAACTGTATCAGTTTCTGATATAAGCAGCGTTCCTGATAAATTATCCAGATTTATCCAATTGGTTTCAGGATAAATCGAAATATCATAGTTATGCTCAACAATATCATTATTTTTAATTGTAATTTCATATTGTGGGTTTTTTCCCGCCCAGACAGTATCTGTTATTTGAAACGGATTAATAACTATAATTGTATCTCGCACAAGCAATGTTATAGGAATAGTATCAATTTTTGAATCAGCGGCAGTTAAAAGAATATTATTATAATAATTTCCGGCGTTTAATAGGTCAGTATCAAAAGAAACCAATACCGTATCATTATTATCTTGGTTAATTACTCCAGAATTCTTGTTTAATTCAATCCATTCATAATTTGATTCAAGTTCAATTGTATAATTTGTAATTAATGCATTACTATCATTAGAAATGATTAGTTGATGTATAGCTGTTTCATCAAAAAATAAGGTGTCTTGAATTTGCTGTGGATTTGCGTTCAGTAGGATAGAATCATTATTTAATGATAATTTGAAATTAACCCATGTTGCATTACCTTGATTAACAATTACGTTCTTTATTGTATCACTTACATACCCATCCGCAGATGCAACTAAATCATAAGTTCCTGGCTCTATTAAACGATGGTAGTTACCAACATACGGATCGCTAAATACCATGGAACTATCATTTTCATCATCATGATTAATTACCCAAACCATTGCATCTAGAGGTTGATCAGAAGTGTTAGTTATGGTTCCTCTAATTCCGTAAAGAGATTCTTTCATGTAATCAATGAGGGATTGTTTATTGTAATTCCAGTAATTATTCAAATATTCAGTTTCTAATAATTTTGCTTCTGATAATTCAACTGTTACTTCGCGACATTGATGCCAATAATTCATGTAATCCTGTCTACCACCTGCAATTTTATACCAGGTTGCACCATGTGTAACTCCATCAGAAGTTACACTTTTCATGTAATCGGAATATACAGTTCTTGCAGTTGTAACATAATCCGTACAAACTTGTTCGTACCAATCGGTATCTGTATGTAAATTTTCACTTGTGTACCAAGTATCCCAGGGGTAATTCATAACTTCTTCTCCATCGTGAAAGTTAGCAGACATAACAAAATGATGTGCATTTGCAAAATCTATCATTGCCTGTGTTTCAGGTTGATAAGGAGGATCTTCACCAGTCCTGGGGTCAGGGTAATCACGGTTTAGATCCGCAAAACCATTGGATCTGGTGGCACCAGACACAGTATTATTGCCACTGGCGTAGGTTCCATCCGGATTTGCATTCGGATTTATATATAGATCTATTTCATCAATCAAATGCTTGATTTCAACTTCCGAATTATAACTTGAAAGTAAAGAATCTGCAAGCCGAAGCATTAAAACAAAACCTGTTGTTTCATCTCCATGCATAGTACTGGTATAAAAAAACTCAGGTTCATTTTCTTCAATGTCGATGTTGTCTGTAATTCTTAAAATATAAAGTTGCCTTCCGTCAATTGTTGCTCCTATTGAATCAAGTTTACAAATCGCAGGATAACTAATAGCAAAATTTTTCATCATCTCACGATAAACTTCATAGGTAGGATACCTATCCCAGTTATCCATTTGAGCAACTGTTGTTGCCATGGTAAGTGATTTTGGAGTTTCTTTGTTAAGAAATTCTAATTTATAACCAAGTTTTTGAAACTCTTCGAGTTCATATTGCATTGCATATGCAAAAACTTCATTCTTTTTTACATTATCTATTGAAATAATATCTGTAATTACATCTAATTCAGAAGTATTAGAGATACTAAATTTGAAATAATATTCCTTTTGCCTTTGCGCATTTACTGAAATGTTTATTACAAAAAAAAACAGAAGAAAAGCAATGAACTGTTTCATACTACTGATAACGCATAATTAACATTTATGGTTATAAAAATACAAAAAATAAAGTGTTTCTATTATACCTTTAACTAAACACTGATTGGCTAGGTTGTAGATTAACTTTCATTTTTGTAATCATATAAGATAAACCATATTATAAAGTGCTATCTTTTTTATACTAATAGTTTGGATTATTTACTTTCCCTATAAAATAAATACAGTTATTATTATTATTTCTTATGATATAAATAAATGGTTTGTTTATATTAACCTGAACTTCATCAAGTCTCATAGATGTTTTATTCATTACGACTGCCGTTGCAGCTGCAGCTTCTGTGCCTTCTTCATCGACAGAAATATTCGCTTTATGAAAGACTTTAGAAATATATAGTTTTTCATTTTCCGTAATTCCTGTAAAGTCAGCTTCTACTGTAAATGCTTCTTTTACTCCTAAATTAGCCAAAGTTTTGTTTAAATCGAATTCAGATTCTATATTAAATTTTGGTAATGATAAATCTATTCTTATTTTTTCCTTATTTGTGATATAATTTTTGTAATAATCATTGTCAAGTTTCTTCTCAATTTTTCTTATTTTTTTGTAAGATTTAGGAAGAATAATCATTAAAGAATAATTTTCATCAACGTAAGGGATATCTAATATTTGCTCATCATCATTTTCATAATACCAGGAATTTATTTTACGATTCATAAAAACAACTTTTGTAAACTCTTTTCTACCAATCTGAAAATTATCTTCTGTATTATTGTCCTTATTAAATGTACTTTTCCATTTTCCATTAAAGTACAAAGCATTTACTAATACCAACCTTGTAGAATTATCAATTGATGAAGGTTTTAACAAATCGGTAATTTTATTCTTTGTATTTTTTTCAACCCATTTATTTATAGATAATCTTGATTTATCAGGATTATTTAAAAAATTCACATAATTCAAACTGGCAGAGAAATAGGATTTATTTAAATTTAAAAAATCCGACTCTAATTTTATATTCTTTTGAATCCAAAGGGAATTAGCGTTATAGAATTGTATTAGATCCCCCTTTTTAGTATTTAAATTAAATGAGTTTTTGTAATCTTCAGAAAACAGATTAATATTTGTATTAAAATTGAAAGTCATGCTAATCTCGCCAAATGTATTATTTCTTGCTCCAATATATGTCATTGCCATAGCAGAAGTAACACTGTAAGGAGAAAAAACTAAATTCTTATCATTGTTATTTAAACTTTGAAAAGCTTTAAATGTAAATTGATTGTTGCTTTCAATAAGTTCTTGAGAGAATACAAACAGATTTATTAATAAAATGAATAATAAAATTAAAACTTTTTTCATGTTAAATTAGTTTTATGTAAATATAGTTAAAATTGAAATTCGTTATATATTTAATGAATGCGTAAAATGTTTACATGATATCAATTCAACATTTGAAGATACGCTTGCAATTTATTTTATACCAATATGCATACCATTGAACCTTTTTATAGTTGGAGAAAACATTATATAGCTTCTGATGATTTTAGGTCCCCCTTTTTTGGTAGAATCTATAGTGAGTTCGAATTTACTAATGCAGTTTACAATTATTATATACATCCTCAATGGGATGAGTTTGGGTCGGAAACGTTATATTTAAAAATTTTATATGCATGCTACGAAAAAAAATTTGTGATTATTGAATTAATAGGAGAATGGAACGACACCTTGTATAACGATATTATGTATTTGAGAAGGGAGGTAATTGATCATTTAATTACAAACGAAATAGATAAGTTTATTTTAATTGGAGAAAATGTTTTTAACTTTCATTCATCAGATGATTCTTACTACGAGGATTGGTTCAATAATATTGAACAAGGATGGATTTTTGCCTTAAACTTTCAATATCATGTAATTGAAGAGTTTATAAATGCTGGTATTAATAATTATATGAATTTTAATGCTGAGGACACGTTGATTTGGAGAAAACTAAAACCAAATAAGATTTTTGAGATAATACAGCGAACATTTTTTAATAAAATAAGTAATAT
The DNA here is from genome assembly GCA_028282585.1 of Bacteroidales bacterium. GTDB lineage: Bacteria > Bacteroidota > Bacteroidia > Bacteroidales > UBA12077 > UBA12077. Next base: position 32,020 of record JANQHR010000139.1, on the reverse strand, counting down.
TTAAGCCATTGATATTATCGGAGGAATATTGTATATTTATATTGTAAAATTGGAAAAACGTATTGATATGAAAAAAAATTACATTTTGCTATTGTTTTGCTTATCAGTATTTTATGTAGATGGGCAGAGTATATCTTCATACGTGATTGCTTCTGCAGGAGAATCTACAGAAGTAAATGGAATTAATATTAGTTGGACTTTGGGGGAAATAGCCATTGAAACTTTAAAAGATGATGGTGAAACTATTATATTGACTCAAGGTTTCCAACAAGGTTATTTTGAAATTACTTCCATTGACGGACCAAAATCATTTTCAAATAACTTTAAATTAGATATCTATCCAAATCCGGCAAATGAATACATTTGGATTAATCTTGAGTCAGATGAAATTAAAGATGCAATCGTAGAGTTATACGATTTGGAAGGTAGATTAGTTTATAATAACAAATTTGACATTAATGAGGGGCCAAATAGAGTTAACCTGCAAGAACTAGGTGCTTCACAATATATTTTGAGAGTGGTTGATAAGGCAGGTAACGTTTTACAAACATTTAAATTAATAAAACGTTAATAAAAAAAATCATTTAATTTGTCTAAATGCCCAATATTCTTATTTTTGCTATTTAATGTTTGTAATGCATAGCAAAAATTGAAAAATACTCAACTAATATTAGAACTTTATTAAGTAGAAGCTTAATAAAGTTTTTTCATTAATATAATATGATAACATTTGATTTAATAGTAGTCTTCGGTGTAATAGTATTTATACTAGTTGCTTTATACAAAGAAGTTATAGGAGCTACTTTTACATTTGTTATTGCTGTTGTAACTTTAGGTTTTTTCGGTATACTTACCCCTAAAGAAATATTAGCGGGCTTTGCAAATGAGCAGTTAGCTGTAATATTATTACTTTTGCTGCTTGGTGATATAATTAGGCAAACTGCGATAGTAGAGTTTGTTTTTGATAGAATTTTTAAATCAGCCAGAAGTTATAAAGGTTTTTTGAGTAGAATGACCTTAATTATTTCCGGATTTTCAGCTTTTTTAAATAATACCCCTCTGGTCGCGGTAATGATGCCATATGTAAATAGTTGGTGTAAACGTAATGATATTTCTCCATCAAAATTCTTAATGCCTTTATCATATGCTGCAATTTTAGGAGGGTGTGCAACTTTAATAGGAACTTCAACTAATCTCATAGTAAATGGTATGGTTGTAGACCAGTCTATTATACCGGGACTGGAATCATTAAATATTTTTGATTTTGCATATGTAGGCGTTCCTATGATTCTGGTAGGATTTCTATACCTATTATTTTTTGGCGAAAAACTACTGCCATCTAAGGAAGATATCTTAGATGATTTCACACAAAATACCAGAGAATATTTAGTAGAAGCCGAAATTCGTAAAAATTCCCAACTTATTGGAAAAACATTAGAAGAAGCAGGTCTAAGGAATCTAAAAGGACTATTCTTAGTTGAAATAATAAGAAAATCTTTTAAAATATCTTCGGTTAAACCAAATATCATTTTACAGCAAGACGATTTATTAATATTTGCAGGAGATACTGAAACTATTGCGGAAATGGTCGATTCAGACCTTGGCTTGCGTCTGCCTTCTGTTGGAATGCTCTATAAAAAAAAGCAAACAGAAGTTGTTGAAATTGTTATTTCGCATAATTCATCAATGATTAATAAAACAGTAAAAGAAATTCGTTTTAGGGCAAAATTTGATGCTGCAGTAATTGCAGTGCACAGAAATGGAGAACGTATATCCGGTAAAATTGGTGAAATTATAATTAAACCAGGTGATGTTCTTCTTCTATTTACTGGCGCTGATTTTGTAAGTAGGTCAAACCATACTCTCGACTTCTATTTCATTTCAAAGGTGAAAGATTTTCAAAAGTTAGAACCATATAAAGTTTGGACCTTATTAGGTGGTACAATAGTAGTAATATTATTAGCAGCATTAAAATTTGTGTCTTTATTTATGGGATTGATCGTTTTGATTATGGTATTATTGGCATTGAAAATTGCGAACCCAAAGGAAATGTATAAAGCTATTGATTATAGACTAGCTTTGATAATAGCCATGTCGCTCGCCTTAGGAACTGCAATGATTAAATCAGGAGCTGCTGAGTTATTTGCAGATTCTGTTATTACTTTATTTCTTCCATTAGGGAAAATAGGCCTTTTGTTTGGGATTTATTTAATTACTTCTATTTTAGCTGCTTATATAACTAATATTGCGGCAGTTGCAATTATATTTCCAATTTCCTTGACGATGGCGGTAAATCTAAATTTACCTTATATGCCTTTTATATTGGTTGTTTCCTTTGCTGCAGCTGCAAACTTTATGACACCAATTGGTTATCAGACCAACTTGATGGTTTATGGTCCTGGAGGGTATTCATTTAAGGATTTTTTCAGGGTTGGATTTCCTTTAACGATTATATATATGTTAGTTACAGTAACAATTTTAAGTCTTATTTATTTAGTGTAGTATATGAAAAACAATTTGTTCAGTGCAATTAAAGTTGCTTTGAATGCAGGTAGGGAGATTCTTGAAATTTATAACCAAAATGATTTTGAAATAAAAATTAAGGTAGATAACTCACCATTAACTATTGCAGATCAAAAAGCTCATAAAGTAATAACAGAAGGTCTATTAAAAACTAATATACAAGTGCTTAGCGAGGAAGGAAAAAACATTCCGTTTGGTGAAAGGTCTAAATGGGAACAATATTGGTTGGTTGATCCACTTGATGGTACAAAAGAGTTTATTAAACGTAATGGTGAGTTTACTGTTAATATTGCCTTGATTAAAGGAAATACACCTGTATTGGGAGTAATTTATGTTCCTGTCACAAAAGACTTATATTTTAGTGAAGAGTCATTGGGTGCATTTAAAGCAATAAATATTGATAATGAAAATGATATTTCAGATTTAGACAAGTTATTAAGTACAAGCTTTAAACTTCCATTTATACAAGAAAATAATACATTTACGGTTGTTGGAAGTCGATCTCATATGAACAAGGATACTGAAGAATTTATATCAAAATTAAAAAACGAACATGGAAATGTTGATTTTATTTCAAAAGGTAGTTCTTTAAAAATTTGTATGGTAGCTGAAGGAATTGCTAATATATATCCTCGTTTTGCTCCAACAATGGAGTGGGATACGGCTGCGGGACATGCTATAGCATTAAGTTCCGGTTGTACTTTTACTCAATCTGATGAAACTTTACCAGTTTTATACAATAAAGAAGATCTTCTTAATCCTTGGTTTATTGTAAAAAGATAGTTTGATAATTTCATTACTTTGATTTAACTTGGGATTTTGCCTATTGTTTTAACTTTAAAGCAAAAACTATGCAACATGCCAAGAATGAGATTATAATTAAAAGTTGGCCACATCTTTGTGATGAGGTTTATCATAATTCGTGGCAACCAGAACTAGGGCGTTATCGTACTAATTTTGCATTTCGTGGACTATCCGATAAAAATTATGAATTAAGAACAGGACTTAGGAGAAATTGCGCTAATCATAAAGAACTGGAATATCATATTTTAAGAAATTTTAGAAAGTATTCGCGAACATCAGAACCGGGACTTACTAAAACACAATGGCGTTTACTTGTATTGGCTCAGCACCATGGGTTACCAACAAGGTTACTAGATTGGACCTATTCTCCTTTTGTTGCTATGCATTTTGCTACTGCAATTACAGATAAGTTCGATAGAGATGGTATTATTTGGAAGGTTGACTTTGTTAAAATAAATCGTTCAGCGCCTAAAATATTTTTGAATGCACTTAAAAAAGAACAATGTAATGCATTTACTGTAGAAATTCTCGAAGAATTGATACCAGATTTAAAAGCATTTGATGAGCTTATTGGTGATCCATTTGCAATCTTTTTTGAACCTCCATCAATCGATGAACGTATTGTGAATCAATATGCTTTATTTTCTGTTATTTCAGATTATAGTGTAGATTTTGAAGAAATATTAGAACGGAATCCAGACTTTTATCGAAGGATTATTATTCCCAAAGAACTTAAATGGGAGATACGAGATAAATTAGATCAAGCTAATATAAATGAGCGGATATTATTTCCAGGTCTTGACGGCTTAGCAAGTTGGTTGAAAAGGCATTATTTACCCCGTTGATAAAAAAAAGCCCCGCAGGGCTCTTTATTATAAATATTCTAACATAAAAGAAAGAGTTTCATACGATATCGAATTCTTGATTTGCTCAATAATACCTGTATGCTCTGCATCTGGACTTAACAAAGCATTTTCGATCAAAAATACTTTATAATCATGATCGTTAGCACCTACATAGGTAGACAGAACGCAACCTGTTGCACTTAATCCACACAGAAATAGGGTGTTAACTTCCTTTTCATTTAAAATCTTATCTAAATTGGTTTTTGTAAATGCATTTCCATAATTTTTTACTACTCTTGGATATTCATCTTCTATTTTGATCTCAGGAGCAAACTTGAATTCTTCTGAATCTTCGGAAGGTCCCCAGTTTTTATCCTGATGATATACATTAATTATTGGAAGATCATATTTTTCAAACAGATTAATTAGAGCATTTATATATTCAAATGCTATATCCTTATTCGATTGATCCATCCAATTAATATAGGCATTTTGAACATCAATTACCAAAAGTGCTGGTTTAAGCTCTTTCTTTTCTCCTTCTTGTGCTTTTATAATAGTAATAGCAAGGAAAAATGCTAAAACTAGTAAAACTGTTTTTTTCATGTTTAATTTTTTAGGTTTATGAAATAAAATTATCATACTAATGATTAACTTCAAATAGTTTTACCTATTGTTCATAATCTTATTTTGTTTATTTATAGATTCCTGATGAATAGACTTAAAAATATTGGATATAAAATCTTTGTTTAGATTCTTTTTTAATCCTCTTTCAATACTCTTACCAATTACATTTTCCCAGCGTCCCGGCTGTAATATAGTCATTTTATTTTCCTTTTTATAGATTCCAATTGAATGAACTAGATTCATTCTTTTCTCAAGAATATTTAATAATTCATCATCACATTGATCAATTCTATATCTAAGATCTTCGATAGTATCTAATGAAATACCTTTAGGAAGTTCTTCTCTGATAACTAAGTTATCAATCATATGCTTAAGTGAATTGGGAGTTATTTGCTGCTTTGCATCGCTCCAGGCTTTATCAGGAGAAGGATGAGTTTCTATCATAAGCCCATCAAAATTGAGATCAATAGCCTTTTGAGATATGTCTTTTAATAACTGCCTATTTCCGGATATATGGCTAGGATCGCATAAAAGCGGAATTTCCGGTATTCTTGTTTTCAGTTCAACCGGAATTTGCCACTGTGGGATGTTTCTATAAATGCTTTTTTCGTAAGTCGAAAATCCTCTATGAATTGCACCAATTTTTGTTATACCAGTTTTATAAAACCTTTCTATTGCACCAATCCATAAGTTAACATCCGGATTTACAGGATTTTTAATTAAAATGGGAATGTCTATGCCTTTTAATGCTTCAGCAATCTCCTGAATTGCAAAAGGGTTAGCTGTAGTTCGAGCACCTATCCAAAGAATATCAATACCTGCTTTTAACGATTCATAAATATGTTTGACATTAGCCACTTCTGTAGCAAGAAACATTCCGGTTTCACTTTTAACTGTTTTTAACCATTCTAAAGCTATACTTCCAACACCTTCGAATGAGTTAGGGCGAGTGCGTGGTTTCCAGATTCCGGCTCGAAATATTTTAATTCCGAATTTTCTAAGTGCAATTGCTGTTTGAATAGTTTGTTCTTCGGTTTCTGCGCTGCAAGGGCCAGAAATGATAATTGGTTTATCCTCTTGAATGATACTCCAGTCAAATATATTTTTTAAGTTTAAATTTAAATTTGTTTTCATTTTACAATATCTTTTTAATTCGGTTTGCTTTATTAATTAAATCAGATACTTGGCCATTTTCGTTTTTTTGAATAGCCAATTTAAATTCCTTTAATTTTTCAATATATGTATCTAAAACAGAGATTACATTCTCCGAGTTGTTTTCAAAAATAGTTGACCACATCTCGGCTGAACTTTTTGCTAATCGCACAGTTGAATCAAATCCTCCACTGGCAAGATCAAAAATATTTTTTTCATTTTTTTCCTTATCCAGAACCGTTAAAGCCAATGCAAATGAACTGATATGTGAAATGTGTGAAACATAAGCTACATGTACATCATGATTATATGCGTTCATATAAATGGGCCGCATGTTTAAGTAGTCATACATTTTCGTCACAACATTTAGCGCTTGCGGATTGCTATCTTCAGCATCACAAAAGATTACTGCTTTCCCATCGTATAATCCAGATTCTGCAGACCACGGCCCAGAGTTTTCTGTACCAGCCATGGGATGCGATGCAACGAAATTTAAACGATTGGAATGGTATTTTATTCGCTCACAGACATTTGCCTTGATGGAACATACATCTGTTACGATTTGGTTTTTGACTTTATCAAGCACTTTTGGTAACAACCGGATGGTTTCATTCGCAGGAATTGCAAGGATAATTAATTCAGTTTCAGAAATAGCATCTTCAAGATTACTAACTTGATCAATTAAACCAATATTAAGTGCCGTTTTTGCATGAAGTTTATTAGAATCAACTCCAATAATATGAGATGCAAAACCTCTTTTTCGAAGATCAATGGCCATGGAACCACCAATTAAACCTAGACCCACTATAGTTATTCGCATATGGTTTGTTCTTTAAAAGTTTTAACTCGGTTTAAAGCTTTCAGGAGCGTTTTTTGATTGGCACAAAGTGAAAATCGAATATATTGATTACCATTATTTCCGAAGATACTTCCTGGAGTGGCAAATAAACAAAGTGTATGAAGTAAGTAATCAGAGAATTCAAATGAATTATTAAAAGTTCCTGGAATTTTTGCCCATACAAATAATCCACTGGTTTCCTTTTGATAAATACAGTTTAAAGTGTCCAGTATATACCAAATTATTTCTCTTCTTTTTTCATATTCATTATTTAATTCAAATATCCAATCACTTCCTAAATTAAGAGCTTTAGCAGCTGCCATCTGAATTGCTTTATACATACCAGAATCAAAATTGCTTTTAATTTTTAAGATATGATTAATATTCTCTTTTGAACCACCTACCATACCAATTCGCCATCCGGCCATATTGTAAGATTTGCTCAAAGAATTCAATTCAAGAACATGCTTATAATCTTTTAGATTTGAAAGAATACTTAAAGGGTTTTTATTTAATATTAAACTATAAGGATTATCGTTTATAACGAGAATATCTCTGTATTTTGCCCACATAACAAGCTCCCTGAGTGTACCTGCATCGGCAACTTTACCTGTAGGCATATGCGGATAGTTTATCCATATCATTTTACATCGATCGTTACTAATTGATTCTAACTCATTAAGACTAGGTAACCAATTGTTTTGCTCGTTAAGATTATAATATTGGATATCAAGATTTAATAGTTTAGAAACAAGCGTGTAGGCGGGATAGCCTGGATTAGGCAGAAGCACTTGGTCACCTGGGTCACAAAAGGCCATAGAGATATGCATAATTCCCTCTTTTGATCCCATTAGAGGTAATACTTCTGTATTTGTATCCAGGTAAACGTGGTAAATTTTTTGATACCAGTTGCCAATAGCAGTTCTTAATTCATCAATTCCTCGATACGATTGGTACATGTTGCTATCAGTAGATTGACTGCTTTTGTTTAATTCATAAATTACATCCGGGTGTGGAGGAAGATCTGGGCTTCCTATTCCCAGATTGATTACATCAATTCCTTGCTGTTGCATTTTTCTTATTTCCGTTAACTTTTTGGAGAAGTAGTACTCTTGGATGTTTTGGATTCGTTTTGCTGGTTTCATTGTTTAAGTTTTTAAAAATTAAAAAAGCGCCTTAGGATTCCCTGAGACGCTTTTTGATTATTTGATGATTTTAATTTATGGACATAGCTTTTCAGGGATACAACTTGTATCTGTAATAGAAGTAATAATAATGTGAAGTAAACCTGATCATACTTATTTCAATAAAAAAGGTCCTGTTTAAGCAGGACCTTTAAGTATTTTATACAACAATATTACTCCCCTGCTTTATTCCAAGAATAAATAGTAATAGTAATATGTAGTTGCGTTATTTTTCATCTTTGTTTGTTATTGACAAATATATAAATACTTTTTAAAAAGTAAATCTAATTTAGTGTTAATTTATCTATGTCTTGATTCCAACAGTCGGATTACATCTTTTATTTTAAATTTTTTAACAGAAAGTAAAACTAAAAGATGATAAATCAAATCAGCAGCCTCATTTAAAAAATAATTATCGTTATTGTTATCTTTTGCTTCTATGATCAATTCAACCACTTCTTCACCAACTTTCTGAGCTATTTTATTGATTCCTTTTTCAAAAAGCCTGGTAGTATAGGAATCTTTTGGCATTTCTTTTTTACGTTGTTCAATAACTTCCTGTAAATAGTTCAAATCAAAGATTTGATCTTGAAGATTGAAACAAGCTTTATTTCCCTCATGACAAACGGGCCCTGTCGGTTCAGCCAGAATTAAAAGAGAATCCCTATCACAATCCGATATTATTTTATTTACTTTTAAAAAGTTTCCACTGGTTTCTCCTTTTGTCCATAATTTTTTGCGTGAACGGCTGTAAAACGTAACCAGTTTTTCTTTTGCTGTTTTTTGATAAGCTTCCTCATTCATAAATCCAAGCATTAAAACCTCCCTAGTGTTAACATCTTGAATTACAACTGGAATAAATCCATTTAGTTTTGCAAAATCTAAATTCATAATCAATTGTTTTAGAGTCTTATTGGAATGCTATTTCTAGACAATTCCTTTTTTAAATTTTTTATTTCAATTTCTTTAGAGTGAAATACACTTGCAGCTATTGCAGCTTCAACATTAGAGAACTTAAATACATCTTCGAAATCTCCTATGGTACCAGCACCACCAGAGGCAATTAAAGGGATTTTTAAACTTTCTGTAAGAAACTTAAGAGGCTCTAGGGCAAAACCATTTTTACTACCATCATGATTCATAGAAGTGAAAAGAATTTCACCACATCCTAACTCCTCGGCTTTTTTTGCCCAACTAAATAATTCTAACTCAGTTTGAATTCTACCACCGTTTTTATAAACCTTCCATTGATTGTTTTCAAGTTTTGCATCAATAGCTAATACAACAAATTGGCTTCCAAACTTCTTAGCAATATCCGAAATCAATTTTGAATTATTGATTGCCGCTGAATTTACAGATATTTTATCCGCTCCAGCGTTTAAGATCTTTTCGGCATCTTCAATATTGGAAATACCTCCTCCAACTGTAAATGGAATATTTATTTTTCTGGCTATTCGCTTTACCAAATCAATCCAAGCTTTACGTTTCTCATGCGTTGCTGTGATGTCCAGAAATACCAATTCATCAGCGCCATTTTCGCAGTAATATTTACCCAACTCAACAGGATCGCCTACTACTTTGATCTGTTCAAACTTGATTCCTTTTACAGTCTGGCCATCTTTTATATCCAAACAAGGTATTATTCTTTTTGCTAGCATTGTTTTAAAGTTAAGTTTTCTACTGGCAAAATATCTTCATAAAAAGCTTTGCCTACAATAATAGCATCAATACCTGCCTTTTCGAGTTCATAGATATCTTTTTTGGAACTAACACCTCCGCTGGCAATAATATATTTATTTTTGAACTGGTCTTTTAAAGATTTGTAAAAATCAATATTTACACCTGCTAACATGCCATCTTTAGAAATATCGGTACACATAAACTTTTGAATCCCAAGTTCGATATACCGTGATATTAAATCATAGATTTTTATATCTGTTTTTTCCTGCCATCCGTTAATATAGACCTGTTCATTTAAAACATCTGATGCAACAATAAATAATTGTGCTCCAAATTTTTCAATAAACTTTATAAAAGAACTTGAGTTATTAATTGCCAGGCTGCCTATTGCAATGTATTTAGCACCTGCTCTTAATGCGTTTTCAATTTGTTCCTTATTGCGTATACCTCCACTATAATCCACAATTAAGTTGGTATTAGAACAAATTTTTTCAAGCACTTTTAAATTTTCGGGTTTCCCTGATTTGGCTCCATCCAGATCAACCAAATGTAGACGCTTGTATCCCTGATTTTCAAAAGCTTTGGCAATTAACGTTGGTTGATTGGAGTACACTCTTTTTTTATTGTAAAGTCCTTGTGATAATCTTACACATTGACCATCAATTATATCGATTGCTGGTATTATTTCTATCATAATTCTATAAAGTTTTTTAAAATGATTTCGCCTGTTTTTCCGCTTCTTTCGGGGTGGAACTGAACGGCAAAAAAATTATCTTTTCTTATTGCTGCTGCAAAAGGATTGATGTAATTTGTTTCGGCAATAGAATTTTTGTTTAATCGTACATAATAGCTGTGAACAAAATAAACATATTCGTTAGCCGAAATATCTTTAAATAATGGCCCTTTTAAGTTGGTTAAACTATTCCAGCCAATATGTGGAATTTTATTTTTAGGGGGAAATTTCTCAACTAAATCATCAAAGATTCCTAAGCATTTGGTTTTACCTTCCAAAGAGAATTTACACATCAATTGCATTCCTAAACAAATTCCTAAAAAAGGCTGTTTTAGCTCTAAAATAACTTTGTTCAAGTTGTTTACGATAAGGTAATTCATGGTAGTTGAAGCTTCTCCTACACCTGGAAAAATAACTTTATCAGCTTTTAGAATTTGTTCTGAATCATTTGTTATTATTGGTTTAACTCCTAAACGCTTTAAAGCAAACGCGACACTTTGAGTGTTGCCTGCATTATATTTTATGATTATAACTTTCATTTGAATTATGAATTATAATACTCCTTTTGTTGAAGGAACATTTATGGATAATTTATCTTGATTTATACTCATTTTCATTGCTTTAGCAAACGCTTTAAAAATGCTTTCAATTTTATGATGTTCATTGTTACCTTCTGCTTTTATGTTTATGTTACAACGAGCGGAATCAGAAAAGGATTTAAAGAAATGATAAAACATCTCTGTTGGCATATCACCAATCTTTTCCCTTTTAAAGGATGCATCCCAGACCAGCCAGGGCCTACCACCGAAATCAATAGCAACTTGCGCTAAACAATCATCCATCGGTAAGACGAATCCATAACGTTCAATACCTTTCTTATTGTTTAAGGCTTTTGTAAAAGCTTCACCTAAAGCTATTGCAGTATCTTCTATGGAATGGTGTTCATCAACATCAAGATCACCATTTACCTTTATGGCTAAATCGATTCCGGAGTGTTTTGATAACTGCTCTAACATATGGTCGAAGAATTTTAAACCAGTTTCAATATGATTTTTTCCTCTACCATCAAGAGATAACTTAATTTCAACTTTAGTTTCACTGGTTTCTCTTTTTACAAAAGATGACCTGTAATTTTTTCTTATGACTTCAAGAACTTCATCCCAACTATTGCAATTGAAAAGAGTTTTATTATTGGCAATATTTATTTCGTGTTTATTTCCAAGTAAAACTCCTTTGAGGTTCATATTTTGTGCTAATTGCAAATCAGTTAACCGATCACCAATAACAAAAGATTTTTCGTAATCAAGCGTTTCATTCAGGTATTTTTTAACCATACCAATACCAGGTTTCCTGGTTGAAATCTTATCTTTAGGAAATGATTTGTCAATCAATATTTCTTTGAACTTAATTCCTTCACCTGCTAAAGTTTTTAACAATTTATCCTGGACCTTTTCGAAAGCTTCGGTAGGATAGGTGCCGGTTCCCAAACCATCCTGGTTCGAAACTATGACTAATTCATAATCAAACTGATTGGTTAACAAGTAAAGTACCCGAAAAATGCCAGGAATGAATTCCAATTTTTCTAATGAGTCAACTTGTTCATCTACAGGTTCTTTAATTAAAGTCCCATCCCGATCAATAAATAGTATCTTATTCATATCTTTAAAGATTTATTTTTTGATATTTTTTTAAACAGTTTATTAATAATTGATTATCTGATGATTTTCCTATTGTTATTCTTAAACATCCTTCGCAACCAGGTTCTTTGGATCGATCACGAACTATAATTCCTTCTTTTCTTAGATATTTAAATATCTTATCATGATCAAAAAATTTTACCAATAGAAAATTAGCATCTGATGGCCATATTTTTTGCATAATTTTTAAATTACCTAGTTGTTCTGTTAACCATTCTTTTTGTTTTAAAATGGCTTTTATTCCAACTTCATTTAATTTATTTTTTAAAGATTTTAAAATAGCTTTTTGATTGAGGTAGCTGATATTATATGGATGTTTTATTTTATTAAGTATTCCAACAATTTCGGAGTTCATAAATGCCATACCTAAACGAACACCGGCCATAGCACGAGCCTTTGAAAATGTTTGTAAAACTATCAGGTTAGTATATTTATTGATTTCAGATGCAAATCCTTCATTGTTTGCAAAATCAATATATGCTTCATCAATTATTACAATTCCTTTGTATTTTGACAATAATTCAAGAATCAAATCTTTCTGAATAATATTTCCTGTCGGATTATTGGGTGAACAGATAAATATCATTTTAGCTTGTAAATTAGCTTTTAGAATAGAATCTAAGTCAATTTGAAAATCATCATCTAAGTTTATTTTAATCACTTGTATATCGTTGACCCTGGCGCATAATTCATACATTCCATAGGTAGGAGTATTAATGATAACTGAGTCTTTTCCAGGGTAGCAAAAAGCACGGTACAATAAATCAATGATTTCATCACTTCCATTTCCTAAAAAAATATTCTGAACGGGAATTTCTTTTTCTATTGAAATAGCCTCCTTAAGTTCCTTTTGTAAAGGATCCGGATACCTATTATATCCTAAAGGAAAGGGATTTTCATTAGCATCCAAAAAAATGAAATCGGATTCGTAAAACTCCCCACGAGCTGAATTATATGGGGTTAGTTCCAAAATGTTTTTTCGAATCAGTTTGTTTATGTTTATACTATTTTTCATTTTTTATTGCTTTTAATCTAATGCTAATAGCATTTTTGTGTGCTTGCAGCTGTTCTGCTTCGGCCATGGTTTCAACAAGGTTTCCGATAATCTCAATTCCTTCAGATGTAGCTTCCTGAAAAGTAATTTTCTTGAAGTAAGCATCCATATTCAGCCCGCTATAACTTCTGGCAAAACCATTGGTTGGTAGGGTATGGTTGGTACCTGATGCATAATCACCAAGGCTTTCAGGTGTAAAATTTCCTAAAAATACTGATCCGGCATTGTATACTTTTTCAATCAATTCGGTATAATTAGAAGTTGAAATAATCAAATGCTCCGGAGCGTAAGCATTCGCTATAGTGATCATTTTTTCTGTATTGTCGACTAATATAATAGCTCCGGACTCAAGCGATTTCTCAGCAATTTCCTTTCTGGGCAATACATTAAGCTGGTCATTTAAACTTTTTAAAGTTTTGCTGATAATTGATCTTTCTGTGGTGACTAAAATTACCTGGCTATCAAATCCGTGTTCTGCTTGAGAGAGTAAATCAGCTGCAATAAAATCTGGGTTAGCATTTTCATTGGCTAAAATCATAACTTCTGATGGACCAGCAGGCATATCGATTGCAATTCCTTGTGAAGCAACAATTTGTTTGGCAGTAGTTACAAACTGATTTCCAGGCCCAAATATCTTATCAACTTTTGGTATGGATTCAGTTCCATATGCCATTGCTGCAATTGCTTGTGCTCCGCCAACTATAAAAACATCTTTAACACCGGATATTTTAGCAGCATATAATATGGCTGGATCAATTCCATCTTTGCCTGGAGGAGTACATAAAATAACTTCTTTGCAACCTGCTAATTGAGCAGGAACTGCTAGCATAAGAACAGTTGAAAACAGAGGTGCCAAGCCTCCGGGAATATAAAGGCCAACTTTTTCAATTGGTACAGATTTTTGCCAACATTTAATGCCCTTCATTGTTTCCACAACTTCTGATTCGTAGATTTGTGAATTGTGAAACTTTGCAATATTCAGTGAAGCTGTTTTTATGGCATTTTTTAATTTATTATCGATTAGCTTTTCCGAATTTTCTATAAGTTCTGAAGATAGCTTTAGCTCCTGAATGTTGGCCTTATCAAACTTTTTCGATAAGGCAAATAGCGCTTTATCTCCTTTCTTTTGAACCAAAGACATGATTTTCGTAACTGATTTCTCCAGTTTAACTGAATCGAAAACCGGACGCGTCAGGATTTCTTGTAATTTAATTTGGCTTGGATATTCTATTATTTTCATTTTTCTATTTTTACAAGATCATTTTTTCGATAGGTGCTACCAAGATACCTTCTGCACCAGCTGATTTAAGCTGATCAATAACTTCCCAGAATTCCTGCTCATTAACTACCGAATGTAATGAGCACCATTCATCATCAATTAATGGCATAATGGTTGGACTTCTCATTCCTGGAATAATTTGAATAACCTCATCTAGATTACCTTTGGGAACATTTAGTAGAATATATTTATTGGAATTTGCTTGCTGAACCGAATTTATTCTGAATAAAAGCTGTTCCAGAATCTCTTTTTTGGTAGTCTTTATATTAGGGTTACCTATAAAAACAGCCTCAGAATCCATAACTTTTTCTACTTCTTTTAATCCATTACTGATCAATGTACTTCCAGAACTTACTATATCAAAAATACCATCGGCCAGCCCAATACCAGGAGATATTTCAACCGAACCACTGATTTGGTGTATTTCCGCATTGATGTTATTTTTTTTAAGAAAAGACTTTAGGATGAATGGATAAGAGGTAGCAATTTTCTTATTTTGAAAATACTCAAGTGAATCGAAGTTTTCTGTTTTCGGAATGGCAATAGATAAACGACATTTGGCAAATCCTAATCGTTTATATATTTTAAGAGGATAATTTTTTTCAACGAATTCATTTTCTCCAACAATTCCGATATCTGCTACACTATCATAGATGGATTGCGGAATATCATCATCTCGTAAAAAGAGTATTTCTATGGGAAAATTGGATGATACTGAAATTAGCTTTCGATTACCATTCGTTAATTTAATACTGCATTCTTTTAAAAGCTGAAGCGATTTTTCACTTAACCTTCCTGACTTTTGTACTGCAATTTTTAGTTTTTCCATAATTGATTATGTGTTTTTAAATAAAAAAGGCCTGCAGAGAACTGTAGGCCTTTTAATTTTTTATAGTGAACTTAAATTTATATCCATAGTACTTTCTGCCGGGTTTGATTCAAACTCGAATGATGATGATGAATATGATGTTGTTTTAAGTTCATTTTATTTTAACTATTAAATTGTTTATACGAAAAAGGGCCTGCAAATTTTGCAAGCCCATTATTTTTTTAAATTTATCTTTAGGATTTTACAAAAATTTGCATAGGTAATATGCACCAGCATGATGATGGTGATGAAGAATTGTATGTAAATTTTGTAAACTCATTTTTCTATGTTGATAGTGCAAGTATAATTACATTATTTTTAAAAACAAAACTTGTTTAATATAAGCGTAACATTTTATGCACGAAAAAGTTCAGGAAGATTCAAAAGATATGCTGAAAAAGTTATAATTACAACCATTAACACCCAACGTACAAAATTATTTCCCCAACTAATTGCCATTCTTGAGCCAACATATCCACCAAAAACATTTCCAATAGCTGCAATTAATCCTATACCGTAATGAACCTGATCATTTATGATAAAAACAGTTAGCGCAAATGGGCTGTAAAGAAATACAGTCATCACCTTTATAGCATTGGCTTTTACTAAATCGTAACCAGCATTTAACACGAGAACGGAGAGCATGAAAATACCTACGCCAATATGGATAAATCCTCCATAAAGTCCTATAATAAAAAATAAGAATAGCTGAATAAACGTTGGTTTGCTTTGAATTTTCTGTACTTGGCCTTTCAACCATTTTTCAGGTCTATAAAAAATGAAGAATAGCATAATGATTAGAATACCTGCTAAAATTTTTTCGAATATGGCTTCATTAATTTCAATAGCAATTTGAGCCCCCACAATAGAACCTATAACCACCGGAACTGCAAGTTTAAAGCCTTTCTTCCAATCTAATGTATTATGTCTTTTAAAATTGAGAGTAGAGGTTAAAGTTTGCATTATTACACCTAACCGTATAGTACCGTTTGCGAGGTTTACAGGCAAGCCCAACATCATAAACAACGAGTAAGTAATAACAGTACCGCTACCAGCAATGGTATTTATTACTCCAACCATAAATCCGGCTAGAATAAGCAAAGTAATTATTCCGGGTGAGTATATATATGCATTTTTTAAAAAATCTATTGAGATATTAAGAATCATAAAATTGATTTTAAAAAACCTGTTTATGCTAGCACAAACAGGAAAACAATGCAATAATAGTTAAAATAATTAGAATTTTACTTATCCACTAAAGTATATGTATGCTGCAGCAATAAAAACAATAACTATTAGTGAACTAATTACATCACTTGTTGTCCAGCTTGACCTTGATTCTAATTTGTGCTTTTTGTTTATCGTTCCATAGGTTAATCCACTGATTTTTGAATAAGATGGTTGTTCACTTGCATAACTAACAACAATAATCACAATAGTACAAACCAGAAAAATAATTAAACTATAATACTGAAAAAAGGTATTGTTGACAATCCAAAAGAACGATCCATTTGTATATGAAAAACCTTCAATCATTTTTACCGGAGTATCAATTGCTAACCGGAATAAACCAAGAATAAAGCCTGTAATTAAAGAAGCTAAGCAGCCTTTGTTATTTAAACGTTTCATGAAAACGCCAAAAAAGAATACTACAAATATTGGTGGTCCTAAATAAGATTGGACTCCTTGTAAATAATCGTATAGCCCTTTTCCTCCTTGGATTACAGGAATCCATAGCAAACCAATAATCACCATAACTGAGGTTGCTATTCTACCAATCCAAACTAATTTTTCTTCGGAAAGGTTTGGTTTAATTTTAGAATACAAATCCATAGTAAATAGGGTAGATGCTGCATTAAATACCCCTGCTAAAGAACTCATCAAAGCAGCTAGCAAACCAGCAACAACTAATCCCCTTATTCCAACTGGTAAAATGGTTGCAACCAATAATGGAAACGCTTTTTGTGCATTTTCTCGAATTAATTCACCTTTAGCATCTAAAAATTCATTTTGAATTTCTGTATTCACGCCAGTTTTGGCTAGTGCAAATGTTATAATTCCAGGTATAATAAATATAAATACAGGAAGCAGTTTTAAAAGTGCTGCGGAAATTGTACCTCGCCGGGCGATACGTTCATTAGGTGCGCCTAATACCCTTTGTACAATATATTGATCCGTACACCAATACCATAATCCTATGATCGGAGCGCAAAAGACCATTCCAAGCCACGGATAATTATCATTGAAATACCAGGCCATTCGATCATTCTCTCTTACCGGTAGCCAGGTACTTTGAATTCCTTCCGGAACCATGGGTTTCCATAAATTGAACATTTCGGAGCCTACTATGGTTTTCAATTCACCCCAACCACCAATTGCTTTTAAGCCAAAATAAGTAACTAGAATTGAGCCAATTACTAGAGTGATAGTTTGAATAGCTTCTGTGTAAGCTACTGCTTTTAGGCCGCCTAAAATAGTATAAAATCCTGTTAAAACAATCACTAAAATGGAACCTACCCAAAAGCTATTTAAACCAAATATGCTTAAATCTGGCAACAATACACTGAATACAATTCCTCCCGCAAAAATTCCAACTGCAATCTTGGTTAGAATATAAGCTACCAGTGAAATAATTGAAAGTACGACCCTGGCAGTAGGAGAGAACCTTCTTTCAAGAAATTCAGGCATGGTAAAAACTTTTGACCTAATATAAAATGGAGCCATTACCCATCCTAAAACAAGTAAGCACCATGCATGTAATTCATAATGAGCCATAGCTACACCATCTGTAGCTCCAGAACCAGCTAAACCAACAAGATGCTCTGAACCAATATTGGAAGCAAAAATAGATGCTCCAATTATAAACCAACCTAAGTTCCTGCCAGCTAGAAAATAGTCTGTGGATGTTTTCTGCTTTTGCCTAATAACCCACCATGCTAACCCAATGATTAGTGCGAAATAAGCAAGGATAATAATCCAGTCAAGAGTCTGCAATGTACTCATAATTAAAACCCTTTAATAAACTTCTAAGATATTAAATATTGGAGACTCATAAAAGCTTAAATTAGTCAATAAAAAAATCCTGCCGATTTGTTGACAGGATTTGATTTATGGTATTCTATAAATTAATCGACAGGAATGTTCTTAAGGACATCAATAAGTAAATCCCAAAATTTAACCGTTGTCTCAATATCAATTCTTTCTTCAGGAGTATGTGCTCCTTTAATTGTTGGACCAAACGAAATCATATCTAAATATGGATATTTCTCCAAAAATAAACCACACTCTAAACCTGCATGAATTGCTCTTACAATTGGCTTTACTCCAAATAGTTTTTCATACGAGTTTTCAGTAATTCTCATGATTTCGGAATTTGTATTTGGTCTCCAACCCGGATATCCATCGCCATGTTTTACTTTTGCACCTGCTAAACGGAAAACAGCTTCAACTTTACTTGCAATATCATGTTTAGCAGAATCAACGGAACTACGTTGGCTTGTTGTAATAAAGATCTGATTATTTTCAATAAACTTTATTGATGCTAAATTCGTAGAAGTTTCAACTAATCCTTTAATTTCCCTGCTTATTGCATAAACTCCATGCGGACATGCGTATAAGCTATATAACAACGTAAATTGGGTGTCTTCGTCAATTACAAAATCAGGTAATTCTGCATCTTTAATTGATAATTCAAGTTTTGGCTCCGTGATAGATAGCTCACTTTTTACAGTAGGTGCATAGTCATCAAAATAGCTTTTTAGGTCATTTAATTCATCTTTATGTATAGTAATATGAGCAAATGCTTCACGTGGAATAGCGTTTCTTGCTTTACCGCCATCAAAATCACCGATTCTTATATCGAATTTGTTACTACAATTCCATAAAAACCTATTCATAAGTTTTACTGAATTTCCTAAACCCTTATCAATTTCATCACCGGAGTGGCCTCCATTTAGTCCGGTTACACTTAATTTTATTCCTACATGATTTTCAGGAATTTTATCTTGGTTGTATTCAAATGTAGCAAGTGTGTCAATTCCTCCTGCACAACCAATAAATAATTCACCTTCGTCTTCTGAATCAAGGTTAATTAATATTTTTCCATCAAAAAATCCCGGTTGTAATGCAAAAGCACCTGTTAATCCTGTTTCTTCGTCAACAGTAAATAAGCACTCAATAGGTCCGTGTTCAATTTCTGTGGCTGAAAGAATAGCCATTTGGGCGGCAACTCCAATTCCATCATCCGCACCCAACGTTGTTCCTTTAGCTTTTATCCAGTTACCATCAATTACAGGTTGAATTGGATCAGTATCAAAATTATGATTTGTACCTTCATTGGCTTCACAAACCATATCAATATGGCTTTGAAGGACAACAGTCTTTAAATTTTCTTTACCCGGGGTGGCAGGTTTAGAAATCAAAATATTCCCAATTTCATCTTTTTTAGTTCGTAAGTTATGCTTTTTACCAAAATCAAGTAAAAACCGAATTATCTTTTCTTCTTTTTTAGATGGGCGCGGTACCTGGCAAATATCCTCAAAATAATCCCAAACTACCTTAGGTTGTAAATTAGTAAGTACTTTCATTATTTATTAGGTTATATCATTAGTAATAATTTCATTGCTGTAAACATACAATTTAATCTAAAACGGGCAAAAAAAATAAAATCATTTTATGATTTTATGTTTAAAAACAAGTTATAAGCTTTATTATGTTTTGTTTAGGTAAAACTTAGAGACGTATTAAAAACAAATGTGTAAAATTATAGATATCGTTTTGTTTGAATAATATTTATTCTAATTTTACAAGTCTTAAAATTTTGAAATTTAAATAACAAACCCAAAAAAATGAAATTAAAATGACAAAAAGGACAATAGTTAAGATGCCAGGTGATGGTATCGGAAAAGTTGTTTTAGATGAAACAATAAGAGTTTTAGAAGCTGCTGGTTTTGAAGCTGACTATGTGGAAGGTGATATTGGATGGGAATTTTGGTGCAAGGAAGGTAATCCACTACCACAACGTACAATCGATTTGATTGAAAAACATAAAATAGCGTTGTTTGGAGCAATAACTTCAAAGCCTAAAGATGAAGCTGCTAATGAATTAATTCCTGAATTACAAGATAAAGGTTTAGTATATTCAAGTCCAATAGTTGGCTTACGTCAGCATTTTGGATTAGATATTTGTATGAGGCCTTGCCGTTCATATACAGGTAATCCATTAAATTTTATTCGTCGAGGACCAAATGATACTATCGAGGAGCCAAAAATTGATGCAGTAATTTTCCGTCAAAATACAGAAGGATTATATGGCGGTGTAGAATGGAGTAACCCTCCTGATACAGTTTATCATGCATTAATGACACATCCAAGATTTGTTAAGAATTTTGGTGAAACGCCACGGGAAGAGATTTCTGTTTCTACTCGTATCTTTACTAAGAAATATACTGAAAGAATTTTGAGAGCTGCTTTCAATTATGCAAAGGATAATGGCTATAAGTCTGTTACAGTGTGTGAAAAACCAAATGTTATAAGAGAAACATCAGGAATGATGTATAAAATGGCTCAGGTAATTCAAAAAGCAGATTTTCCTGAAATTGATTTGTGGAATACCAATATAGACGCTCAAATGATGTGGTTAACCAAAAATCCTGAAGATTATGGAGTAATCGTAGCAGGTAATATGTTTGGTGATATCGTATCTGACGGTTTTGCCGGATTAATAGGAGGATTAGGATTTGCATCCAGTGCACAAATGAACCCGGAATCAAGAGTTGCCGTATTTGAACCAACTCACGGTTCTGCTCCAAAATATGCCGATTATGATGTGTCAATTGTTAACCCAATTGCTATGATAGAAACTGCATGTGCTATGTTAGATTTTATCGGAGAAAAAGAAATGGCAGAAAAACTACGTAAAGCTGTTGCGGAAGTTATTGAAGAAGGAAAAGTTCGAACTTATGATATGATGAAAATGTCTGGTCGTCCTGATGTAGTTGAGAAAGGAGCTGCTTCCACACAACAAATGGCAGATGCAATTATTGCTAAACTTAACTAATATAAATATCGAGGATACAAAATAATTTGTATCCTTTTTTTATACCCTAAAATTAAAAGAACTACGATATGAATACAAAGGTATTAGAATTATGGCCTGAGTTAGAATGGATTCAGGACGAAACTTTAAGAGAACAAACTGCTAAAACATGGGAACTTGCGTTAGAAAGAAGTGTTTTAACAGCTGAAGACTTGCAAACTATTCCTTTTACATTATTAGTTCCGACAAAGGTATCTTTCATGGCTCATAAACGTGCAGTTGTTCATATTGCAAGAGATGCAGGAATTAAATGTAACGAATTCTTCAAAGATGATTTACCTGTAAATATGGATGTTTTAATCGCAGGAGCAATTCTTGCTGATGTAGGTAAATTATTAGAGTATGAGATGGTTGATGGAAAATCAGTTCAGGGAACTTATGGTAAATATTTACGCCATCCGTTTTCTGGAGTTTCTATAGCTGAGGAATGCGGAGTGCCAGCGGAAGTTTGTCATATTATAGCTACACATGCAGGTGAAGGTGATATGGTTAAACGAACAACAGAAGCTTATTTGGTACACCATGCGGACTTTATGACATTCTTACCTTTTAAAAACAGATTGCAGGTATAACATAAAATTCAGTTTTAGAAACCGCCAAATTGGCGGTTTTTTTTGTATATTTAAATTCCAACCTAAATAAAAATAATATGACTTATTATCAAAGAGCAAAAGAGTTATTTAAGATGATTGAAGAAGGTAAGTTATTAGAGGCCTTAGAAAAGTATTACCATGAAGATGTAATTATTATTGCTGATGACGGTACAGAACGAAATGGTAAACATCAAGCAAAAGAATATGATGAAAAACTTTTAAGAGAAATTGAGGAAGTAATAGGAGGAGGAGTTAGAACAATTGCTTCAAATGAGGAGAGGAGAATTACTATGGTTGAATTTTGGATTGAATTAAAATTTAAAAATGGAAATAAAAGAAAAATTGAAGAAGTAGCAATACAACAATGGGAAGATGATCTTGTAATAAGAGAAAATTTTTACTCTAAAAGATAGTAGTAATCTATATTAATTTAGCCTGTGTTTTACGCAGGTTTTTTTATTTAAGCATAGAAAATCAAAGCCTTAGATATGGTAACCCGCTTTCTGGGGTGCAAGATGGTTTGGGGTTGGTGTAATCGTTCTTTCATTGCTGCAAAAGCGATAATCAATTTTCATAATGGTTTAAAACTAATTAGAACTTGGGTGTGATATTATAAAAACTTTTAGTATTAGCTGCTTTCGAAAACCTGCTTTGACTACGGTTATTTACTTTCGTAGAAATTTTCATATAGCTTGTATAATCAATTTAATAGATAATACTTAAATGAATAAATTGCGGGAAAAATCTAGATATGAAAGAAAAAATATCAATAATAAGTTTGTTATTTATAACTTACTTAAACGCACACGCTAATAAAGACACTTTATTGTTAAAATGCCTTTATTATGAAAATTCTTCGGGCGAAAAAGGTAAAACAACACTATTTTATAGTGAAAACCATAAGAATTATAAGGCAAAATGGGAATTAAAAGACGGGAGCAGATATTCGATTAATTACCATTTTTTAAATGAAAATGGGAACATAACTCGAAAATATAGAGAATTTTCCGATAGTATTACTTCTAATAATTTCTATAAATATAACAAACAGGGAAACGTTATTGAAGATTACTTTGAACGCAGTGATGGAGTAAAAGGAATAGTATGGTATAGCTATAAAGATAACAGAAAAATAGAGGCTAATTGTAGAGGATTAAACGGATGGTTTTTTGGAAATATTAAATATCACTATAAAGACGAAAAACTGATCAAAGGAATTATTTACAAAGAAGGAAGAGAAATAGGTTTTATAGAATTCACTTACAATGAACAGGGTAACTTAATTAAAGAATACTGGGATTTAGGTAGCAAATGGAATCAAACTTTTACTTATGAGTATTTTAGGCCTGAAAAAGAAATACCGAAGAGTTTTACATACTCTAGTTCATTTTTGAAGGAAACGAAAGAATCTATTGTTAAAAAGGAAAATTATGATTGGAATAATGAAGAGGGAGGACCATCGAAATATGAATACGAGGGAAATAAGTTGGTAAGAAAAGTATATGATTATGATAGTTTAAAAACCATAACAACTTATGAATACAATGATCAAGGTTTATTAATGAAATCGTTCAGAGTATACAATGATGGGAGGAAAGCAGAATTTTCGTATCAATTTAATGAAAATAGACAATTAGTTAGAAGACTATTTCATGCTGAAAATGGTTTTTTTGGAGGTGAAACTTATCGATACGATGAAAATGGTAAATTGATTGAAGCGGAATGGGCCAGATTTGATACATGGCTAACCGGAACGATTACTTTTGATTATGATGAAAATAATTTATTAGAATCAGGTTTTTTTAAGGGTGAAAATGGTTTTGATGCAAAAATAATTTTCGAGAATGACTCCTATAAGAACCTTATAAAAATTCATTGGGAATTTACATTTGGCAAAACACAGACCTATAGGTTTAAATATTATAAACTATGATTAAAACCAAATATTAAGGAGTGGACAAGCTTACAGGTATTATTTTGCCATTAAAATACTTACATCCATTTATTGCAAAATCATAAATATACCTGGCCATTTCATCTGCATTTAAAGGAGCATTAAATGCAGGAAAAGCTTCATTTAACATCTCCGTGTTTACAGCACCTAACGCTAATGAATTAAATCTAATATTCTCGTTTTTATATTCTTCAGCCAGGCATTCTGTTAAACTTGCCAAAGCAGCTTTGCTAGAGCTATAAATTGAAAGCCCGGGAAATTTCGAACTACCTTGAAATCCGCCCATGCTAGATATGTTAACTACATGACCTAACGTACTTTTTCTAAGCAAAGGGATCATTTCCTGTATCAAAACAGCCTGGCTTATAATATTAGTGTTGAATATTTTTTGGACATCTTCGATGCTGAATGCTTCAAAACTTTTATTTATCAATATTCCGGCGTTATTTATTATAATATCTATAGAATTAACATACTTTAAAACCTCTGTTTTTAAGTTTTTTTTAACATTATTTGGCTCTTCAATATCGAAAGCTATAGTCTTTAATTTATTTCTTAGATCTTGTCTAATACAGTCATTTTTTAGTTCATTAAGTAAATTCTCACTTCTTGCAATTGCCAATACGGTATTAATTTCGTTTTTTGCAAATAATTTAGCTAACTGATATCCTATTCCTTTGCTTGCTCCGGTTATTATTACGTTCATAATTTTGTTATATCTTTAAATATTATTTCAAAAGGTATAATATTTGAATCATTAATTTTGTTTATAAATATAAACTATTATGAGAATAACTAAAATCATATTATTATCAGTTTTTTTCTTATTTAATTTAAATAATTGGGTTTTTTCGCAAGAAAGAAAAGAATCAAACCGAAAAGGTAAAAAAGAAAAAAAAGAAATTAAGGAACCTTACCTGTTTTGGGGAGGATCGCTTTGGCTTGGATTTGGGTCATATACTTATGTAGATGTAAATGCAGTTTTTGGTTCTCAATTAACTGAAAGATTAAGCCTGGGAGTAAGTGGCAAATACCAGTATTACAAAGATAAGGGAGATATTATCGGTAACTTTCAAACATTTGAGACCAGCGTTTATGGAGGAAGTGTTTTTTCCCAGTTTGCAGTAATTAAAGATTTTAGAAATCTTGTAAAAGTTAAAGCTCATAGTGGCATAATTGCTCACATGGAATATGAGTTTTTAAATACCGAATATAACTATATCTACTTTGATGACCCTAATTCTACTAGAGATAGATATTGGTTGCATAACGTTTTGGTAGGAGGAGGATATTTTCAGCAAATGGGTAAGCGAGCAAAAACATATATAGTTTTATTGTGGAATGTTACTCAAGCTGATGATAATCCTTATGAATATCCCCAGTTAAGGATAGGTTTTTCTATAGCAATTTAACTATTTATAAATTTATTCATTATTGCCAGAAGATTTTCAGGTCGTATAGGTTTTGAAATATAATCGTCGCAACCAGATTCCATACTTGCTTGCTCATCTTCTTCCATAGCATATGCGGTTTGAGCGATTATCGGTAAGTTTGGTAGGTTTTTTTTTATTTCAATTGTAGCTTCCAATCCGTTTAAATCTGGCATTTTAATATCCATTAAAACTATATCAACCTTTTCTGAATTACAGATATCAATGGTTTCTCTTCCTGTTTTGGTCCAAATAACTTTTGCTTTAGTTGGTTTTAGAACTGCCTTTAAAAATAGGTAGTTAATCTGCTCATCTTCAGCAATAACAACAACCTTGTCTTCCCAATTTTTAAACATATTCAAATGTAGTTCCCTTTCCTAAATATTACAAAATAATTTGATTAACAAATGTTAAGAATTATTTATAAATAACGGATAAATATATCCGCTTTAAAAGTATTAATAATACAAATTATTGATTTAAAACTTCAAACATTTTTTTACCGATTTCAGCCGGTGATTCAACTACATGTATTCCACAATCGGTCATAATTTTCATTTTAGCTGCTGCTGTGTCATCTTTACCTCCGATAATGGCTCCGGCATGTCCCATCCTTCTGCCTTTAGGGGCAGTTTTACCTGCAATAAAACCTACAACTGGTTTTGTCCCATTTTCTTTTATCCATTTAGCAGCGTCAGCTTCCATACTTCCTCCGATCTCACCAATTAAAATGATCCCTTCAGTATCAGAATCTTCCATTAACAATTTAACCGCATCAAGTGTTGTAGTTCCTATTATCGGATCTCCACCAATTCCGATACATGTTGACTGGCCCAATCCCATTTTGGTAATCTGATCAACAGCTTCATAAGTTAAAGTACCCGAACGAGATACTATTCCTATTGTGCCTTTTTTGTGAATAAAACCTGGCATAATTCCAACCTTTGCTTCTTCCGGTGTAATAATTCCAGGACAATTTGGCCCGATCATTCTGCAATCTTTATCTTTTAAAAATTCCTTGACTTTAACCATGTCAGAAGTTGGAATTCCTTCAGTAATTGTAACTATTACTTTTATTCCTGCATCGGCGGCTTCCATAATTGCATCGGCTGAAAAAGCTGGTGGAACAAAAATTACAGAAACATCTGCATTCGTTTCTTTAACGGCATCAGATACCGTATTAAAAACGGGTTTGTCCAAATGTTTTTGTCCTCCTTTTCCCGGGGTAACTCCACCAACTACATTTGTTCCATATTCCATCATTTGTTGTGCGTGGAAAGTTCCTTCACTTCCGGTAAATCCTTGGACCAAGACTCTCGAATTTTTATTTACTAAGACACTCATTGCATTTTTAATTTTAAGAAAATCAAAAATACGTCAAAATAAATGAATCACAAAAAATATAGTAAACCTTAATATTAGGATTTAAAATCCGGTATTTGTCGGATCGTCTTTATAGTTTCTAAACTGAATAAGAACTCCTACACAATATCTTTCGGTTGATTTATTAAACTTGTTTATTGCTTCGGAAGTGACTTCTATTATTAAATTACGAGTATTTTCGTTTTTAAAATAGAAATAATCTTCATAATCGTAATGTGCATTATTATACAAGACTTTTTTTTCAGCATCATCTTCTTTAACCCTAATTCTTATTTTTCCAAGGTTACGATCACCTTTTACCGAAACGTAATACTCTTCACCACCATATACAGTTATTGAGAATTCCGATCTCATTCCTGTTTTAAACAATGCGCTTTTGGATTGTCGACAATATAAAAATGATTCATCTGCCCACCTGCAGTTATCAACATGATAATCGGAGCAATTTTGTCCATAAGTAATGAATGTGCTTATAGAAAATATAATTGCAGCTAATAGCTTTATACTTTTCATAATAACATCAAATTATAAATTATAATCAATAATTTTATTTCTCACTTCAGTTACAATTTCTTTTAACTCATTATATTCCTGTTCGGAAACAACGATCTTTTTACCACCTTTTAATATCATCTTATTATCTTCTCCTCGTTCGAAGGTAGTTTCTGTTTCTTCAACTTCAGAAAATTTCTCGAAAACTTCATAAATTGAACCTAATAAATCGATTGCAACTTTTGTATTTGTATCGTTATGATATTTTTTTGCATACTTTATTAAATTGGTAAAAGAGTGTTTTTGTTCTACAATTCTTTTGATTACAGGATTTTCTTCAGAATAATTTTCCACTAAATGTAAAGCGATATACAATCCTTCAATATAACTTGCAGAAGTTATATTTGCTAATATTTTGTCTTTATTGTTCTGAAGTAAATAATCAACAATCTTTGAAGAATACTCATCCGATATATAGATGATCGAATCTTCATTATTTAAATTGTTTTTAATTCTTTTAAGAAAACCCTCCTGGAATGGTAAATTAATTCTTAGTTCGTTACTTAAATTAGTTATCACATCTATATACTCGTATGCAGAGCTTGTTTTATTGAACAATGTCATATATGATAAATCTGCAAGATATACGCCTAATGCAAGTGTTTTTGATTTAGTGTCGATGTATTTCGATAAGTTTTCAGTTGGATTAACTAGATCGGTTCTATAAACAAGTTCTGCATCTTTTTTAATAAACGAAAACATTTCTTGTGAAGAGGGAAAACTATAGAAAACTAAATCCTCATCGCTTGCCAGTAAAGAATCCGAAATGGCTTGAGAATCAATTTCATTTGTATCTTTTTTTACATCAGTCTTACAGGATAAGTTTGCAAGGTTAATTACCAGAGATACAAGAGCTAATAATAATAATGAATTTTTTTTCATATGTGTAATTTTTGAGTTTTCTTTTTAGCTTATCTAATTTATGATTTTTTTTGATGTTTGTAAAATATTCTAATTTTAAAGCGCCTAAAAAAGAAGGTTAAGTTATTGATATTAAAATGTTTTAAAAGATCAAATACAAGAATTATATATAAAAGCAGAGCGATTATCCAAATTACAATTGTATTAAAATAAGTAGTTTTATAATAAGCATTTCCAATTCTTTTGAATGGTGCATAAAACTGTGCCCGTCCCAATCGGTTTTTTGGTGTCATAAATACAGGTTCATATTTCCTGACAATAGAATTATTTTTAATGAATAATTTCTCTGAATCATCATCTTTTAGAACCATATTTGCAATTGATTCATTGAAATGCTGATTTTTATAGGAAATATAATTTGCGGCACCATCTTTTTCACTTACTAACCTTTCCGTAATTAAATCTCTTTTATATAAAACCTGATCCAGATACTCGGAGTAAAATATTCTGGCAAAATCCAGAAAGTTTTGATATTTTATTTCTCTTTGATCAACGGGTAGGTTAGCAATCCCAACTATTTTTGACTCTGTATTTGGAATATCATTTAAAGTACTTCGAATAGAATTACTAACGGTTAAAGAAATATCATCAATTCGCTTGGAATCTTCTTTGGTAAGTAATATGGTTCTCCATTCGTCTAACAAAGATGATATTTTCGGAATCAAGAAGTTTAATTTATATGAAATATCACTATCTATTTTATTTATATTAAAGTAATTTTCCTCGTATTTATTATCAACAAAATGACTAACAGCCAATGCTTCAAAAGCCCAACGCGATGGCATTAAATCAGCAACTACAGGTGGGTATTCTTTCCGCGTAAGGGAACTATGTAATTTGTCGAATTTAACGATAGTTCCACTTAATAAAATTTGAGGAATTATCAGAAATGGAATTAATATGTAAATAGCAATAACAGATTTTAAGTTTGCAGATATAAGCAACCCCAGCATATTGGCAAAACATCCTGTGGAAAAGAGTATTAACCAATATTGAAAAGTTAACCCTTTTATTTCAAGAATATAGTTTCCAACCAACACATAACTAACGGTTTGAATAGCGGTCAGAATAAATAGAAAAAACACTTTAGAATTTATGTAACTAAATCGACTTAGATTTAAAAATTTTTCTCGAATAAGAATTTCTTTATCCTTGATTATTTCTTCAGCGCTAATAAGCAATCCAATAAAAAGAGAAACAATAATACTCATTAAAATAAAAGCTGGTATATTAAGATTTTCACTAAAAATATATGCTTTTGGGTTTTCGTTCGTGCCTATATTGTATTTAGTAAATATCCCAAGGATTGCAGCTAAAAGAGGTGCTTCAATTAATCCAATTAAAAGATATTGAGTATTTGCGAGTTTTGAAAGTAAGTTTCTTCTACTAAAGATTAAAAATTGGTTTAATTTATTTGGAATTTTAAAGTGGACCTGTGGAATTTCTTTTGAGGTTTTAAATTCCTTTTTTTCTTCCTTTCTATATTCGTTATATGTCTGATACCATTTTTCCGGTTTAACTTTTCGTTCTTGAGTATTTTTACCTTCTTCATTAATTGTTTTTTCTTCCATTATTTCAAGAATGCTTTCCGGATTCACATTTCCGCAACTCATACATTCTTTTTCAGATGGATTTATCTGATTGCTTAATGTTTTAAAGTAAACCAAAGCATCTAAAGGATCACCTGTATATACAACATGGCCACCATCATCTAATACGATTAATTGAT
Organism: Bacteroidales bacterium; assembly: GCA_028282585.1. Lineage (GTDB taxonomy): Bacteria > Bacteroidota > Bacteroidia > Bacteroidales > UBA12077 > UBA12077. Next base: position 2,077 of record JANQHR010000139.1, on the reverse strand, counting down.
CGATTAATTTGAAGATTTCTGATGAAGGTTGATGAATATTCATTATAACAAGCTTACCTCTTAAAGTTTGTTCTCTAAGGGTATTTACAAGATTAATTGAGTCGTTAGATGATAATCCGGATGTAGGCTCATCGACAAATAGTATGGATGGTTCGCGCATAAGTTCCATGCCAATATTGAGCCTTTTTCTTTGTCCGCCGCTAATAACTTTATTTATAGCATTTCCAACTTTTAAATGCTTAATATCCAACAAATCAAGTTCTATTAATACTTTTTCAACTGTGTTATTAATTTTTTCTTCACTATAATCGCTAAAACAAAGCTTTGCGTTAAAATACAGATTTTCATATACTGTTAGCTCCTCAAAAAGAAGATCGTCCTGAGGAACATGGCCAATTAGTCCCTTTAATTTTTTATTTTCTGCATGCAGATCGATTCCATTAATTAATACTTTACCGCTATTAGGCTTAAGAGTACCATTTAATAAGTTAAGTAATGTTGACTTTCCCGATCCACTAGGGCCAATAGTTCCAACTAATAAGTTAGACTCAGACTTGAATGAAAACTTTTTAATTCCGTTAGTTGAATTTCGATAACTAAATTCAACATTAGAAACTTCGAGCGTAACATTTTTAAAGTTTGGATTATCCGTTAGTTTAATTCCTATTTCGCTGTAGTAAATTGGCCTAAGTTTGATGTTTTGCAATCCAACCTTATATCTTGAAATTGAGTTTCCTTTTGTAAAACCGTAGATCTTGTTTGGTGATATTTCTTTATTATTTAGAAATAATTGCTGATTTCCGTCATAATAAAACCATATGGAATTGATGGAACGTATCTGTAATAAGCATATGTTGCCTTCTAATTCTTTTCGATAAATATGTTTAAAATCGGAGTTTGGAATTTGTTTACTATTATTGATCAGTATGCAGTTTTTCTTCCAGGGTATATCTTCCCAATTTTTTAAAATGAAATTTTTTAGGTTGTAATATTCCTTGTCATCCAGATTAAAAGATATTGCCAGTGTTTCAATAAAGTCATACTCTTCAGGTAATATTTTTTCCTTAAAACGAATAATTTCCAGAAGTAGAATTACCAGTAGAAACTTTTCCCTTAGTAACAGTTCTTTATTGATTGAATTTATTAAACGGATTGCTTTTACAGCTCTTAATGACGCTTTTTTAAGAAAATTCTCGGTTTTTTTTGCCTTCTGCTGATTTAAATAAAAGTCATAAACATATAAAAATTGATCAATAAATTGATCTTTAGTATAGTATTGTAGATAGGATTTTATAAGTTCACGAGTCCTTTTCTGATCAGTTTTTTCATCAATATTAGAAAAAAGAGAACAAAGTCGAATAATAATTTTTAAAACCGGATCAGACATAAAATAATCTTGAAATTACTTTTTTAGTATTCTTAAATTTAATAAATTAAATCCGTATTTAAAATTTAATAATACGCAAGATAAGCTAGAATTGTATAAAACATATACGTATAAATACCTGATATGATAGAAAAAAAGAAAGTACTCATTGTTGAAGATGATGAATTAATACAGAAATTCTTTGTCGAAATCCTGGAATATAAATATGAAGTTCATGTTGCTAATAATGGGAATGATGGTTTAAAAATAGCTAGTGAAATAATACCTGATATGATACTTTTGGATATTATGATGCCTCAAAAAGATGGATTTGAAGTTTGCACACTACTAAGAAATGAAAAAAAGTTTGATAAAAGTATAATAATCATGGTTACAGGATTAAGCGATCGTGATTCTAAAATGAATGCTCTTAAGATGGGAGCAGATGACATAATAGCAAAGCCATTTAACCCAATTGACGTTAGAACTAAAGTTCAGTTAATGTTTCGACTTAGAGATAGGTTACTGGAATTGGAATAAGCTGATAGATGACTAGTCCTAAAAAAACGATACAGTTTTTACAAGGATAAAAAATATTTAAATAACAGCAAATTTAAACTTGCTGTTATTTTTTGTTTTATAATTTTTAATTTCAATTTTTCTTTGTTGATGCATATAATTAGGGGTTCTCATTAAACATGAATAATGAGG
>JANQHR010000118.1 GCA_028282585.1 Bacteroidales bacterium | reverse complement strand
AGCTATTTAAGGAAAATTCAACGCAGTATAAACGAACCTGCCTGCGGTAGGCAGGAAAGACGCATAATCAAATGGATGGATAATTTTTAGACAGCTTCTAAAAAATTCAAAAATAATTTAATCATACTAAATTCAAATAGTATCTTTGTTTTATGTATTATAGGAGAAAGATATTATTGGCATTATTAGATCAATTTGGTGGAAAGCTTGATAAGATAAGCTTACAGAAATTGTTATTCCTTTTTGTAAGACAACAAGATAAAAAGTCATTTCATTTTGTTCCACATAGATTCGGTTGTTATTCATTTCAAGCAAATGCTGATTTGAAAACGTTAACAAAATATAGCAAAGTTAAAGAGACAGAAAAGGATTGGGAGATAAAAGATGAAAAAGACTATTATTTAGAATTGAACACAAAGGATAAAGCTGCATTAAGATATATAAAGTCTCAATATAGTGATTTTAATTGCAATGAGTTAATTGAATTGACATATAAAAATTATCCCTTTTTTGCTATTAATAGTACGATTGCTGATAGATTCTTAGCAGAGGAAGAATTAAAAAAGATTGAAAGCCAAAGAGTTCGCAAGACGGAAACGATTTTGTTCACCATTGGCTATGAAGGAATTACTTTAGAGCAGTATATTAATAAGCTGATTGTTAATGATGTCAAGGTTCTTTGCGACGTTCGAAAAAATCCAATGAGTATGAAATTTGGATTTAATAAAAGCCAACTTATGAAAGCCTGTCAGGGTGTTGGCATTGAATATAAACATATTCCAAGTGTCGGTATTGAGAACGATAAGAGACAAGAATTAAAAACACAGGCTGACTATGATAAGCTTTTTGTTTATTATAAAGAAAGCATTTTACCAGAAAAGACAACCGAACAAAAGGAACTACTTGAATTATTAATTAGTAAAAAACGTATTGCTTTAACATGTTTCGAAGCCAATATTTGTCAATGCCACAGAAAACATCTAGCGGAGGCTCTCCTTACATTTGACGATAATAATTTTAAAATTAGGCATATTTAATGGCAAAAACTAAAGTACTCATCACAGTAAAAACATATCCAGCGATTTCCAAAAAATATGAAGAATTAGTTTGTACAGCAGGATTTCTTGAAGATGGTACTTGGATTAGAATTTATCCCATTCAGTTTCGCAAAAAGGCATATAGTCAACAATATTCTAAGTATGAATGGATAGAGTTAGATTTGGTTAAAAATGACAATGATTTTCGACCAGAGAGCTATAGACCGATTTCACATGGTACTCCAATTGAAAAAATTGGAGAGATTAAGCCAGATGGTAACACATGGGAAGACAGAAGAAAAATTGTGCTAAAAAACGTTTACACCAATCTCAATAAACTAATAGAAGAAGCAAAAGACAAAACAATCCGTACTTCTCTTACAGTATTTAAGCCCAAAGAAATTATGGATTTCGTTTACGAAGAAGAAAAAGAAAGGGAATGGCCATCAGATAAACTTGCTCAATTTCAACAACTCCATTTATTTGAAACTGATAAAAATAATAATTTCAAAGTGGTTAAAAAGTTGCCATACAAATTTAGCTATGTCTTCAAATCTGACGACGGAGTAAAGAGAAAAATAATGATTGAAGATTGGGAAACAGGTCAATTATACTGGAAAAGCTACAAAAGACATGATGGTGATGAAATAAAAGCCTGTCTAGATGTTCGAAAAAAATACTTTGATGATTTTGCAAAAACCAAGGATTTACACTTTTTCTTAGGGACGACAAAACAGCATCACTTCACTAGTAAAAATCCATTTATAATAATTGGGACTTTTCATCCAAAGCCAATTACACAATATAAATTATTCTGAAATACGATCGGCTCAGTTTAAGAAGTTGTGGAGCAATATAAAATTTACGAGCTTTGTTCCTTTTAATTTTTATATAGCAATGCCACAACAAAAAGAGCACTATAA
>JANQHR010000107.1 GCA_028282585.1 Bacteroidales bacterium | reverse complement strand
TTTTTTTATCAAAAAGACAATAACCAAAACTTATTTGAAACCAAATATAAAAAAGCGGCATAAAAAAGAGACTGCCTTTTTGGACAGCCTCTTTTATTTACTTATTTATTTTATTTCTACTTCAATCCATTTAGATCTATCAGGATCTGCTGGTACTCTTGGTTCTTTTACCGGATTTTCTTCCAATTCTTTTAATAACTCTTCTACCGCTTTTTCAATACTAGGATCAATTCCTTTAGCGGTCAAATGAGGTTCATCAATAACCTCAATATCAGGATAAACACCAATACCTTCAATAATCCATTCATTATCTTCAAAAATACCAAACCTCGGAACTGCAATGTATCCTCCGTCAACAAGCCCAGCATTTCCGCTAATTCCTACTAATCCTCCCCATGTTCTGGTTCCAATTAATTTTCCTAATCCCTTTTGTCTGAAGAAATGCGGGAAAGCATCACCTCCGGAAGAAGAATAACCATTAATCAACATAGCCTTAGGCCCATTATGAGCAATATTATGGTATTTCATGGGTTTTAAACCATTACGGTGCCAGTAACTTTGAGTAGTTCGATTAAGCATATCAACCATGTTTACAGGAATAAAACCACCGCCATTATATCTATCATCAATTATTAATGCTTCTTTATGATGTTGTTCATACATACCTCTATGCAGTTCATAATTTCCTTCAAATGCAGTATTTGGTACATGTATATAACCAATTCTTCCACCTGATAATTTCTCAACCATCTTTCTTCTTTCATTTACCCAGTTTATATAGAATAAGCTAAGTTCGCTGCTGATTGTTTTTACCGTATACGTTTTTGCACCGGACGTTGAAGGTGTTGAATTGACGGTAATTTCAATGTGCTTATTAGCTGTATTTTCGAGGAATTTATATGGATTATCGGCCAACATAACATTATGTCCATTCAAACTAATAAGGTAATCTCCTTCCTTTATATTTATTCCTTGCTCGGTTAATGGCGAGCGCCGCTCGTCATTCCAGTTTTCACCCTTATATATCTTTGATATGATATAACGATCTGCATTTTCATCGGCTTTAAACTCTGCACCTAATAACCCACCATTAATTCTTTTTACTCTCTCAAAATCACCATAATTATCATAAGCATGACCTGTGTTTGTTTCCGCAATTATTTCACCAAAAATATAGTCCAGATCAGCTCTATGGCTAACATAAGGTAATAATTGAGCATACTTGGCTTTTAGTCCAATCCAGTCGACGTTATGAAGATTTGAAACATAAAAATAGTCTCTAAATATTCTCCAACCATCTGTATAAATCTGTTCCCATTCTTTTTTAGGGTCAATCTTCATTTCGAGATTACTTAAATCTAATTTTCCATCACCTGCTTTTTGATTTGGAGATATACTAACAATACCATATTCATCATTTGATCTGTAAATCATTTTTTTTCCGTCAGCAGAAATGGTTGCTCCCGTTACATTGGCAAGTATTAGCTCATCTTTTTCCTTTTTAATATCATATTTACGTAATCCATCATTTGCTCCATATAATACACCATCCTCAACTGCTTCAAGGAAAAAATAATTTCCATCCATTACGGGTAAATCCATTACCCTACTTTCAATTCCAGCAAAATCAATTGTAATGTTAAGATCTTCATTTTTACTATCATCCTTACCTTTATCTTTTTTGTCTTTTTCGGAAGTTGTCCCTGATTTTACATCAACTTCATCATTCTTAAATTTGAAAAGTTTAGGACTGTCTTTTCTTAATGCTAAAGCATATACTCTTGTTGCTTTATTGTAAAGATACGTAAACTCAAAGCTAGAGAAGTTCAAGTTAAAATCTCTGTTTGATAAAAAGAAAATATAGTTTCCATCCTTTGAGAATGCAGGACTAAATTCATTAAAAGTATCGCCTGTTAGTTTATGATTTTGTCCTGAGGCAATGTTATAAACCCAAATCGCTGTATTACTATTTTCACTATCATTGGTATACGTAATCCATTTCGAATCCGGAGAAAACTTATAATCTCTTATTTCATTAGAATTTGCACTGGCTATATTTTTAATAGCACCAGTATTTACATCTAGTAATTTAAGTTTTAAGGTACGATCAGAAAACAATAAATACTTGCTATCTGGTGACCAAATAGGTTTATAGATCCAGGCTTTTGAATTAGACGTTATCTTTCTTGCTTTTGCACCTTTTTTATTTTCCAACAGATAAATTTCATACTCGCCCGTTTGATCTGATACATAAGAAATATATTTGCCATTTGGTGACCAATTTGGATACATTTCTCTGATACCCTGAGTGTTGGTAAGGTTTACCGTAAAACCATTTTCGGCCGGAACAGAGAAAATATCTCCACGAGCGTCAAATAAAGCACGTTTACCACTTGGCGATATGGATGCACTTTCGATAAATTCTTTTACATTTTTATAGTAAGGTAATACGTTAGGATTATCGAAGCTTATATTTACGCTAACTTTTTCTGTATTTCCAGTTTCAAGGTTGAGTTTATAAATATATCCACCATTTTCGTAAGCTACCATTCCATTTTCACCTGATGGCCACATTACATCAAATTCAGAGTGTGTAGTAATTTGCTTGATTTCTTTTGAATCAATATCGTAGCTATAAATATTTAAAGTTAAATCTCTATCTGATGCAAAATAGATTTTATTTTTATACCAAACAGGGATTTGATCGGTTCCAACAAAATCAGTGATTTTCTCTGATATATCATTCTCAAGGTCATAAATCCAGATATCAGATGCACGACCACCTTTATAACGTTTCCATGTGCGAAACTCTCTGCTAATAGGAGCAAAAGCTAATTTCTTTGCGTCCGGGGAAAGCACTCCAAACCCTCCGTCTGTTATCTGGAACGGTTTTTCTAAGCCTCCATCCACATTCACAAGGTAATACTTACCATTTCTTTCTCCAAAAGGAGTTCTGTTCATCCTAACTAATATATTTTTACTATCAGGAGTCCAGTCTAAAACTACATTATCCCAACCACCGCGTGGAGGCATCTCTCCAACATCGTTGTAGTATGTTAATTGTTTAGGAGTTCCACCTTTTGAAGGCATAACATAAACTTGTCTGCTACCTGAATATTCAGCAGAAAATGCAATCCATTGTCCGTTTGGAGAAATTTTTGGAAATAGTTCTAATCCTTTATGGGATGTTAATCTAACAGCATTTCCTCCGTTAGATGATACGGCCCAAATATCTCCGGCATATACAAACGCAATTAAATCATTATTAATATCCGGAAATCGCATTAATCGAGAATCATTTTCAGCCTTAGTTATTGTAAATGAGCACAAAACTATTGCTGTAAATAAAATTAGGGATTTTAATTTTTGCATGTTAATTTATTTATTTGGTTAATTTATTTCTTGTTACTATAGATTAATATTAAATACGAAAGTTTAAAAAAAGTAGTACATTCGAAATATCAATTTGTTTAAATGTAATTGTGATGGACAAAAAAACAATAAACGAAATTAAGGAAAAAATTATTATTGAGATTGAAAAAACTGAAAAATCAATTGTTGAATATAAAGAAATTACAAAACCAATAGCACCTGAAAATGCAATTGGAAGAATTTCCAGAATGGATGCGATTAATAATAAAAGTGTTGCAGAAGCAGCTCTCAGAAAAGCAGAAGAAAAACTTAACAAATTAAAATATGTTTTAACACAAGTTGGCCAAAATGACTTTGGGATTTGTGTTACGTGTAAAAAACCTATTCCATTGGGAAGAATTCTATTAATGCCACAAAGCAGGCATTGTGTAAATTGTGCATTTTAAAATGAATCTACTAGACAGATTATAAATAAAACTTATATTTTGTTGAATACTATAATTTTCATTATCTTCATATTAATTCCTGATAGGAATGCACTCATATTTAATTATTAACCTTAAATCAATTATCATGAAAAAGAAGATTTTAATAAGTTTAGTATTTATAACGTTTTTTGCATTGAAGGGGATATGCGGCCCTTATTGGACTTTTGTTAATATTGAGTTACATCATAGCATAGATCATCTTACATATCATAAAGATGATATAAATGTAAAAGTAACTGGATACATCTTAGGGGAAGGTTATTCAGGATGGACTGATTATGGCACTGCACAGTGGACTGATCAATATGTTTACGGTACAGCAAAAGTTACTCTTAACATAAATGGTAAGAATTATTTAGGCTATGCAAGTTTTACAAAAACACCTGGCGAAAGCATATGCCGGTTTGTTACCGTTGTGGTAGGCAGTAGTTCTCCTGTACCTAATGAGTTAACAAAAAAATAAACGTTAAGAGTTTAAGTTCTTATCAGAATATAGCTACTGGTTGAAACCAGTAGCTTTTTTGTTTAAACTATTTCTTGTATTTTTCAATTATGAATAGAATAGATAGATTAACAGCAATTTTGATTCACCTACAATCGAAAAAGATTGTAACAGCTAATGAGATTGCAGAACGTTTCAATATTAGCAAACGGACTGTTTATAGAGATATCAGAGCGTTGGAGGAAGCGGGAATCCCTATTGGCTCTGAGGCTGGTGTTGGTTATTTTATCGTAGAAAACTATCACTTGCCTCCGGTTGGGTTTTCGAAAGAAGAAGCAAGTGCACTATTAATTGCTAATAAACTTACTGAAAAACTTACCGACCGGAATCTTCAGGATAACTTGAATTCTGCATTGTACAAAATTAGATCAATTCTTAATGTTTCAGAAAAAGAATTTGTTGAAAAGATTGATCAGCATATTGAGGTTTTTAGCTCATCGCCGATACGGAAAGAAAACATTCCCGAGAAAGTTATGGATACTATACTTAAGGGAATTGATAAAAAACTAGCTCTAAAGTTAACTTATAAATCATTTTCAAAAGATGAAGATACATGCAGAGAAGTGGAACCGATCGGAATTTGCCACTACAGTTTTAACTGGCATTTAATAGGTTATTGTAAGTTACGTAAGGATTACAGAGATTTTAGAATTGACAGGATAAAACATATCCAATTTACACAAGAAAAATTTACTGAGCAGAACAAACCCTCCTTACGTGATTATTTTAAGAATATTACTTCGAATAATGAAGTATTTTTAGTTAAATTATTGTTTAAAAAAAGTATTCTAACAGAAATCAATCAAACCAAATTTTATTTTGGATTTATAGAAGAGAAAGATTTGGGAGAACAAATTGAAATGAGCTTTTTAAGTAATTCTGAGAATTATATTGGAAAATGGATTATTACGTTGCTAGATAATGTTGAAATAATTGAGCCCGAATCACTGAAAACTTTTGTTTTAAAATTGGTACAAAAACTTCAAAAAAAATATAAGCTTGGTTAGCCCATGACGATTAAAATCATGGTGTGACCGAAGCGTCATCACTTAACAAGAAATAATACATAATAAAAATGACAAACTGCTTATTATTTCTTCCTTACAGATTAATTATTCCTTTCAGCCATGAAAATTCATAATTTTTTTTAATTAATCAGGCTAGTTGACATACTGTTGTCACAACCCATTTCTATCTTTGTTTTATAAATAAAACTGATAAAAAGATGGAAATAAAACAAGTTAATCAAACTAAAGTATTTGGTAAGGAAGTCAAAACTACATTAAAAAAGATTGGTGAGCATGTAAAAGTATTACCTGAATCTATACTAGTTGAGATGAATCAAAGAGGGTTCAAGATTGAAGGTCCTCAAGTTTGGATTTATAGAGGTTCTGATGGAAATCCTGAAACTGAATTTGATTTATTAGTAGGATTCCCGGTCTCGGAAAAAGCAATGGATCACAAAATTACGGCACTGGATAACTTTAAATGTGTTACTTTGATGCATAAAGGTGACTGGGCTAAATTTCCTGAATCATATGGTAAAATCATTGGAGATTTACACCAAAAAGGATTACAAATGAGTGGTGAATGCAGAGAAGTTTACCATCAGGTTGATTTCGAAAATATTGAAAATAATTTGACTGAAATACAGGTCGGAGTTATTTAATGGTAAAATCGTTTACTATTAAAACTAAAATGCTTATTAAAAGAAAATTATTATGAAAACAAAAAGATTATTAATTGCTACAGCTTTAGGCATATTAGCTGGATTCGCCTGTTATGGGATGGCTTCAAGCGGACAAAATGAAGTTCCAATCATATTGGCATTGAACATTATTCTGAGTAGAACACTTATTGGCTTTGGTATTGGAATAAGTCGCTTTTCACTAAAACATTGGTCAATACATGGAATTATAATGGGCTTTATTTTTAGTTTACCTGCCGGATTCGGTGCTATGTTGGGCCCAGAGTTCAGTAAAACCATGTTATTTACCTCTACAGTTGTAATGGGAATCATTTACGGATTCTTGATTGAGTTAATCACTACTGTGATTTTTAAAGCCAAAATGATTGAATAGATATCCTTATTTAGCATAATTGTTATGAATAAAGAAATGGTAATTGACAAGAAACTAGTTAGTTTTTGTGGATTATATTGTGGTTCTTGTGGCAAGTACCTTAAAGGTAAATGTTCCGGATGTGCAGAAAATGAAAAAGCTAGCTGGTGTAAGATTCGCAAATGCTGTATAGAAAAAGGTATAGATAGCTGCGCGGAATGCGATGAATATTCTGGTGTTAAAGATTGTAAAATGTTTGATAATTTTGTAGCAAAGATGTTTGAATTTGTTTTTAGATCAGATAGAAAGGCCGGTATTAGAATGATAAAAAACTCTGGGTATGAAAAATATGCAGAATATATGGCAGAAAACAAGTTAATATCGTTGAAAAAAAAGAAAAACTAAAGTAATTTATCGGCTTTATTGAACATCCATTGTGTTTAACACTTTGGATGTTTTTTTGTAAATTTGAAACAGACTTTATAACTAATAACAGTATATCATGAAAATCCGAAACTTACTACCAATTATTTTAACACTGCTTTTATTTGCATGCCAATCAAATGAAAAACCGGAAATGTCTTCGCTTGTAAAACAAGAAAAACATAAAGATGGTGTTTTTCTTCATGTAAGCAGTGGCTATGATAATCCGCATAAAGTATCGATGGCATTAAGCCTTGCTGTTAAAATGGCTGAATCCAAAGACCTTGCAGTATTTTTTGATGTAGAAGGAGTTAAAATACTTGCAAAAGATGCTGAAGATATTCAAATGGAACATTTTTTAACCGTTCAAAATGCATTGGATACTTTAATTCAAAAAAATGTACTGATCATGGCTTGCCCCATGTGTTTGTCAAAAGCTGAGATTACCGCTGACAATTTAAAGGAAGGAATAACTATTGCCGAAAAGGAAAAATTTTTTAATTTTACCAAAGGACGCATCCTAACACTCAATTATTAAAAAATATTTAAGATTGAAGTTTCACTTCCGGGGTTTTTACTTCGGAAGTTTTATTTTAGATGAGTTGACAAGAAAGAAACCTCTCTTATATTTTATATTTCTTAATTAGACTTGCATATTCTTAAGGGACTTTACAAATCATAATATGATGTGGAATTAAACTTTTTTAAATAGATCCTGATACCAGAATAGATGGATTTGGCGAAGTAGATGTAGTATTTTCTCTATTTTACTATAAAACTGGTTTTTACAGAAGTCTGGTATTACTTTCAAAACAATTCCAATCAGGCAAATTATGAATGAAACCTGTTTTATCGCACCGAGGCATATTAGGGTAATTGAACATAAAAATAAAGATAATCGTAATCAAACCTTTGGTTTCGAAGGTGGATACAGAAATTTCATATTGGATTTAAAGTAATTAATTATTCAGAGCTTGAAGGGCTTAATGGAACCAGAAGTATAACAGCAGGCCGTTAGTTTCTTTTAGATAAAAATCATTAAGATTTTTGTTTGCTGCGAAAAACACCTATATTTGGTTCATAATAAAGAACGAAATGAAGCAAATTACTAATAATAACCTTTCTAATAATTCTGTAAATAATCAATTACGGACAGGAAGGCTAATGCAGTAATCAAGATACTAGAAATTATTAAAGCCTTCCATATTGGAAGGCTTTTTTGTTTGATAATCATGAGAATTAATAAAATAAATAATAATAATAATTCTCCTCCTCGGCAGAGAAGGCCATGACAGTATTGTATATCTCGAAACCCTTCAATGCTAAGCAGAGAAGGGTTTTTTTATTGGAATGTTAAACCCTTTAAATAATTTTAAAAATGAAACAATCAGAAAAAATTGAAAAATCAGTTCTAAAAGGAATTAAAAAGGAAAAAGCTCTTTTTGAGTTAAAAGATTACTTTAAACAAAGTATTAAAAAGAACCTTAACCTTATTGAAGTAAACGCTCCACTATTTGTAACGGCTGGTACCGGAATCAATGATGACCTAAACGGAATTGAAAAACCCGTTAGGTTTATAGCAAATTCATACCCGGATAGAAAACTGGAGGTTGTACAATCGCTTGCAAAATGGAAAAGGTTAAAGATAGCCGGATTGCAATTGCCGGTAGGAAAAGGAATAGTAACTGATATGAGAGCAATTCGCCCTGATGAAGTGATAAGCCCGATTCACTCCATATTCGTTGACCAATGGGATTGGGAAAAGAGAATTTCCCTAAGGGATAGAAACCTTGTTTATTTAAAAA
>JANQHR010000104.1 GCA_028282585.1 Bacteroidales bacterium | reverse complement strand
CTCAGGGCTATTTAGATATCCCCGGGCAAGTCCATCTCCTGAAACACAAAGCTCGCCTGAGACTCCTATGGGCAGAAGATTTTTATTTTCATCTAATATGTAGGTGGATAATGTAGGGATTGGCTTACCAATATTGCAAATATTACTCCTGATTTCTAATTCAGTTATTTCTTTATAGGTTACATGCACGGTGGTCTCTGTTATTCCATACATGTTTATCAATTTGCAAGCTGGGTAATTATCATACCAAAACCTTAACCTGAAAGGAGCCAAAGCTTCACCCCCAAAAATTACATAGCGTATCGAAAGAGCAGCATTTTTTCCTCCTGCTTCTTCAGATAAAGTATAAAATGCTGAAGGCGTTTGGTTGAGTACTGTTACTTTATGGTTTTCTAATAACTGACAAAATTGTTCAGTATCTACTGCTGTGTCTTTGGCGACTATGACTAACTTGCCACCAAACAATAATGCTCCATACATTTCCCATACAGAAAAATCAAAACAATAAGAATGAAATAAGGTCCAAACATCCTTTTCTGAAAAATCAAATTGGAATTTATCGTTGAATAATAACCGTACAACATTCTTATGCTCTATTAGTGTCCCTTTGGGCTGGCCTGTTGAACCCGAAGTGTAAATTACATAGGCCAGATTATTCGATCGAACATTTGAAATGACAGTACTCTTAGATTCTTTTTCTATTTCCGAATCAACACTCTCTTCATCAAGGTAAACAACCTCTATATTTTTCTCATTAAGAAATGTTGACTTGAATAATTCTTGGGTCAGAAGTATAGAGCATTCGCTATTATCAAGCATAAATGATATTCTGTCATTTGGATAAGATGGATCTATTGGCACATATGCCCCACCGGCCTTTAATATCCCGAGCATGCCAATTATCATATCAAGTGATCGGTCTACACAAATCCCTACCAAAGAATCCGGCTTAACCCCTCTAGTTTGTAAATAATGTCCTAACTGGTTAGATTTGTCATTTAATTCCCTGTATGTTAATTGCCGGCCCTCAAAAACTACAGCTATGCTATCGGGTGTTTTTTCTACCTGCTGCTCAAACAACTGATGGATACATTTATCCTTGGGGTAATCGGCATCAGTATCGTTCCATTCTACCAATAATTTATGTTTCTCCGCAGGTGTTAAGACTTCTAATCCAGAAATAGTAGCAGTAGGATTAGATATAATTGATTCCACTAGAACATTGAAATGCCCTACCATCCTATCTATTGTACTTTGATTGAACAAATCTGTATTATATTCTATAACGCAAATAAGACCATCTGATGACTCTGTAAACTCAAAAGTTAAATCATATTTAGAGACTACATGTTCAAATGCCATGTTTTCCAATTTTATATCTGATGATATCATTTGATTATTATGAGAAATGTTTTGCAAAACCATCATAACCTGGAATAGTGGCGAAAATGACAAGTCCCGTTCAGAATTAACCGCACTTAATATTTTTTCAAAAGGAATATCCTGATTGTTATAAGCCTCAAGTGTATTTACTTTAACATTATTTAGTAAATCAATAAAAGTGCCCTCTATATCAATTTTGCTTCTGAGAACTAGTGTATTAACAAAAAAACCAATTAAATCTTCTAATTCACGCCTTGTTCTGTTGGCTATAGGACTACCAACACAAATATCATCTTGGCCTGAGTATTTATTCAATAATACTTTAAACAACGATAGCAACATCATAAAGAAAGTTACATCGTATTTAATACATAATTCATTTAATTTATTTGTTACATCTTTATTTATCTTAAAAGATTTCCTACTCCCATTAAACGTCTGAACTTCCGAACGTTGCCTATCTGTTGGCAATACTAACACTGAGGTGCCCGTAAGTTTATTTTTCCAATAATCTAATTGCTTCTTTGTTACTTTATTTTCTAAATATTCTTTTTGCCAAACTGAGAAATCACCATATTGAATGGACAAATCTCTTAATGGTGAAGGTTCGCCTTTTGTAAATGATTCATATAGTACACCTATTTCTTTTATCAAAATATTATATGACCATAAATCAGTTATAATGTGATGCTGATTTATAAATAATACAAAATATTCTTCTGATAATACGTACATCTTGAATCTAATCAAACTATCATTAGCTAAATCAAAGAGCAATTGAGAGTCTTCAATTATAAGACCTTTTAATTTTTGTTCAGCCTTATATAATGACATCTTGGTAAGATCTACAGTTTCAATTTTATAATTTGGTTCTTTATGAATGATTTGCCTAGGCACATCATTTATTTGAACAAAATTTGTACGTAATGATTCATGTCGACATACGATCTCGTTAAATACTTTTTCTAATATTGATAAATCAAGTTTACCCTTTATACGTATAGCTACAGGTAAATTATAAGCACCATTATGCTCGTACTGATCTAAAAACCATAGCCTTTCCTGGGCACAAGACAGAGGAAGGTCAATAGTTTTATCAACCAATTTTATTTCACTAATGTCTTTTTTCCTTTTGTCGAAGCTAAGACCAATTATTTCATTTTTATATCTTTTTAAGTCTTCAAGTATTTTATCTGTAATATTATTATTTCTATCACTTATTACCACTTTTTGCTGATCAACTTTAATTTCGATACCAAGTTCTACCAGCTGAGCTAAATATTCAATTAATTCAAATCTAGATTTCATATACTTTCTCCTCACCATTAGATTTTAAATGAGATTCAGGATTTATTTTATTTATAACATTTATATATTTAGATAATTGATTGATGGTTGAATATTCAAAAATTGATTTCACAGGTAATTCTACATTGAATTCTTCATTAATTCTTAATATAAACTGAGTTGCAATTAATGAATTTCCGCCGATCTCAAAGAAATTGTCATCTATACCGATTTTCTCAATACCCAGTAATTCTTGCCACAACTTGAACACCATCAACTCATCTGGCTGACTTGGAGGCACATACTGGGTTGAAAGCTGAGGTCTTTTTTGTAATCTCACAGTATTACTTAACTCTTTACTACTATATGATAATTTAGTTATATCTAATGAATTATATTCTTCAATAAGATTGGGCAAAGCTCTTGTAGATACAATGATTTGATTTCCCATATTATATTCCAATATCCGATCCAATACTTCGGTTCCTTCAATATTTGAGATTCCATTATCATTTGATTGACCATGGAGCAACGTTTTTTGCTTATTATTGATGATATTGGGTTGCTCATTATTCATATTAGTATTAATTTCTTTCAGGATAAAAGACTCAACCATTAGAATACAATTACCTTCTTTATCAATAAGATTTAATTCAAAATCTATTATCTTATCATCCTGAATATCTGACGTTTTCAACTTTAACAGCCCCCACAGGGAAGCTGGAATCTTTTTGAAGATATTAATATTGTAAAACATTATTGGTAATACCTCTTTTTCTTTAGAGAATATTGAACTAAGCAGTAATACACAATCAAACAGTACGGAGCTAACTTGATGATTATCAAAATCCTTACAATTAACATCACATAATTCAATTAAACCTAATACAAAATCCTCTCCTTTATAAATTCTTTTGATAGAATTCCATCTCTGACCAAATGTTCTGAAATTTTGATCATCACTATCTCCTGTTTTATTATCAACAAAGTCAAGTTCAACTGGCTGATATTTTGAGCATATCTCATCAACATTATATTTAAGAGGTTTTTTATCTAATTTTTCCGCTTTTCCTACTGCATTTATTTGCCATATTGGCTCTCCATTATTTTTGGTACCAACAATACTTTTTATTTCAAAATTGAAATTGTTATTTTCTTTAGTTACTTGGATTTGTCCATTTTTTGTATGCATATCCCCTACCATTAAAGGATATACACAATTCAACTCACTAATTCTAAGCACTCCAGCTTTATAATAATTACATAGTGTTGCATATGCAAGATATATATACGCAGTATTAGGCAATATTGGAATATCGTTAATTTTATGTTCCAATAAAAACCATTGTTCTTTTGGGGATATAGTAAGATTATATACAACTTCTTCATTGGTTGTTTTTTGAATGCTTGAAACCAAAGGATGTATTATATTATGTTCCTTAGGAGCTTTGAGTTCTATAAATGTATCTGGTTTGGAGTATGTTCTTGTCGCCATCCCGACTTCAGCCCATGCATCCCAGTTAATTGATAATATTTTATTATCCCATCTACTATTATGAGCGAAAGAATCCATAAAAGCATTTGCTGCACAATAATCAATTTGACCAAAACCTCCAATTATACTGATTGTTGAAGAAAACAATAAAATAAAATCCAAATCAAGATCATCAGTAACTGCTTCCAATGTTCGCAATCCTTTAATTTTAGGTTTTAAAACTCTTTCAATTGTTTCTTTCGTTTTATTTTGAATCATTCCAATACCTGGATTTCCTGCTGCATGGATAATACCATTTATGGTTCCATATTTTTCTATTGTTTGGGTTATAACATAATTCATTTGTACACAATCAGAGACATCGGCTTTAAGAATAAGAACTTCAGCTCCTCGCTTTTCCATATTTCTTAATGCAATTATACGCTGAGTTGTTCTATCCTGAACATCGTGTGTGGAAATCCACTGCTCCCATGATTCTTTTGCGGGGAAATATGAATTTGTAGTAATAATTAATTTGGCTTTAACCGTTTTGACCAAATGATCAGATATTATAAGCCCTATACCACCTAATCCTCCTGTAATTAAATAAACATTATCAGTTTTAAGTTTGCCATTTAAAACATTGTTCTTTGGGGGTAATGATACATGCTCGAACGTTTGAACCCAACGATCAAGTCCGCGATAAGCAGCAAAATAATTTTCTTCGTTTAAATATTCTATTTCTATCAATAATCGAGATACTAATTCCTGTTCAAATTCAAAAGGCACTAAAATATCTAAACTACAACTAGAAATATTCTTCACTTCTTGGGGTATTGTTTTCAGAGCACCAATTAAAGTCGCTTTTTCAGGAATTACAATATCTGAATGATAAACCTTCTGCAATTGGTTTGATATTACTGCAATTTTTATTTTAGATTGTATATTATTTTCAAGAATGGCTTGTGCCAGATATAATAAACTGTAGAAACTTTTATTTAGTTGATTCTCTAAATTAACATTTTCTTCTGATTGAGAATAGTCTAAATTCCAGAGATGTACGATACAATCCGGTATATTTCCATTCTTTTTGAAATCATTGAAAAGTTTTATGTAATCTCCTTTATTGCTTGCTGAGATTTCAAATTCATCTTTATTCTTACTAAATTGTTCACCAATAAGAACATTTACAATCTGTTTATTTTGAGCTTCAAGTTGTTCTGTAAGTTTGTTACCAAAATCGTTTTCATTGTTAAAAATTAACCATTTACTAAATTTGCTTGCTTTTGTATTAATTATTGGTTTAAACTTTTTCCATGAAGGTATATAAAACCATTCATCAGTATTTTTATTCTTTGAAAGGGATGTATTTGTTAATGATTCTTGATTTTGAGAGTCAATCCAAAATCGTTTTTTATCAAATTCATAAGTTGGAAGAGGAATTCTGTTTCTTTTTTCAGTTGCAAAATAATTTTCCCAATTTATATCAATTCCTTGTTCCCATAAGGCACCTATTATTTTTATAAAAATAAAATCATCTTCAGTATTTTGTTTTGGATGACGAATTAATGGTATAACAATTTGTTTATTGTTTTCATTAGGATGTTTACCAATGAAATACTGCAAACTATTTCCAGGCCCTACCTCTAATAATATATCTGGTATAATATTAAAGATTTTATAGCATCCTGTGGAGAATTGTACTGGCTTTCTGATATGTTCAGTCCAATATTGAATATCTGTTGCCTGATTGCTTGTAATCCAATTCCCAGTAATATTTGAAATAAATGGAATTCTTGGTTCATTGAATTTTATATCACTAATTTTCATTTTAAAATCAGTTAAAACAGAATCCATCAATTTTGAATGAAATGCATGGGAAGTTTGCAATAAATGGTTTTGAATTTTTTTACTATCCAATACTTCTTTAAACTTTTGAATTTCGTCCTTTGTTCCTGAAACAACAAAATCTTCAGGAGTATTAACCACTGAAATCTCAATTTCATTTGGAATTATTTCCAGTAATTTTTTTTCAGAAATTCTTATGGATAACATTGAACCCGAAGGAGCCGACAACATCACTTCTCCTCTAATATTTACCAATGAAATGGCATCTTCTAGTGTAAAAACTCCTGATAAACATGCTGCTACATATTCGCCAATACTATGGCCAATCATAGCATCAGGTTGTATTCCAAGTTGCAGTAATGTACTTGCCAGGGAATATTCAATAATAAAAAGGGCAATTTGAGCATTGTTTGTTTGATTGATTGATAAATTATTGTCAGCAGCAAATACAATTTCTAAAATATCCTTATTCGTATTAATCTTAAGTAGAGTATTGCATTTATCGATATAGGCTTTAAAAATTGGTTCATTATCATAAAGCCCCTTTGCCATATTAATATATTGATTTCCCTGTCCAGGAAACATAAATACAACTTGTTTTCTTTCTTTAACAATTTGATTATGTATGCTTTCTTCTTTTAGTTCATTCAATTTATTAATAAAGTCAACATTCTCATTATATACTAGGTGCTTTTTATATTCAAAGGTCTCTCTCCCAACACTTAAAGTATATGACGAATCTGCAATATTTAAGTTTGTATTGTTTTTTGCAAATTGAATGAAGCTATCAATATATTTATTTAGAGATAGTTCACTTTTGGCTGAAAAAAGCAATAGCTGATTCCTACGATTAGAACCTGATTTTCTTGTTTCCGGGGCTTCTTCAAGAACAACATGGGCATTTGTTCCCCCTATTCCAAAAGAACTTACTCCTGCTTTTCTAGAATTATCATTATCTATCCAGTGAAAAAGAGTAGTATTTACATTAAATGGACTTTTTTTAAAATTAATTGCTTCATTAGATTTTTTATAATTCAGACTTGGTGGTATTTGTCCATTTTTTAATGTTAAAACTGTTTTTATAAAACCAGTAATTCCTGAAGCAATACCTAAGTGACCCACATTTGTTTTTACTGATCCTATTTTACAAAGATTCTTCTTTGGGGTATTAAACGCTTTTGTTAAAGCCTCTATTTCAATTGGATCTCCAATTTTAGTACCTGTTCCATGTGTTTCAATATAACCAATATCCTCAAAATTAATATTTGCAATTGCAAAAGCATCACTAATTACTTTTTTCTGACCAAGAACACTAGGGGCTGAGAAGACCATTTTTCGATTTCCATCATTATTAATTGCAGAACCTTTTATGACAGCATAAATTGAATCACCATCTTTTAACGCATCTTTAAGTCTTTTTAAAACAACCACTCCAGCTCCATCACCAAAAACAGTTCCACTGGCTTCTGCATCAAATGCACGGCAATGCCCATCTTTAGAATAAATCATTCCATCCTGGTAAAGGTATCCTGATTTTTTTGGAAGAGATATTGATACCCCGCCTGCAAGTGCAATATTACAATCCCTTATATATAATCCCTGGCATGCAATATGAACTGCAACCAACGATGTTGAACAAGCGGTAATAATAGGAACACTTGGGCCTTTTAGATTAAGTTTATAAGATAATTGTGTAGTTAAATATTCTCTGCAATTATAAAATGAAGTATTTAAAAAATCAAACGTTTTGACTGATCTAAGCATTTCCTGCCATTGAAAATTGAAATTTGCTCCAGCATAAATACCTACATTACCATTGTAAGTATTGTTTGCATATCCTGCATTTTCTAAAGCCTCCCACACACATTCTTGTAACAATCTAAATTGAGGATCCATTAATTGACTTTCTACAGGCGAATACCCAAATAATTCATTGTCAAAATATTCGATATCTTTTATATACCCTTTAGCTTTTACATATTTGGGATTATCTAATATTTCTTTATTGAAACCACTTTCGATCAGTTCTTCGTTAGTAAATCTTGAAATTGATTCTTTTCCTTGCCTTAAATTATCCCAAAATTCCTCAATATTTTTTGCTTCAGGGAAACGACCAGCCATACCTATTACAGCTATTTCTAACCCATTTATATTTGCATATTTCTTCATTGTTTTTTTCTCCTATTCATTAAATTACTCCGAAAAACTCCCCCTTCAGATCTATCATCATTCTGTTATTCTTCTATATTCTTTGGGGTTATTTTTTAAATTATTAATCAGGATTACAGATCAGTTTATAAATTAGCTATATTTTGAAAAGGACTTAAATCCTTCTGTTCATTTTTGATTATTATATCTGTCATTGATCCATACATAGCAAATCGAAATGCACCATTGGCTGCTCTGGATTGATCAAACACTTTTTATTTTACCTTAACATTTTGGATAGCTCTTTCAGAGGCATTATAATCTGGAGGAAATTCAAATGGCTCTAGAGAAGTAAAAATAAAATTACGATACTTTTTCAATCGATTTTGAAATTTTATTAGTTCTACTTTTTCATGTGCAAATTATAGTTTATCAAATAATCAAGTTGCTTTCCAATTTGATACCTTCCAGGATTATAGTTATGATAAACTGAGACACTCATTTGTTTTTCTAGGTTCAAAGAAATATGATAAAGTATTCTGATAGCCTGGCTCCATTTGTGATGGTAAATCTCATTCAGCTAGTTTAAGTCTCGTAACAAATGTGATTAACCAGGTAAATTACCTTCCCTACTATAGTAATTACAATCCAGTTTAGAGAATTTGGGCGAGATTAGGGTAATGACATCTTGGATAAAATTGACACCGTATTTAAATTGGTCTCCATTCTAAAATATCATGGTCAAATTCCTCATATTCATTTCATAAATAACAAATATGAAACAATAAAAAGCAAACAAAAAACAATCATTACATATGAAAATTGGATCACTAAGGATGACCTCGGAAAATGGTTTATAGATATAAAATGAGCAAAGTACAAACAACTCAAATATCTCAAGTTATGGTAGAATGGGATATACTTATTTCCTACGCCTCAATACTTTTCCTTAAAATTTCTCTATTAAAAAGCAGAATAGAAATTATACCGATGGTAATAAATGAATCGGCCAGATTAAAAATTGCATTAAAGAAAGTAGATGTTTGGCCTCCCCATAATGGAAACCATTTAGGATAGGTGTATTCCAAAATTGGAAAATAAAACATATCGACTACGTCCCCATGAAGAAAGGAATTATATCCTCCATTTGCCGGTAAAAATTCGGCAGTTTGAGTCAAGGAACTTTCATTAAATATCAAGCCATAGAACATGCTGTCTAAAATATTACCCATGGCACCGGCAAATATAAAGGACAAACAAATAATCAAACCATTTCGAGCTTTTTTCTTAATGAGTATATGCAGGTAATAGCCAATAGCTCCCACGGCAATAATCCGAAAAAGACTGAGTGCCATTTTTCCGAATTTGCCAGGAATATCTATCCCGTAGGCCATTCCATCATTTTCAACAAAACGTATGATAAACCAATTACCTATCACAGGTATCGATTCACCAAGATACATACTGGTTTTTACCCAGATTTTAAGTGACTGATCAGCAATAAGAATGAGCGATATAATTAGTATTGTTTTTTTTCCCATGGACATATTCAATTTCTGTTAAATTTTCATATTAACACAATTGCGCGTAAAGCTATAAAAAAGCCTTAAATAAAAGAATAATTATTGAAGATTTAATCCTCAATAATTTCTGTCAACTGTTTTTCATAATATTTTATTGTTACTTCTTTTATGTGTCAATTAAAAGTGTAGCTTGAGAAACAATCCTCAACCTCTCCATAGTTTGACAGGTAATCTGAAAAGATCAGCAATATAAACAAAGCTTTTTGCAAAAAGTAATAATTTTTGCATTAACAGTTTGAGCAAATCACAGAAAAAAATTAACCAAAACTCTCCGATCTTTTTTCTTCTGGAAACCGACTAGCTATTTCTTACCCATTTATATTTGCATATTTCTTTATTATTTTTTCTATTCATTACTCATCAAATTACTCAAGAAAGCTACTCCTTCAGATCTATCATTAATTTGATCTTCTTCTATATCCTTTTGTTCAAAAAAGTTAACCAAATGATGTATTTGTGGATTATTAAATATTGTCTGAATTGAGATATTTATATTAAAATGTTTTTCTAATTCTTTTTGTAATTGAATACTTTTTATTGAATCACCTCCTATTTCAAAAAAATTGTCATAGATACCTACTTTCTCTGTTTGTAAAATTTCTTTCCAAATATTAGAAATCTTTTTTTCCAGGTCAGTTTGAGGAGATACATAGCCTTTCTTTACGAGGTTATTTACCACCTCCGGTTCTGGCAGCGCTTTACGGTTAACCTTACCATTAGATGTTAATGGTATCGATTCTATTATGCTATAATAGGAAGGCATCATATAATCAGGTAATACAGAG
>JANQHR010000085.1 GCA_028282585.1 Bacteroidales bacterium | reverse complement strand
TCACGTATAACCGTAGTTCCTTCTTGAACTTCCAAAATTTTTCCGTGCTGTAAAATATCTTCTCGAAGCTGAGGTTCGGTCAGAAAACTTATTATATCGAAAATTTCTTTTCCGGGTGGATAAAAATCCATTTAGTAAATCCAATCTCCAAAAAATGCTTCTAACAAAATTATAAAAATTTTTACAATTTTTGGATTATAAGGTTTGTGGAAAGTTGATTATTAAATAGGTGAGCAATGAAAAACAAATTTCCATGAACTAGAACGATTCACGAATAGTAGATTTTATCAAATGTTCAATGTTATGGTAAATATCGTTCCTATGTTCTTTTCACTTTCAACTGATACATCTGCATTCGATACTTCACAATATTTTTTAACTAGTGCTAGTCCCAGGCCGTTACCGTCATAACTTCTCGTATAGCCTTGTTCCTCTTGTGTGAACGGAGTAAATAGCTTGGGTAAGTAGTCTTCGGAAATACCAATGCCGGTATCTTTTATTTTTATAGTCATTTTCTCTTTTACTTGAAAAATAACTTCAACAAATCCTTTTCTTGTATATTTAATTGCATTATCTAAAAGGTTAGCAACAATTTGACTCAAAGCATACTCATCAATATGTATGAGTTTTTTATCAACATCGGCTTTAAACCTGAGTCCTATTTTTTTATCTCTCGCAATATTCTCAAATTCGGCGACTAAAATTCTAAGCAGCGTAACGACATCCAATTTTCTCTTTGAAACCTGGTATGTTCCCAATTGCAGGTCGGACATGTTTAATATCGAATCTACTGTTCTAATAATTCTTTTGCTTGCCGATTCAATACCTGAGAAACTAGTTTCAAGATCATTACTATTCATGCCTGAAGTTATTTCTTTAACAATACTGGTAAAACTTAGTACGGCATTAAGCGGACTTCTAATTTCGTGTGACATTTGGGCTAAAAATTCTGTTTTCATTCTATCTGCAGCTTCAGCCTTTTCTTTAGCTTTCATCATATTTTCTTCAGCTTTTTTCCTATCGGTTATATCAAATACGTATCCTCGTATGTGTGTTAATTGACCTTCTTCATTGAAAATCCCAAAAACATTTGCAATCACAGTAATTTTTTCGCCATCGGATCTGACCATATTTATTTCGTAATTCCTTACTTCTTTCTTCAATTTAATTTGTTCGATTAGTATCTGACGTTCTTTTGGGCTGCTATAAAATTTTGTTGCCGGATATTGCTGAACATCTATCAGTTCGGAATAACCGAGAAATGATAAAAAGGCAGGATTACAGTCGATAATTTTACCGTCAATAGCAGAGAGAAAATCGCCGGTAAGATCTTTCATAAAGAATTCTCTATACTTCCTTTCGCTTTCCTTGAGAGCCTCTTCGGCTTGTTTTCTAACAGTTATATCGTGAATAATTCCAAATACTTTTTTGCTTTTGGCATCATAAATTGCTGTTGAATGTACATCTCTGATCTTTCCATCAGGTCTCTTTATTTTGAATTCCAAATCATACGGTTTATTTTCCTTAATTAGGTTAAACAATGATTCATCTAAAATTTGTCTATATTCGGTAAGCGGCAATGACTGCACATATTTTAGCTCTAATTCTTTTCCTTCTATTCCATAAATTGATAGGGCTCCCGGTGAACCATTTATTTTATTTGTATTCAAATCTATTTCCCAGTTTCCAAAACCCCCCATTAATTCAGCCTTAATAAGGCTATCCTCACTCGTTTGTGAAACATCCTGTAATGATTGTTCTTGATTTAAATTATCAATAACCATTACAACTCCGGCAATTTCTCCGGTTTTATTAAAAAACGGAGAAGCGCTGTAGATTACCTGGTATTTTTTATTGTTTTTGTTAATCAATAAAGTATGATCTTCATGACATATTTGCGTGCCGCAGGAAATTACTTTACTAACCGGGTCTTTAACTTTACTGTAGGAGTTAGAATTATAAAACATGAATACTTCAGTTAATGGTTTTTCCTTTATTTCAGTAACATAATAACCTGAAAGTTTTTCGGCATATTGGTTCAATATGGTAATGTTACCTTCGATATCTGTTGCTATAATTGCTTTCTCAATCAACTGGAGTGTAGATTTTAATCCTTCATTTTCTTCTATTTGATTATGGGGAGAAGAGTTTTGGAGAACTATAGTAATCAAATTTGATAAGGCACAACAAACATTCACTTCTTTTTTCGTTTTTAACTGTTCTGATTCCATCATTTGCTCATTTAAATACTAACTCTGTTATAATTAAAAACCTGGGGAATGAAATAGGTAGCTCACTGCCATGTTCTATTAAAACGA
>JANQHR010000068.1 GCA_028282585.1 Bacteroidales bacterium | reverse complement strand
AGTTGAAGGTGTTATGACCAAATTCGGATCATCTACTTGAATATCTACTGTAAATTCTATTGAACCGCCTGCAATTAAAGTATCTGAAAGTGTCGCATTAGATGTTACACTATTAATTACCGGGGTGTTGGCATCTATGGATTTCTCAACATCACTTCCATCAAACATACTTTTACTTGTATTACCTTCTTCGTCAACCGCATAAACTCCTGTAAGTTGCTTTGGTGGAAATTGGTCATCATGGCCTTCAACAACAGTGTAAGTTCCTATATACGTATCACCATTATTTAAAGTCCCCCAATTCAGATCTCCTCCATTATATTGTAAAGGATAAATAGTTAGATTTGGATCTGGTATAGAATCATTAAAATCCACCGTAAAAGTTATGGATTCACCTACAATTAATGTATCAACCGAATTTGCATTAGACATTACAGTATCAATCTCTGGCGGGGCCAAATCACGGGCACTATACAGTGAGAAACTAAACAATGTATCATTAGCACCACCGCTTTCTGTAATTTCATCAGCATTGCCGTTTGTATATCTCATGTAAACAGGGCCACTACTTGCTTGAAATTGGCCATCAAGAGGAAATACAATTTGTATATACTCATCATCTCCTCCCGTTACTCCACCATCTATTTCATTTACGTTAGTATTCCAGTTATTTGGGCTTAAAGTATCAGAAAAAAATGGATCTAATGAGAATATCCATTCATTATCAGTAAAAACACTTTGATCAAATTCTGAATCAACTATATTAGTCGAAAACTTAAACTCAATAGTGCCATAATAACCGTCTGAATTTCCATCAATTGCTACTGCATCTACAATAGTCATTTGTGAGTAAACGTTACTTGACAGTAAAAAAAGCATTGTCAATCCCAATATCCTATAAAATACTTTCATAATTAATTAATTTATAGTCCTAATCAAATTAAAAAACAGAATTACAACTCTCCATTGGAGTTTACTTTTAACAGATAGATCATTTCTATTCCTGAGACACCTGAACTTCCGACCATAATATAACCTCCATCAGAAGTAGGTTCTATTGCATATAATTTTTGTCCATAACCGCCATAAGTTAATGCATCTCTTCCCTCATTTGAGTTACCAATTAGAATCTCCCTATCTCCACTAATTTTTAAAAAGCTGCCTGCAAAACCAGTTGTTAATTCTATGTCTCCAACAATAACAAATCCTCCATTTGCTCCAGTAATATCATATCCGCGTGCATTTAATGATTCCTCATACTGTTCAACCCATTCGGTTTCAAATATATTATCCGATATTTTAAATACATAAATACTTGAATTGTCTCCTGCAACATTCTCTACAGAACCAACCACAATAAATTCTTCATCACTAGTTCTTACAATAGCATTTCCATAATCATTCTGATCTCCACCATATGTATCTATTTCGGGGCTTATACCCACTTGATTAGTTTTAAGTAAAATAATGTTATTATTTTCTTGGCTATGAAGTGTTGATTCTGTTGTTCCTACAATCAAATACCCATTTTCAACAACAATTACCTCACCTGAATAGTCATTACCTTCAAAACCATGATTTTGCATCCATTCAACATTTCCAGTATCATCAATTTTTACCAAAAAAATATCCTTGAACCCTCTGTTATTTCCATTTCCATCATCCTCTGCATCAGTGCTCCCGGCAATAATATAACCTGAATTAGCTTTTTTTACTGAAGTTCCTACTTCGTTATTAATTGTTCCAATTACTTTTTCCCATTCGTTTTCTGCGCTAGAGCTAAACTTTCCTACATAAATATCAGTATGTTTATTTAAAGTATCATTAACAGTGCCTACTACCACAAATCCTCCATCGGAGGTTAGTAATAACTCAGACGCATTATTGTTTCCTCCCCTAACAGAAGATAGGGTATCAACAGCACTTTCTATCAAATTACCAAATTTGTCAGTTTGAATTAGCACCATATCAGTACTACCACTTCCTGAAGTAGCTGTAGCAAGAATTAGGTAACCATTATTAAAATTTTTAACATCTACACCAACATCTGCACCTTCTGATCCATAAAATTTCACAAAGCTTTCTGCTTGATTTGAAGAAATATCAAGCTGATCGCATGCAAGGAAAAATAGTAAAGAAAACAGAATAATAATATTTTTTAGTTTACACATGATTATTGATATTTACTTATTTGCTTTGTTTTGTTTTATAGAAAGGATATACAAACCCTAAAGAGAAATAGATATTATTAACGGTAAAATCATCATCTATATAATTATAATTAGCCCACTTTAAACTGCTATTACGGTTTTCCCCGTTTACGATATTTGTAAAATTATAATGATATCTAACGTCTAACATTACATAGCCCATTTTGATATTGTATTTAACCCCACCACCAATCAAGGCGGATATTTGAAATAGATTTCTGTCATCAATAATATCTACATCCGTTTCTTTAATATTATATTGAGACTGATCTGAAGGGTATATTTTTTCAAAATCTGCTTTAGCTCCTAATAAGTAATCCAGACTAATTCCTATTCGCACATACGGATCCCATTTGCCATAATTAAAATCGTATGTACCCGATAATGGAACTGATAAAAGAGATTGGTTTTCTAAGTAATTTGTAGTGGTATTAATTTGTTCGATCGAATATTCGAATGTTTTTGCAGTATACATTATATCAAGATTAATATCTATCTCATCTGTAATATATTTCTTAAGTTGCAAACCTGCTTGAAAAGAAATTCCTGTCTTATATTCCCCTTTGTATTCATTCGAGTTATCCATATAATATGGTTCAATTATTCTTGCAAAAGAATAGTTTCCTCCAGCTATAATACCTATTGACCATGAAGGGATAGTTTGGTACGAATTGTATAAAAAAGTAAATTCAACGGGATCAGTTGCTTTTAACTCGTATTCAGGGAATTCTTTTAAGAATTTTAACATAGTTAATTCCGCCATTTCCTGATAATCTTCAAAAAGGTAAGTAAGAATTAATAATTTATATGCTCTTGATAGCTCTTCATCGTCAAAACCGTCATTACTGATACACGATCTTAATATTGATGGAATAGAATCGAGAATACCAGTTTCATATAAAGCTTCAGCTTCTTCCAATTTAAAAGCACAAGTATTTTCTTGTGACTTGGAAGATAGTGACATTAGAATTAAAAGCAGTATTGGAATATAGTGTAAAAGTTGATTCATATTGTTAGGGTTAATTTATATTCGCTAGTGTTTGTTCATACTCTATATCTTCGGCAACGTAAACGTTCCATTCCTCATTTGACATATTACGAGTAATTCTAGTTTTTAATTCTTCTGCAATATAGTCTAGTTTAGTAGACCATATTAATATTCTGTCTTTTTGATTGCTGGAAGTCACAAGTTTTTTTCCATCTGGCGTAAATGCAATTGACAATACCCATGATTCATGATCTGTTAATTCAATTGGTTGATTATTTAAATTCATACAATCCCAAATTCGAACCGTACCGTCAAGACTAGATGTAGCCAACTGATGATCATTAATATTAAAATCAATATCGTATATTCTAGATTTATGTCCTTCCAGATTTTCTATTTTTACTAGACTTTCTGCATCTCTTATAACTACATTTCCCTTTGAATCTCCGGCTACAAGCCAATTACCTTCATTATTATATTTTAATGCGCTTATTGATGCATTAACTTCATTTTCAATAACTTTAACATCAGAAGTGTCATTTGCATTATAAATATGAATTCTTCCATCTTGCGTTCCTGCCAATATCAGCTCAGAATTTCTTGAGATTTCAACGGAATTTATTTTGGAATCACTTCGAACAAAAACTTCACTTTCCAAAGTATTTAAATCCCACTTTCTTATGGTTTTATCGTTACTTGCTGAAATGAAAAATTTATTATTTGGTGCAACCTCTATAGAACTTACCATTCGAGTATGTCCTTCCAGTTCTCTATCAACCTCAACATTATTGGCTAAGTTTAAGAGTAATATTTTCCCATCATCTTTGGCACAAATCAACCACTTTCCATCCGGAGTTATTCCTAAAGAACGTTGTGATAATGTATTTTCTATTATGGTTTCGAAAGGTTTTTCAACATTATCAATATCCCATTTAATTATTTTACCATCTCCACCAGTACTATACATAATATTAGATCCCGGTACAAATGCAATATCCATTACAGAACCTGTATGACCATTTAAAGCATTATGAAATTGACCTTTTAATCCTTTTAAAGCATAATATAACCCTAAATAAACATCAGGATTATGCATTGGTCCTTCAAAGTTCTCATTAAACATATAAGATTGATATGCAACTAGTGCTTTTAACTGTGTATCATCAGAAATCTGTAAAGATTTAACAGCCATACTTTGTGATATTGACAACATTCGACGTTGAAAAGCTTCCTGTCGAGCTTTTTCTGCCGCCATCGATTGCTTTCTTGCTTCCTCGGCATTCTCTTCGGCTAATGCTCTTTGCTCATTAGCTTCTTTCTCTCTTTCAATAGCAAGATTTGTTTGTTGTTGAGCAATTTCATAATTCTGAGTTGCTTCCTGCTCTTTTTCCACCGCAATTTGCCTTTGCTGATCGGCAATATCTTTCTGTTCAACAGCTATCTGTTCTTGTTGTTTAGCTAGTTCCGTTTGCTGCTCTGCTATTTCTTTCTGTTTTTCTGCTTCTAGTTTCTGTTCATTTGCAATACGTTCTTGTTTTTCTGCTTTTGTTTTTAAAGTTTGAGAATAAATAGTCAGCCCCATCGCTACAATGGCTGCGGAACCAAGAACTATTGCAAATATTTTAGATCGACGTAATTGTCGTTTTTGAAGTTTTACTTTATTTTCTTCTTCGGCTCTAAATTGTTTATCGCTGGTTTCAAGATAAACCATTGATCTCTCAAAAGCTGGATTATATCGTTGTGCCCAGGCTAATGTTGGATTTTGTTTTTCGCGCCAATTTAATGCCAACTGCAAATCTGGTGGGCGCCATAATCCCGTACTTCCAACTTGATACATCTCCGCCGCCTCCGATAACCTCATATACATTTGCACTGCATTCCATTCTTCCTCAACCCATAGCTTTAACTTATTCCAAATCCGCATTAAACTTTCGTGTGATAAATCAATAATACTATCTTCATTTAAAGGAACTTCCGACGATGGAGTAATAAATGATCTACCAGCAGCTCTAAACGGATCAATTACACTAATCACCTGATCAGAAGTTGTTTTCGAAATCGAAGCAATGTCCATAATACTAGTTGGATGGCGAATTCCTCGATTATCATTTCCTTTCTCTGTGATCGTTTTAAACAGACTTTCACAGATTCGCTTTTGATCATCACTTAACTCATCGTAAGCTTCATTAGCATGTTCGGAGAGTGCTTTTTCCATTCTACCAATTGCCTCATAATCAGAAATGTTTATAGGCTGGTTTCTATCGGAATGCTCCATCCAATAATTCCATGTTCTCATTAATGCATGCTGTAAGATAGGTAATTGGTCAGGATTGTCTCCAACCTCATTTAATAACTGCTGTACCAACTGAGTTTCAATTTTTGCTCCTCCAACTGCTACCGGACCTTCGATCGCCCGCTTAAAATCATCGCGAGTCATTTGGGGAACCAGGTAGTTTGAATCATTAATAAGTTCAGTTAGTTCATGGAATTGCGAACATTCACCAATAAAATCAGATCGCATTGTCAAAACTATATATACCGGTATATCCGGCGTTTTATCTGCGTTAACCAAGAGTTTTACAAATGCTTCTGATTCATTATATGTAGATTGATCCTTTCTACTGCTCTTATATCTAAACAATTCTTCAAATTGATCAATTATGATTAATATATTTTCCTTTTCAAAATCAAAAGTTTGATCCAGTATCTCAACTAAGCCATTTGAACTACTTCTTAAGATGGATGCATTTAACTTTTGTTTAATTAAATTATTTTCATCCTCAGTTGAAGTTTTAGCAAGTATTGCATTTGCTAAATTCTCTATAGGAGCATTACCTGGACGCGATGCAATTATGTTCCATTTTGACTTAGCTTCACCAATAAACCCACCATATAATGTTGGAACTAACCCACAATAAATCAAAGAAGATTTACCACTACCTGATGCACCAATAACTGCTACAAATCTTTCTTCGGATAATTTCTTTAAAATTTCTTCGCTTTGTCCTTCCCTGCCAAAAAATAAATGGCTTTCTTCTACCTTAAAAGGCCTTAGTCCGGGAAATGGATTAAAAATACCATTGGTACTATTTGAATTATTATCAGGTATCATTTTTATTAATTTTTTCGATGAAAGAAATTAATCTCTGATTAATATCCTTTTTATGATTGTTAATAATATCCAGGTTACTAATCTTTATATTTATATCAGGGGTTTCTTCCACATTAAGTAAAACCGATTTTACAATAAAATCCTTTTTCCTGCCAAAACCTGGTGATTTTATTACATCACTTAATTTACTATTTAGCCATTGCGAATTACTAACCGAATAATCAATTAATAAAGCATCGCAATTAATTAAATTATAGTAATGATTTTGTATTAATTCAATTTTATTATTAGTATCAACAACTTCCAGAACATCTAGTTTATGGTTTAACAATTCGCTTTTCATTACGTTATAATAATCACTATTTAAATTATTTGAAATTAAATAAACCGAACTGATTTCTTTCTTATCAACTTCTTTTGTAGTTTTTGATTCTAAAATAGATTGTGCTTTTCCTTCAATTATAGTTTTGAATACTTCAATAGGAGCTTGAATTATTTCTGTATTTTTTAGTAATTCAATATTACGTTTAAAACTTTCAATATATAATTTCTGTTTTTCGGATTTTGGTTTTATATCCGGTGGAATCCAAACTAATCTTTTTAAAATTTGACCTTTTGTATTTAGTTCAGCTGCTACTTCATGAAATAAATCGTTCTGTAATTCAATACTAGATACATCAATATTCTTAATTAATGGTGCATAAAAATTACCAATAATATGAATAGATAAAAAACATTCTTTCATACTATTGTGAACCAATTCGCTAAAAGAGTTCATATCTTTTGGAAAATGCTTGTCTGGTAGAATATTATAACCTAAATGTTCTAGTTCTCTAATTATTGTTTCGCGATTTACATTCTGTTCCGAACTTGTTTCTGCAACAAATATCTTTCCCTTGACCCGCTTTGATTCTCTTCTGGTTGTAACTGCTTCTCTTATTTCATAAGCTATATCTAAAAACTTCAGCCAAACTTCATTTTTAAGCTCATCAATACGCCCTGTAATATCAACTGGATTATTTTTTATCTCATCATACAAATTAACTATAAAAGATTCTTTAGAAATTTCTTTAATAATATCTGGATGACAATTAACTTGAATAGTTCGTTTGTCACCAAACAATTGTTCATCTATATCCTCAAAATCCGCATTTGGAAGTAACTCAACAAGCACTTTAAACTTCTGCCCTGCTATAATTTCACCTAAAAATGATTTATCTACGTTAATGGCCTGCCTGGTAATTTGTTGCAAGCTTGTTTCTAAAATAGACTGAAAAGAATTAATCCAATTTAAATCGTACTCCCCTAATTTATCTTTTTTTAACGGGATATAAATTAAAACGTCAGAATCATCGTTTGACATAACTATTCAATTTTAACTCCGATAACAAGAATGTCATCTACCTGCTCCTCTTTACCTCTCCAGTTTTCTAAAACATCATCGAGAATTTTTTCTTGTTCTTCGATTGGGTTTTTATGTATTTTAAGTAATAGTTCTCTAAATTTCTTAAGCATAAATTTCCTACCATTTTCTCCTCCAAACTGATCAGGATAACCATCAGAAAATGTATATAATACATCCCCTTTTTGCAAATCTAATTCATGATTTGTAAATTTTGGTAAATCATCAGAAAAGTTACCTCCAATTGCCATTCTATCGCCCTTAATTTGAGTTAATTCACCATTTCGCACTAAGCATATAGGGTTATTAGCACCTGCAAATTGAAGCTTCATATTTTTATGGTCAATAATACATAAAGCCAAATCCATTCCGTCTTTTACACCACTTACTTGCAAATGTTCATTACCTTTTTCTCTTAAGGTTTCGATTACACCCTCATTTAAACAGTCAAGAATAGTACTAGCCTGCCTTGCCTTTTTTACATCAACGGCATAGTTTAATTGATTATTTCCAACAATTGACATAAATGCCCCGGGAACACCATGACCGGTGCAATCTACAGCTGCATATATCGTTAAATTACTTTTCTTAGTCATCCAGTAAAAATCCCCGCTTACGATATCTTTAGGCTTATATAGTATAAATGAATTAGGCAATAATTGTTTTACGTAATTATCCGGAGGTAAGATTGCATTTTGAATTCTTTTGGCATACTTAATACTATCTGTAATATGCTTGTTCTTAATTTCAATTTCCTCTTTTTGACGAACCACCTCAGCTGTTCTATCTTTTACTTTCTGTTCCAATTCATTATAATAACTCTCCAATTCCGCTATCATGGCATTGAATTTTTGAGAAAGGGTAGTAATTTCATTGTTTCCTTCAACCTCTGCTCTAATACTTAAATTACCATCTGAAACCCTGGTTACTTTCTCAACTAATTTTTTTATTGGGTGCGTTATTACCTTTGTTTTTCTATACAATAATATTATTACGATTAAGATTGTTAATCCAAAAATTGACACAAATTTGATTAACTCATTTCTTAACAATATTTCTTCTCTTGTCCTATCTGTAATAATTCTAACAACAGCGCCTTTATAAAGGTCCGAATTTGCCCTTTTGATATATAAGTATGTATAATACAACTTCTTCTTATTTATTTTCATTGGAATCCTTGTAGAGTCCTGTTTAGCAAACCTATCCTTCATAAAGTCAATTTCGGACTGTGGTAACTCCATATCCTTGGTTAAAGAAATTGGGTGATCTTTACTTACAAATAAATCAACGTCAACAATAGAAGGCTGATTTTGAGATAATTTCTTAATAGTATTTTTAAAAAATTCTATTATTTCATCGGTCCTATAAGAATATATACCTAATTCGATAATATATTCACCATCCATTGTGGGATGGTAAGTATATTTTTTTAGCCTTTTTGTGTTATGTTCTACTGTAAAACGTTCATTAACAAATTTCCCTTCTTTAAAAATATCTAGCAGTAACTCTTTATGATCTTCACCAAATGAGAAAAGGTTCAATCCCAAATCCTTTTCAAAAGTGGTGTTAACCACAACACCTTCCCTATTAATAATATAGATATCTTCCATTTCAGGATCCATTCCCAACTCTTCCCTAATTTTTTCTAAATCTGCCTCTTCGATACCTTCTGTGTTTTTGAAATATTTGTGCACTAATTCGTTGCTATATTCCTCCATAATAGGGTCGAGCTCCCGCTCAACAATTTTTAAGGATAATTCCATAAATTCTGTGACGTGAATTATCTCCTCTGCTAATAATCTATTTTTTGTATCAATAGACTCAACTAAATTCTTTTTTGTTTGAGTATAATTAAAAGCACCTAAAATTAATAATGCTGAGACTGCGGGAATAACAACATTTAAAATAAGTTGCTTAAAAATAGTGGTCTTACGCATATAATATAATTTAATTCTGTTAATTAGTCTTTTGAGCATAGATGTTTGATGGTTTAATGAATAATCTGTTTAAACTATACTTTTATCCTTGAATCTATCCAATTAATTATTGCTAATTCAATTTTATGAAAATCAAAAACGTTATGTACAAGGTCATTCTTTTTGATAAAATAAAGTATATTTTCCTCAGATTTATCAACAGATACCTTCTTTTTAGCATCTACCAATAGGTCATTCATGTCATAAAGCTCTCCTTCAATAATCTCATGCGATATTTCATCATCAATTGTAAGAAGAATTGGCTTACCTTTTGTTAAAAGTAATTTATCTTTTAAATCTGTAACAATTAAATCGCTTAACTCATAAGATTGATAGTTTAAACTGCTCATACACTTAGCTAATTGGTATAAATACCTACCATCAACATGATTAAAATATTTATTAGCTTTTAAAAACCATGTTTTTTCAAATAATAAATGATTATTTGAAACATTTAATAAATCTAATGTGTTATCCATCTCCTCCCTATATGCTTCACTTAATCTTATGCCTATTGCATTAAACTGGTCTTTATTTATATCATTTATTACAATACCTGCGGTTTCTCTTAATATATCATTAGGGTTAAATAAATGTGCAACTAAATCACTGGGAATTGTTTTATCCTCCAATTCAGAAAAAGCATAAATTGCACATGCTTTAGTCCATATATTAATTTCATTAATATCTTTATTTATTGCTGAAATTAATAGGTCTTTAAAAGTTAATTTCTCTATTGGATAATAATTCTGTAATTGCTTTATCTTCTCTATTATCGAAATATCTTCAATGATTGGAAATAGTTTGGGCTTAATTTCTTCATATATAAACAAATCCAACAACTCCAAAGCATAACTACTACCTTCTGTTGTTCCGCTTTCTATATTTTCCTTTACATGCAGCACTGATTGTGCATCATAGGCAATAGATAATAATAAATATAGCAATTCATAATTCGAAGTTATCTCTTCTTTGAAAGCTTGCTTTAAATATTCAAATCCGTTAGTTTCATCTAAAGTTGCCTGTGCAGCTAAATTATATCCTATGATACCAATATGTTTCTCAATAATTTGATGAATATGTGAAATAGATTTTTCATCTGCAGTAAAGCCCAAATTGTTTAATGATACAAGAACATAATTTAAAATCTCTTCATTTGGGTGATCCAGTTTTCTGAGCAATGCAGCTTTTGCTTCTTCTCCTCCTATTTGTCCTATTAGTTTTACGATTCTTAGTAAAACTCTATGGCTTACGCCTGTTTTATAGAAATATTGATCAACAGTATTCAACGCATCCCCTCCAAAACTTAACAATGCATCATAAGAATACGATATTAAACCTGGTGCATCTAAATAATCAATAATTAACGAACAGAAATCTTTATTTTTTGATTTTGCCGCAGCCTTAATCGATGCAATTTTTACGGAAGGTTGTAAATCTCGGATTAATGCTTTTAGATATGTAAATAAATCAGGTTCATAAAACCTGCCAATTAAGTGCGCAGCTATAACTCTATCTTCAGTTCCTTTTGATTTTGATAAACTAATCAGCTTTTCAACGCCTGGTGATTTATCAATTTTAATATCTAATCCCTTTATTTGCTTTGATAATGTATTTGCCCCATCTAAATAATTTATTGAACCAAATAGTCTGGATTTTATAATTTTTTCTCTAGAGTATTCTGATATCTCTTTCCTGTTATGATTTACAAGTTTATCTATTTTTTCTTCAAATAAAATTGGGTGTAATTCATAATCAAATTCTAATCCGGGAATTATGTTTTTAATATCGTCAATGCCATCGTTTAAACTTTTATCAATAAAATCTGATATCGTTTCACTTTCTTCTTTTTTACCTTTAAACTCTGCCAACGATTTCTGGAGAGATAATTTATATTCTGAATAAAGTTTTCGTGAAAAGAAAAACCAAATCAACAATATAATAATTAAAGAGTATGAAAAATGAATTAGTTTAAAAAACTCAAACAAACTTAATGCGGCTAATAGCAATCCTGCGAAAAGCGCTGCAATTTCATTAATTGTTCCATCAACAACCGCCTGAACATCATGTCTTATTTCGGCTTTTAAGGATTGATAGAGGATTTTGAATGAAGGTACTTCAACACCATCTTTTAACGCCTTAGAAAATAATCTACTTAGAGCTATAATTAAGAAAAAGAAAATAAAACTTGTAGATTCTATAGTATATCCAAATGCAGAACCTATTAATACCGCAATAACAGTAAATATTCCTAATAAAAACGATGATATTAACACACTCACTTTTAGTCCGTAAGTTTTCATCAACTTACTATAAAGGAATGTTTTAAAAATAAAAGTAAATAAAAGCAAACTACCGGTAAATGCACCTAAGAACTCAGCTAAATCATTATGGTCAGGATAGTTTTCTTTTGTAACCGATAGGAAAGAAAATTGTATAAAAAATGCTGCAAGCATAGACATTACAACAAAAACAGACATGTAAAGTACGTACCTATTTTTTAATAAAGTAAATAAATTATTTCTTTTAGATTTTTTTTCTTTTTTTGCTACCTGTTTATTAAGATTAAATTTAAACGAAGTTATTATTTGAACGATCAAGGCGCAACCAATACTTACAGAACTAAGAAATAAAAGGTTTTTTTGTTCAAATCCAACTGCAATCAATATCGGGATAGCGAATGTACTTAAAATAGCTCCGAATATTTGTCCGCTATCAATTAATCCGAATAACCTCTTTCCCTGTCTTAATGAAAATATTCGACCTACCGCACCCCAAAAACCTAAAAGTGCAATTATATTCAAAGGTCCCATCATAATAAAAATAAGAAATACTAACCAGGGACTTTCAGTAAATTGGAAAAGAACTCTTAAAATGGCTGTTGAAATGGCAATAAAGATCAGATTAACTGTTGCAACAGTTGAAAATTTGAATCGACTTTGAAATCTTGCATATAACGATG
Organism: Bacteroidales bacterium; assembly: GCA_028282585.1. Classification (GTDB taxonomy): domain Bacteria; phylum Bacteroidota; class Bacteroidia; order Bacteroidales; family UBA12077; genus UBA12077. The sequence continues at coordinate 33,883 of JANQHR010000068.1, read as the reverse complement.
TTAAAACAATTCCAACAACTCCGGAAATAACATAAGCTTTTGGAATCATCGAAGCTGGATATTCAGAAAGGAATAATGCGTGAGCTCCAACATCAAAAGCACCATAGAATATTCCCAAGAATACAGACTGTATTAGAAATAATGAAACGCTTGATTTTTCTTCTTTCTCAACATTAAAAATAGCGTAAACATTTTTCATCATGAAATATAAGATTTGATCGCGTAATATACCAATTAAATTGCTAACTATCAATAAAAAGACTAGCAATTAAAGCTTTTTTAATAATCTAATCTTCAAAGATAAAAATTCGTAATAATTGTTAGTGAAAATATCACCTTAAGTTATCAAAGCTAAATTGTTGATAAATATTTGATTAAAAACTTTTACGGTATTTCAAACAATACGTACGCTGATTTTGTTAATAATTGAGGGTTTTCGATCTTAATTCTCGTTCTTATATTTTTAACGAGTTCATTGATAATTAATTAAAAACTACATATCTTTAAATTTCTTTTTAATTGACTGATATGTTTACAAATACAAAATTTGAAGATAAATATGCTTATCGAAGAGAAGCTGTTTTCGTTATACTTGCAGGTTTATTTATTGGTTCATTAGCATTAACAAATGTTCTTGGTTTATCCAGGTTGATCGATTTATCATTTAGCATAAGCGGAAAGGAAATACCCTTTAGGGTTTTTGTTGGAACATTAGCATATCCGATCACGTTCTTGTGTACAGATTTCATTTGTGAATTATATGGCAAGAAGAGAGCAAATATTGTTGTATGGACCGGTCTTCTATTAAATCTATGGGTTCTTTTTATTTTATGGTTTGGAGGCAAATTACCTGAAGACCCATCCGTAAATAGCGAGGCTTTTTTTACTATCAGGGCATTAACTTTTGGAGCAACTTCTGCTTCAATGATTGCTTATTTAACAGCCCAATTTGTTGATGTACACGTTTTTCATTTTATTAAAAGAATTACAAAAGGTAAACATTTATGGCTAAGGAATAATGGCTCAACTTTAACTAGTCAGTTAATTGACTCACTATCGGTAGTTTTAATTACATATTATGGTGCCAAAATTATTGATGTTCCGGAAGGTTATTCCATCACGCGGTATTTGACCATATTAATACTTTCAAATTATTTCTTTAAAATGACATCTGCACTTGTTGATACCGTACCTTTTTATATTGGAGTTAGAATTTTCTCTAAATTCTTAGATATTGACCCAACAAAAGGATACAAAGAAGAAAAGCACTAATTAGTAATTGTGGTTTCCACTTTCTTTATTTTCATCCCACCATTCATTAATTTTATTAATACTTGTATGCTTTTTTTCCACTAATTTGGTGATGTTTTTTAAGGTTCTTCGGTTTATTTTTCCTTTTAAAACCAATTGTTCCCCAGCTTCTTCAAGGCTGGCAATAGCATTGTTTAAAAGCTTGTATGCAAATGGGCTTGCGTGCAATCCAACAGCAGTAGTCCTGTAAATTTCAGCCACAACAGGCGTGTGCCGGTTATGTGCTAAAGCCTTAAAATATGCCTTTACAGGTTTAAAATTTACCTTTTCAAAAAAAGCACAAATTGAAAATATAACCATCGAGTGGTTGTGGTTTATATACCTCCTGGGGTGCCGAACCCGCTTCATGCCTTCAATTAGGTAAGGATATGCCCTACTTACCGACCGGTCAAAAAAATTTTTAAGGATTCCAGGCATGCCATCTGCGTAAATTGGAAATGCATAAACAATTAGGCCGGCCTTAAACAATTTCTCAGACAACTTATGATGCCCATCTTTTTCTTTGTAAATACATTCTCCGGGAATGTCTACCCAGCAGCTAAAACAGCCCTTGCAAGGATTGATTTTATATTTTGCCAGGTATACAACCTCAACTTCCGTATGCTTTTCAATCCCTTTTATAAAAGGTTTGAGGTAAAACTCTGTATATCCCTTTTCTCCTCTTGGAGAAGCATTTAATACAACGACCTTACCTGGCTTTTCCCAATACTTAACCGGATTTCGTTCGAACCTGGTTACAGGATCAACCGGAACAATTACTTTATTTTTAAGTTGTTTTCGGGGTAATACTTTAAAAAATGAGGTATCTCCTTTGAATTTTAACCTGCCAGTAAATACCCCAGCAACAGGTTTAAGTTTTCCTCCCGCTAAATTAAGCCAATCGTAAAATGAAGACTTTACAGACACTGTAGGTTCTTCTGTAATCCCTTCATAAAAATTTAATGAATGGGCATCTACTTTTATAAAACAGTTGATACGTTTGCCCTCATGATTTAAATGAAATTGTATTGTCCCTTCTTTCTTAAAACTATGCGATGGATAATTAGATTGGAGTTTTTCAACCATTTTCTCCATAATACTTATTGGAGGCAATACTTCTTTCATAAATTAACTTTAAAGCATGTTTAGCTCTTACATACCAAACTTATGAATTTTTATTCATAAAAAAGCATCTTTACAAAAGAATTAAGTGAATCTCTCAGGGTCAAACTTCTTTATATGTACAGAATATTTTTTATCTGAAATTAATATATGGTTTAATAACCAATCTTTAAGAAAATTTAATACCTCAAGAGACAACGTTATTTTCTTATTTACAAAATCTGACCGAAAGTTTTCAATTTTTTTAATAAATTTTTTATGCTCGTTTTTATGTTGTTCCAGTTCCGGATAAGCGTATTTATAAAGTACTAATTCTTCTGTTGAAAAATGCTTTTTAGTATAATGTGTTAAATGATCAAAAATATCATTTAGTTGGCTTTTTGCTTTCCCTTCTGACATTAATTTGAAAAGCTCATTAATTATGATAACAAGCCCCTTGTGTTGATTATCGATTTCCTTTATTCCAATTGAATATTTATCTGTCCATTTAATTAATTCCATATTCCAAACTTCTATATTTTAATTTTAGTTTAACAAAGCTCAAATATAAAAATCTTCACTTTCAAATAAACATTTTTTATTTAAGTCTGTTTAAATTTTAAGATTTATATTTAAACAAAATGTTATGAAAAAATTACTAATTACATCGTTAATTGCGCTAATATTACAATCTTGTATTAGTCAAAAGGTTACTCAAAGTGATGTTTTTAATCCAGTTAAGGAATTCGAACTAACAGATAATTTTTCGTTTGAAAGAAATTATATACCAAATACAGATTCCACTAAAATCGAATCATGGTATATAACAGAAAATAACCCTCAATTGAATTTTATTTATTTTTCTGGTAACGGAAGCAATATTCGCTCTGCAGTACCATTTTTTAATGAGTTGGGCAAGCAATTTGAACTCAATATCTATTCGTTTAATTACAGCGGTTATGGAAGAAGTGAAGGAGAACCTTCGATAGATGGTATTGTAAGAGATGGCGAAACAGCTTTGGATTTTTTTGAAAATAATATTGGTGACCGGGGCTTGCCAACTGTAGTTTTGGGTTATTCGATGGGTGGTTTTGTTGCGCTTAACCTTATAAACCATGATGCTATTGATGAAACAGTAATAATGTCAACATTTACATCTCTGGAAGAATTGCAGGATTATTTATTAAAAGAGGCACTGCCCGGTATTGTTAGACCATTCTTAAAACTTGAAGTTGACGAATCTATTTATAACCTTGATAATATAAACCTAGTTGCAAAAAGTAATAAACCCATGTTGTTTATTCATGGTGAAGCCGATAATTTTATTCCGCCTTCGATGAGTATTAATTTATACAATCTAAGCCCATCGGAAAAAAAGGATATAAAAATTATTGAAGGTGCTGACCATAGAATGGTTTTAAAGGATACAGCAAGTAGTAAACAAGTAATAGAAGAAATTAAAAATTTTGTCTCGCTTTAACTCAACATATTATCCAAGCTGGTTTTAGTATTCAGCTTTTAATTCCAGGAAAAATATAGTTCCATCTTTTTTAGAAGATTCGAAATATATTTTTCCTTTTAAATATTTCTCAGTTAATAATTTCATGCTATAGGTACCAAGGCCTCTTCCTTTATCCTTGGTTGAAAAAGACCTTTTAAAAATCTTTGATTTAACCTCTTCCGGCATAAATGATTCATTTTTTACTGAAAATAAAATAGAACCATTTGATTTGATGCATTTTGCCTCGACCATTTGATTTTCATCGGATGCTTCCACTGCGTTTTTAAGCATATTTGAAATAATTCTGCCTAAAATTACAGAATCAGCAAAGAAATTAACCGACTCTGATTTTTCATCTAATTTCACTGTTTTATTTTTAGCGACTTCGTGTTCCGACATTTGATTTACCTGTGAATTAAGAAAAGTCTTGGATTCAATCAAATCATTGTTCACTGCCAGCGTACCATTTTCAGCTTCAATTAATTGTTTTTGCGAAATAATCTCCTTTGTTAATTGTTGCCCAATTTCATCAAGTGTTTCAATATAATCATTAATTTTTTCGGGATTGCTTACAGCTTTAATAAGCTGCAAAAAACCATTTAAACTACCCACCTTATTCATTACATCATGAAAAAATATTTTCTCCAAAAACAACCTCCGTTTTGAATCCGAAACATCAAATAATGAAAGTATATAGTATTTCTCAGTTCTAAAATCAAAAGGATTAACAACTATCCCAAATTCAAAAGTAATTCTCTCTTCTTTTATCTCAGATACAATTGTACACTCTGATTCAACTTTTCTGTTTTCTTTTTGACTTGTCAACATTACATTTAATGCTCCGCAAAACTTACACTGCTCAGAAGTTCCGCATCCATAGGGTCCTTTATCAGCATGTTCACATCTTATAACTTCACCCGGTCTTGCTCCTAAAACTTTTTCGATAGAATTTAAACCTAAATCAGTCAATAGTTTTTGGTTCGAAAAAATAATTTGTCGTTGATTATTTATCACAGCTGCAATGTGAGGCAAAGAATTAAAGATATTTTTAATGAATTCCGTGTTTAAAATATTTTCATATTGCGAACCTATTTCGTTCTCATTTAATCTGCCTATAGATTTATTTGATTCCATTAAACTAAAATTTATTAAAATTGTATTTATAAATATACCAAATAAAAATCTTCATGAAAAAGTATTCATTATTTTTTATAATATCAATTGTTTTTGCTGTAACCTCCTTAACAGTGAAAGCTAAGCAAAATAATATTGGAAGTGAAAAAACAGCTTTAATAATTATAGATATACAAAATTTCTATTTCCCAGGTGGAATGTTACCTTTAAATGAACCTGAAAAAGCTGCAATAAATGCACAAAAAGTACTTAATGCTTTTAGAGAACAAGATTACATCGTTGTTCATATAAAGCATAATGCAAGTTCTGGTGCTGAAATTCACGAATTAGTTGCTCCCATAGAAAATGAAAAGGTAATTTCTAAAAACAAAGCCAATGCTTTTGTAAACACAGATTTATTGGAATTCCTTAAAGATAGTAAAATTGAAAACCTTGTCCTATGTGGAATGCAAACACACATGTGTCTTGAAGCAGCCACACGTGCTGCTGCCGATTACGGATTTAATTGTACAGTAATTGAAGATGCCTGTACAACCAGAGATTTAAAATTTGGTGATGTTACTATCAAAGCGGAAGACGTACATTATTCCACTTTAAGTACTCTAAAAGGAAGTTATGCCAGAATAATTAACACCGAAACCTTTCTAAACGAAATTCGGCAATAGAATCATTACATTTATTTGTTTTGTGCCTCAAGCATAGACGTTGAGAAATTGAATCTTTCAAGTATTGATTCGTCATTTAACTCTTTGGAAAGTGCTTTAATAAAATTTTCAGGCACATCGTAAATATCCAAAATAATTAATCCGTCTAAAGCATTATTAAACTTAGGATCAATATTAAACCCAATTAGCTTTGAATTCAATTGCAAATATTTCTTCAATAAAATTGGGAACTTGTACGTAGCTTCAATATCAAGTATCAATTTATCTAGCTTAGCAACGCTCCCATTATCATCGTTTATGAATAATTCCCGATCAACAATTCTATCTGGTTTTACCTTGAATTTTTTTCTAGGTTTTATAAATTTTGCCAAATCGAATCGATAGTGATACCTTTTAACAAATTCAACTATCAATGTCTTCGAAAATTTAGAAAAATCGTTACTGATACTAACAGGTCCGATCAAATATCGATATTCAGTATTCTTTAATAAAAAGAAAAGTAAACCTTTCCAAAGTAGAAATAATGGCAATGGTTTACGTTGGTATTCCTTAACAATAAATGATCTACCCAATTCTATTGACTCGCCTAGAATCGATAAAAAATCCTTTTTAATTCTAAATAATGAATTTATATAAAAACCACCTAATCCATATTGTGCTATAATATCTTTTCCTTTTCCTATTCGATAAGCACCAACAATTTTATTTTCCTCTTCATCCCAGATAATTAATTGGTGATAATAAAAATCGTATTCATCAATATCCATACTTCTGTTAGTTCCTTCACCAACTTCTCTGAAAGTTAATTCCCGTAATCTTCCAATTTCATTTAATGTATGTGGCATTTCTATTGATGGTGCGCAGAAAACTCTATAATTTTTATTATCAAATAACGAATATTTGCTTATTAACTCTTTAATTTCGTTAATTAATAAACTTCTATCTCCTGGTTCTGCAATTGGTTCGGTCTTTTTCAACTTAGGTTGAAATGCCCTAATATAAAACTTTTTTGCTTCGAGACTGGTGCCCAAAGCGTAAGTCCTTGCTCTTAAATATCTTCCATAATGAGCAATATCCGTAAACCCTTGCTGTTCTTTAACCGGTATTGGATTTCCTATACGAATTTTTATGGTTTTATTCTTTTTATTAAAAAGTTCTGATGGCAGTTTAGCAGTTCGTAATACAGGATGTAACTGTCCTAATAAATGAAATATTTTACTGTTAGTGCCATGAAAGTAAAGAGGAACTATCGGAACATTTGCCTTTTTAATAAATTTAAGTATTGACGTCTGCCACTCTCTATCTTGAATCGATCCTGTTTCAGGTTGGTAAGAGGATACTTCTCCTGCCGGAAATATAGCTAAGCACTTTCCTTCTTCGAGGTGAGACAAGGCATTTTTTATTCCGGCAAAACTTGATTTAGCATCTTTTCTGGATTCAAATGGATTTACAGGAAACATAAAATCCTTAACCGGCTCTATTTTTTGTAAAAGAAAATTAGCCATAGCCTTTATGTCCGGTCTAATTTCTGCAAAAATTTTAGTTAATATCAACGCATCTATTCCACCAAATGGGTGATTTGCAACGATTATAAAAGCGCCTTCTTTAGGAATTCTTTTTAAATCTTCATTACTAACTTCATAGTTGAACTCAAGATATTCAATAACCGAATCAATAAAATCCAAACCCGATTTATCTTTATTCTCAGAATACATCTTATTCACTTTATTCAGCTTTAGCAGTTGCATTAAGAATTTTGCAAACACCTCGCCTCCGAACTTTTCAAAATGAATGGCTTTTGAAATATCTTTTGATGATACTAAATGCATATCTTTTCAGGTTAACAAACAAATATAATTTTTATTCTTAATATTTGATGAATATACCTTATAATATGCCAAAACAAATTACAGAAACTATTTAAAATGCTTTTTGAGAACAAGCATTAATTCTTTTTCCTTTAAGGGTTTAGTAAGGTAATCATCACAACCGGCATTACTAGATTTTTCACGGTCATTTTGCATAGTATAAGCCGTTTGTGCTATAATTTTGACTTTTTTATCAAACTTTCTAATTCTTCTTGTAGTTTCGTATCCATCAATGTCCGGAAGACGAATATCCATAAATATAATATCAATTTTATTTGTTTTGATGATATTGATTGCATCTTCACCATTAGAAGATTGGATAATTCCTCCACCGCCCAAATTTTCGAGGAAAATTTTCAAAAATTCAAAACTAACAAGATCATCCTCAACAATAAGTATCATTTTATTTTTTAAGAGTGTTTTTCCTTGTTTTATTTTCTCTTCTTTTTTCATTATTTTTTTTGAGGTTTTTAAGGGAAGTGTAAAATAGAAGATTGACCCTTTGTCTTTTTCTGATTTTACCCAAATTCTACCTCCCATTCGCTTAACCAAGCCATGAGATATAGATAAACCTAAGCCTGCTCCTTCATAATCCCGAGTAATTGAATCATCTACTTGGCGAAATGCATTAAAAACTGTTTCTAAATATTCTTTTGGAATACCTATCCCTGTATCCTTAACAAAACAAGTAACTTCATCATCCTTAACAGATAAGTACCCAAACTCAATACTTCCTTCTTTTGTAAACTTAAATGCATTGTCCAATAAATTCTTAAATACTTGGTGAACACGATATTTATCAGTAAAAAGCATAACTTTTTGTTCATATCTATTAGTTAATTTAAGATCAATAATATTCAGTTTTTCTTTCTGTACCGTTTTGTAAAAAGTAAAAATCTCTTCCACAAGGTCATTAAGTTCAAAATCAACATTCTCCATCTTGAGCTGATCCGCCTCAATAAGCGAAATGTCAAAAATATCATTTACCACTGAAAGCAAACGCTTTCCACTGCTTTCAATAATAGTAGAATATCGTTCGTGAGATTCTTTACTTATTCCTTTTTTTCGGAGTAATGCGGAAAAACCAAGTATACCATTCAAAGGCGTGCGTATTTCATGACTCATATTCGCTAAAAACGCTGATTTTAAACGGTCACTTTCTTCAGCCTTTTCTTTAGCTAATTTTAGTTCATTATTAATCTTCTGAATGCGTTTTATATTTTCTTCAAGCTCCTCATTTAAAGCAAGATATTCCTCATTGGATTCTTTTAATTTACGTTCATAGTTTTTTAATTGTGTTACATCTGTGCAAAAAGCAATAGATTGGTTATTTGATAATTTTACTGCACTTAGATTAACATCAATTATCTTCCCGCTTTTATTCTTTAAACTTACCTCAAGTCCTTTTATAAAACCTGTTTCTTGTAACTTCTTAAAATTCTTTAATTTATCCTGATTTTCGCCGTATTCAACGACTCCAGGTATTTTCATTTTGGTTAGCTCTTCAAAGGTGTAACCTAACATCAAACAGGCCGCTTCATTAACATACTCATATTGTGCTTTTTCATTTGCAATAAATACAGGTACAGGTGATGTTTCAATATAAGTTCTAAATTTTTCTATTTGATTGAAAAGTGCCAGCTCCGCTTCTTTCTCACGTGTAATATCTGATATAACAAATAGTAACCTATCATCTTTTTTGAGATCGAAAGCTTTTACGGAAATATGAACCCAGAGCTTTTTGGCTTTTTTAGGCTTCATTTGAATTTGAATATTTTGAACTTCGCCTGTTCTGTTAACCTCTTCAATTAATTCCTTACGGTCTTTAAGATCTAAATATAAATCCTGAATATCAATTTGCAGCAGCTCTTCATTTTTATATCCAAAAATCATGGTCATCGCTTTATTGGCTGCTAAAATATTTCCATTTAATGTTGAAATCCCAATACCTACATTAGCCGTTTCAAATAACCTACGGTATTGCTCTTCACTTTGTTTTAATGCAAATTCTATTTCCTTTTTTTCCGTAATATTTCTGCAAACCGCCATTACAGATTGATTCCCTTCATAATCTACAAGTCTGGTATTCACATCATAATATATAATTTCACCATTCTTTTTTTGATGCGTAGTTTCAAAATGCGCAAATCCTTTGTCATAGACTTCCTTAATCCTTTTTGGGACATTAATCGCCTGATTTGGTGTGTCAAGTTGAGCAGGAGTCATACTTACTAATTCATTATATGAATAACCATATGCATTTACTGCGGAGTTATTAACATCTAATATATTACCGTTTTTATCATGAATAATTATTACATCATCCATGCTCTTATATAATGATTTAAATTTTTCTTCACTTTTCCTAACAGCATCTTCAGCAATTTTACGTTCAGTAATATCAACCAAAGCGCCTACAATGCCGGTTACTTTTCCGTTTTCCAGTAATGGGGCCTCTCTAATTTCCACCCATACTTTTTTCCCTGATTTATGCCTTACCTCTAACTCATAAGGAGGCTGTACTTCACCTGTTTTAAGCGCTTTTTCAGTCTTTAAAAAACCTTCTTCATTTATTGGGTTATCAGTAACTAATTCTGTCCAATTAACCATAGCCTCTTCAACTGTGTAACCTAAAATATCCTTAACTTGAGGACTTAAGTGGGTTAATTGATGATTAGTATTATGCTGATAAAATAGGTTAGTGCTATGTTCCGTTATATTTCGTAATTTTCTTTCACTATTGCGTAAGGCAATTTCCGAAGTTTTCTTTTCAGTTACATCACTAACAATACCTTCTATTGCAATAGGATTTCCATTTTTATCCTTTATTAAAAGGTTTCTTTGATTTAACCATTTTAGCTCACCCGCTTTGGTAATTATCTGAAACTCATAAGTTGGTGGCGTGATTCCTTTCATCAGGTTTTCCCATTGAACTTCGAAATAGTTTTGCCAATCAGGGTGTATAACCTTCCGAACCAATGTAGAATTTTCATAATGCTCTTCAGGAGTATATCCCAAAATATCAGTTGATGCAGCGCTCACAAATTCAAATTTTCCATCAGGTAAAGACATTCGATAAATCATATCTTTTGCATTTTCTGTGATACGTCTGTACTTTTCTTCACTATCTTTTAGTTGGCTTGCAACTTTTTTCTCTTCTGTAATATTTTCAGATGTTGCTACCACCCCTATAATTTCTCCTTCGTTATTTTTTAAAGGCATTTTATTAGTTCGCCAAACGATTTTTTCACCATTGATACCTATAAATTCTTCTTCGTAATTTAATTTAGGTATTCCTGATTGCATAACTTGTTTATCATCTGCCTGATATATTTCAGCATCTCTTTTCCAAACCAATTCATTATCATTAGAACCAATTACATCTTCAATAATTTTCATCCCAGAATCTTTAACAAATTGGTTATTACAACCAAGGTAAACTGAATTCAGATCTTTCCAAAAGATTCTTGTGGGTACAGAGTTTATAACTAACTCAAATAAATCTCTCTGCTTTTTAAGTTCTTTTTCTGCTTGCTTTCGTTCTGAAATATCTACATGTGTTCCAACTACTCTTAAGGCTTCACCATTCTTGTTAAATTGAGCTGTAGCACGGGATAAGATTTCTACCCAATGCCCATCTTTATGTTTCATTCTAAACTCTAACTCAAACCTATCAATTTTTCCTGCTATATGATCTTTGAGCATAGTCCATGATTTTTTAACATCTTCAGGATGAGTTAATTCTTCCCAAACCGAAAATTCATTTTTTAATTCATGATCTTTATACCCTAACATAGATTTCCAACGTGGTGAATAATATATTTCGTTTGTTACTAAGTTCCAGTCATACAAACCGTCGTTAGCAGCACTCATTGCCATATCATACCTTTCTTCACTTTCTTGCAAAGCTTTTTCTGCGAAATCCCGTTCTAACTCAGAACTTATGTTACCTGCAAACAACTCACAAATAGATTTAACAAAATCAGTGTCTCGGATTTCCATTTTAAATAAAGCAACCAAAATACCTATTACTAATCCTGATTTATTTATCAACGGAATTCCTATATATCCATTTATTCCCAATTCGATTAAAAGTTTATCTTTTGGAAACTCCATTTGAACATTATTGGCATAAATACATACCTTTTTGTTAATTACTTTATCGCAAGGTGCATTAATAATACTATATGTCATATTATCTATTATTTCACCTTGCTTACTTAATGAAATTGCTTCTATTTCGTTTTCACTTTTTAGTTTTCCTATATAAACATAATCGGCTGAAAATACATCACTTAAAGCTACAACCATTGAATTAAAATAATCGCCCTTTTCTTTTTGCCCAGTTATGCTTATTATTTTTTGAAGTGCTTTTTCATTTTTTAATAATCTTTTTTCCGCTAGCTTTCTTTCCACAATTTCGCCAATTAATCTGGCCGAAGCATGCAATCTCTCCTTTCCAATATCAATAATAAATTGCGGCCTTGATTTATATTGAATTGCTTTCTTTTTTAATTCCTCAATTGAAACCTCATTATGTTTGGCGATTTTTTCTAATATACTTTCATCTTTTGGTGGATCTCCGTAACCAAAGTTTATTGCACCAACAACTTCGTTATTGGCAAGAATAGGTATAGTATAAAGATTTATACCGCCATTACATTTAATATCAACAGGCTTATTGTACTTAATTGCCTGCTTTGAAGCATCTGTCCAGCAGGATTCATGGCATAACCATTTGCCTGAATCCATAGCCGCTTGGTTATCAGAGTTTTTAAACAAATTTCTTGAAGAATTATCCAAAAACTGGCACCAACCAGAAGAAAAAATACCCAATGCATAACCTCCATTTTTCTCGTATACGGCAGCAGATGTTCCTAATAAATTTAGATAGTCGTTTACAATATCAATCAATGTTTCTTTCCCTACTGAATTTAAAATTAGACCATCTTTATTTAAACTACTTAAATCACCGTAAGGTGTTATGTAATCGTTATTATTCTCACGTTTTGGATTTAATAACCATTCAATGCTTTGTAAATGTTCTTCAGCCTTTTTTCTATCAGTAACCTCTCTTGCCGAACCAATTATACGCACAACCCTGTTTTCTTTTTTACCCCACTCTGGGACACCTTTATCAGAAATCCACTTTATTTCGCCATTCTTGCATATTATTCTTAATTCCGAAGTAACCGTTTCACCTTCTAACTGCTTTTCAATTCGTTCGAATGCTTTAGGTAAGTCATCAGGGTGTATTAAAACTCTAAAACCTCCTTTTTCATGAAGCTCTTTAGCTGAATAACCTGATATTTTCTCAAAAGCACCAAAATCCCATTCAGGTTCCAAGGTACCATCTTTATTTACTATAATTGAGTAAGCATAATCAGAAGAAATAGATGAAACATTTCGGAATTTTTCTTCACTTTCTATACGTGCTTGTTCTAGCTTCTTACGTTCAGCTATATCTCTCACAACGGCCAAAAGTCTCCGTTCACCTTCAATAAACGTTTTCTTTAAGCTTACTTCTACCCAGAAAAGATCGCCATTTTTACTTTTTGCCAACCATTCGAATGTATGAGAATCACTTTGAGTTGCTTTTTCTAATTGTTGGATTATTTTCTTTTTGTCAAATCCTTTTTCTACTGCACTTATATCTTCGATTGAAAAGAGCAATATTTCATCTTTTGATTTATACCCATACATGCTGAGCGTTGCCTTATTGCAATCAAATATTCTTCCTGTTTTAAAGTCATGTATAATTATTGCTTCTGAAGTAGAATTAAAAATTTCTCTTAACTTTTCCTCGTTTTCTTTAAGTGCTTGTTCAGTCTTTTTTATCTCCGTAATATCTTGCGCTGTGCCAAACATTTTTGTAATCTCTCCAACTGTATTTTTCTCTGCCTTTCCTATCGCTTGCATCCAACCTATTTCATTTTCCGGTTTTAAAATGCGGAATACAAGATCAAATGATTTGCCTAACTTGAACCCATCATTAATTGCACTCTCTAGGATAGACCATTCCTCAGGATGTATAATGGTATTATGCCTAGTAAAAGATGGTTCTCCTTTTCCGGGTTCAATTCCAAAAATCCTGAAAATTTCATCTGACCACTTCGGCGCCGCATCTACCGAGGCTAGTTCCCAATGACCAATTTTTGCTACCCTCTGAGCTTGTTTGTGTTTTTCTTCACTTTGCCTTAAAGCAACCTGAACTTTTTGCTTTTCCGTTATATCTTCACCGATACTTGTTAAAGATATTATTTCGCCTTTTTCATCAAAATGAAGGGTATTATTCCACTGAACTAACTTTAATTCTCCGGTTTTGGTTATAATTTCATTTACATGAGTTACAGGCATATCTTTATTAGTCATGGTTTTTGTAAAAAATTCAAAAACACTCTCTCTTGTATCTTCCGGAAGAAAAGTAGTAAACCAATCTTCACCTATAACTTCTTTAAGTTTCCAACCGGTTAGTTTTAGTAAATATTCATTGGCAAAAATAATTTTGCCTTTATTATTTAACATTAGACCAACTAACTTCATATTTTCCAATACCGACCTAAACCTTTCCTCACTTTGTTTTAATAATTTCTCAGAAATTACACGAGCAGTAACATCACGAGCGGTACAAATCATACCATTATATTTACCTTTTTTAGATAAAGGTATTAACCAACCATTCTGGTAAGTATTTTTATTTGAATGCGTTTTTGCTGCTATTTCGTACCATACCGGTTTTAACTCATTTTTAGCCTTATTATAAAAGGAAGCAAGCTGCTTAACCGTTTCTTTGGGAAAGTTTTTAAATATATTCTTTTTAATGATTTCACGGCGATTAACCCCGGTTATTTTTTCCATTCCAGGATTAGTATAATAAATTGCATCATTTTTATCCGTTACCCATATTCCATCCTGGATGGCCTCATTGATATTTTCAAAAAAATCTTTTAGATTCTCAATTTTCTTTTTGGATTTTTCAATTCTAAAGGCGGCTTCTTTTAGTTCCTCATAAAGAGCTTCATATTCTTCCTTTTGTTCATGCAACTCTGCATTTGCGACTAGGTATTCTTCGTTTTGAAACTTTAGCTTTAAATTTTGATTCTCTATTTTACGCTTTAATTCTATTTCATTCCTGATATCTACATATTGAGTAAGAAAATGAGTTATTTCATTTTTTTCATTGAATATCGGATTTGCTATTACCTTAAAAGCCTTAAATCCATTTGGAGCACTAAATATGTGTTCTACTTCAACCTTTTGTCTCTGTTTTAATATCTTTTTACACGTACATTCCTGTCCTAAAATTTTCTTATCACAAGGTTTATCTAAACCATACAAATGACTATAACAGTGTGTTTGATCAATATTTACTTCTGGATTATTGCTTTCTACTATTTTTAAAGTTTTAGTATCTATTACATAATAATCTTGAGGAAGTGCCTCAATTATTCTTTTAGCATCGAGCTTGCCCATTATTCGATTATTTGGTTAAAGCGAACTGATTTTAACTGTTTCAATTTAAAAAAATAAATCGATATTAAGAATTTTTACAACTTTTTATTAATGATCCAGCACTTTAGGTATACTATTTAGCACTTGAAGTAAACCTTCAATCATTTAATACTATTTTTTCCGATTTTTCTACCATTATATTCGAATATTTTAATATTAACATCTACATTTGTCGAACAAAAATATATTATAGTCGAATTTTTAAATTTGTATATTATGACAGCAAAAAATCATATCTTAATGCTTTTATTGATCTTTCTTACTTTTACGGTCAAATCACAAATTAAATTTGGAATAAAAGAAGGCTTAAATTTTAGTACCCAATCTGAACTGGGAATGTTATGGGATAATAATGACATGAAAACAGGTTTTACATTAGGCGCAACTTTTGATTATCGTTTTCATAAAACTATTTCATTACAAACAGAACTAAACTATAAACGAAAAGGTTTAGCTTATGAACAAAATGAACCTGATGGGAAAAAGGATATAAACAATAGTTATGACTACTACAATATTCCTTTATTAATAAAAGGCAGATTTAACGAAGAACTTGGATTAACAGAACAATGGTCCGTATCATTCTATAGTGGTCCCTATTATAGCTACCTAAGAAAAGCTGAATCTGAAGTGGAAGAATCCGGCCAAACTATTGTTACGGACTACGAAGATGAATCTAACAATTATGATTGGGGAATGGTCTTTGGAGGTGAAGTCGCCCGAGTATTTGATAAAGGCGAATTATTTCTGGATTTACGCTATGAAATGGGTTTACATGATGTTGTTAAAAACGATGATATAAAAAACAAAGTGATTGGACTTGCGATTGGTTATCGTTTTTAAATACTATTATTCTTTTGAGCAACAAATAAAAAACGCGGATTATAAACCCGCGTTTTACTCTTAATATCATTTTTAGTTTTTTCTTATACAACGTACACTTCTTCTTGCATTTGAACCGGTATCATAAGTCTTCCCATCCATAAAATTCTTTTCGAACATTGCCCTTGTTGAACCTTGTTTTTTAGGTGTTGAGGACCAATACCACTCACCAGGCATATTTAAAGCAATTTTATTATTATATAGAAATTCCAACACATTAATTTCAGGTAAATACCAATCGTTATGTCCATAGGCAGTTGACATTTCGCAAGCATTTCTTGCTTCTTCCCAACGATATTCTCCGGCTATATCATCTGGCATAACTTCGTAATTGTTTCCGTAAAAACTAAATCCCCATACTCCATTATGATCTTCTAAATTAATTGCTCCATTACTATGCACACATCTAACATAACATCTTGCTCTGCCTGAAGCAGGAACCAATTTATCTGCATCAAATGCCTGTCTATAGTATTCATCATCTTCAAAGGGAGTACCTGACCAATACCAATAACCTTGCATTTGTTTTAATTTGATTCTTAGTGCAAACATTCTTGAGATTTCAAGTTTAGTAGGCAATCTCCAATCTGTCATTCCATAAGCTGTACTTTCCAAACAAGCTCTACTCGCTTCTATCCAGGTAGTTTTTGTTGGGGTTTCGTCAACTGGCATAACCAGTAAACTTAATCCCATCATATTTAATTCCGAAAGTTCACCAAAATCATTTGATCTTACAACAGGGTTATTTGCAACCGGTCTGCTTACAGGCGTAGGTTTCATTGCAGCTTGCCCAAGCATTTCTCTGGAAACACTTGCAACTACAAATACCAAATCATCCAAGCCCGATTTGGTAATTCCCGTGTTTTGACGTTCAATTTTAGCAGTAGTAACATCTACTAATTTACAAGAAATATAATAATTACCACCCACTGATGATATTGAGGCATAACATACGTAATTTGCTCCCAGTTTTCTACCAAGTTCTCCAATCTGGTTATCATCAACATGGCCTGTCATTTGGAATTTATTCTCAGCCAGTACTTTGTCAATTAATTCTCGCTCCATAACTAAATACCCAGGTGTATTTACTACAGCGTTACTTAGCTCTTCGCGAATGATGATCTTTAGGTTCTGCGATACTTCACCTACCGGGTCGAATACCGCAACCTTAGACTCTCCCTGACCATTAGCTGCTCCTGCTAATATTAAAACAAGAAGTATAGTTAGTAAGTTGATTCGTTTCATAATTCTAGTTATTTATCCAGTTTAGTATTTTTTCAGAAATAGTTTTACCAATAGTATTACATGCTTTTTTAGCTGCTGCCTCATAAGATTTGCTATGTGCTCCTTTTTCAGAAAATTCTTGCTGGAAGACATGCTTATCCGATGGCGTTTTATATAATTTTACTTCAGCATCAACATAACTAAAGTATACCATGTTAGAGTAATTATATTCTCTTGAGGTTGCGTTAATATCAATTTTCCAATCTGCCTCTTCCTCAACAGTTGTAAATCTACAATTATTTTCTGCTAAAATTGCTTTTAAACCATTCTCAATTGAGTTTACCTTTTCGCCAAACACATCTTCATCGGTATACATAAAAACGATAATACCCTGTTCTAAACGGGCTTTAGCCTGCATAACATCATTATACAATTTCATGGTTTTTTGCATTTTTAAACCATCTTCAGTAATATTCTTGTCAATTGCAGTTAAAATGCCTTGTGCTTTTTTTACTTCTTCAAATATGGGTAAAGCCTTTTCAAATTCGTTTTTCGCTTTTACTTTTTCTCTATCGTCTTCAAGTTCATTCGCTGTACTTATATGTCCTTCTATTTGTTGAACTTGCAGATTCAAATTTGCTTTATAAAAACCAATTAATTCATATTTGTTAGCATAAGCAAAAGCATATATTATATTGTTTTTCATATATGTATCAACGTTAATTCCGTTTATTTCAAGATCCGTTGACACTTCAATTTCAGCCTTAAATGATTCGGAAACTACCTCATTATCTCCAACCATCTCACTCTGGCTGTAACTTTCATTTACGCTTTTTACTGATGATAAAATACTTTCTGATAAATTTGAACGAGCCATATTCTTTACTCGCTCAGTAACTTCGGCTAAAGTTTCGTTGTTGTTTTTATTATCTTGCGCAAATCCTTTTATATAAACATTAGATGGGTAATGCTCTGTTCTCCAGCTTTCCATAAGCCAAGCCGGATCTTCCTGAGCAATTGCGTTAAAACAAGAAAATAAAAGGAACAAAGCTGCTAACGAATAAAATCTTTTAAAGGTTAATTCAGTTTTCATAGGTTTATAAATTTACATCGAAATGTACAATAAATATACCAAAAAGTTAAGCATCTCAAAATTCATTTCAACATTTTTTTAATAATCAATACCTTACGAATTATAATAAATTGTGAATTTATTAAAAAGTTAACATAGCTTTTATCACAGAAACTATAAATTTATGTTTTGATTTTTACTTTCCGATACAGAATGTAAATACATTTGTAAATCAGTTCGTTAAGGTAGTTGGGCAACAAGCGGGCAACACGATTTCGGAAAATTTTCAGAAAGTAAAAGAAAATATTGCACAAGTTTTAGAATAAAATAATTTCACTTGTTTTATCTTGAACCAAATTTAAGATATTTTTTGTGTAAGCATAACCGAATAATTCTTTGCTTTTTCATACACTTTTCATTTTCTCATTTTTCAAATAACAATTAAAGCGATAGAAAGTAATAAAAAGGAAAATATCGTTACAAATCATCTGTTATACTTTCAATTATTACAACCAATTCTTTGAACTTTAATGCAACATCTTTTTCCTCTGGTATATCAGTGAAGGCCAACAAAGACAATTCATTTGTATAGGTTGATTTCAGACTCGCCCAAATTGAATCAAAATCCTTTATTAAAGGTGATTCAATAGTTTTCTTTTCATTCCAACCAATTGGCTCATCAAATTGCTTTCGGTCATGCTCAATTACTTTTTTAAAAGCTACACTAAATTGCTCTGAATTAACATGTTTGTTACAAACTTCATCTTGCATTAAATAGTAAAGGTCGTAGAAGTGCCTTATTTTACCTGAAATGTTTTCTAATGGGTTTTCATTAAACGAGAAGCGTATGAGTGAAACCAGTTTTTCGATTAAAGTTTGCACTTTATCCAGCACATTTAATTTAAAGGCTTTTAAATCATATTTTTTGACTAACTCATCTTGATTTTGACTTTGCAGGTATTCACCTATCATGCTTTGGATGCTAACTTTTGAATAAGGAAATGGATTTGCAAAAGAGTTTATCTCAACAATAATTGAATCTGAGATGGCAACCTTCTGTTTTGGTTTAAATGTTGTGGGATACTGATACACTGCTTTTCTAAAGCGAGAACCTTTGCTAGTAACTCTATCAACCTCTATCTCATTCAAATCAGATGCTATTTCCTTTTCAACCGTTCTTATTAATGTTTTAACCTGATTTCCGCTTGTTTCCGAAGTAATAATTACAGCCAAATCAACATCTTCAGAGAAACGATTAATTAGTTTATGTCCTTTTGATAAGGATGTACCACCTTTAAAAACAACCGAATCTACATACCTGCTTTCCGATAATCGTTTTAACACTAAACTAATCCAGTAATCTTTTTCAATAAAGTAATCCTTTATGCCAAGATTATCAGCCGTTTCTTTGATTGCAGCTTCAAATAACTCTTTCTCTGTATGTAGCATCATTTTATTTTCCATTTGAGTTTGTTTGGTAATAACTCTTGTGCAACATCAAAAGTATACCAAGTTGTTGACTTTAGTGTTTTCAAAAGTTTATCAGCAATTTCAGTATAACCTAATTGTTCATATATTGCTCCCGTTAAAGCTCTGGTTGATGGAGGATAATTTATTGCTAAATCAATAAGTTGTTTTTTCTCCCGTTCTGGTAGTTTCTTCAATAAAACAGTAATCCTATTTAGTGAATTTGCAAAAGTTGTATCTGGTATGGTTTTAATAAAACGAATACAATCCAATAATTGAAGCAATGAAATGTTTGTCTTTGTTATTTGATTCCATTGTCGAACAAATTTTATGGTATATATATTCCTTTTTATTCTTTTTTTATCAAAGTTCACTCCTACTTGGATAACATTGGGAACTTGTGTTGTAAGTTTTAAGCTATTAAATACAGAATAGCCTGTAATGTAACCTATGGTCTTATTGCCATCTTTTAAAAGGTCTTTAACAACTTCATATTCGTTTGGTTTTAAGTTACCTGTTATACCTTTCTTAGGTTTATAGAAACGTCCTTTCGATAATCTTGCTATTTTTCCGGATTCAACAAGTCTATTCAAGTATTTCTTTAGAGCTTCACCTTCGTTTATCTCTATATCAAAATCATCATAGGTGAAAACATAGCCTTTTTCAAACTTATCAATTTTAGCTTTCACTTTTTCAGATGTTTTCATGATATATTTGTTTTGTACAAATATAATAAATGTCACGTTTTAACTGGTAAAAACGTGACATTTTAATTGTATATTTATAATTACTAGCCTATCGTGTTTTAATCATCCCCTTTAAAAATATGCTAAATGAGTAGTGAGGCTAAACAAAAACCAACATCATCAAATCAGAGTTTCCCAATGACCACTTTTTGCTGAACCAATTCTTTACTATCTTTTACTTCCTTTTAGTGCCATAATTTGACCCTATTTTGGCGGTGCAACAAATCAAGGATTTGGGCAACAAAAACATGATAAAAATAGGAAATTATTAAATGCCAGGCAACAAAAAATAAGTTTAATTTATTGCAAATGAGCTACAAAGAAAAGAAAAAAGAAAGTAAAAAATAGTAAGGTTACTTTCCGATACAAAAATTCTTAAATATGTTCCCAAGAATTTCATCTGTACTAATTTCTCCTGTAATTTCTCCTAAAAAGTGTAAGGTTTCTCGAATATCCTGTGCAAGAAAATCACCCGTAATTCCAGAATCCAAACCATTTATTGCTCTTTGAAGTGATTCTGATGCTTTTTCTAATGCTTCGTAATGACGTATATTCGTTACAATAACTTCGTTTTGGTTTAAAGAACTTAAATTTACAACGGATAATAATTCCTTTATTAACTGATCAATATTCTCTCCTGTTTTTGCCGAAATTTTTAAAACAATATCTTCTTTCCTGATTAGTTCCCCAAAGTTTACATCAATATTACCTTGATCTATTTTATTGATTACTACTATCAACTTTTTATCAGTATTCCCGATTTTATCCTCAACAGTTTTTATAGCTTTCTTAATTTCTGTAATTTCTTCTGTTGCGTCAACTAATAATAAGACAATAGACGCTTTTGAAATTCGGTCGTAGGTTCTTTCAATACCAATAGATTCAATGGTATCTGAAGTTTCACGAATACCAGCAGTATCTATAAAACGAAATGAAACACCTTCAATATTTATTACATCCTCAATAACATCTCTTGTGGTTCCTGCAATATCAGAAACAATTGCCTTATCTTCATTTAAAATTTGATTTAAGAGTGTTGATTTACCAACGTTGGTATGACCAACTATTGCAACTGGAACACCATTCTTGATAACATTACCTAAATCAAATGACTTTAATAACTTTAATATAAGTTCCTGAATATTATTTAACAAATTATTCAGTTGTTTACGATCGGCAAACTCAACATCTTCCTCACTGAAATCTAATTCTAATTCGAGCAAGGAAATAAAGTGTAAAAGTCTGTCTCTTAAGTTTACTATTTCGCTAGAAAAGCCACCTCTCATTTGCTGCATAGCCACTTTATGTAAGGAGGAAGATGATGAAGCTATTAAATCTGCCACAGCTTCAGCTTGCGATAAATCCATTTTACCATTTAAAAAGGCTCGCATGGTAAACTCACCCGGTTTTGCCAAACGCGCTCCACTTCTAACCAATAATTGCAATAGTTGCTGTTGAATGTACTCTGAACCGTGACATGAAATTTCAACTAAATCTTCTCCTGTATATGAGTTTGGATTTCTGAATAAAGAAATTACAACCTCATCAATTATTTTATCCCCATCCTTTAAAACTCCAAAGTGAATAGTATTTGCGGTCTGATCAATTAATTGCTTACCTTCTTTTGGAGAACTGTAGAGCTTGTCAATTAGCGAAATTGACTCATTCCCACTTAACCTCACCACCGCAATTGCTCCATTACCCTGAGGCGTTGAAATCGCACAAATAATATCATTATATATCATAATTATTAATAATCAATCTCATTTTCTTCATCTACCCCAGCCCTAAAGGGTGTGAAGAATGTTTATACAAAAGTCCTCTTTAAGGGATTTAGGAGCTGTGTTGGCCTTAAACTCATTTCATTACTTCTTTATACCTAAAACAACTTACCACATGATCATTCACCATTCCTGATGCCTGCATAAAAGCATAACAGATAGTTGAACCAACAAATTTGAATCCACGCTTTTTTAAATCTTTGCTCATTGCATCAGATTCTTTTGATGTTGCCGGAATCTCACTCATTTCTTCCCATGCATTTATTTTTGTTTTACCTCCGGTAAACCCCCAAATGTATTTGTCAAAGCTACCAAATTCCTTTTGCACATTAATAAAAGCAATTGCATTGGTAATAGTAGCATTGATCTTTAATTTATTTCTAATTATTCCTTTGTTCTGAAGTAATTCTTCTATTTTTTTCTGCTCATATTTGGCAATCTTCCTATAATCAAAACTATCAAAAGCTTTTCTGAAATTTTCTCTTTTGACTAAAATTGTACTCCAACTTAATCCTGCTTGAAATGCATCTAACACAAGAAACTCAAATAATTTTTGATCATCATGAACAGGAACTCCCCATTCCGTATCGTGATATTCAATATCTAAAGGCTTTTTTGCCCAACCACAAGATTGTTTTTCCATATTAATTCCAGATTGGTCCACGCTGTTGTACAGTTTCTAAAAATTTACTTACCGAACGATCGTATGTTTTTTCAACATCATTCGGAAAATAACATGCAGGTAATTGCATAATACTTCTGTGATAAGCTATACAGTCGCAACATATTCCTTTTTTACTGCATGCATATGAACAATTACAATGTTCTTTGTTTTGATCTTTCTTACATTCCATAATAAAAGATTTTATTATTCATTACAAAATTAAATGAAATAAGCCTTGTGAGCAAAATGTTTTTGAATTTGTAAGATCAGTTATCCATAAACCCCAAGAATTGAACCTCCTGAAACAGAAATAGTTTGTCCGGTTATATATTTTGATATTGGTGACAACAACCAAAGGGCTAAAGAAGCCAGATCCTCAGGGTCCCCCATAAATCCAACTTTAGTATTCTTTTCAAAAAGCGATTTGGTTTCATTATATGATATTTCGTCCAACTCACTTTTCTTTTGAATCAAACGTTCAATAGCCTGCGTATTATGCGATCCTGGCGCTAAGATATTAACAGTTATTCCTTTATCTGCAATCTCTTGTGATAGAGTTTTTGCCATTCCCACTACAGACATTCTCAATGATGTGCTTAAAACTAAGTTTTCGATAGGCTGTTTAACCGATGAGCTTTCAAGAAAAAGGATTCTGCCATATTTTTTATTAATTAGTTTAGGCAACAATTTTTTAATTAAGTTTACTTTCCAGCGTAACAATTTTTGATAAGCTTCATCCCAATCGCTTATTTCTGTTTCCAAAAATGATTTTGCAGGAGGACCTCCTGCATTCACAAAAACACCTTGAATCTCTGTTACACCTAACTGATCGATTAACTTATCAACTGCTCCCTTTTCTGATATATCTGCGTTTAAATATTCAAATCTCGAATCATATTTATATTTTAATTCACTCAACAATTCGCCTCTTCGAGCTACTCCAAAAACGTTGGCTTCCTGTTCCATTAATTGCTCTGCTACCGAGCGCCCAAATCCACTTGTAACTCCGGTAACAATAAAAGTTTGATCTTTAATTTTTAAATCCATAATCTCAGTTTTTGTGTATAACAATTAATTACCGATAAAGTTAAAAAAACCGCTATCAAAATAGATAACGGTTTAATATTATTATGATATGGTTATAAATTTATTTTTTTTGCGATACTAGAAGGAATTGCATCTTTATGTACCATTATATTGGTCAATTTAAATTTGATAAATGTTTCAGACATATATATATAACCGTCATAAGGATTATCTATGCCCCAACTATTCTTTACTTTATAAAACTTTGTACCATTTTGGTCTTTTGCAATTCCAACGATATGCATTCCATGATCATCAGTTGTTTTGTAATTATCAAACTCTTTTTGACGCATTTCTGGGTTAATTTCCATTTCCTTTAATGGCCTTTCGAATGAATATAAAATTTCATTTTTTTCTTTAGTTGTTAAACCTGTCAATCTTTCTTTATCGGTTCCACTTGTTTCTTCAAATTTAATATCCGGAACTATTGCAACTCCATTTTTCCATGAAAAACCTTTTTCGCTCACATCGCCGGCCCATGCAACTGAATATCCTTTTTCAATAGAATTATCAATAATTTCTCCAATTTCTTCCAATGTAACGTTATAAACTGTTCCCAGCATCCAATTATCAGGTACTTCAAGTATAAATTCCGAATAATATGGATGATGAGTAAACGAAGAAATTTCAACATAATCATCTGGATTTATTCCGGTAAATTCAATTGCAAAAGTTTGTGGGGTGTACTCTTTATCATTATAGATAAAATTTGTTGGCTTTTTATCTAGATACGCATCTAAAATTCCTTCTAATCCATTATGCCATGCTGTTGATAATTCCTTATTTTTATTTTTAATTACCTGATCTACGTAACCTTTTAAAACAGCATCAAGTTCACCATGAACAAATTTTTCTGTTCCATAGTTTAATCCTCTATAAACTTCTTCAGGAACAATACCATATTTTTTAATCATATTTGTTACATCATGGAATGCTCCACCACCTGCAAAATTTAAGTTACCATGCCAACGAACATACTCTTTCGCTTTTTCAGAGTAAGTATGGCGTACGATCCATGCTTCGGAAAGGTTCACTAATGGTTTTCCTAATCTTAAAATTTCAGATTCGATGAATGATAACCCGGCAAAACTCCAACATGTGCCAGATCTAAACTGATTTTTTACAGGAGTTGCTTTTACCTCTTTTTCAATTTTAAATTCGTAGGCTGGTTTCTTTACTTCGTTTCTATCTTGTGCAAATACAGTAATAATAGCTGCTGTAAACACAAAAATTGCTAATAGTTTCTTCATAGTATTGATTTTAAAATTTAGTCAATTTGATCTCCAAAAATAACAATCGTTTAAAACAAAATTGAAAAATAGTTAATATTTACTTTTTGTCATTCGCAAATTGTCGTTTATCGATTTAAAGAGTTTTTTATCTTTTTTTATTATACATTACACAATCAATTATTTAACTCATTTATTAACCTAAACTTAAACAAATGAAAAAAATCTTTACTCTAAGTAAGGCAACTTTTGTTATCTCTGTTCTAGTAAGTATTGCATTTAATACATACGCACAAGACTGGACAAAAGCTAAATCCGACCTGTATTATATCGGGTCACAAGGAAAGGTTTATATTGAACCTGATTACAGCGCCTTGGCAGTTTATTTTAAAGATGATGTTGTTTCAAAAGAGACAACTACTAAATTTAAACAAAACTTCATGCGTGAAAAAAGTTCTGCTGATGCAGAAATTGAAGCTATGGATCTTAAAGGTATGATCCTTGTTAAATCTACATCAACTAAATCAGTTGACCTACTCGAAAATCGTGAAGAAACTCTAAAATCGTACGGTTTACAAAATGAAGGAGCATACGATGTATTGCCGGCATTTACAGACCGAGACGTTCAAGTGTTTTTAACAAAACGCGTATCAATTAGTTTAAAAGATGGTTATAATTATGAAGATTTTGCAGAAATCTTTGAAAGTTATGGAGCAGAATATCAGAGGAGAAGTTTAGATGAATCTTTTGATGTTTTTAATGTTGAAAAAATTGAAAATCAATTTTTACTTGTGCAAGAGCTCAATGAAATGGGCGTGTTAAATTGGGGTGGTCCTGATTTCAAAAGTGATATCAGGAAATTTGCAGATCCCCTTTACCAGTATCAATGGCATTTAAATAACACCGGTGGAACTTCTTACAATGGTAGCCCCTTAGTTTCTAATACTGATATAGACGCACCGGAAGCTTGGACAATTACAACTGGTTCTTCAAATATTACAATTGCGGTTATTGACGATGGTATTGACAATTCTCATGAGGATATGCCTACTCCTTTAACTGGTTATACTCCTGCAAATAATGGTGATGGTACTCCGTCAGCTTCTGGTGATGGACATGGTCAATTAGTAGCAGGATTAATTATGTCTCAACATGATAATAACCTTGGAGGTAAAGGAGTTGCTCCAAATGTAAATTATTTTAGTGTAAATATTTTTGCTCCTAATACTTCTAATTCTGATGTTGCTGATGGTATTACCTGGGCAGTAAATCAGGGTGCAGATATCCTTTCAAATTCATGGGGCTGGGGGTCGTGTACTTATAATGATGCTTCAGTTACTGCAGCTTTTGCTAGTGCTGCAAGTAATGGACGTAGTGGTAAAGGATGTTTGATTTTTGTAGCATCAGGAAATGACTTTTTTGATTGTGTTGGTTATCCTGCTAATTTATCAACTGTATGGGCAGTTGGAGGTATCTCTGGTGACGCTGAACGTAGTAATTTTAGTAATTATGGGCCTGCTTTAGATATTTGTGCTCCATCTGATGATAATTGGGTTGGCGGCTCTCCTTCAGGTGATTATGGATGTCCATCAACGGATAGAATGGGTTCTTTAGGATGGACAAGCAATAATTATTACATGTATATGGGTGGTACTTCTGGTGCAACTCCTATAGTTTCAGGTGTTGCTGCTCTTGTACTTTCAGTAGATCCTTCTTTAACTAAATCACAGGTAGAAACTATTCTTGCCAATACAGCTAATAATAGTTTTAGTGCTTATAATCCTAATGAATACGGAGCTGGAATGGTTAATGCATATGATGCCGTTTTATCCGCAGGTGGTAGTGTAGACACTGATCCTCCTACTGTACCAACCGGACTTTCATCCTCAAACGTTGGCTCTACTTCATTTGATATTAGTTGGAATGCATCCACAGATAATGTTGGTGTAACCGGGTATAAAATTTATGTAAACAGTTCACATGTAAGTAACGCAACCGGAACTTCTACTTCAGTTACTGGTTTAAGTCCGAATACTACTTACAATGTTAAGGTTTCCGCTTATGATGCAGCAGGTAACGAATCTGCTCAATCATCAGGCATTAATGTAACCACAACTGAAGCTACTTTATCATGTAATACAACAATAACTTCTTTCCCTTATGCAGAAGGATTTGAAAGTGGAATAGGTACTTGGTCTCAGGAAAGTGCTGATGACCTTGATTGGACAGTTGATGCCAATGGAACTCCATCATCAAGGACAGGGCCATCTTCTGCAAACGAAGGCACGTATTACATATACGTAGAATCTTCAAGCCCAAATTATCCAAGTAAAACAGCTATACTTAATGGTCCTTGCTTCGATTTAACTTTAGAATCTAATGCAACATATAGTTTTGCTTATCATATGTATGGTTCAAATATGGGAACAATTGAATTACAAGCAAGTGCAGATGGTACAAACTGGACAACATTATGGACCAAATCTGGAGATCAAGGAAATTCTTGGTATACGGAAAATATCAATTTAAGTGCATATTTAGGTAGTTTAGTACAATTACGTTACGTAGCAACAACTGGTTCCAGCTATAGAAGTGACTTTGCAATTGATGATATAAGCTTAACAACTGGTTCTTTACCTACAGGAACTGATCTGACGTTAACAATTACATTTGACAACTATCCGGAAGAAACCAGTTGGACATTAGTTAATAGCAGCGGAACAACAGTTGCATCAGGTGGAACATATGGTTCGCAAGCTGATGGTTCAACTCTTGTAATTCCTATTAATGGATTAGCTAATGATTGTTATGACTTTACTATCTTAGATTCATATGGCGATGGTATTTGTTGTTCATATGGTAATGGATCGTACACTTTAGAAGTAACAGGCGGTTCAGTTATAGCTTCAGGCGGTTCATTTACATCATCAGAAGTAACTAATTTCTGTCTTCCAACAACAACATTCAATTTTGCTACTAATATTGAACATAATTTCAATGATGGTAAATCAACTGTAGATCTTTATCCAAATCCAGCAAATACTTATATTACAGTTAATATATTAAATGGAAGTAGAATTGGAACAATTAGTATTTACAATATGGTTGGTGTTGTAGTAAAAACACAAGAAATTGATGGTAGTGAAAAAGAAATCGACATTTCTGATTTACCAGCCGGTTCATATATCATTTCTATTGAAGATGAAAAAGAACCAATTATAAAACAGTTTATTAAAAGATAATGCCTAAGAAGAAAGCCTAAAGGCTTTCTTCTTGTCTATGCAATTCTATTTACTCACACTGGTTTATTTGCCTAAAATGCATAGATAAAAAAAGTCCGGCTTAACACCGGACTTTTCATTTTGTATTTTACGCATTCAAATCAAACCTCTTATTTCTGAAGCTTTCGCAACTGTTTTAACAATTTCATCAACACTAAATTTCTCACTATTAAGAATTAAATCATAATCTACTAACTCCATTTGCCTTCCAGCAAGATCCATTCTTAACTGTGATCTTTTTTTATCCATTTCGTCAGCTAGTTTTCTTGCTTCATAATGAGATATTTCATGACGTTTACTAATTCCATCTACTCTATAATCTAAAGGTGCTATTAGTTTTACATGCAAAGAATTTGGAATATCTTTTAATATTGCTGCCCCACCTCGCCCAACAATAATTACCCTTCCTTGTTCTCCAATAGATCTAATAACTTCTTTAATTGTATTCTTAATTTTTCGTTCACTTTTGTAATATTTACTCGATAAAGCCTCCAAAATTTCATCAACAGCACTTCTTTTTTCAAATTTGAAAACAAATTCTATTTTTTCCGGGGTTAATCCCAGTTCTTTTGCCGCTTTCTCAAGAATTTCTTTATTAATCACTTTCCAGGGATTATCTTGCGTTCCTTCCATTTCAGTTAACAAATCTGCCAAGTCGTTTGCACACATGTTGGCCGGGCAACCAAAATATCGAGAAATAGTAATAACCGGCCCTGGATTTTTAACTTCATCTGATGGAACTTCATATTTATATCTATCTTCTAAGTATTTTAACAAGATATTGTTAGCCATAATTTTAAATTTAGGATGATTTAATGAAAAGCCTCTTTTTACAATATATTAAATTTTGAGGATATTTCAAAAATCATTACCAATGAATGTTCTGGCATTAACCACAATACTTAATTATTAAATCTTTTAGGTTACATTAGTATTACTTTTATTAAAAATGAGATTAAACCTTGAAATTACACTAATTACACCACCTAATGAAATTAAGACTCCGTATAGTTTTGCTAATAAATCTTGCTGTGTTGTAAATATAAATATGGCTATACTTATTCCGATTAATAATAACGGTATTCTAAATTTATTCCAACCTCCCGTTCGTTTTGCTTCAATTTCCATATAAACAAGTTTATCCTTACTTACCTGATCCATAATAAAACTTGCAAAGCTTTTATTCATAACTTTTATTCCGTTCTCATTCTTTATCAAGCCTTTTCCTATCAATGCCATTAGTTCATCACGATTTTGAATATTCGCTATTGAATCTGTAGCTAAGTCGTATAATATAAATTGCTCTTCTAATGTACATGAATTCCACAAATATCTGTAATAGTTGCCTGCAACTTCTTTTATTCTAACAATTTGATCTTTAGTTATTTTATTTTCATTTAATTGATTTTTATTATATTTTAATAACTCTTTTAATCCGAACAAATAGTTAGAAACTGATAATTCTTTTGAAAATTCATTAGCATACATTTTTGTTTCAGAATTCTTTAAATACAATGAAATATAGCTAGCAAAAAACTCTTTTAACTTTGATAAAGTTGCCAGATATTCATCCTTATTTATATCCTCCTTATTTTTAATACCTTTAATAATCTGATTTGGAGTATATTTCGATAATATTACGATTGATACATGGGGATTACTTTGGAAATTAGATATTTGCTCTAGTTCATTTAAAAGTTGGTAAATATTATCTGATAAGCCAAAATAAAAATATATATCGCCTTTTTTTGTTTTTATGGTATTAAAATCGGTATAAATATCTAAAATATGATATGAGTTTTTAGTATGAATATTATCTTTTATTTTTTGCTTAACCTCATCATAATCAAGAAGATTTACAAAAACACCATTACCGGAAGTTCTTTTTAAAGATTTTATTGCTTGATCTAAACTATATTTTCTAACTGTACTATCTTTCCAATTTAGAAATATCCTTTTCAATAATAGCCCTATTATGTAGCTAATAAACATAACTGTTATTAATATTGCAAAAGCATAACTGAGTAAATTTCTATTAAATATCCATATTGGGCTTTTATTTTGGAAGTCTGATTCAATGTATGATCTTTTAATTTTTTCTTCGTTATTCTCTATATATTTTTGATCAAATCTAAATCTTAATTTTTTATTATTACTAATTCTGTCATTAGCTGGATTATATAAAACCCATTCCCAATTATTATCGTAAGCTTTTTCTTCACCTAAGCTTATAACTTGGGCATTTTTCTGTCCAGTTATATTATCTAATAAAAAATAAAATGATGTTAAATTACTAGCGCATCTTGCTGTATCCAACACTTTCTTTTGTTCTACATTTTTTATAGTTTCTGTATTTGAATGAACAAAACTATAATTTCCTTTTTCTTTCTTATTAGATTTTATATCATCTAAAAATGATTGTTTTTCATTGGTATAGAGATTTCTCTTAAAATATTCATCAATTCCAAAATTTCTTTCTTCTGTTTTTTCTGCAATATGAAACTGTTGATCCATTAAATTATTCAACTGGCTTTCTACAAACAATGTTTTATAAATATATGATGGAATTGACATGCTAACCAGAACAATAGTTGTTACAAAATATGTTCTATATGTAGCTAAATAATCTTTTTTAAATAGTCTTGTTATTATTTTATAATTTCCAATCATTAGAATAAACACGAAAATCTGAAATAAAATTAAACCGGCATATATCCAATATCTATGATCAATAATGCTTAATAAAACTGAAATTACAAGTAGTACTATGCCAAAAGCAAACATCAAATTTCGATGTTTAGATTTTTTATAACTATCTTCATTTACTTTTAATAAGTAATAGTTAAAGAAAATATTAAGCAGAACAACACTTAAACTAAATATGACTGTGTTACTCAGATATTCAATTGAGTACATCCTTACTAATGTTGTAAGAATCAACAACACCAAAATTTGAATAATATTATTAACAGCAAGGATTTTATAATATTTCGATTTTTTAGGTTTTGGTATTAACCATGCTAATGAAATTAGATGTTTATTAACTTTATGATTTGAGAAATAATTTATGGATAGCAATATGATTACTATTAAACCTATACTTAAAAATAAAGTTAAATAAACTAACAAAGCAATACTAATACGAGCATTTTGGAATATATTTCTATTTTTACTTTCTAGTGTAATTAAATACAAATCAGTAAACTTTATAGGGCTTATATGTGCATAATAGTTGCGATTATATAATTTCAGCTTTAAAGGTTCATTATTTCTATTTTTAATAAATGTTATTAGTTTTCTATTATACTTTGATTCTATAAATAGATTTTCTTTTAGGTTCTTGTTTTTATTATTATGAAACCACACTTCTCCATCATTATCGATAATTCTAAATTCTAAATTTTTAGGTAAAATAGTCTCAATAATTGAATACATGGGTGTAGTTATTGCCGCAACTTCAGCATAACCATTTATGTCTTTATTTCTTAACTTATAATTAATTTCTCCTTTATTAGATTTGACAGAAAGAGCAACCAATGCTTCTCCCGATGTATTCGAATAAATAGATTGTAGATTAAATAACCTGGAATCATCTACATTTAAATCTGTCAATTTCCATCTGCTATAATCTTTAAAATAATCCCTAGCACTTAAGTTAATTAAATTTATAGGATCCTTCCAAGAAATTAATTGAAGCAATTGATTTCCTGCATTATCCATCCAGAAAGCGGTTTTGAAGAACTTATAAAATCCATTCGATCCTGTATTAGACAATGAATCATACTTTGATAAGCCTCTATTTTTGGTCCAATTTTTTCCAAAAAAATTATTCTGACTTTCGTTTATACTCTTATTCTTATCTAAACTTATTAATGTTTTATAAGCTTCACTTACTTCTTTTTCGAGTGAGTTCCTAATTGTATCATTTAATATTTCAAGAGTTTTTTGTGACCGATCGCTTAAATATTTAGTAGATAATAAATGAAGGTATAATATGTTTAAAATTGCAAAACCTATTATAAGAGCAACGCCTGCATAATATAAATTCCTAACCTGTATTCGTTCTATTGCTTTTAATATAAACAATTTAAGAACTGGAAAGCTTATTATAACAGCAATAAAAATTAATGTTATTAGAATGATTACCAAGGCGGGAACTGATCTCTTTGCTTTTACAAAATCATTCTTCTCAATTAGTCCTCCAATATACCATTTTTCTCCTCCAGCGTTTTTGGGTTTTGGCAGTATTGGATATAGAAATAGTTTGTATTTTATTTGAGCAATATTAATATCAGCAATATATCCCGACTTAAAATACTCTCCACTATTTACCAAATTATCTCCCTTTGAAGAAAAAAGCGTCTTATTCCTATTATTTTCTATTAAAACCTTTGTTGAAAATGAATCTAAACTATCTATATCAAATTCCAAACTAAGGGTTTTAAATATTACCTCTTCATCTTTAATTAGTAAGTAATCAGAAAAAACCTCATCACTAAAAATATCATTCACCATAACCTTTGTTGAAACATTGTACAGCAAACTACCTGCATTTTCATTCTTAATACTTTTCGAGAATTCTATTAATTTAGTGTAGTCTTTTTCTTTTGGATAACCCATAATTGAATCAAGGCTAAAATTGAAAAATGCATTTTTTTCTTTATTTTCATTAGTAGCCATCGATTCGTAATTATCAATTCTCTTATTTAAGTTCGTGGAATACTGGTCTAGTATACGAAAGCCTCTTTCAGTTATATCATTTTCATTATTTTTTACCGAAACAAAAAAATAAAGTAAAAAAGCAAATAGTATTATAAGAATCGTTGTAAATGTAATTCCAGAATAAACTGTTTGAGGTATAATCCCTTTTTTCATGGTTTAATTATTTTCATTCTAATTCTATTTGTAAAGAATTATCCGGATGTAAGATAATTTATATTGTAGTTTTAATATAAGCATATCTATTATATCTAAAACTTAAAAACAGCTAATAACTCAGTAATTATTAGATTGCCTGTACTCTATTCCGATAAAAAATACGCTCTAAAAGGTAAGTGCAAATAAAATTATGAAGAATTATTGATATTGTAAAGTAATTTTATCCTTCTTCAAATTATTTCGTATATATAGCAAATTGAAACAAAAGAGATTTCTATTTTGTTAGAGATCCTATTTGGATCATAATTAAATTATTTGTGATCCCATCAGGATTATTCGCTTCACCTACCTAATCGGCAGATTGGCTCATGAAAACGCTTCGCCTAGCTCGAACCTGGGTTCTCGGATCACTTGAAAATTATGGTGGATTTATAAAAAGTTAAGCCCATATTTTAGCTACACGAAATAAGAAAAATTTAATATCCACCACTCCCCTTAATGT
>JANQHR010000066.1 GCA_028282585.1 Bacteroidales bacterium | reverse complement strand
ACATTAAGGGGAGTGGTGGATATTAAATTTTTCTTATTTCGTGTAGCTAAAATATGGGCTTAACTTTTTATAAATCCACCATAATTTTCAAGTGATCCGTAATTGTCCTCCAACTTGATAAATGGATGTAAAATAAAAAAGCTCTTGATTTTCAAGAGCTTTTCGTATATTTTGGCGGTCTGGACGAGACTCGAACTCGCGACCCCATGCGTGACAGGCATGTATTCTAACCAACTGAACTACCAGACCGTTTGCTTAATAGCGTTGCAAAAATAGATTATTATTTTTATCCGCCAAAGGTTTTTATAAAAATTTTTAGAAAAAGTTAATTTCTTTTCAATTTTCATCAGATTTTTCAAAAATACTAAAGTTTACACCTCCATATTTTCTTATTTCCTTAAATCTTGCGTGCCTCGAAAAGCTTGTTTTATCTCCGTGCTCAAGAATTAACCATCCATTTATTTTTAAAATATTCTGTTCAAATATAAAATCAGGAATATCGTTAATTGATTTTAAATCGTAAGGAGGATCGGCAAAAACAATATCAAATTTTTCATAACATGATTTAACGTACCTGAAGGCATCAGATTTAATAGATTTTATATTTGTAAAACCAAGTTCTTCGATTGTTTTTTTAATGAAAATTTGATGTTTAAAATTACTTTCTATTGAAATAATAGACCTACATCCCCTTGAGGCAAATTCATATGAAATACTTCCTGTACCTGAAAAAAGATCCAGAGCATCAATTTCAGTAAAGTCAAAGTTATTATTAAGAATATTGAAAAGATTTTCCTTGGCAAAATCGGTAGTTGGCCTTGCTTTAAAATTCTTGGGTGGTTTTATTAACCTTCCTTTATATGTTCCGCTAACTATTCGCAAAGATGCAAGTTAAAAAGATTTGAAAATTTATGTGATGGAATTTTATTGAAAGTATAACTATATGAGAATTCTTCGGGTAATTTCTCAAATTTGAAATGATTAATAAAACTCTTTAATTTAGAATAAAGGTTTGATCTTTGATCTATCAAGCCACTCAAAATTAACTCGGTTTGTTGTGTGTCAAGTTCAAACTGGTCGAATGTATATAAAACGAAATAGATTATATCCATTTCATTTTTGTAATTAAAGTTGTTGTAAACCAAAAGTTTGCCATTATTGGTAATGCATAGATCAATAAAATCAAAATTTATGTTTACCATTATTTTTTTAGCTTCCGAATGATGCTTGAACAAAGAATGTTCGATAAAAGGAATTTGCTGATTATAGAATTGTATCTTTTCGAATTGTTTTGCAAATATATTTGCTATTTGATTGGGAACCGTATATACACTATAAGCATCAACATATTTTAATTCATTGTAATGTATTTCGTCTAAGTCATCTAATTTTTGATTAAACTCAAAATACATTTTTAAGTTGTCAGCTTTAAAATAAGTATTTGGTACAAGTGTGTTTTTGCTTGTTTCCCAAATTAATTTTGTTGCTTTAAAACCGTGACTAAGCAACTCGTGTTTAACGATATAGTCCTCAATAAAATTTAAAAGATCATCGAAAAGAATATCTTTTGGGAAGTTTACATTTTCGAAGGCAATGTATTTTTCCCGGACCGGATCAAGAATACAAAAAGAAAGTCCATTCAGATTAATCTGAATGGACAAATAATATGATTGAGTTAAATTTATGTCTAATGTTTCATCAACAAAAGCAAAATCTTGCATAAAAATAATATCTTATTCCCAGTTACCGGCATTATTGTTCGGTTCAATTACGTCACCAACTTTAACCCCAGGAAAGTTATCCTGATTTTGCATTCTATCGTTTAAGTTAACAACTAACTGACGATCCATTCCATGCAATAGAATATCGTTATGAACTTTACATTCAAAAACGTTTACATCCAGTTTAGAAACGATCAGGTTAGCAGTAGCCATTTTGAACGAATCATTTTGAGTAAATGGAACTTTCCATAAAATATCAGCATTAAAATTAGGAGCGAATAATGTATCTTTAATTGCAATTCTGATAGTATCTCTTGTAATTAATCCTTCCTGTACGGCAATAGCTTCAGTCCAACCTTGTGCTAGTAATTCATCGGATAAAGCACCTTCTGCCATAACTAATCTCATAGAATCATTTTTAACGAACTCAATTAAGGTGTCAAAACTTGCGGTGAATTTACCGTATTCTGCTTTATAAGCAATTTGTGCTGTTCTAATATCTTTAAGGCGTTGGATTGTTGCAGCATATCTTTTATCCTTTTCCTTGTTAAAACGAATTGGATTTTGGATACTTTCCCAAATTAAGTAACCCAAAACTACAATCAAAATTGCCAGTACGATTTGAATTATTTTTTTCATTTTGCTTGATTTAATTTTATATGTTTGCCTGCAAATTTATAAGAAAAAATTAAAAATTAAATTTAAATAGCACATTATTTACCAGAAAATGTTAAAGGATCATGTCAAAAATATAATTCTCGAAAAACTCTCATTTAAACCAACAAACGATCAGGATATTTTAATAGAGGGTTTATCGAAATTTCTTTTAGATACCGACAAAGATACAATTTTCTTAATAAAAGGATACGCAGGAACAGGTAAAACGACCATAATGGGAGCATTAGTTGATGCTTTTAAAAAGTTACGAATGAAATCTGTTCTTTTAGCTCCAACAGGACGTGCTGCTAAAGTATTATCTGCATATTCAAAAAAAACGGCATATACAATTCATAAAAAAATATACAGGCAAAAATCCTCAAAGGACGGATTTGGGATTTTTACCTTGGATGTTAATCTTCATTCGGATACAATTTTTATAGTGGATGAGGCTTCGATGATATCCAATTTTTCAGGCGAAAGCTCGATATTTGGTTCTGGTCGCTTATTAGATGATCTGGTTGAGTTTGTGTATAACGATAAAAGATGCAAGCTTATACTTATTGGTGATGTGGCCCAATTACCACCAGTTGGTATTGATATTAGTCCTGCTTTAGATCCAAAACAATTAGAATCATATGGTTTTAAGGTTAAGGAATTTAACTTAAAAGAAGTAGTTCGTCAGCAGAAAGGTTCAGGTATTTTAGTTAATGCAACCCATATAAGGAACCTGGTTTCATCTGAAAAGTATGTTTTTCCAAAATTAAAATTGACCAATTTAAATGATATTGAAAGAATTACGGGTAATGAATTAATAGAAACCATTGCAAATTCATATGATAAATTGGGATATGAGGATACGATTATTATTACTCGTTCAAATAAAAGAGCAAATCAGTATAATAAAGGAATTCGAAGTCAAATTTTATGGCGCGAAGACGAGATAACCGTTGGTGATTTTATAATGATTGTTAAAAATAATTACTATTGGTTTAATGAAAATGAGAAGATTGATTTTATTGCAAACGGTGATATAGCAGAAATTATAAAAATAGGCAACTACGAGGAGAGATATGGATTTCGATTTGCCGATGTAAGTTTACGATTTGTTGATTACGGTGATGTAGAAATTGATTGCAAAATTATCCTTGATACCTTAGATATTAATTCAGCTGCATTATGTGCCGAGGATAATAAACAACTTTTTTATAATATTTTGGAAGATTATCAGCATTTAAAAACTCGAAAAAAACAGTACGAAGGAGTGAGGGAAGATGAATTTTTCAATGCGCTTCAGGTAAAATTTGCATACGCAATTACGTGCCACAAAGCGCAGGGAGGACAATGGAAAAATGTTTTTGTTGATCATGGTTATATTAATGATGATATGATGGATAAGGAATATCTCAGATGGCTTTATACTGCATTTACACGTCCTACTGAAAAGCTATACCTGGTTAACTTCAATAAAAGATTTTTTAATTCAGAAGATTAGTCCCCATTGCTAATAGTCGACTTCTCTGTACATGTATCCAGTTCCATTTGTATTGTTATATGATCAATATTAAATTTTTTGTGTAAAATATTTTCTAAATCGATTCTAATTTTATCAACCTCTTTTATATAAATGTTTTTATTTACATCTGCATGGCATTGGAAATGGGTTATGTTATCGGATAACCTCCAAGCATGAATATGATGAATATTATGTATATCGGGATGTTTTTCTATTTCAAACTTAATTTCCTTTAAATCTAATCCAACTGGACTTGCCTGCATTAAAATTTCAATTGTTTCTTTTATAATACTCCAGGTTCCCCGAATTATGACAATTCCAATAATTATTGTTAACAAAGGATCGATCCAATTAACATTCCAAAAATAGATAAGTACAGCGCCTATTATTACACCAACAGAAGAAAGTGTATCGCCCAATAAATGCAAATATGCCGCTTTTACATTTAAGTTATGTCCTGAATCTTTATGCAATAATAAAACTGATATCAAATTACCTAACAAACCAACACTTGCAACTAGAAACATGGTTTTACCCTTTATTGGTTCAGGCTCCAGGAATCGTAAATATGCTTCGTAAAAAAGATATACCGAGATTAAAATTAAAACCACCGCATTAAATAAAGCAGCAAGAATTTCAATTCGTTTAAATCCAAAAGTATTTTTTGCTGTTGAATCTTTTTTTCCAATTCTCATGGCAACATAGCTAATAATTATAGCCATGGTGTCACTTAAATTATGAACTGCGTCTGAAATTAAAGCTAGGCTGTTTGAAAGAAATCCACCTATAAATTGAGCTAACGTAATTCCTGCATTTAATAAAACACTAATTAAAAGATTCTTTTTATTGGGTTCATTATAATAATGCGTGTCTGGCATTCTTTTCGTTTACTAAACAACGGGTTTAGGAAAGAAAAGTTTATTCTCCAATAATTTTGATTAAAATTCGTTTTCTTCTTTTTCCATCAAACTCACCATAAAAGATTTGTTCCCATGGTCCAAAGTCCAACTTTCCATCAGTAATAGCAACTACAACTTCGCGCCCCATAATGGTTCTTTTTAAGTGGGCATCAGCATTATCTTCTGCATAATTATGCTTATACCTATCATAAGGTTTTTCAGGAGCTAAACCTTCAAGCCATTTTTCAAAATCATCATGTAATCCCGATTCATCATCATTTATAAATACACTCGACGTAATATGCATGGCATTTACCAATGCCATACCGTTTTTAATTCCGCTTTCTCTTAATTCTTGTTCAACTACAGGAGTTATATTTATAAACTCTCTACGACGAGTAGTGTTGAACCAAACCTCTTTTCTATGTGATTTCATTCCTATATTTTTTGTATTTCAAACTTGAAGTTCAAAACTATAAATTTTGAACTAATTTAATCCAAGCGACTTAATAATATTTTCTATTTTCTCTTCGAGTAAACCATTTATCTTATCGAAATCTTCACGTTTATTAAGTTGATCTTTTAAACCAAAATAGAACTTTATTTTTGGTTCAGTTCCGGATGGTCTAATTGATATTTTAGAACCATCTTTCAAAATAAATTGCAAAACATTTGATTTCGGTAAATTAATATCGTACCTAAGATGACTCATTTGATCAAATGTTTTTTGCTTTTGGAAATCGTGAATTAGCATAACATTAGAGTCATTTATTGTTTCTGGAGGACTATTACGAAATTCGTCCATCATTTTTTGAATTTCTTCAGCACCGGATTTACCTTTCTTTACAATAGAAATTAATTTTTCCTTATAAAATCCAAATTCAACATATATATCAATTAGTTCTTCATACAAAGTCTTTCCATTTTCTTTAGCCCAGGCAGCAGTTTCGGCAAGCAAAGCACAAGACATTACAGCATCTTTGTCTCGAACAAATTCTCCTGCTAAATACCCATAGCTTTCTTCACCACCACCAATAAATTTCATTTTGCCCTGCTTGTTTTTGATAATATCCGCGATGTATTTAAACCCGGTAAGAACGTCATAACACTGAACACTGTATTTATCAGCAATATCCTTTAAAAGCTCACTTGTGACAATTGTTTTTACAATATATTCTTTACCTTTTAATTTACCTGTAGAATCCCATTGAGAAATAAGATAATTGATAAGTAAAGCAGCAGCTTGATTACCGTTTAATAAAATGAATTCATTGTTATTATCTTTAACTGCAATCCCAACTCTATCAGCATCCGGATCAGTTGCCATAACAATATCTGCGTCAATATCTTTAGCTTTTTGTAAAGCAAGCTTTAAAGCGGCAGGTTCCTCAGGATTAGGTGATTTTACCGTAGGAAAGTTCCCATCAGGTATTCTTTGTTCTTCCAATATGGTTACATTTTCAAATCCATATGCCTTTAGTGCTTTTGGAACTAATTCGACACCTGTTCCGTGAATGGGGGTGAATACAATTTTTAAGTCTTTTTGATTTTTAATAACCCGAGGACTTAAAGAAAGCTTAACTAATTCGCGTAAATATTCAGTATCAATTTTTTCTCCAATAATTTCTACATTTCTTAATTGATCATCAAATTGAATTTCTCCAATACTTTTAATTTTTTGTACTTCTGCTATAATATTCTTGTCGTGTGGGCTTATAATTTGGCCACCATCCTCCCAATAAACTTTATACCCATTATATTCCTTAGGATTGTGAGAAGCAGTTACAACTATTCCACTTTGGCAACCCAAATGTCTTATTGCAAAAGATAACTCCGGTGTAGGACGTAGCTCTTCAAATAAAAATACTTGAATACCATTAGCAGAAAATACACTTGCCGTTTTTTCAGCAAACAGTTTGCTATTATTTCTCGAATCATATGCTATTGCTACTTTTATATCCTGATTAATAAACTGTTGTTTAAGATAATTACTTAATCCTTGCGTTGCCATTCCAACCGTATAAATATTCATACGATTTGTTCCGGTACCCATAATTCCTCTTAACCCACCTGTTCCAAATTCAAGATCTTTATAAAAAGATTCTATTAATTCGGATTCATCATTTTGTATTAAATTTTCGATATCCTTTTTTGATTCTGGATCGATACTTGATTCTAACCAAGTTTTTGCTTTGGATTGAACCGCATTAAGTAATTCTTGATCTATCATAAAATTGAAATTTAAGCTCAATATTAACTGAGCAAGTTGGAAGTGTTAAAGTTAAGAATTTGATAATTGGAAAACGAAACCCTGTTTTAAAAATTATTTAAATTTTTAAAGAATTCATTTAAACTATCCTGCCAATGAGGAATGTCCAAATTAAAAGTTTGTTTTATTTTACTTTTATTCAAAACACTGTAAAACGGACGTTTAACTGGTGTCGGATAATCTTTTGATTCTATCGGATATATTTTACATTTGGAATAAGATTTTTCTGCAATGATTTTAGCAAAATCGTACCAACTACAAACACCTTCATTTGAATAATGATATATTCCTTTATAAAAATGATCTTCTTTTATTGTTTGATCTAATATTTGAAATATAGCATAAGCAAGATCCTTTGCATATGTTGGCGTACCTATTTGATCAAAAACAACATTTAGCGATTCTCTTTCTTTACATAATTTGTAAATTGTTTTCGCAAAGTTTTTTCCATAGGTGGAATATAGCCATGAAGTCCTGATTATAATAGACTTATCATATTTTAGAGCAAATTCTTCGCCTTTTAATTTTGAGTTTCCATATTCTGAGGTTGGATTAGTTTTCATTTCTTCAGTATATGGAAAATGATTTTTTCCATCAAAAACATAATCCGTTGATATATGTATGAACCTGGTTACGCTGTTTTCTATTGCTTCTACAATATTTTTAACGCACAAAGAGTTGATTTCGGTTGCTTTTTCTTTTTCAGATTCAGCTAAATCGACATTTGTGTAAGCTGCACAATTAATTATAAAATCGAAAGAATGATCCTCAATAAATCTTTTAAGAAATATTGAATCAGTAAGGTCTAAAGTATCAATATTGGTAAACTCAATATTTACGGGCTTTTCAAATTTAAACAGGTTTGTATTATAGATATTTTTAAGTTCACTTCCTAACTGGCCATTGGAACCTGTAATAAGTATATTTACCATTTTAATCTAAAGTTTAAAATTTTTTTCAGCTTCTTTTAATAGAGGTAATACCTTATCTTTTGACGAAATGGTACCTTCTTCAATTTTAATTTTCCAATCGATTGCTAAATTCGGATCATTAAAATTTATACCTCTCTCTGATTCAGGACTATAAAATTGATCAGTTTTATATAGTACAGTTGCTGTTTCGCTTAGAACTGAAAAGCCATGAGCAAAACCTTTTGGTACAAAAAGCTGCTTTTTCTCGTTACAAGAAAGTTCAATTGAAAATTGTTTTCCATATGTAGGCGATTTTTCACGTAAATCAACTACTACATCAAGAATTTTACCATCTAAAACACGAATCAATTTAGATTGGGCATAAGGTTCTAGTTGGTAATGTAACCCACGAATAGTTCCGTATACA
Source organism: Bacteroidales bacterium (assembly GCA_028282585.1). Classification (GTDB taxonomy): domain Bacteria; phylum Bacteroidota; class Bacteroidia; order Bacteroidales; family UBA12077; genus UBA12077. Next base: position 13,527 of record JANQHR010000066.1, on the reverse strand, counting down.
GATTTTGATTGATTATCCTGAATAAATTCAATATTTTCTATTTCGGGAAGTTTATTTTTATTGTAACTTTCAAAAAAATATCCTCTTGCATCTTCAAATACTTTGGGTTTTATTATTAATAATCCCGGGAATTCGGTTTTAATTATTTCCATTTTTGATATATTTGGTAGGTAAAAATAACAAAAGCTAGGTTAAATTAACACTAGCTTTTGTTTATTTTATAATTGTTCATTGTTTATAATCTAATCTCTTGTATAAAGGTCTCTAGTATATACTTTATTTCTTACGTCTTCCAAATCCGGATTTAATCTGTTACTTACAATTATATCTGAAACCTTTTTGAATTCATCAAGATCTTTAATTACCCGCGAATGGTAAAAATTATTTTCCTCAAGAACTGGTTCATAAACTACAACTTCTACTCCTTTGGCTTTAATTCTTTTCATGATTCCCTGAATCGAAGAAGCCCTAAAATTATCAGAATCCGTTTTCATAGTTAATCTATATATACCAACAATTTCAGGTTTCTTTTTAAGAATCATATCTGCAATATGATCTTTTCTTGTTCTATTTGCATCTACAATAGCTGCGATAATATTATTTGGTACGTCACTATAATTTGCTCTTAATTGTTTTGTGTCCTTTGGCAAACAATAACCTCCATAACCAAATGATGGATTATTATAATGATCTCCGATTCTCGGATCCAATCCTACACCTTCGATGATTTCTTTTGTGTTTAACCCTCTTACTTCTGAATAAGTATCTAGCTCATTGAAAAAAGCAACTCTCATGGCAAGATAAGTGTTTGAAAATAATTTAACAGCTTCGGCTTCAGTAGAACTAATTAAAAGTGTTTTAACATCCTTCTTAATTGCACCTTCAACTAATAATTCCGCAAATTTTTCTGCTCTTTCAGTATTTTCTCCAACAATTATTCTTGAAGGATATAAGTTATCATATAAAGCTTTACCTTCTCTTAAAAATTCAGGTGAGAAAATTATGTTATCAATAGAAAACTTTCCTTTAATTTCTCTAGTATACCCAACAGGTACGGTTGATTTAATGATCATAACCGTATTTGGATTTATTGAGGTTACATCTTGAACAACTTGCTCCACTGTATCTGTATTAAAATAATTTTTTTCAACATCATAATCAGTGGGTGTTGCAATTATTACGAAATCAGCACCTTTGTATGCTTTTTCTTTGTCTAATGTGGCTAATAAATTTAGCTCTTTAGTTTTAAAAAAATCCTCAATTTCAGCATCAACAATTGGTGAAATCCTATTATTAATTTTATCAACCTTTTCGGGAATTATATCTAAGGCTATTACTTCATGTTTTTGAGATAGTAATGTGGCGATTGATAAACCAACATACCCGGTTCCAGCTACTGTAATTTTCATTTTAACTATATTTTATTTATAAGAAATCATATTAATTAAAAAAGTGTACGAACTTAAGAAGAATTATTTTGATAGAGAACTTTTTAGCCCGTTTTTAACATTCTTTTAATTTTTTAGGGCAGTCCAAGGCTTTTTTCTCAGTTTTTATATTTAAAAGAAATTTATCAAGCTCAAATTATTAAAAGGAAATAAAGATAAAACGGTGTTCAAGTTCACAGTATTAAAATTAAATACTATTTTATTTTAATAAGTTTAATGAGAATAAGTCGAATACATATTTGATTAATATATGCTTTTTTTAGTATCTTTATTTTTAAATAATTAAATAAAAATTATACTTTTGCACCTTGATTTAGTCTATAAATAATGTCTAACTTACTAAAAATTAATTAATTTACTTAAATGACTGAAAAAGAAGTGAATAAGTCTGTTGAGCAAGAAGAGAATGTTGAGCAGAAGGAAAGTGTGCAAGTTGAAGCATCTGAGAAGCCTGAGAATCATGCAGGTGAGGTTGAAGAGACTGCAAAGCCTGTTCGTCCTACAGGTGAAGTAGAAGAAAAGCCTGTTGAAAAAACAGAAAAAACGGATTCTGTTGAGGAATCAAATGTTGTAGAATTTGCTACTCCAAACGATGAGTTCGATTGGGATAACATTGTAAATGATGGTGAATTAGCAAAATCGAAAGAAAGAGAAGAGTTTGAAAAAATGTATGATCAAACTCTATCCACAATTACTGAAAATGAGGTAATTGATGGATCAGTTGTATCTATGAACAAGCGCGAAGTTGTAATTAATATTGGTTACAAATCAGAAGGTGTTGTTAGTTTAAATGAATTCCGTTATAATCCGGAATTAAAACCTGGAGATAGCGTTGAAGTTTATGTTGAAAGTCAGGAAGACAAAGATGGTCAGTTGGTACTTTCTCATAAAAAAGCAAGAGCATTACGTTCTTGGGATCGTGTTAATGAGGCTCTTGAAAAAGATGAAATTATTAAAGGTTTCATTAAGTGCAGAACTAAAGGTGGTATGATCGTTGACGTATTTGGAATCGAAGCATTCTTACCAGGTTCGCAGATTGATGTTAAGCCAATCCGTGACTACGATGTATATGTAGAAAAAACTATGGAATTCAAGGTTGTTAAAATCAATCACGAATTTAAAAATGTTGTTGTTTCTCATAAAGCTCTTATCGAAGAGGAATTAGAACAACAAAAGAAAGATATCATTGCTAAATTAGAAAAAGGCCAGGTTCTTGAAGGAACTGTTAAAAATATTACTTCTTACGGAGTATTTATCGACCTTGGTGGTGTTGATGGATTAATTCACATCACTGATTTATCGTGGGGTCGTGTAAATCACCCTGAAGAAATTGTACAATTAGATCAAAAATTGAATGTTGTAATTCTTGACTTTGATGATGATAAGAAACGAATTGCATTAGGATTAAAACAGTTAACTCCACACCCATGGGATTCTTTAGATAAAGAACTTAAGGTTGGTGATTCTGTTAAAGGAAAAGTGGTTGTTTTAGCTGATTACGGTGCTTTTGTTGAAATTCAACCTGGGGTTGAAGGCCTTATTCATGTGTCAGAAATGTCTTGGTCGCAGCATTTAAGAAGTGCTCAGGAATTCTTACAAGTAGGAGATGAAGTTGAAGCACAAATTCTTACTCTTGATAGAGAAGAAAGAAAAATGTCATTAGGTATTAAACAACTTAAGACTGATCCATGGAGTAATGTTGATGAAAAATATGCTGTTGGAACAAAGCATACAGCTACTGTTCGTAATTTTACTAACTTCGGAGTATTTGTTGAAATTGAAGAAGGAGTAGATGGATTAATTCATATTTCCGATTTATCATGGACCAAAAAAATTAAGCATCCTGCAGAATTCACTTCAATTGGAGACTCAATTGAAGTAGTTGTTCTTGAAATTGATAAGGAAAACCGCAGATTAAGCTTAGGCCACAAACAATTAGAAGAAAATCCTTGGGATGTATTCGAAACCGTATTTACAGTGGGATCCATACATGAAGGAACTGTTGTTGAAGTATTAGATAAAGGCGCGGTAATTGCATTACCATATGGTGTTGAAGGATTTGTTACTCCAAAGCATTTAGTTAAAGAAGATGGAAATACAGCTAAAGTTGACGAGAAATTAGATTTTAAAGTGATTGAATTCTCTAAATCAGCTAAGAAAATAATCTTATCTCATAGTAGAGTGTTTGAAGATGAAAAGAAAGATGCTGAAACAGCAGAAAAGAAACAAAAAGCTGCTACAACTAAGAAGGCTGTAAAGAAAATCAAAACTAATTTAGAAAAAACAACATTAGGAGATATTACAGAGCTTGCATCTCTTAAGAGTGAAATGGAAGAAGAGCAAAAGAAAGAGATAGCAGAGAAGAAAGCTGAAATGGATGCTAAAGAGGAAGCTAAGAAAGCTGAAACTAAAACAGCTAAACCTAAACCTGCCCGTCCGGCAGGCGAGGCGAAGCCAAAAGTTCAAAAAGTAGAGAAAGTTGAGGAGAAGAAAGAAGAGGTAAAAGAGGAAGTAAAGGAAGAAGCTCCAAAAGCTGAAAATAAGTCAGAAGATAAAGGTGAAGAGAAAGCTGCTGAATAGCTCTTTATTTTAACTTAAAACAAATTACAATGGAATTTAAGATTGAAAAACTCGAAAAGTACACCTTGATTCAAGTAATGGAAGAAAAACTAGACACAAATGTTGCTCCTAGTTTGAAATCCGAATTGGTTTTAATTTCCGGAAAAGGAGAGAAAAACATCATACTTGATTTAAGTAATTGCAGGTATTGTGATTCATCAGGATTAAGTGCTATTCTAGTTGCCAATCGACTTTGTAAAAATGCAAGTGGAACATTTGTTTTAACGGGATTAAACGATGCTGTTGACAGATTGATTACCATATCGCAGTTGGATACCGTTTTAAATATTGCTTACTCTACCGAAGAAGCGATTGATATAGTTAAAACTGAAGAAGACGAAAGAGAAAAGAATGGTAAATAAACCAGAATTTAATTTTGACTTTTGAATTAACAATATTAGGTAGCAGCTCAGCTGTTCCAACTTCGAAAAGAAACTTAACCGCTCATGTGCTCAATGTTCATGAGCGGTTTTTTTTAATCGATTGTGGCGAAGGGACACAGATCCAGATACGAAAAAATAAAATCAAATTTGGAAAAATTGATCATATTTTTATTAGTCATCTACATGGTGATCATATTTTCGGGCTGTTCGGATTAATATCCACTTTTAACTTGTTGGAACGGGATAAAGATTTGCATATTTATGCGCATCCGGAATTAGAAAGTATTTTAACCAGACATATTGGGTATTTTGAAAGAACTATGTCTTTTAAAATCATATATCATCATCTTAATACAAAAATGAATAAGGTGATATACGAAGACAAAAAAGTAAGAGTTGAGTCAATTCCTTTAAAACATCGAATTCCTTCATGTGGGTTTAAATTTACCGAGCAACCTTATTTACGAAATTTGAAAAAGGATGTGGTTAATATATATAAAATTCCAATTGGTAAAATTCAAGATATTAGAGAAGGAGAAGATCTTATTAACGAAGAAGGAGAAGTTATACAAAATAGTAAACTTACATTGCCACCGTATAAAGTAAGATCTTACGCATATTGCACCGATACAGCATATTCAGCTAAAATTATACCAATTATAAAGGATGTAGATTTACTTTTTCATGAAGCTACATTCGGTAAAAATATGAAAAAGGAAGCAAAATCAACACAGCATTCTACTACAGAAGATGCTGCATATATTGCAAAAAAAGCAGATGTTAAAAAGCTAATAATAGGACATTTTTCGGCTCGTTATAAAAATGTAAAACCATTGATTGAAGAGGCCAGAAAGATTTTTCCAAATACTTTTTCAGCGGAAGACGGAGAAAAGCATACTGTTGAGCTGGAAAGAGAGAATTCTTAAAATTGTTTTAAGATTAATACATCCAATAATTTCGTTCAATAATATTATCTTTGCCAAATTAAATTTGAATACCACCAAAATATTATTAATATGCACGAAAAACTATTGATTTTAGATTTCGGATCACAGTATACTCAATTGATAGCCAGAAGAGTACGCGAATTAAATGTTTATTGTGAAATACATCCATTTAATAAAATACCAAAACTGGATGGAAATTTTAAAGGAGTTATACTTTCCGGTAGTCCGTTTTCTGTTAGAGATGAGAATGCACCAGTTCCAGATTTATCCAATATAAAAAATAGGTATCCCTTATTAGGCGTGTGTTATGGAGCTCAATTTTTAGCTCAAAACTATGGTGGTGAAGTTTTACCTTCCAAACATCGCGAATATGGTAGGGCAAGGTTAAGTTATATAAATGATGATAGTAGATTAATGAGAGGCCTTGAGTTAGATACGCAAGTATGGATGTCACACGGTGATACTATTACTAAAGTGCCGGATAATTATCAAATTATTACTAGTACAAGCGATGTGAAGTTTGGTGGTTTTAAAATTACGGATGAGGAAACGTATGGTATACAGTTTCATCCGGAAGTTTACCATACAACTCAGGGAAAACAATTGCTTGAAAACTTTTTAGTTGATATTTGTGGTTGTTCGCAAGATTGGACGCCTTCTGCTTTTGCTGATGATACCATAAAGGAGTTAAAACAACAGTTGGGAGATGATAAAGTTGTATTAGGTTTATCAGGCGGTGTAGATTCTTCAGTTGCAGCAGTTTTATTAAATAAAGCAATTGGTAAAAACCTTACATGTATTTTTGTTGATAATGGGCTTCTTCGTAAAAATGAGTTTGAAAAAGTTCTGGAATCATATAAGGATATGGGATTGAATGTAATTGGAGTTGATGCAAAAGATCAGTTTTTAAACCAATTAGCGGGAATTTCTGATCCGGAAGGAAAACGAAAAGTTATTGGAAGAGTCTTTATTGAAGTTTTTGATCAGGAAGCACACAAAATACAAGATGTAAAATGGTTAGCCCAAGGAACTATATATCCGGACGTTATTGAATCAATATCAGTAAACGGGCCTTCAGCAACTATAAAATCTCATCATAATGTTGGAGGTTTGCCAGAGAAAATGAATCTAAAAATAGTCGAGCCGCTAAAGTTATTGTTTAAGGATGAAGTAAGAAGAGTTGGTACATCTATTGGAATTAAAAAGGAACTTTTACAACGTCATCCATTTCCAGGACCCGGATTAGCAATACGTATTTTAGGTGATATTACAGCTGAGAAAGTTCAGATTTTACAGGAAGTTGATGATATTTATATAGAAGGCCTTAAGGAATACGACCTTTACGATAAAGTATGGCAGGCCGGAGTTATTTTGCTTCCAGTACAATCAGTAGGAGTTATGGGTGATGAAAGAACATATGAAAATACTGTAGCACTAAGAGCAGTTTCTTCTACAGATGGTATGACAGCAGATTGGTCGCACTTACCCTATGAATTTCTAGCTGATATTTCAAATAAGATTATTAACAATGTAAAAGGCATTAATCGAGTAGTTTACGATATAAGTTCTAAACCACCGGCTACAATTGAGTGGGAATAATTTTATGAGATGTTTTGAACTAATATTCAATATTATCGTTAAATTCATATCATCATGTCTGGTAATGTAGTTGTTCAGTATAAGGGATTTTTCGATTATAGTTTGTTAAATAAACTTTTAATGGACTTTATGAAATATGTCGAAAAAAACAATATTGATAATTATATTTTTAAAAAAATACAGATTGTAATGGCGGAAGTGTTAGAGAACAATTACCAGTATACAAATTTGATAGAAGATGAACTTAAACACGAAAATTTCGAGCCGGAATTTAAAATTTTAATTTCCAATCCACATTTTAAAGTAATAGCATCAAACCCCATTTTAACCAATGATGCAAACCATTTAAAAGCATATATAGATAAGATTAATAATTTTAGCAGAGAAGATCTTAAAACAATTTATAAAGATACATTAAAGGAAGGAATGTATATTAAAAATGCTAATTCAGGAACGGGCTTGGTTAGAATTGCTAAGGTTTCTAAGAATAAAATTAATTATTCCTTCAGAAAAATTAACAATAAATTACTATATTACACAATTGAAACTTTGGTGACTCCAAAATAAAATCCGTCTTACAAAAAAATGGAAAATCTTTTTATAGAGCCAACAGAATTTAGTCCAAAGATTATATTTGACGTAAAGGATCGAAAATTTGAATTGGTGGGAATTTCTCGCCCCGAAGATGTTATTGCTTTTTACGAATCAATTATATACAAAGTTGAAAATTACATCAACAGAATGATGAATGAGCATAAGGATTTTAATGGATTTAAATTCCATTTGAAATTTGATTTATCTTACATGAATTCTGCTTCATCAAAATATATTCTGCAAATTTTAGATCATTTTAAACAACTATTTAAGAATGGCGCTGAAGTAAATGTTGACTGGTATTACGATGATATTGATGATCAAATTTTTGAAGATGGTGAAGATTTGTCGGATGTTATAAAAATTCCGTTTAATTTGGTCCCAAGAAAATAGCTTGAGGATTACTTTATAAGGTTTAATTTGCAAATTAAAATATATACATTATGCGTAGGTTAGGGTTGATAAGATATTTACTTATCTTGATTTTGTTTGTGTTTCCTGTTAAATTATTTTCCCAGTATCTAACAGAAGATATTTTTAAATTTAGCAGAGCGTTAGGGTATATTTCATCTTACTATGTTGATTCGGTTGACTCTAAGCATCTTGTTGAAGATGCAATTATCAATATACTAAAGGAATTGGATCCCCATTCTGTATACATACCTGCAGATGAGGTGAAAGAAATGAATGAACCATTGGAAGGAAATTTTGAAGGAATTGGAATCCAGTTTAACATATTAAATGATACTATTTATGTTATTTCACCTATTTCAGGAGGACCATCAGAAAAAGTTGGAATTAGAGCAGGAGACAGAATTGTGGAAATCGATGGAGAAAATGTTGCAATTATTGAAATAACTACACAAGGTGTCCGGGAAAGACTTCTTGGAGAAAAAGGAACTAAGGTGAATGTTGGAGTGAGGAGAAAAGGAGTAGATGAAATTTTATACTTTACTATTTTCCGAGATAAAATTCCTATTTATAGTGTTGATGCAGCTTATTTGGTTGATGATGATATTGCATATATCAAAATAAACAGGTTTGCAATGACAACCATTGATGAATTTCTGGAAAAACTTAATCTATTGAAACAAAAGGGAGCAAAATCGATAATTTTGGATTTAAGAGGAAATGGAGGAGGTTATTTGGATAAAGCTATTGATTTAGCTGATCAGTTCCTGGAAAAAGGACAAATGATTGTTTATACAAAAGGACTTAAATCTCCCAAGGCAGAAAGTTATGCTACAGGTAACGGAGTTTTTAAAAATGAAAAAATACTAATACTTATTGATGAAGGCTCAGCATCAGCCAGCGAAATTGTAACGGGTGCTGTTCAGGATTGGGATAGAGGAATAGTTGTTGGAAGACGATCGTTTGGTAAGGGGCTGGTTCAAAAACCTATGTTCCTTCCTGATGGTTCTATGATGAGATTGACAGTTGCGAGATATTATACTCCAACCGGCAGGTTAATTCAAAAACCATATGATAATGGTAAAGAAGAATATGAAAATGAATTATTCGAAAGGTTCCAACATGGAGAATTTTTAAATGAAGATAGCATAGATTTACCGGATTCTTTAAAGTATAAAACATTAAAGAATAAAAGAATAGTATATGGTGGTGGAGGTATTATGCCAGATATTTTTGTTCCTTTAGATACAACTTCCGTTACAAATCTATACAGCAAAGTAATTCGTCAGGGTGTGCTTAATTCATTTGTATTAGAGTATATCGACGAGAATAGGAAAAGACTAAAGTCTAGTTATCCAACTTTTGATACATATAATGAGCGATTTGTAGTTACCGAAGAGATCTTAAATGATTTATTGGAATATAGTAAAGAAAACAATATTGAAAGTACACCAGAGGAATTTGAAAAATCAAAAGCAGACTTTCGTTTGATTGTAAAAGCCTTAATTGCAAGAGATTTATGGGATATGAGCGAATATTTCCAAATTGTGAATGTCCGAGATAAGGGATTTAAAAAGGCTTTAGAGATAATGAGAAACTGGGAGCAATACCAAAAACAGGTGCTAAATACCCAATAAAATCTGGAATTTTATAATATATAGGATATATTTGCAGCGTTTAAAAAGTAATTAAATGCTGCAAAATATTGTATTGTGGATATCTCAGAATTATATTGAACTTCTTGGATCAATTTTCGGTTTATTGTACATTCTTTTTTCAATTAAACAAAATATATGGTGTTGGCCAATAGGTTTTATTACATCCGCATTATATATCTATGTTTTCTTTGTTTCAAAGTTTTATGCCGACATGGGACTTCAGGTTTATTATTTGATAATCAGCTTATATGGCTGGTATCATTGGATGTTTGGAGCAAAAAGTAAAAAACAGGATGATTTAAAAATAATTAAGGTGGGATTAAGTACCGGAATAATCTTACTTTTAATAAATGCTGTAATTTTCTTATTTATTGTTTACGTACTGATTAATTACACAGATTCGGAAATTCCTTACTGGGACGCATTTACTACATCTGCCAGCTTTGTGGCAACATGGATGTTAGCAAGAAAGATGATTGAAAACTGGATTGTTTGGATCATTGTTGACTCAGTTTCTTTAGGTTTATATATTTACAAGGGATTGTATCCTACAGTAGTATTATTTGTAGTATACACGATACTAGCAATATTGGGTTATTTAGAATGGAAAAAAGCAATCAAAAAACAATCAAGCGAATTGTCTTAATTGGTGCCGAATCTACAGGAAAAACGGAGTTGTCAGAATATTTAGCAAAGCGTTTTAATACGGTTGTTGTACCCGAATATGCAAGAGAATATATCGAAAATTTGCATCAAGATTATACTTACAAAGATGTTGAACATATTGCTCTTAAACAGTTAGAATTAGAAGAAAAGTATTCGCAAATTGCTAATGAAGTGTTGTTTTATGATACGTATTTGATTATAACCAAAATTTGGTTTCAAATTGCTTTTAAAGAAGTTCCAGAGTGGATTAATCAAAGAATAAAGAACAGTAAAATAGACTTATTTCTTCTTTGTAACAATGATATTCCCTGGATTCCGGATTCTGTAAGAGAAAATGGTGGTGAGATGAGAGATGAACTTTTTAAAATTTATCAACATGAGTTAATTGATTATGGATTTAATTATAAAATAATTTCGGGAGAAGGAGATGAGCGACTTAATAAAGCGCTTGAAGTTGTAAGTGATATTGTAAATAAAAAAAATAGTGAAAATGGTTAATACGGAAGGTAAATTCAACCTCGTAGTAAAAACATTTAAAGGTTTAGAGGATGTTTTGTTTAACGAACTTAAAGCATTAGGCGCAACGGATATAAAGAAAGGTAATCGAATGGTTGAACTTAAAGGTGATAAAGCTATGATGTATAAAGCTAATTTTCATTTAAGAACAGCTTTACGTGTTTTAAAACCTATTGCGGAATTTGAGGTTGCTAATGAGCATGAGTTATATAAATCAATTCAAACTATTGTGTGGAGTGAGTATTTTGATCTAAAAAATACGTTTGCTGTAGATAGTGTGGTTAATTCAAAAGAATTCTCACATTCCAAATATGTCGCTTTAAAAGTTAAGGATGCTATTGTTGATCAGTTCCGGGAAAATTATGAAAAACGACCCTATGTTGATACTGAAGATCCAGATGTAAGAATTAGTGTTCATATTTCAAATACAACTTGTACAGTTTCTTTAGACAGTTCAGGAGAATCGCTGCATAAAAGAGGATATAGAATCAAAACAAATAAAGCACCTTTAAATGAAGTTTTAGCTGCAGGAATGATTTTAATGTCAGGATGGGACAAAAAAAGCACTTTTATTGATCCAATGTGTGGTTCGGGTACATTGTTAATTGAAGCGGCGATGATTGCAAATAATATTCCTCCAGGAATTTATAGGCAAAAATTTGGATTTGAAAGCTGGAAAGATTTTGATAATGAGTTACTAGAACAAATTTATGAAGAAGAAAATGAGGAAAACGATATAAGTGTAAAAATAATAGGTGCAGATATTTCAGAGATAGCTATTAGAATAGCAAAGGAAAATATATCTAACGCAAGCTTATCAAGAAAAATAGATTTGCATATAAAACCCATCGAGAATTTTGATCCGATTAAGACCAGGGGTGGGAGTGGTATTCTAATCACAAACCCACCTTACGGTGAACGTATTAAAAAGAACGAACTAAAAAGTTTTTATAAGGTATTAGGAGATATCTTTAAGAATAGATTTAAAGGGTTTGAGGTGTGGATGTTGAGTAGCAACTTTGAAGCAATAAAAAGCATTGGATTAAAACCTTCAAATAAATTAGTACTTTTTAACGGAGCATTAGAGTGCAAGTACTTAAATTATTCTATCTATGAAGGTAGTAAAAAAAGTAAGTACAAAGATTTAGCTTAAGCGTTTATATAAGAAATCAATACATTCATTTATATTTTTCATACGCTTAAAAAAAAAATTTTGATACAAATATTTACTTGTTTATTTTTAATATGAAAATAAAGTGATAATTGTATTAATTAATTAATCAAGTTGAAGGTTAGATTGACCTTTTTTAATTAATCGAACCAAATTTTAATATAATTTGTTTAAAGTATAAAAAAGTTATAAATTTATACAACTTGATAAGAAAAAAATCATAAAGCCTTTATGAGCTTTAATATAGAAGAGCGTTATACGAAAATGAACAAAGGGGAAGTACTTCTTGCTTATAAAGGAAGTATAACTGCCGAACTCATTACCAATGTACTAGGTGTTGTAGAGTCAAAACTCGATCATGTTATAGATAAATCTATAACAAAAAAGAAGATCTACAATATACTAGTGGAAAGTTTACAAAACTTATATCATCATGTAGATGACCTACCAGAATTAGCTGGTAAAGATATGGATATTCATTTTGGAATATTTGTTATATCGAAGGTTGGTGATCAATATGAGATCAGAACTGGTAATTTTATCAAGAACGAAAAAGTAAAAAAATTAAAAGAACGTTTAGATAAGATTAAATCATTATCAAAAGACGAATTAAAAGAATTATATAAATTTGTACTGAATAATCAAAAGTTTTCAGATAAAGGTGGAGGAGGTCTTGGCTTAATTGATATTGCAAGAAGAACAGAAGGCCGAGTAGATTATGAATTTGATAATTACGATGATGATTATTCTTTTTTCAGCCTGAACATTACAATTTAATTAAAATTAAAACTAAAATAATTCAACAATATGGAATCAATTTCAATAGAAGGAACTCCAAAAACTCCAACTGTAAATTTTGATGCCGCTACGGGAGTAATTGAAATTAAGGGTAGATCAATACCTGAAAACTCAATTGAATTTTACCGTCCGTTAGTGGAGTGGTTAGAGGAGTATTCAAAGGAACCTCAAAGCCTAACTACTGTTAATATTCAATTAGAATATTTTAATACAAGTTCTTCGAAATGTATTTTAGATGTTTTCAAAAAATTGGAAGCTATAAAAAAAGCACGAAACGAAGTGGTAATTAATTGGTATTATGAAGAGGATGATGAGGATATGTTAGAAGCCGGAGAAGATTACGAATCTATTATTCGGATACCATTTAAAATGATTGAAGTAGTTGATTAATTAAATTAGTCTCAAAATTGAAATATTAAAGTTATTATTAGGTATGATAATAAGGCACATTCTTTAGTAAATAACATTTTGAATATCAAGTAATTATTTGTATCTTTAGATAAAACAAAACCCCGAAAAGTGCCGAAAACACAAAAAATCGGGGTTTCATATTAAATATCTAATGCACAAATACGAAAAATTTCACAATTTCAACACACTTTCCACTTTCAAAGCCCTGAAGAAAATTTTAATAGCATATACGCCCAATTCTTGGGAAGTAACCTGGGAAAGATTTATTATGCTATTCCATGGCAAGAATTGGTAAAATCATTTAAT
>JANQHR010000041.1 GCA_028282585.1 Bacteroidales bacterium | reverse complement strand
CAGAGTACTTGTATAAAAATATGTGAATCAAGGGTTTATTCTAAATATTCAGGAAAATCCGGATTTAAAGGCAAGATTTTCAACTCTTGATTCGCATAATTCATATTTGTGTATAAAGCATAGCTTCGAGAAGAGAGGGAGAACCTGCCTAAAGGGCAGGGAGGGAGGGGAGAGTCAAAAAAAACAATTGTTCCATTCAATAGCATAATAATATCATTTAACTTTTGACAACTTCAAATACAATAAGCATCAATAAGCAATGGATGTCATCTTTTCAGAAGATGACATCCCTGTACAAATTCAACTGAATAAAAATCTGTCATTGGCAACTTGACCCACTACTGTCCGGGTAAAATTTGTTAATCCACTACGTGGAATGATTTACTTTGTATTTACCTTGTTTTACTACTACTACTTTATCTCCTACGGAGAATTTCCGCGTAGCGGATAAGTATTGTAAAAATGTTGACCTCTTATCAACCTATACCCCGTAGGGGTTAAGGATCACTGCAATATTCGGGTGGGTAACTTTGTTGAATTTATGATCCTGGATACGGGGAACTTGATTCTTGATCCTTGAACCTAGATACTGGTTGCTGGATGCTCGATACTCGATACTGGTCGTTGAATAATTGGTTATTGGTTATTCATTATTGGTTATTCATTATTGGTTATTCATTATTGGTTATTCATTATTGATTATTGGTTATTCATTAGATCATTTATTATAGATAGTTGTGTACAGAACTGAAGCCTCGTTACTGCGACTGATGACTGTGAACTGGTCACTGTCATTAGATAATTAGTCACTGGGGCATTTATAACAGAAGCAGCGTGCAAACCGGCAACTGTGACTGTGACTGGAAACGGGTTGATAATGGAAAGGTTCGGAAATTCCGTCCGGAAAAACGTTTTCCACAAAATAACATTGTATACCGGACGATTGTGGTTTGTATTTCTTTACACCCAGCGTTTCGTTTCACTTCGCACTGGGCTACTAATGTTATGCCTTTACAGGGCAACTAAATGAGAAAAAATTAAACAACACAACAGCAAAAGCACCAACCAGATTAAAAATAAAGGAGTTACATCATGTCAAAACCGTCTCCGAGACCTAAAAACGGTAGCAACATAATGACAATCGGTCCGCCGAGGCCTAAAACACCGGGTAACATAATGACAATTGTCCCAAACAGATAAAATTACAACCGTTGCAGGCCTACGAATGGAAGACAGAGGCCTCCTTTAGGGTTTTGTAGCCCTACGAATGGTCCCGCGAGGCCTAAAACTAACGTTCGTAGGGCTACGAAAGCCTCAGCGAGGGTAAAAAGGAACAATCGTAGGGCTACGAAAGCTTCCCCGGGCCCTAAGAGGCCATGTCGTAGGGCAACGACAGTTCATTTTGCATTCAGGACTTGGTTTCGTAGGCCTACGAAACCAGGATTTTATCATCATTACCCCTAAATTTGCCTAAAGCCAAATTCAATCCCCCAATTGGGGGATAATACCAAGGGTTCGGGAGGAGGAGGTTAACAATTCTCCGCTAGCGCGGATATATTATCCGTGCTTTGCTTTGCAAAAACAATAAACACTGACTTGCAATAATTAATCTGTATATTAATTCTAATGAATTACACACCGATTACAAATCGGTGCGAGCAAGGGGGGTTCCGAGCTATCGGGATAGAGGGGCAATAGAAGCTTTAGTTATAAATCGAATGTTCATTTTTTTAATCTATTTTCACAGCCTGCTAAAGAGATTTTCTCCAGAAGCGAAAAATATCCTGCATAAAATAAAGCGGCAATAAATCTACAAAACAACGACTTGAATAATTTTAAAGCTTCTGAGAATTGAATATTTTAAAGCCAACCGGACTTATTCCAGCTCTGGTAAAATTATAACAGGCTTGTGGTGTCTTTTAAATCATACCGCTTTATAATATTAATGACCATCGTATTGTTATCCTAAATTGATGTTATAATCCTATTTTCCAAAGAAAGTCATTAAAAAGTCAATAATGGCCATTATTAAAAAAACAACGAATGACAATGTAATGACGACTAAATGACAATCAATGGCATTAAACCACCAAAAGAAACTTTGACAAGCCAAATCATTAGAACAATAATCCGGGACTCATAAATATTATTCTATATATTTTTTATATCTTGTAAAATTCAAATAAGAAGGTGGTTATGGATAATTTCTCTCAAAAAGAAAATGAGTATTTCTTCGATGAAGCCATTCAAATAATCAGTACGGATATTAAGGACGAAAAAAACCGTGAGTTACTTGCCCGGTTAAATAAGCTTTTAACAAGAGCCAGAAAATTCCTTATCGATAAAGATTACGAAGAATATTTCAACAACACCCGATTAGCTTTTTATGCAGCTCATGATTTAAATAATGATGTACTGAAGGATTACTCCGAATTGTTCATGACTTTTATAAAAGATTCACTGGCTGAAACCCGAACTGAACTAAAAATTATGAGCTCGGGATTATTTGGGAAAAAGAAATACAGGTACCATGTCAAACGAGCGAATCTTCTTTTGGAAGAATTTGAGAACTACAGAATAGCTGCAAGTGATCTTGAATCTTTTAATATTACCCAGTTTGATCAAAACGAAGAAGAAGATAAAAAGAAATAACCCATAACTGGTAGTCATTCATAAAGTCTCGCTGAGAAACTCATCGGATGACTTTGTCGATATCATGCATTTTAGTCATCCGCTGAGTGCGTTAATTCAAAAACCCATTATTCGCTTTTTCCTCTTTCCATATCCAAATCATTGGGTGAATTTAAGTTATTAAATAATTCCGGATACTTTTTAAGAAAATGAGATACACTATAATAATAAGTATTAAGCTCTTTAATAACTTGTCTTAACTTGTAATTCCCTTCCTTAATCTTTCTTTCAAAGAAAGTTGACATCTTTTTATTATAAATTGCCACCAAAGGTTCTATCCCATTTTCATAAACCGGAACAACACAGTCATAGCCAACTGCTTTCTCAGTTAACGAAAGTAAAAGTTCAGGAACAAGAAAAGGGGTATCACAACTTAATACGATGTTCATTTCATTTTTTGACTTTCTTAGCCCGGCTTCCAAACCTCCGATTGGGCCACACGCTGAATAATTATCTGATACTACGGGAAAGCCAAAATCTTCATAAGCTGACTGATTTGAACTGATTAAAATCTCATCACACATTGGCTCAAGAAGTTCAATGGAATACTCCACAAGTTTTTTACCCCTAAAGTTTACCAAACCTTTATCTTTCCCCATTCGGGTACTTTTTCCCCCTGCTAAAATTATCCCGGTTAATTGCATATTTCTTTCTGAAAATATGAATCAAAAATGTAATTTTTTTACCAGTGAAAAAATAAAAAATGTTATATTTGCACCCGCTTCAGGCAATGAAGCATACATGGTGGTTGTAGCTCAGTTGGTTAGAGCACTGGATTGTGGTTCCAGGGGTCGTGGGTTCAAATCCCATCATCCACCCAGAAATTAAAGGGCTGTCCAATTTACTT
>JANQHR010000028.1 GCA_028282585.1 Bacteroidales bacterium | reverse complement strand
AGACAAATTATGAACTCAATAAAAGGAACACGAACAGAACAAAATTTATTAAAATCATTTGCCGGAGAATCTCAAGCAAAAAACAGGTATGAGTTTTTTGCTAAGGTGGCCAGAAAAGAAGGATACGAACAAATTGCAGAGTTCTTTGATGAAACTGCAAAGCAAGAACAATCTCATGCTAAAGTATTTTTTAGATTTTTAGAAGGAGGAATGGTTGAAGTTACAGCAGCTTATCCGGCAGGAGTTATTGGAACAACAGCGGAGAACTTGAAAGCCTCTGCTGATGGTGAAAATGAAGAATGGACAGACTTATATCCGGAATTTGCAAAGGTTGCTGAGGAAGAAGGGTTTAAAAAAATTGCAACTGCTTATAAGCTTATTGCAAAAATTGAAGCTGAACACGAGGCAAGATATCGTAAGCTTCTTTCAAATTTAGAGGAAGGTAAGGTATTTGAAAGAGAAGAAAAGGTGCGTTGGGTATGCCGTAAATGTGGTCATATTCATGAAAGTAAGAAAGCTCTTAAAAATTGTCCTGTTTGCGCACATCCGGAAGCTTACTTTGAAATTGAAAAAACAAATTATTAATACGGAACGGGCATCATGCCCGTTTTTTTATATCTAAATCATGTTAAAAGAATTAATTTATAAAAATCGTAGTTATAGAAGATTTTATGAAGATTATAAGATTTCAATTGAGGAATTAAAAGAACTAGTTGACTTAGCGCGCTTATCTGCATCAGGACGAAATCTGCAGCCTCTTAAATATTATTTATCGGCTGATAAAGAAACCAACGATAAAGTTTTTTCCACATTAGCTTGGGCAGGTTACCTAAAAGACTGGAACGGACCAGAGGAAGGCGAAAGGCCATCCGGTTATATTGTAATTTTAGGTGATACTCAACTTACAAAAAATTATTATTGCGACCATGGGATCGCTTCTCAGAGCATTCTGCTGGGAGCAGTTGAAAAAGGATTAGGAGGTTGTATATTTGCATCTGTTCAAAGAGAAAAACTTACGAAACTTTTAAGTATTGATGAACGTTTTGAAATATTGCTGGTATTAGCAATAGGCAAACCAAAAGAAGTAGTGGTTATTGAGGGTGTTAAAATAGGTAATATAAAATATTACAGAGATTCTGGTCAGGTTCATCATGTACCAAAAAGAAGTTTAGAAGAAATTATAGTTTCATAAAAAACACCCCAAATGTTGTGTCTGACTTTTGGGGTGCACTCTCAAAACAGGCCTTTGAAAATTTTCGTTTTTATTATTGGATAATTATTTTTCTAATGTAAATATCCTGATTAATATTTAATCGCAGGTAATAAACTCCATGCGCAAATTGATTAACATCGATTCTTTCTAATCTATCTTCAACATTACTTAATTTAGTATTATAAATTACTTGACCATTTGAACTTACTATTTCAACAATTATATCCGTTGGTATTTTAAGTTTGAAATCAATCAGTAATTTATCAGAAGCCGGATTAGGATAATACATTACCTCATATCCATTCCCTGAAATAATATTATCAATGCCTGTAGTTTTCTCACAGAATATATCTCCTTCACCTTGACATTCAAAAATATCAGTAACAGTTACACTATACCGTCCTGTCTCTGTTATAATAATGCTTTCGGTAGTTTCTCCTGTACTCCACAAATATGAAGAATAGGATACACTTGTAGAAAGTTGAAGTTGAGTAGTGAAAAATAAGGTATCACTTGGACCTAATACTACTTCCGGACCAGAAATGTTAATAGAAGTACCGGATGTTAATGTATCGTTAGAAATATTTCCGTCATCAGTAAGTTTTACAAATGGTTTAAATTTATAAATTTCAGGCGCATCAAATGATATTTCATCTTCAAATGTATGTGTACGCGTATCATTTGCACCCATTGCTGTTGACAGATTAAATGTTTCCGTAACAGGAGTGCCCTCATCAATTGTATACCCAACCGTGAAACTTGTTCCCGGATTTAGATTAACTATTCCGGAATTTCTTATTTCAATGGTTACAGGATAGGTTTGAGATTGTTGCCAACAGTCATCATCAGGTGAACTCATATGCGTAACAGATAAATCAGCGGTAGTAGTAAATGTTACCTCAATTGAATCATTTGCTTCACAACCATCAGCGTTAGTAACAGTTACAGCATAATAATGATTCGGATTCTGATCGTTAATATTTACAGTATATGTTTGATTATTCGAATTATCAAACCATAGATAACCAGTGTATTCTGAGCCTGCATCAATTGTATATTCCGAACTTCCTGTAACTACGGGATCTCCTAAATCAAATATCGGTTTCTGGTAATCAACATTTGCAGTAATACCATCATTTGTTTTCGCATCATAATCGGCAAATTGAGCAGAGATATTGAATTCGTGCAATTGATTATTCGATAAATCAGCTGTTTGAGTAAAAGTATAACTGATTGTTTCATTTGGTTTTAATGTGTCCGTTAAGTTAAACGATTCATTAACAGGAGGTCCTGAGTTAAGAACATAACTTACATTGATTTGGTCTCCATTTACTAAAGTATCCTGGCTATTATTGATTATATCAATGTTTAAAGTCTCCGTACTTGTTAATTCACACTGACTAACAGGAGAAGTTAGGCTTACTGGAGCAATATCGTATGTGTAAACATTAACACTATCATTTGCAGTACAACCATTAATATCATATACCGTAACATAGTAAGAACGAGAAGCTAAATACGTAACTTGTAATGAATCATTGGTGCTACCGTTATCCCATAAATAATTGTTATATCCTGGATCAGCAGTAATTATAAGAGTTTCTGGTTGCGTTGTATAAATATCATTACCAAGATCAATAGTTGGGTAACCATATGTTCTGATTGCATCAATTAACGTATCGTTTTTTCGATAAGCATCTAATTCATAACCAATATAGGCTTTAAATTTATATAGATCTACCGAAGAAAGATCAACTTTTGTATCAAATGAAATTGTAACTGATTCAAGACTATTTAGATCTTCAGTTAGAGTATGGTATTCACTTACAGCACTTTCATTATTTAATTCATAATTAATTGGGATGATTGTACCGCTTGGGATTGTATCTGCTCCATGATTTTTAACAGTTATTTTTACAACCTCACTATTTGTATGTGAACATTCATTTTCAGGAGCGAAAAGCGAAGTAATACCTAAATTATAAGAAATAATTTGAGTTGAATCTTTATCTTCTCCGCAACCATTTATGTCTGTAACGGTTACAATATAATTTTCAGAAGTTAAGTTACTTAATTCAAGAGTGTCGTTTGATGTAATTCCATCACTCCATTCATATGTTGCAAAACCTTCCTGAGCTACCAAAATTACCGTATCAGGTTTTCTGGTAAAAATAGTATCATAAGCAAGATTTACATCTGGAAGGGCCCATGTTTCAAATGCATATTCCAAGGTATCGTTAAAATGATTGGCATCAATATCTGATGAAGTATAAATCTTCAAAGTATGGGTACCTACATTAGTAACATCAATTGTAGCAATATTATTTAAAATTGTAGAATCAGTGGCACCTAAATTTAATTCCGGATTAACTTCATTCCACCCCTGATTGTCAAAATTGTAGAAAATCTTAACGGTCGTTGGGCTACTATAAACATTATTGCTATAATTTGCTACTTCAACATTTAGTGGTGCTGAGGTTGAAGCTAAATTCTCGCAAATATTTACAGGTGAAGTTACTGCACTTATTCCTAGATCATGAGTTTCAATATAGGTTGAATCCTTATCACTACCACACCCGTTAACATCTGTAACCGTAACTTTGTAATAATAAGAACTATTGGTTGGAGTTTCGGTTTGAACTGAACTTCCCGAATTCCAATTATATGTTGCGAAGCCTGCTCCCGCATCTAAGGTCAAAGTGTCAGCTTGAGATGAATAAATAGTGTCGAAAGCCAATTCAACATCTGGCAGTCCCCAGGTATTTATGGTTGTTTTAACCGTATCATCAGTCCGATCTAGATCATCAAGGAAGTTGGTAAATACGCTAATGGTATATTCTCCAATTTCTGTTAAGTCAAATTTTGTTTCAAACTTAAATGAAATGGTGTCGTATGGTGTCGTGGTGGTTAGATCTCGTCCTTCAAGAAACAGAGTATCATATACTTCGGGTAAATTATTTATTTTATAACCAAAAGGAATTGTATCATTTACTCCATCTATGAAATGAACACTTTTATTTGATATAGCGGCCCAAATTTCTGTAGAATCAAATCTCAAGCAAGAATCTTTCAAGGTAGTCCTAATGCTATCCATTTTAACATCAATCAAGGATTGAACTACTTTTAACGAATCGTTAGCATTACAGGTAAGTACGTTTGTTCTTGTTACCGTAACATAATATACACCTTCAGCCTGAGCTCTATAGGTTTGAGTTGTTGCTACTTCTCCCCCTCCGTAAAACCATGAATAATCATCATAACCTGCACCTGCATCCAAAAGCGTATCTACATCCTCAGATCCTACAATCCATCCTAAATCATAATTAGGCATACCATCTACTCTCACTGTTGCAGAAGTTGTATCATTACTGATAGTCTCATTATAGAAATAAGGATTAGATTCTAATAATGTATAGGCAACGAAATCATAATCTCCATTATTTGACATATCAACAGTTTCAGTAAATGTAAATTCTACGGTTGCACCTGGAGCAAGCGAAGAGACTAAAGTCAAGGTATCAATAATATATTGACTTCCCTGGAAATCAAGCCCTACCGGAATTTTACTTCCTACTGCCATAGTTGTTATACCATAATTTTCAATATTAACTTTTACTTGTGTTGAGTCACTCCATTCGCAAGCTGTGTATGGCTCTACAAAAGAACTAACACCGACATCGGCTGGAGCTTCATAAACTTTTACATCGTCTATCCCAAAACCTTCATAAATAGCTGATTCGCTACTTTCGAATAAGAATCTGAATTTAACAGAATTTTGATTGCTAAATTCTGATGGAAGTAACTGACGCATAAGCATCCATTCACTTCCAGTTTCGTCGAAACCTGCAGCATTTAATGCACTAACATGTGTTTCGTTATACCAGTTCCAATAGAAATCATGATCATTTGGTACCAAATGCCAGGTTGTGCCATGATCAACCGTATACATAACATTAAGTCCATCTGTTTGATTCTCAGATATACCAATACATTTAAATTCAAGAATTATTGAATCCAAACCTGCAAAACTGAAACACGGTGTTTCAATATATGAAGAATCGTTATTTTGGTAACTACCGTTTAAATTGGTTACCCAAGCTTTTGTTCCTGATGCCGCTGTATCAATGATTGTTCCGTTAGGTATACCGTATTCCCAACTTGAATTTATTCCCCCATCAAAGAAATAACCGTAATTACTTTCAAAGTTTTCAGAATACGGTAAGTTGTAAGTTGGTGCTATAAATAAAACAGTGTCTAGTTTATCATTTCTGCTATCTTCATCTCCTTCAAGATTTGTTGTGGCATATACATTATACCAACCTGGACTTGTTAAATCAACAGGTTTGTCAATTGTATAATTTAATGTACCGTCTACTCCAATATTAGGATTTTGAATGGTATCATGTTTTATAGTGGTGCCACCATCAAATGAATAACTTACAATCAGTGGATCAATTAGAATTTCTCCTGAATAGTTCTGTATAGTAACTTCAACATATTCTTCATCTGTATGGCCACACCCACTTAATGGCGCTATCCACTTGGTTACTCCTACATCTTTGGATAAATAATTTCCTGTAACAAAAAAATCATCAATGTTCCATCCACTCATTGGGAAGGCATCGTCAGTACCTCCGAGTGCAAATCGAATTTTTAATTCATCAACTCTATCAGCGTAACTATTAATGTTATATTCTATTTGACTCCAACTATCTTCGGTATAATTCTTTTCATTTTGCCAAATGTTGATCCAAGTATTGCCGTTATCATCACTTAAGTCCACATAGGCACTATCTGTTACTTGTACATTGATCCAACGGTTAAAAAATACCTTAGTATCTATATAATGTTTGGTATTAATACTAGGAGTTGAAGCTTGATATTTTCTATTAGTTAAATTATTTTCATAGTCTCCATCATCAGTTATATCCGTACCGATTATATATGATCCAGAGGTTGCATAAAAAGGGTCGGCTTTTCCTACACTACCAATATTTTGACTTCCACCATAACCAAGTGGAGTCTCTCTTTCAAATTCCGGCGTTCTTGTCCAACTTTTATCTGTTTCAAAATCATCATTAAAAATAGACTCAACTATTTTTCGTTCTCCTTCAGGCGATTTATCGATAAATGGATAATAATAGTTGTTGATCTTAATTCCATTTTCAGGAACATATGCATCTAAGATATGGCCTTGCATATTATGTTGTGTATCATCCTTGATATCGTAAAGCAACCATACGGAGGAAAATCCTGTTGGTAATATGATATTTAATTCGTCAAAAGATATTTTTCCATTAATAAAATTACCTGTTGTTTTTTCCTCACTATTAAGGAATAAAGTGTCTTCCGAATAATATAGTCTGACACCATTAGAACTTATGTCATTATCATCCGTGTTTAATGAGCTAAAAGCTATTGAATCTAATATCATAGCACCGTCATTACCTTGTACTTTAAAATCAATCCTCAATATTTTATTGAGATTTGACGATGTCGGCACTTCATTAGTACTTGATTGACTGACAATTACAGATTCAATAGTTTTGCCAATAATTCCAGTTTCTATTATAATCATACTGTCGATACAGGTTCCAAAACCGTTATTGGTAATGCCTTCAAAAGCAATGTAATAATTATCAGTTAAAGTTGAGTCTGGTAACTGAATTATTCTTTCTACCCAATCCGTAGCTTCAGATACATATTCTTGTATTAAATTCCAATTGGTACTGGTATCGTTTTTATAATATATTTTTAAATTATCAGTTCCTCCTCCAAATTTGGTTGCTTGCGCATGCCAGAATCTTAGTTCTGGCTTTATACCAAATTCCATATTGATTGATGGTGTAATTAGTTTAGTAGTTTCATCTGATAAACTCACATAATTAAAAACTGCATTATTTTCTCCCTGATATGCAAAAGGAGGAACCCCTCCACCAGGTACTCCTGACAAATTGTAACCTCCATTTTGGAACTTCCAGTCTATAGCTCCTTCTACGTATTCGTAAGTCCAATCAATAGGTTTAAATGTAGAATCAAAATTCTCACTAAAGAAAATATCTCCTTGTCCTACAGCATTTAATGCAATAAAAATCAAGAAAAAAAACGTATATTTGATTTTCATGTTGTGATTTTTTAGTTAAAAAATAATAACCTAATCTAGTTTTTTTCGTTTAATTTGATAACCGGTAAAATTTTATACGTAAAAAGCAAAAAAATGTTGACGAAAATTAATATAGAAAAAAATATATTACTAAAATACGCATTTTTTTTGATAACTATTTTTATATTATCAAATGAATCATTTGCACAAACTGGTACAGAATTTTGGTTTGCTGCACCTGATTTAACTTCGGGGCATTGTTCAGGTGGTGGTTGCCCTGGAGATGAGCCAATTTATTTAAGGTTTGCTACAACAGACGTGGGTGCTGATATAAAAGTTGAGATACCTGCTTACAATGGTGGTGCAGGTTATGTTATCGAAGAATTTACTATGGGTGCTCAGGAATATTACTCAATTGATTTGTCTAGTATTAAATCGCTTATTGAAACGACTCACCCTATAAATCCTCCTCCATATGAAACAGGAATACATATTGAATCTACAGACAATATTTCTGTTTATTATGAAGTAGAAGAATACTATAATAGAGATATATGGGCTTTGAAGGCAGAAAATGCAGTTGGTAAAGATTTTATAGTACCTTTTCAATCGCATTGGGATAACGATTTAGGATATAATCCTGATCCTTACTCGGCAATTTATATTGTTGCAACTAAGGATAACACAGAAGTGGAAGTGGTTTTAACTCAACCTGATACAGACGGCAATGCAGCTGGAGTTCCATTTACGATTACTTTGCCCAGAAAAGGCATGACATATAAAATTGAAGCTGCAGGTAATTTGGGGGCAGAACATATGGGAGGTTCTACTTTGACCGTTACAAATGATGGAGAAATTGCTGTAACTGTCGGGGACGATTCTATTATACAGGGGGGGTGTAGAGATGTTAATGGTGATCAGATAATACCAACAGAATTAGCTGGCTATGAATATATTGTTATGAAGGGGCCAATTACTGCAGCAAATGTAGAAAGGGCATTTATTTTTCCCACTGTTGATGGTACTGAAATCTTTATAGATGGAGTCTCAATAGGTATATACGATATAGATAATCCTGCTACTGTTGTTATAACTGATGCAACTCATATTGCAGGTGACAATCCCATACTGGTTTATCATGTAACGGGCTTTTCATGTGAGCTTGGAGGTTCAATTTTACCAACGATTGACGGTTGTACTGGATCTCTGCAAGTAACATATTATAGATCAAATACCGATCCTTTTTATTTATTCTTAATGACTAAAAAAGGATATGAAGATTCATTTCAATTCCACTATGCAGACGGTTCTATTTTTAATCTGCCTGACACTTGGTTTGTAGAAGTAGGAACCACAGGGTGGATGGTTCTGGACCATGCAAACAATAGGGATTTTTTTGACCATTCTCCAGGTGGAGGTATTCCTGAAGATGAAGCTACTAAAATAGTGAATACAGAGGATGTTTTTCATATGGGAGTGGTAAATGGAGGAAATAGTACAACTTGTAAATATGGATATTTTTCAGATTTTAAAGAAGGAATAGTCTCAGGTAGAGTTGTTCAAAGTGCGAGCGCTATTGGAGAGGTGTGTGAAAACAATCCACTACAACTCTTTGCAAGCGGAGGATTAAATTATTTATGGTCACCGAGTGACTATATGGATGATCCGACTAGTGCAACACCATATGTTACTCTTCCATCCGGCCCCCATTCCTATGAAGTAACAATTGACAGACCTTGTTTGCCAGATACTACAATTGATGTATTTATAAATTCAATTCCTACACCTGAAGCTTCATTTACCTTATCTGATTATTCGGTTTGTGCGCCCTTTGAACTTAAGATTTATAATAATAGTGATCCAACTAGCAATCAACAGAACTGGAACTTTGATTACGATAATAATCCATATGTTTTTGATACTGTTACGACCGATCCGGTTGATACAATAACTCATTGGTTTTATAATAATACAAACCATGATACCACTTTTAATATACGATTACTGGTCAGACAAACATCACCAATTAACCCTTGCGTTGATACTTTTTTTAACGAAATACATGTAAAACCTGAAATATATGCTGGATTTGACCAGAATAATTTAATTGGCTGTAATCCTTTATTTGTTGATTTTACGGATACTTCTTCAGGAAATTTGGATCAATATAAATGGTCTTTTGGGGATGGAGCGCAATCAACGGAGGCAAGTCCCGATCATACTTACCAGCACGTTTATACAAATGATACCATTGATTATGAGGTTGAGTTGGTTGTAACATCTCCTTATTTTTGCAAAGATACGGCGCAAGAAGTTGTATCAGTATTTCCTTATTTAGAAGGAGGATTTACAATTGACAAAGATGAAGGCTGCTCAGGTTACAACGTTAGAATAGAGAATGTATCTTCCGGTGCGGATAGTATTTTCCTTGATTACGGTGATGGCGAGATAGATACCTTATTATCGTTTACGTCTATTAATCACGCTTATTATAATAATGATGGAGTTGATAAAGTGGATACAAACATTATCGTGATGCGTGTTAAAAATAATGAAGGATGTGAATTCATAAGCAGAGATACGATTTTAGTCTATCCGGAAATACAAGCAAATTTTTCTTTTGATCCTTATAACAATTGTAATTCGGATACAGTTATTTTTCATAATAATTCAAATAATGGAGTTCATAAGGCTTCAAGGTATCTATGGGACTTCGCTGATGGTACGGGTATGGATACCACATATACAACCATTGAGAAATTCTATAATAATACTACAACAAGGAAAAAGGATTATGATTTTAGATTGACAGCACGATCTGTATATGGATGTACCGATGACACAACAGGAACTATAACCATGTATAGGGCAGCAGCCAATTTTACAGTTGATAATAATGAAGGATGCTCAGAATTACCTGTTAGAGTAACAAATATTTCTGTTGGAGATGAAATCGATATCTGGGACTGGGATTATGGTGATGGAATAGGAATTGATTCTGTTGAGAATCCTTTTCAGTATATTTATAGTAATCCCGGATTTGAAAATGATACTAATTACCTGGTGTTAGAAGTATCCGAAGCACTTGGCGGATGTAGCACAAAAGATTCCATTGAAATAGTTGTTTTTCCGGGCGTTAGAGCAACATATACGACCACATTAACATCTGTTGAGAGTTGTGACTCGTTAGTAGCAGAATTTGATTCTGATTTATTTCATCCTTCTTTAACGAATATTATATATGAATGGGATTTTGGTGATGGTGGTTCTTCGGCAGCCGCAGATACGGTTCGTGTTTACAGGAATTTGTTAAGTTCATCATCTGTTCAAAGAGAAGTTAAGTTACGTGTAGAAACGGATATGGGATGTTCTTATGATACCAGTTCATTTATTACCGTTTACCCAATGGTAAGGGCTAATATTTCTATTGATCAAAACGTTGGTTGTTCACCTTTAATCGTTGATGTAAGTGCACAAAGTTATCCGGGAAATGATAGTTATAATTGGGACTATGGTGATGGATCTGGGACAAGCACTTTTCAAAATCCTCCGGCCTATTCTTCGTATCCTGCAAACCAATCCTATTTACGTGAACCAGCAGGAGATGCAAAATATTGGTTGTTGCTGGAAGTTGAGGATCAATACAATGAATGTTTGGATAGAGACTCTGTTGAGATAACAATATATTCCGAAACATTTGCAGATTTCATACCGCAGAACGCAGAAGATTGTAATCCGTTCTTAGTAAATTTTACCGATCAATCGGCAGCCAATGTTGATACATGGAAATGGGATTTCGCAGATGGTACATCATCTTCTGATTCAATTCCAAGCAATGAATTTGAAAACTTAGGTTCCGGTGATGAAATTTATGGTGTACAGTTGTCAGTTACATCTGATAGAGGATGTACAGATAGCATAAGTTATAACGTAACTGTGTTTCCATATGTTGAAGCTGATTTTGATGTCGATGTTTCAGAGGGATGTTCACCCTTAACCGTTAATATAACTAATAATTCTATAGCAACAGAATATTTTTGGTTCTGGGATGATGATGACTTAACGCTTGGAAATGCAGACAGCAACTCTCCAAATCCTATTTTGCACGAATATACTTATACAAATGGAGGTTTTAGAACTGATTATTTAACTTTAATTGTGGGAAATGGAGAAGGCTGTTACGATACTCTAAAGCGCCCAATTAGAATTCATTCTTCCATTGATGCTAGTTTTGTATTTAGCCAACCGGATTCTTGTACAATTTCATTGGTTACTTTTGATGCAAGTGGAACTTCACCCGCTGCAAGTGCTTACAAGTGGGATTTTGGTGATGATACTTATTTAACAACTACTTCACCAACCGTAGTAAACAGACCATTGGAGAATTTAGAAACAGATAATAAAGACTTTCTTGTTCGGTTAACGGCCGAAACGGATTATGGGTGTACAGATACTTATTCTGATCTGGTTACGGTTTATTCAAGATTAGTTGCAGACTTTTCAATACCTCAAGGTGCAAGCTGCCCGCCATTTACCAATGCCTTAATAGAGAACACTTCGGTTGGTAACAATTTAAATACTTACCAGTGGTTTGTAGATGGCAGCGTAACGCCTGACTTTACATCTACTGGGGAGTCTCCATTTGTAAGAACTTATGATAATACGGATCATTTATCAGAAAGAGATTATAGTATTCGCTTATTGGCAACTAATCCTCATGGATGTACATCTGAATATATTGATACAATAACGGTTTATGAATATGTTGAAGCTTCATTTAGCATGGATGTAGATGAAGGATGTACACCCCTAAATGTTGATTTTACAGATTTGTCTTCCGTGCCTGTAAATACTAAATATACCTGGGATTATGGTGATGGCGCATCGTCGGGATCAACCGACCCGGATCATACATATTACAATCCCAGCCGTGAAGAATCTTTGATCAGGACAATCGAATTAAAAGTTGAATCGTTAAATGGATGTAAAGATGAAACAACACAAACGGTAGAGATTTTTAACCAACCATTAGCAAAATTCTATATTAGTAAAACAACTTCATGTCCTCCACTACAGGCTACTTTAAGCAACTTATCCGAGGGAGCTGATTTCTTTGAGTGGCGTTTTGATGATGGTAATACAAATTCAATAGATAATAATCTGTTATATGAATGGGATAATACGGATATCAACTTTGAACAAACATATAAATTACAACTTTGGGTTAGTACAAATAATAATTGTATTGATACTTCCAATTTAGATTTAACAGTATTTCCAAAAGTTGATGCGGATTTTACAATTGACAATGATGCAGGTTGTAGTCCATTGGAAAATGTGCAGTTTACTAATACGTCCACTTCACCTGCAACAAGATTTTTCTGGAGTTTTGGAGATGGTACAACAACAAATATTGAGAACCCACAACATAATTTCACAAATATTGGAATTAGTGATAGAATTTATAATATATTTCTACAGGCTTCTTCTGCACAAAATTGCTGGGATACTATTACCAAACCGGTTACTGTTTATGTTCAACCGGAAGCTGAATTTTATGTAGATCCTGTTTTATTAACATTCCCTGATAACGTAGTTGCATTTGATAATAAAACAAATACAGGACCTTTTACATATTTGTGGGAGTTTGGTAACTTGGATAACTCTACTTCAGAAGAAGAAGAGCCAGGATCATTTGAATATGGACACTGGGGAGAAAAAGTAATCCAATTAAGTGCAACCAGCCAAACAAATACAGAATGTACAAGTACTTTTTCTGACACGATCTTAATACAACCACCATTAGTAAATGCAGATTTTATTACAGATAAAGATGGTGGATGCTGGGATGGAGGATTGGAGGTTCAGTTTACGGCAGCCAGCTCTGCATATGCGGAAGAATATGAATATGAATGGGATTTTGGAGATGGTGGTACAGGCACAGGACAAGTAACCAGTCATATATTTGAAAGTACTGGTACTTATAACGTTCAGCTAACGGCAAAGAGCACGGAAGGTGCCGGTGAAGACTTTGCATATAAGAAGATCTACGTTTATGATAATCCGGAAGTAAGTTTTGAAGTTTCTCCAACGCTGGCTATGCTTGATGCATCTACTCTTGAAGCTCGTGTTAAATTCTTCAACACTTCATTGTGTAACGATACCTCGGGGTGTGCATATACATGGGATTTTGGGGATGGAAACACCGCAATTTCAAAGGATGTTACCCATGGTTACACGGAACTCGGTAAATACGATGTAACATTATTAGCAGTAACAGCAAATGGATGCAGGGATTCATTAACATTGTATGAAGAAGTTGAAATTATCGGAGCTGGTGAAATTAGATTCCCTAATGCATTTACTCCTAATAATAGCGGCCCGGAAATGAACGAAACATTCAGACCGCTAGCAGAAGGAGTAATTGAGTATGAATTGTTTGTATATAATCGATGGGGAGAATTGATTTTTACAACCAAAGATTTAAGTGTTGGTTGGGATGGAACTATTGGTGGTGAAATGGCTAAACCAGATGTTTATGTGTGGAAAGCGCAAGGTAAGTTTACAAATGGAAGGTCGTTTGAATTAGCAGGTGATGTTACTTTAATACGTTAAAATCAACTTCATGGGCTAAAGCAAGTTGTAAAGATTTTGTTTATAACTTATATCTTGTGAGATTTGGAAATATTACTAAATTTACAATTTCGACTGATAAAATCTCGTTTTAACGTAATATTATCGGTTGAAAGAAAGAAAGCTAACAATCGTGAAAAGAATATATTTTATATTCCTTATACTATTTTTTATTATAGTAGAAGCTGGTTATTCGCAAGATACTCAGTTTTCACAATTTTATGCTAGTCCTTTATTCTTGGCTCCATCTTTTGCCGGTTCAACAGATGGAGATCGTATAAATATAAATTATCGAAATCAATGGCCATCAATTTCTAAGTCTTTTCAAACATACTCACTCGGATATGACCACTATTTCCCTCATTTAAAAAGCGGAGTTGGTTTAATTTTATTCAGAGAGCAAGCAGGAGCGAGTGTTTTGGCAACAACTAATATTGGCATTGCATATTCTTATAAGTTTAGATTTAGAAGTGGATGGCGTATAAGTCCCGGATTAAGTTTTTACTATACTCAAAGAAATATCGATTTTACATCGTTAGAATTTTATGACGAACTTGATTCCGGTACGCCTACGATCGAACAGGATATATTAGGAAAAAAAGCCGATATTGATGCTTCATTTTCTACGTTGGCATTTAATAAGAACCTATGGTTTGGATTTACCTGGGATAGAATTCTTAAACCAAATAGATCATTAACTGGTGAAGTAATGCAGGATCCATGGAAATTTTCATTTTACGGAGGAACTAGGCTCAATATTTTTGACAGATATAATTGGGCCAGCGGACAGAGTCTTTCACCCTCATTTTTATTTAAAATACAGGATAAATATACACAGTTAGATTTAGGCGTATACTGGTACCAGATGCCATTAGTTATAGGCTTATGGTATCGGGGAATTCCTGTATTTAAGGAACTTGCAAGTAATGATGCATTAGCATTTTTACTGGGATTTAAAGTAGATCAGTTTAGTATTGGATATAGTTATGATTTGACCATTTCAAAGTTAGTTGGTTTTACAGGTGGAGCCCATGAAATTTCAATAACATATTTATTTAATCAGGGCGTAACTAAACGAGAAAAGAGAAAAATTATTCCTTGTCCAACTTTATAGGCAAAGATATTTCCAATAAAGTCTTCTTCCATAAGATCAATTTGTTAGCCTTAAATCATAAAAAAAATTAAAATTCTTTTAAGATGTTTGATATTCGTTTATATTTGCTTTTTTAAAATATGATTAATAAAAATTAAATTTTTAAACTATGAAGAAAGTATCTCTTGTGTTAAATGTTGTTTTAATTTTAGCTGTGGCAGGGATTTATTATTTACATTTTTCAGGAAGTAAAACAACTAAAAAGGAAGTTAGTGCGGATGGAACGGAACAAATTATCGACAGAGATTATGCTATTGCTTATGTAAACATTGATACATTAGTGCGTAATTATAACTTATTCATTGATAAAAGTGATGAGTTAACCCAAAAAAGAAATGAATCCGAAGCTGAATTACAAATTCAATCAAGAAATTTTGAGAATGAAGTTCGTGATTTTCAGGATAAAGTTAACAAAGGGTTAGTTACACGAACAAAGGCACAGATGCTACAACAAGAGCTTGCTCAGAAAGAACAACAGTTATATGCAACAAGAGATAATCTGGCAATGCAATTAGCTGAAGAAGAGCAAGTGATGTATCGTCAGGTACTAAATGAGGTTATGGACTATTTAGAAGAATATAACACTGAATATAATTACAGATATATATTTAGCAATTCATTCGGTGGACAGTTACTTTATACAGATAAAAGTTTAAATATTACTATGGATGTACTTGAAGGATTGAATCAAAAGTACGATAAGTCTGGGGAATAATATTTTAATACTTTATACTTATAAATGCCTTAAATTTGATTTTAGGCATTTTTTTATATCAATTGAATTGTAAAGCGAATGACAATTGAATAAATAATAATAGTAACATTTTTGTCATTAACAAATCTCCCAATTGAATAAATAATTATGAGTTTTGCAGATGTTTATTTGGATAAACAAAAGAATTTTAAAATAAAAATTCAAGCAAAACCATTTCCTGACCTTAAATATATTGTTGTAATTCCCTGTTTTAACGAGTTCAATCTTATCAAAACACTTTATTCTTTAAGGAACTGTAATAAAATTAAATCTTCGATAGAGATTTTAATAATAATAAATTCATCTGAAGATTCAGGAAAAGAGATATTGGATCAAAATATAAAAACATTAAATAAGACGAAGAATTGGATTCACGAAAATGAAGATTCTTCATTACGTTTTTTTATAATCCATGAAAAAGATTTACCAAGGAAATTTGCAGGCGCCGGATTGGCTCGTAAAATTGGAATGGATCAGGCAATTGCCCGATTTAGTGAGCTCAATAAAGACAATGGTATTATTATTTCGTTGGATGCAGATTCGGAGGTTAAATCAAATTACTTTACAGAACTGGAAAAACATTTTGCCAAGTATCCAAAAACAAATGTGGTTACAACTTATTTTGAGCATCCTGTTGAAGGAAATGAATTTAATGAGAATATTTATAATGCAGCGGCGATTTATGAGTTGTATATGCGTTACTATAAGCTTTCTTTAGCACATACATGTTTCCCATATTCATATTATACGGTTGGTTCTTGTTTTGCGGTTAGAGCTAATGCTTACGTAAAACAGGGGGGAATGAACAGAAAACAAGCTGGTGAGGATTTTTATTTTTTACATAAAGTTTTTCCTCTGGGAAACTCTTATGAAATAAATACCACACGTGTTATTCCTTCTTCTCGAATATCGGACCGAGTTCCGTTTGGAACAGGACCAATGATAAAATTAATCATTGAATCAAAAACCAAGGAGTTTCTTACATATGACTTTGATGCCTTTCTTGAATTACGAGATTTATTTTCAAGAGTTAAATATCTTTTTAAAGCAGAGACATCTGAATCAGAAGAAATTATCAAAGAATTACCAAATTGTATTTCGAAGTTTCTTGTTGAGAATAAGATAAGTGAAGCCTTAAATGAAATAAATAAGAATAGCTCAAATATTAAAACTTTTATTAAACGTTTTTACAATTGGTTTGATGCTTTTAAAGTTCTTAAGTTTTTAAATTTTGCCCATGAGAATATCTATGTAAAAAGACCTTTGCTCGGGGAAGCAGAAAAACTATTGGAAAGAATAGAGAATATTAAACCCGATGAGAAAAATTATAAAAGATATTTAGAATTATATAGAAGTTTAGAACGTAAGTTTTAATCTTCCTCAACAATAACAAAAATCTCCTCATCATCTTTTTTCATTAAATATTGCTCTCTGGCAAATTTTTCAAGATTCTTGTTGTCTGTTTTGAGTTGTTCCAATCGCTTGGAGTCTTTATCAATTCGCTCTATGTAGTATTTTTTATCTTTTTCTAGTTGTTTAAGATACCGTAATTCTTTTGCCCTGTCAATTAGATTATTTCTATCAAAAAATAAAAGCCAGGTCATAAAAATGATAAAAGTAAGAATGAATTTGTTTTTAACAAATGGCAAAATTTTTTTCCATATTTTAACGGCTGAGCTCATGCTACAATATTAAAAGAAATTGAAAGTGTAACAAAAAAATAAAACAGGAAAGTATTAACAATTATCTGTTGATTTAAGGTTTCAGGTTTGAGGTTTCAGATCTTTGTTGATAAGTGCATTTTAAATTTGTAACCTAAAACCTGAAATTTGTAATCTGTAATCTGAAATCATTTTATCCGCCACTTACTAAATGAAGTACTGTAACATCATCACCATCATTTAATTCAAAGCTATCATAAGCATCTTTTTTTACAAGCTTACCATTAACTTTTATTACCAACATTTTAAAAGTATAATTCTTATGTTCTAACAGTTTTGTAACGGTTATTTTTTTAAAGTCAAATAGTTCAGGTCTGTTATTTAATGTTATTTTCATTTTTACCTTCTTAATAATAATTCTAAAACCGTATTTGCTTGCATATTTGCTACCATTCCAACTCTTGGTGCTAATGGTGGATTATCATCAGCAATTTCCGATTTTTCGTCGCCGCAAATATATAAATTTTCAGATTGCCTGAATTTTATCAAATTGCTATTGCCCCAGCCAGCCATACCTAAACCTAACACGATCTTTTTTTCTGGTAACTCAGAAAGAAATGTTTCAATTAGCATTTTTTTCATCTCAGCTAGGTCAAAAGCTTCAACTAGTATATCACAATCTTTATAAATTGCAACAATATTATTTTCATTTAGTTTAACATCCCGGGTAATAATTTCGACTTCACGGTTTATTCTGATAATATTTTCTTTAAGTGCTTCAACCTTTTTTTGCCCTAACTGATCTCTAAAAAAATATTGGCGATTCAGGTTCGACTCGTTAACAACATCAAAATCTGAAATAACTAGTTTTCCAATTCCAACCCTGGTAAGTGCTACGGCACAATTTGAACCTAGTCCGCCAGCGCCGGCAATTCCCACGGTATAGTTTTTAAGTTTTGATTTTATTTCGTCAAAAGTCATGATCATATTTTAAATGTATCATATTTCAACAAGCCTACCAGATAGCGGTCAGGCTCAATATGAAATTTATTATAAATTGTCACACTGCCCGTAACATCGGGAGTCGAAGAGCGACAGTTTTTAGATTTTATTTGTTATTCAGAAAAACTTTATCCATAAATGGTAAGAACTGTTTAGTTCCGCCACCCTGTCGGACAATCTTTAATGTATTTACATCATTAGGACCAAAGATAGCACCAAATAATAATTTAATATTTCGATATTGAAACATTTCTGTTTGTAATATGGTCGAAGGGCCAAGTGTGTATATATCGCATCCGTCTTTTGTTGCATCAACCAAATCCAGGAAAGTGTTGTTAAATACTGTGGTTGATGATAAAATTAAAGCATCAGCTTTAGTTACCTCTTTAAGTTGATTATCCATATCAGTTAATTTTTCATCCTCAGCAGCCTTATCAAAAATCGTTAGATCTATCTTGTCTTTTTCGAATTTTTCAACTAACGATCGAAAAAAACCGATCATTACTATTTTAGTATATTTTTTAAAATCAATTTTGTCAAATATGTCAATCGTAGTATCATATTGATTTTGATAATTAAATGCCGCGTTATAATAAGCATTCAAAGCAATACGATGTTGAATGTTTTGTAAATCAGGAATCCTTAAATCTTGAATGTTAATGTTAACGTAATGATTCAATGTAGCACAGACACCAATTTTACCATTTTTTAGAACTACTGCGACATACGTTTCACCACAAACAATTCTAGCAATACTTTTAAAATCAATTCCATATTTTTTGAAAAAATATTCTAATGGTTCTTGCACGTTTTTTCGTATTTATTCAAGTGCAAATTTACTATTAAAAATGAAATCAGTATGTATATTAAAATGCTCATATTCAAATACGTTTAATAAAGTTTGTTAGTCTACCTCGATATGCATAATATAACATATTGATATTAGTCATTTTATACCTTACTTGCGCGCTATATTTTTATATTTTTGAAATGATAAACTCGAAATAAATTTTAAGAAAGATAAACATGGATATTCAAAAGCTTAAAGCAGAACAAAAACTGCTAAAAGAGTGGAGTTACGATTGGCATCCGATTGAGAAAGGATATAATAATCGTACGTTATACATTAATGTTGGAAGCAAAGAAGTAAGTGAAAAACCGGTTTCTCAGGAAATGAAAGATAAATTTGTTGGAGGAAAAGGTTTTGGATTAAGATTACTTTGGGACGCAACAACACCAGATACAAAGTGGGATGATCCTGAAAATGAAATTATCATTTCTCCCGGCCCAATTGGAGGGATTACGCAATATTCAGGTGCCGGAAAATCATTACTAGTTTCTATTTCTCCTCAAACGGATTCTATAATGGATTCAAATGTAGGTGGATTCTTCGGTCCATTTATGAAGTTTGCTGGTTTTGATGCTCTTGAGCTACAAGGTAAAGCTGATAAAGATGTCATCATATATCTTGATGGTGTAAATCATAAAGTAGAAATTTATGATGACCCAGGTTTTGCAGTTGATTCTCACATTTTAGGTGAAGAACTTACTGAATTATTTGCGGAAGATGAAAAAGACGCTAAAAACATTGGTATCGTTTCTGCTGGTGCTGCTGCAGAAAACTCGCTTATCGGAATGCTTAATTTTACATTCTGGGATAACAAACGTAAGATGGTACGTTTAAAGCAAGCAGGTAGAGGTGGTATTGGAACAGTTTTCCGTAATAAAAATATTAAAGCCATTGTTGCAAGAACTTCCGGAGTAAAAGGAAATCTTAACAATGTTGCTAATATGGATATGATCACGAAAGTGGGCCGTGACTATGCTGGCGAGATGCGTGATCTTGACGATAAGCAAAATCAAATGAAGAAAAAAGGAACAGCAAATATCGTAAACGTAATGGCCGATTATGATTTGCTTCCTACGCATAACTTCAAATATGGAACTCATGATGATGCTCCTAAAATCCACTCTGATTTTCTAAGAGATAAATGGTTTACACTAGGTGTTAACGATGCATGTTGGATTGGATGTGCTATGCAATGTGCAAAAGGAGCTGATGAATTTGAACTAAGAACAGGACCTTATAAAGGAACTAAAGTGATTGTTGACGGACCAGAATACGAAACAGCTGCCGGTTTAGGCTCTAACATTGGTATTTTTGATTACCATCCTATTATAGAAGCTAATTTCTATTGTGATACTTATGGTATTTGTACAATTACATGGGGAACTATTGTTGCCTTTATAATGGAATGTTACGAAAACGGAATTATCAATAAAGAAATTACTGGCGGACTAGAACTTAACTTTGGTAATGTTGAAGCTTCATTAGAATTATTACATCAACTTGCAAGAGGGGAAGGGTTTGGTAAAGTAGCCGGAACAGGTGTTCGTCAAATGAAGAAACTTTTCATTGAAGAGTATGGTGCAGATGCTGATTTCTTAAATGATATTGGTATGGAAAATAAAGGACTTGAGTACTCTCAATATGTTTCTAAAGAATCGCTTGCTCAACAGGGTGGTTATGCAATGACAAACAAAGGGCCACAGCATGATGAAGCATGGCTTATCTTTATGGATATGGTAAATAATCAAATTCCTACATTTGAAAATAAAGCCGATGCGCTTCACTGGTTCCCAATGTTCAGAACATGGTTTGGGTTGCAAGGATTATGTAAAATCGTATGGAATGATGTTACTCCTGAAGACAATAAGTTTGAAGAAGAACCTCATAAAATACCTAAGCACTTAAGAAACTACCTGGCAGTTTACGAAGGTGTTACTGGTAATCCACTTAACGAAGCTGGTTTAATCCGTCAGTCTGAACGAGTTTATAACTTCCAACGTATTTTTAATATCCGTCGTGGTTATGGTTTACGTAAACATGATGCTCAACCGTATCGTGCTGCAGGACCTGTAACTAATGAAGAGTACGAATCGAGAGCAGAACGTTACGATGGTCAAATGAAAGATATCATTGGAGTTGATCCAAAAGGTAAATCAACTGAGGAAAAAGTTGCAATTACAAGAAAATACAGAGAAGAACAGTATGAAAAATTGCTTGATGCCGTTTATGAAAGAAGAGGCTGGACCAACAATGGAGTTCCAAAAATAGAACACCTAAAAGAAATTGGAATGGATCTTCCGGAACTAATTGAAATAATTAAGCCTTTACAATAACAACTCAAAAGCCCTGTAAAAAGGGCTTTTTTTACTTCTCGTTATGAATTTTCAGGAAATTAAAGAGAAACTAAAAACAAAAACTGTAGGAATTGCAGGCTGTGGAGGTTTGGGTTCTAATTGTGCAGTTGCATTAGCAAGGGTAGGAACCGGTAAATTAATAATTGCCGACTTTGATAAAATCGAAGAATCTAATTTGAACAGACAATATTATTTTTGGGATCAGATTGGTAAAGTAAAATCAGATACTTTAAAAGAGAATATTGGAAGAATAAATAAAGATATTGAAGTAATTAGTCATAATGTTTTTATTAACGAATCAAATTTTGAAGAATTATTCAAGGAATGTGATTTAGTAATTGAAGCATTTGATAGACCGGAATCAAAAGAAATGATTGTTCGTGCAATGAGCAAGTTCTTTCCTGATAAAACGCTCATTATGGGTATAGGAATGTCGGGTTGGGGGCAAAATAATTCTCTCAAAGAAACCAGGTACGATAATTTAATAATTTGTGGAGATCAAGTATCAGAAGTTTCGGATGAAAATCCACCATTGGCTCCACGTATTGGAATTGTTTCAAATATGCAGGCAAATGTTGCTTTAGAAATCTTGTTAAAATAAATTTGTAAAATGAAGATTACTTTAAATAATAGACCTGAATCATTTGAATGCACAAGCATGACAATGGGGGAGTTAATGAAAATCAAGAATTTTACATACAAAAAGATTATCGTTAAGGTTAATAATAAAATTGTGGAGCCACACGAATATGATTCCACAATCTTAAATGAAAACGATATTGTTGTTGTTTTACACCTTCTTGCAGGTGGGTAATCTTCATGAGAAGGAGTATCGATAGGGTATGCAGATCAATTAAGGAAAAAGTTGTTGTTACCAGAAAATACAGGGAAAAATAATACATTGATTATTATATCAATCATAAAAAACTAAAAGTAGGAGGTTGGTAGTTCAGATATTTCCTTGAGCTTTAACTTCTTCTTTTATAATAATATTGCATTTATACTATTAAATCTTCATCACTTGTCATTCCTTTGAAATCTGGACAATTTTAGGCTCTTATTGTAATAAAAGAGCGCTTTTTTACAAAATAAGCGATATGCACAATATAACATATTGATTTAAGTCATATTATACTTTCAACGCAGAATGTAATTTTATAATTTTGAAAAGCAATTGAAGAAATAAACTAAAAGGAAAATTAGATATGGATATTCAAAAAATGAAAGCGGCTCATAAGCTTATTACAGAGTGGAAATATGAGCTTCGCCCTATTGAGAAGGGTTATAATGACCGTACGTTATATGTAAACGTTGGATCAAATGAAATTAAAGAAAAAGCTGTATCTCAACAAATGAAAGAAAAATTCATTGGGGGTAAAGGATATGGTTTAAGACTTTTATGGGATGCAACAACTAAAGAAACAAAATGGAATGATCCTGAAAACGAAATTATAATTGCAGGTGGGCCAATTTGTGGTATTACTCAATATTCAGGGACTGGTAAAGCCTTAGTAGTATCTATATCTCCGCAAACTGATTCTGTAATGGATTCAAATGTAGGCGGTTTCTTCGGCCCATTCTCAAAGTTTGCCGGATTTGATGCTGTTGAAATTCAAGGTAAGGCTGATAAAGAAGTTATTGTTTTTCTTGATGGTGTAAACGGTAAAGTTGAAATATTAGAAGCTCCGGAGGAGCCAATTGATAGTCATGTTTTAGGTGAAGTATTACATGAAATGTACTCAGATGATGAAAAAGACAGAAAAAATGTTTCTGTTGTTTCGGCTGGTACAGCTGCTGACCATACCTTAATCGGTATGTTAAACTTCACTTTCTGGGATAACAAACGTAAACTTGTTCGCTTAAAGCAAGCAGGTCGTGGTGGTATCGGATCTGTTTTCAGAGACAAAAAAATCAAAGCATTGGTTTGTAAGATTCCTGGAGTAAAAGGCAACTTAAACAATGTTGTTGATATGAGCTCTATCATGGAACGTGGTAAGAGATTCAACAAAGAAATGCGTGAGCTTGATGACCAACAATGTGAAATGAAAAGTAAAGGTACTGCTCACCTTACTAACATCATGAATGACTATGACTTATTACCGGTAAATAACTTTCAGTACGGACATCATAAAGATGCTGACAAGATTCATGGAGATGTGTGGAAATCATATTTTACCCAAGGTGTACCTGATGGTTGTTGGATTGGCTGTAATATGTCATGTGCTAAGGGTGTAGATAATTATGAATTAAGGACCGGACCTTATGCAGGGGATAAAGTTATCGTGGATGGGCCTGAGTATGAAACAACTTCATCGAATGGTTCGATCATGGGTATATTTAATCCTGATTTTACTATCGAATCTAACTTCTACTGCGATACTTATGGTATTTGTACCATTACTTATGGTACAATCATGGGTTTTGTAATGGAATGTTATGAAAATGGTATCTTGAACGAGGAAAGAACCGGTGGTTTAAAATTAAACTTTGGTAATGCGGATGCTGCAATGGAAGTTTTACACCAAATGGGCCGTGGCGAAGGTTTTGGCTTAACAGCTGGTCAAGGTGTTCGTAAAATGAAAGAAATGTTTGCTGAAAAAGGCTGGGGAGATGCTAATTTTATGAAAGATATAGGTATGGAGAATAAGGGTTTAGAATATTCTCAGTACGTTTCTAAAGAATCATTAGCTCAGCAAGGTGGTTATGCAATGACAAACAAAGGACCACAACATGATGAGGCCTGGTTAATTTTCATGGATATGGTAAATAACCAAATTCCGACATTCGAGGATAAGGCTGAAGCATTACATTATTTCCCAATGTTCCGTACCTGGT
Source organism: Bacteroidales bacterium (assembly GCA_028282585.1). Taxonomy (GTDB): domain Bacteria; phylum Bacteroidota; class Bacteroidia; order Bacteroidales; family UBA12077; genus UBA12077. The sequence continues at coordinate 53,686 of JANQHR010000028.1, read as the reverse complement.
TTGGTTTAGTTGGGTTATGTAAACTTCCTTGGAACGATGTTGAGCCGGAAAACAATGCAGAAACTGATGAGCCGGCTAAAGTACCTGAGCATGTTGATAATTATGTGACTGTTTTCAAAGCTGTTACGGGCTTAGATTTTGATAAGCACGAAATGATTCGTCAATCGGAAAGAGTTTATAACTTCCAACGTATATTCAATATCCGTCGTGGTTACGGTTTACGTAAAGACGATGCTCAACCGTATCGTGCAGCAGGTCCTGTTACAACTGCTGAATACGAATCAAAAGCAGAACATTACGATAAACAATTAAAAGAGATCATCGGGGTTGATCCTGTGAATATGTCTATCGAAGAAAAAATGGATGCCACAAGAAAACACAGAGAAGATCAATACGAAAAACTATTAGATGCAGTTTACAAGCGTCGTGGTTGGACTTCAAATGGTGTTCCAAAAGTTGAGCACTTAAAAGATTTAGGAATGGATCTTCCTGAATTGGTTGAAACTGTAAAAGATCTTCAATAAGATCATATAAATGAAATTTGAAAAGGGTTGAAATTAATCAACCCTTTTTTATTACTCATACCTTAGAGCTTCAACTGGATTTTTATTGGCAGCAATAACTGCATGTAAACTAATCGTTAATTGGGCTATTATTAAAGTTAATAAACCAGATATAACGTAAATCCAATATGGCATATCAATTTTATAAGAGAAATTTGACAGCCATTTATTCATGAAATAATAAACTAATGGCCATGCTATAATATTTGATAAAACTACAAGCCATATAAACCCAGTTGACATATTCATTACAATAGTATACACCGAAGCTCCCAATGCCTTTTTTATTCCAATTTCTTTGGTTCTTTGTTCTGCAGAATATAAAGTTAGTCCATATAACCCTAAACAAGCTACAAATATTCCAAAAGCTGTAAATAGGCTAACAAGCTTACCAGCTTTTACTTCTTCAATATAATGTCTGTTAAAGTCTTCATCAATAAAGTAATATACAAAAGGATTTTCAGGATAAAGTTCATTCCATTTATTTTCAATAAACTTTAAAGAAGATTTAATATCGACTTCATTAATACTCAAATTTATAGTTCTAAACTGGTCAGGAAAAAACTCTAGTATGAGAGGCTCAATTTTATTCTGTAGTCCCATAAAGTGGAAGTTCTTAACCACGCCTACCACCTTTAATTTACGACCACCTAATCCTGTAATAATCTCTTGTCCAATTGCTTCTTCGGGTGAAGACCATCCAAACGATTCAACTGAAGCTTCGTTTAAAATAAAGGACCCATTTTCCCTGTTATCCCATGAAGAAATATCAGATACTATATTTTTATTAAAGTTTCTTCCGGCAATTAACTCTATATCGAATTGTTTAATAAAATTATCATCAATATGCATGTAATACATGGATTGAGATTTGTTGTCATTTTCATTGTCCAAAGATGCCGCATAATTATTAACATCATTCCCAATTGAACTTGAAGATACAGAGGCGTTAGTAATGTTTGAGTTAGAAAGAAATTCGCTTTTAACCTCTTCATAATTTTGCTCTATATCAATTCCGCCTCTTACCGGTAAAACAACTTTATTTGATTTATTAAAACCAAGATTACGATTTTTCATATAATCTACCTGTAAATAAATAATGAATGAAGCAATAATTAATGTAATTGATATTGCGAATTGTATAATTACTAGTCCTTTTCGAACATACGAGTTAATCGAATTTCTACTTTTTTCATTTCTAAAAATGTCAACTGGTTTCACAATAGATAAATATATCGAGGGATAAAGTCCTGATAAAATCCCTAATAATATTCCGAAAATAATTAAGCCTGGTAATATCCACCAATTACTAAAATACTCTATATTTAAATCCTTTCCTACAAGATTATTAAATGCGGTTTGAATTAACTCGACAGTATATAGTGCAATATTAAGCGCAATGAAACTTAATATTACAGATTCGATGAGAAACTGAGAAATAATAAACTTTCTGGTTCCGCCGACTATTTTTCTTATAGCTATTTCTTTAAAGTTATTAATGTTCTTAGAAGTGGAAAGGTTCATGAAGTTTACACTTCCAATTATCAAAATAAATATTCCAATAATAGAGAATATGTATATATAAATTTTATTACCGTGAGTATTTTTATCTAATCGTAAAGGTTCATTTAAATGTACGTCTGCAATTGGTTCTAATTTAAAATTAATATTATAACCGTTTTCTTTCAAATCATCAGCAATATAGTGATATGCTAATGTATCAATATCTTTTTCGAATGCTGCAAAATCTATATCGGGCAGAAGTTTGATATAAGTAAAAAACATTGTATTGTACCAATTATTGAGTTGGTCCCAATCTTTCCATGTAGACAATGAAGCAATAAAATCATATTCTAAAATGGAATTATCGTAACTATCTTTAATGATTCCTGTTATTTCATATTCATTTGTATTAATTTTCATTACTTTCCCTATAGGATCCTCATTCCCGAAGTATTTCTTTACAGTACTTTCAGTAATTAATAATGTATTAGGTTTTACCAAAGCGTCATCAGGATTGCCTTTAATTAAAGGTATTTTAAATATTTTCAGTAAATCAGGTTCGGATATTATCATTTTATTTTCATAAAATGATTTGTCCTGGTATTTAAATAACCAATTTCCCCTTACATAAGTTCTGGCAGAGTATTTTACTTGAGGATACTTTTCTTTTATTGCAGCACCAGCCGGTCCGCAAATAGGAGCATACATGGTTGTTTTTGACCCCCTGCCTATACTTTCAACCACTCTGTAAATTCTTTCATAACCGGGATGAAATTTATCATAACTAAGTTCATTGCTTACCCATTGGAATATAAGTATACTGCACGCAATACTAATTGCCAGGCCAAGTATCTTTATAATAGAAAAAATTTTGTCATTAATTATTTTTCTAAAGCTTATTTTAAAATGATTCCAAAACATAAATTAAAATTTAATGGTTTTGAAACTATTAACCAATAGTGATGCCATAAAGTATAATAAATTGAATAATAGAATTTTATGAGAATTAAGTGTTTTCATTTAAGAGTTAAATGTAGCAATTCGATTATCTAAGTGTAGCATTTTGCTACAGCAAATTTTGAACTATTACTAAACTACAATATTTTTGATGTACTAATACAAAAAGAATTGAAAAACGTAAAAGGTAAAATCTTAATTGTTGATGATAACAAAAGTTTATTGAAAGCATTAGAACTTTTATTGTCTGGTGAATTTGAATGTATTAAAACAATAAGCAATCCTAACCTAACTTTAGAGTCACTTAGAAAAGATGATTATGACATTGTATTGCTTGATATGAATTTTCAAACGGGCATCAATTCTGGTACCGAGGGACTATTCTGGCTAAAGGAAGTTAAGAAATATAACGAGGATATTATGGTCATAATGATTACCGCATTTGGAGATATAAGCCTTGCGGTGAATGCCATGAAAGAGGGGGCAACAGATTTCATTTTAAAACCCTGGGAGGATAATAAACTTATTGCAACTTTAAAAAATGCTTTAAAACTAAGAGAATCAATAAGAGAGGTTGGTAGCTTAAAACAAAAGCAAAAGCATTTGACTGAGAATATTAATAAAAACTATTCAAAAATTATTGGTAAATCGGATGTTATGCAAAATATCTTTTCAAAAATTGATAAAGTTGCAGAAACAGATGCTAATATTTTATTATTGGGTGAGAATGGGACTGGAAAGGAGTTGATTGCCAGGGAAATTCACAGAAGATCCTTAAGAAAAGATGAGATTTTTCTTGGAGTTGATCTTGGAGCAATTAGTGAAACACTTTTTGAAAGTGAATTGTTCGGACACCTAAAAGGAGCATTTACAGATGCAAAGGAAGAAAGGGCAGGGAAATTTGAATCTGCTTCAGGAGGAACAATATTCTTGGATGAAATTGGAAATTTGTCGATTGGAATGCAGGTTAAATTGCTATCAGTGTTGGAAAAAAGAGCTATTACGAAGGTTGGCGCAGATAGAGAAGTGCCAATAAATGTGAGATTAATTTCAGCAACAAATCAGGACCTAAAAAAACTTGTCGCTAACAACTTATTTCGAGAAGATTTGCTTTATAGAATCAACACAATAGAAATAGAAGTGCCGCCATTAAGAGAAAGACAACAAGATATTATTGAAATTGCAAATCATTATCTTAATTTATACGCATCACGATATGGTAAAACAAATATGAAATTTGATAATAGTGCAATCGGGAACCTGCAAAAATATCACTGGCCGGGAAATGTCAGAGAATTAAGGCATACTATTGAAAAGGCGGTAATTCTATCAGACTTTAATACAATAACCATTTCAGATTTGCGAGTTGATAATGAGTTTATAAGCCCAACAGACAAGCTATCTCTTGATGAAATTGAGAAGCATGCCATTTTGAAAGTACTTAAAAAACATAAATGGAATCATAGTCATACAGCAAATGAATTAAAAATTGCCAGAACTACTTTAATAAGAAAACTCAAAAAATATGGATTGCATAATTAATTAGAAAATGGTTTATAAGAAATTTTATATCAATATAATAGTAAGAATAATTCTTTTGGTTGCAACCTGCTTGTTAATTGCATTTTCCGTACCAACAAAAAAAACTTTTTTAATACTTAACCATTCTCTGTTGTTGGTTATTCAGATCATATTATTGATAAGATATCTGAATAAAATTAATTATGAATTAGCAGATTTTTTCGAAAGCATAATAAATAGAGATTATAATTTTTTAAAGTTTCCACGGAACAAAGGAAAATCTTTTGATAAATTATATGATTCATTATATAAAATTGAAGAAGTTATTAAAAAATCGGAAATTGAGAATATTCTTAAATCGCAATATTTATCTGCTGCAATTGAGAATGTGGCAACAGGCCTAATCTGGTTCGATGAAAACGGAAACGTTATTTTAATTAACAAAGCAACCAGGCAACTGTTAAATCTAAAATCAATTCAAAACATTAACGAGTTGGATGGATTAATTACTGGGTTTGCCAGAGTTTTGAAAGAAATTAAACCATCAGAAAATAGGTTATTAAAGTTAAATGTTGATAACGAGTTTAAACAACTTTCAATAAATGCTACAGAATTAATACAACAAGGAAAACGTATAAAATTAGTTTCAATACAGAATATAAAAAGTGAGTTAGATGAAACAGAGCTTGAATCATGGCAAAAATTGATACGGGTTTTAGCTCATGAAATTATGAATTCTATTGGCCCAATAACAACCACTATAACCGCAATCTCAAAATATTTCAGAGATAAAAAAGGAAAAGCTATAGATAAAGAAAGTATAAGCGATTTCACTATTAATAATACGTTGGAAGGATTAGAAATAATTGAGGATAGAAGTATAGGATTAAAAGATTTTGTTGCAAATTATAGACAACTTACTAATCTGCCTAATCCAAGCTTTAATGAAATCAAGTTAAAGGAATTTATAGAAAGAATTATAAAACTATTTAGCGAAGAATTATTAAAAGGTAATATCAATACATATATTAATGTTACCCCTAATGATTTAGCTTTAATTGCAGATGAGAAATTACTTTCACATGTAATAATCAACTTGATTAAAAACTCGATTGAAGGATTTGGTAATAAAGAAAGTCGTGAGATAAGAATAGTTTCGTATAAGGATAAAAGAAATGTAGTAATAATATGTATAAATGATAATGGACCCGGTATTCATCAAGATATTATAGATAAGATTTTTATACCGTTCTTCACAACAAAAGATCAAGGTTCTGGTATAGGTTTAAGTTTATCTCGCCAAATAATGCGATTACATAAAGGTTCAATAGATGTTAGTTCTTCGGAAGCCGGAACAAATATTCGATTAACATTCTAGATTTTGTGTTTTAAAACATAGAACTATTTTTCGATTAAACGTATGCTAACATGGAAAGTCTTAGTAGGTAATTATGGTTTCTTCATGTTATAAAATTAACAGTGTTATTAAAATATCAAAATACCTAACATATGGTATTGCGGGTTTAAAAGGCTTGATTTACTTTTGACAACAGAATGAAAGGAAGAGATAAGCATATTAGAAAGGGAATTATTACTTCATTATTCCTATTAATAATGGGAGGAATTATTGTTAATTCCACATTCTTTCTTCATGCTCACAAAACTGAATCAGAAAAAATAATTTTTCACGCACACCCTTTTGATAAAGGAGCGGAAAAAGATGATCCGCTTGCAAAGCATAGACACAATAGAATAGACTTAGATTACTTAAGTTCATTTGAGCAATATACAACTTTTGAGAATTTTATAAATCTTCGCTTCAATGCAGATGTTGAATTAGAATTGTTAAGTAAGCCATGTATCTTTTCTAATTCAATTAACCTGGGTTTACGTAAAACTCGTGGACCGCCGTCACAATCATTACAAGTTTAGTTCAAGTTTAATTATTTATTCAATTATTTAATTGTTTAGGATTAAATAATAATTCAGGCACTTAATTTCAAAATAAAATATTTTATATGCGAAAGTATATTTTGCATTAATCAAAGGTTAATCTAGTTAACTGTAAAAAAAATACGATGAAAAAAACTATATATATATCACAACTAATTTTAATTCTTTTTTTATCAATAAATGCTTCGGCACAAAGAAATAGAACGGATGCAAATATTGTTGGGCATGTTGTCGATTCTGAAGGAAAACATTTACCATTCGCTACTGTGGTGCTTAAAGGAACAACCATTGGAACAGCGACAGATGAAACAGGCCATTTTAACCTTATTCATATGCCAGTTGGTAATTTTACTCTAGTGGCATCAGCTATAGGGTATAAACCATTTAGCCAGGAAGTAGAATTAAAAGAGAAAAATACAATCGAATTGAAAATTCATTTAGAAAATGATGTTTTAGGATTAGAAGAAGTTGTGGTTACAGCCGATAGAAATGAAAAAAACAGAACGGAAGCATCTGTAATTGTAAACACACTAACTCCGCGTCTTTTTGAAGTAGCACAAACTGCTACAATTAGCGACGGTTTAAATTTTTCTCCTGGTTTAAGGATGGAAAACAATTGCCAGAATTGTGGCTTCTCTCAGGTAAGAATGAATGGTATGGAAGGTCCTTATTCTCAAATTTTAATTAACAGCCGACCTATTTTTAGTGGTTTAGCGGGAGTTTATGGTTTAGAACTTATACCATCTAATATGATTGAAAGAATGGAAATTATTAGAGGTGGTGGTTCTGCACTTTATGGAAGTAATGCTATTGCAGGAACAATTAATCTAATTTTAAAGGACCCTATAAACAATTCTTATGAAGTAGGAGCTTCTTCCGGTTTTATGGGATTAGGTGTTGATGGCAGTGGAGATCCTGCTTTTGATTATAATTTAAATTTTAATACTTCCCTGGTATCTTCAGATAGCAGAACTGGTATGGCTTTATATGGTTACTACAGAGATCATGAGTTTTTTGACGCAAATGATGATGGGTTCTCCGAGATTACTCAATTAAACAATCAAACGGTAGGAACAAGAGTATTTCACCGTTTTACGCATCGAAACAAAATAGCTATTGATTTCTTTAATATAAAAGAAGACAGAAGAGGTGGAAATGATTTTGATTTACCAAAACACCAAGCTGATATTGCTGAAGCTCTTGATCATAATATTACGACCGGAGCCGTAACGTTCGATCAATTTTTCAGAGAACGTGATAAACTTTCGATGTTTATCTCCGCTCAAAAAGTTGACCGTGATTCATATTATGGAGCTGAACAATCATTGCAAGACTATGGAAAGACAGAAGGATTAACTTATAATATTGGAGCCCAGTATACAGCGTATTTTAAGAACTCAAATTTAACAGGAGGATTTGAATATAGAGGCGAAACTTTAAATGACAAGAAACTTGGATATCCTGTAAATGAGATTGTGAGTGGTGAAATAGTAACTACTCATACAGAAAATACTTTGGTAGCCGATCAGGTTTCAAATATTTATGGTGGATTTGCACAATACGAACATAAGTTTAATGATTTAAGTGTTTCTGCAGGTGTTAGGTATGATCATTATGAAATTGAAGATGAAGTAGATGGGCATAGTGTAACTGGAGATGTTTTAAGTCCCAGGTTTACTTTAAAATATGATATTTTAGATATAATTCAGGCACGTGCAAGTTATTCACAAGGTTATCGCGCTCCGCAAATATTTGACGAGGATCTGCATATTGAAACTTCGGGTTCAAGACGGGTATTGCATGATAATGATCCAAACTTAAAACAAGAAACCAGTCACAGTTATATGTTATCATTTGATTTCAATAAACAATTGGGTAAGGTTTACACAGGTTTCTTAGTTGAAGGTTTCTACACTGATTTAGTTGACGCCTTTGCCAATGAATATGGAGATCCGGTAGATGGAGTTGTAACATATACGCGTGTTAATGCCGAAGGAGGTGCTACGGTAAGCGGTGTTAACATGGAACTTAATATTGTTCCTGAAGGAGATTTTGCTTTTAGCAGTGGATTTACAATTCAACAGAGTGCATATGAAGAAGCTCAGGAATTTGATGAGAAAGATTTCTTCAGAACACCTAACAATTATGGTTATCTTACAATTGATTGGGATTTCTATAAAGAATTTAGCTTATTAGTATCAGGAACGTATACGGGAAGTATGTTAGTTCCTTATTTTGGAACAGAAAGCCCAGTAGATAGTGAAGGCGAACCAATTGGAGAGTTAAGAGAATCTGATCCATTTTATGACCTTGGAGCTAAGCTAAGTTACCAGTTTAAATTAAATGGGGCAAGCATGCAAGTATTTGCTGGTATGAAGAATATTTTTAATTCTTACCAAGACGATTTTGATGTAACAATAAACAGAGATCCGGGATATTTATACGGACCATCGTTGCCAAGAACTGTATATTTTGGATTTAAAATAGGAAACATGTTATAGGTTAGTTATATTACAAGAATGTATAGAAGAAGTTATTCTAATTAGAATAGCTTCTTCTTTTTTTGTCTAAAATTTCCACCATTCTCTTCCTTTACTTGTAAGCTCCGAATAAATTACCTCAATATTCACTGAAAGCTGATTTTCATTTCCTTTTAATCTAAAATCAGAATGTTTTATTTTCCTTTTTATTTCTCCCAAATCATAACCTGCATTTTTAAGTGCTTCAATCTGGTGAGATAGATCTTTAAAATAATCAGATTGATCTTTTAATGCAATTTTTCTACCAGTTTCACCATGGCCGGGAACAACAGTTGTAATATTTTCCTTATAAAGATCATCTAATATTCTTATCCAGTTGTATATATCCACTCCATGTTCAACAATTGTGTAAGGAAACGAACCATTAAAAACTAAATCACCAGTATGAATTACATTATGATTGGAAAATTTAACAACGATATTATCGTTGGTATGTCCAGGTCCCGGATATTCAAGCATTATGCGCTGATCAGTAATTTTAAACCTATAATAATCTTCAAAAGTAATGTCCGGTTTTCTAAATTCAATTTGTTTAATATTTTCAAAATAGTCTACATGCGAATTATAGGTTTGCATTAATTCTAAATACGCTTCACTTTCTTTATCACTTATAGAATCAAGCTGCTTACGCAGATTAGTGAGGTGTTCAGGAAGAACATTTTCCATGTAGTTTTCTAAATTCTCTTTATTGAATTTTATATTATTTTCTTCCAGGTCCTTATGAGCAATGATAGTTATGCCTTCAGGAAACCCCGCAACTCCATTTACGTGATCCCCATGCAGATGGGTAAGAATTAAGTACTTTATTGGTTTTTTAGTGACCGACCTAATTGCTTCGACAATATCTCTTCCATTTTGCGGCGTTGATCCGGCATCAACAACTACAACACCTTTACGAGTAACCAGAAATGCAATATTTCCTCCTTGAGGATTTATTATAGCATAAAGTTTATAAGATAATTCTGTTACTTCTAATTCATTTTGGGCACCAACCGGAAATGATAGAGAAGATATGAAGATAATGACCAGATTTAATATGATTTTTATTTTCATCTTTTGGTTTACATAAAAAAGAAGCTTCTATGTTGTAAAGCAAAAGAAGCCTCTTATTTCATGTCTATACTTTGACTCCCGATGGTTATCGAGACAGTGTGACAGTCAGATTATCAGAAAGTTGTCATATTGAGCTTGTCGAAATATGAACAACATTTCTACTTTTTGGACAGCTTCTTTAAAACTTATATAATTCAGATAGTTTTATTTCTTTTTTAATTTTTCTTCGAGTTCTTTTATCTTTTTATTTGCAGAATCTAATTTAACCTGCCACGTAACTTCGCGTTCTTCATATTCAGTAATTTTAGATTCAATTATTTCTGCTTGTTGTTGCGATTGTTCCAATAGCCTCTCAACTTCTTCATTTCGCCTTGTAGATTCTTCTTGCGTAGCTTGTAATTCCTCCATATTTTGACGCATTTCTTCTTCTTGGGCAGCCACTTCTTCAGCTTGTTGCTGAGTTTTTTTAAGTAATTCTGAGGTACGTTGGTTTGTTTCAGCCATATTTAAAGAGCTTGCTATACTTAAAGATGCTTGCTCTAAAAATTCTATCTGATATTTTTCAAACTCGTTAAAAGAAGCAATTTCTACAATACCGAGCACTTCCTCTTCCATTTTCATTGGCACTAGTAGAAGACTATGCGGATTAGCTCCACCTAATCCGCTTGTAATTTCAATATAGTTATCGGGAATTTCGGTTAAATGAATTGTTTGTTTTTCTAATGCACAGTTTCCTACCAAACCTTCTCCCCATTCAAATGTCTTCTTGATAAATTTACGCCTGTCAAACGCATAAAATGATTTAAGTTCAAGTAAAATATTTTTCGGGTCTTCTGCTGTGCGGATAAATATACCTCCCTGGTTAGCATCCATGTAATTGATTAGAAAGCTTAAAATCTGGTACGATAATTCATTAGCATCCTCTTGCTTTCTTAAAATCTCATTTAGTTTAGCTAATCCCTGATTTGCCCAAGATCTTTTTTCTTCATCAATACGTTTTTCTTCTTGCAATTCTGCGGCTTCCTTAAGCTTTTCCCTCATTTCCAGAAGAGCACTTCTTAAATGATCAGAATCTCCTAACAATTGAATTTCATGATCTAAATTCCCTTCTCCTACCTGACGGGCAAATTCTGCAGTGTCATTTAAATTATGAACCATTTTATCCAAAACCTTATTCATTTGTCCGGTTTCATCATTAATATTTATGAGCTCTTCATTAATCTTTACATTTAAATCACCTTCCGAAATCTTTTTTAATACTTCAATTGATCCCCTTAATGGCCTTTGTACATATTTCTTGAAAATCATGTTCCCCAATAGCAATGTCAAATAGCCAAACGGAATATAGAAAAATATGAACTTAATGCCATATTCACCTACAACGAACCCGGCAAATGTTACCAATAAATTGGTGGAAAGAATTGCAATTGCTGTTTTGTATATTATTGTTCCCCGGTATTTATACCAGTAAACAAGAATAGAAAGTGGTAATACTCCAAGTATCATCACCAATAGAAGTAAAAGAAAATCGCTCATAATAATACATTTTTAGTCACTTCTAAAATACCAATTTTTTTATTAGAAATATTAAAATTAGAGGTATTAATTACCATTAAGCTTTCTCAGGAAATCTTTTGTTCTCTCTTTCAGTAACAAATACAAAGGTAATCCACTAGAAACACCAATAGTAAGCGTTGCTATAATAGCTAATCCATAAAACCGGACTTTAATTTTGTTTTGATCATATAATATATAAATGATCAGGGCCAGAGCGGATATTATTACATCGAAACCAAAGAACAGGCTAATATTATTAGCAGATAATTCAGAAATTAATAATTTGAAATCTAAACCATGTTTTATAATAAATGGAAGAAAGAAATAATAAGGAACAATACTACCTATTATAAACAAAATGAAATATACGGTTTTAATACGCATGTGATTTTTGACTCAAAATTATACTATAATTACAACATTAAAGTGAAAGAAATATTAATTTTTATAGTATTCGAAATAAATTTTAACGGATGTACCTTTATCCGGTTTTGATTGAATATCAATTCGGCCTCCCTGTTTATTAATTAACTGCTTTGCAATTGCTAAACCAATACCCGAACCATTTTCTTTTGTGCTGAAAAAAGGTATAAAGACATTTTCAAGATCTTCGAAGTCAATTCCTATACCGTTATCAGTAATTTCCAGAACGGCCTTATTGTAATTCACATTTCCTGTAATTTTAATCATCGGATTGGAAATTGATTTAACGGCTTCTGATGCATTTCTTATAATATTTAAAGCAGCTTGCATAATTAAATTCTTATCGGCATTAATTAAGATTTCTTCTTCGGGTCTATGGATTTTTAACGACGATTTTAAATTAAATTCTGCGCTGGATATAAGCTCTAAATCACTAATAATTTCATTTAATGATATTGGTTTTAATATAGGTTCTGGAATATCTGTTACTTGTCGGTATTTCGAAACAAAGTTCATTAACCCGTCACTTCTTTGATGAATAATATTTACACCATCTTTAACATCATTTAAATATTTTGGATCATCTTTATTAATTAATGTAATTAAATGATCGCTTAACGAACGAATTGGCGAGACAGAACTTGAAATTTCGTGCGCAAGTATTCTTATAATTTTTTGCCATGCATCTATTTCTTTTTGTTCTATCTCTTGGTGGACATCATGAAATGATATTAATTTCACTTGATTTTTAAAAAGCTTAAATTCAGATGCTCGTAATGATATGTCTTTAATTTCGTTTTGAATTATGATTTTGGTTAGAAAATATTCTCCAGCTCGGATTCGTATAATGTTGTTATAGAATTGTTTGCCGAATTTTTTCAAGTCTGTAATTTTATATAACTCATGAGTGCCTAAAATATTTACTCCCGTCTTATTTAATAAATCTATTCTTTCATTATTAAGTATAGAAATTATTCCGGTATTAATATGCTCAACCAAATATTTTAAGAAGTAATGTTCATTTTCTTTTTCAATCCTCGTTTTTTGAATGGTTTCAACAACATTGTTTAATCTTTTTGAAAGTAATTTAAAGGTGCTTTCTTCCATAGTGCTCTCAAATTTAATAGATGTGCCATCTTCTTTAATCGAAGAGAAAAACCTATCCAGCATTCTATTGGTTTTATTTACAAAAGTGATGAGCCATACAAACTCCAGGCCAAATAATATATGTAAAAATATTAAAGTATGAATATATTCCTCATTAAAACCAATCCAACTAATTGCGTAAGCTGTTCCAATAATTGAAACTGCGATAATCAGGATTCCTATGTAGAAATTTTTATAAACCATGTTTTTTGATTTTACGATATATGGATGGACGCGAAAGATTTAATTCACGTGCAATTTCAGATATATTTCCATGATATTTATTAAAAGTTTTCCTTAAATAAAATTTCTCGATTTCATTCCAGGTTTTACGTTCAGCTTTCATCTCAGTTCCATGCTTTACAGAACCAATCTGATCTATTATAAGTTGATCTTTGTTTGCCAGAATCACAGCTCTTTCAATTGTATGTTTTAATTCTCTGATATTTCCCGGCCAATCATAAGATTCAATATATTTGATTGTACTTTTCTGCAGCCGGCAATGTTTGTTGTATTTATCGTTGAATCGATTAAGGAAAAATTCTGCAAGTTTTCTAATATCTTCTTTTCGATCTCTTAATGGTGGTATTTCTAATTGAATTGTATTTATTCTATAAAGTAAATCTTCACGAAAATTATTTTCTTCAACCAATAACTCCAGGTTTTTATTTGTTGCACAGATTATACGCACATTAGATTCTACAATTCTTTCACTTCCTACCGGGTAAAATTCTTTATTTTGTATTGCCGATAATAGCTTACCTTGATGCGTAATGGAAATGTTTCCTATTTCATCTAAAAATAATGTACTTTCACTGGCAATTTCAAACCTGCCTAATTTATTTGCTATTGCACCTGTAAAAGCTCCTTTTACGTGTCCGAACAATTCACTTTCAAATAAACTTTCGGATATTGAACCAAGATCAACTTGCACTAAATATTTGTTTTTGCGCAATGAGTTACGATGGATTTCTCGTGCAATGACTTCTTTTCCGGTTCCGTTTTCTCCTAATATTAATACATTCGCTTCTGTTGGCGCAACAATTTTAATTGTATCAAGTACTTTTTGCATTTTCGGAGAACTGCTGTCCATTAAAGAGAGTTCGCTTTCCAGGTCATTATTAATTGAGGTATTTAGAGCTTCACTTTTCGCTAATTCATCCCTAGTTTTACTTAGCTTACATGCAGACTTAAGGGTGGCAATTAACTTTTGATTTTCCCAGGGTTTCAAAATGAAATCCACAGCACCTTCTTTCATTATTTCTATTGCTAAATCAATGGTTGCATAAGCAGAAATCATAACAACCGTAGCTTCGGGATCAAATTCTTTAATCTTTCTTAACCAAAATAACCCTTCATTTCCAGTTGTTTTACCAGCCGAAAAATTCATATCTAATAAAACAACATCAAATCGTTCTTTTTTAATTATTTCCGGAACCAGATTTGGATTTTTAATAGTATTGATTTTTTCAAACTCATATTTTAGTACTAATGAAAGTGTATCAAGTAATTGTTGATCATCATCAATTATCAATAGTTTATTTTCTACCATAAATGTAATGTATTGTTACACTTTAATGTAACATTATGTTACAAATGTACAAAGTATAATTTTTATAAAATATTGAATATGAGACTTTTTTTTATTTGGCATCTTTTTGGACTATTAGTAGTAAATATTAAATTTGATAAATTATGTTAAGGAATTATTTACTTATAGCATATCGGTTTTTAATTCGGTATAAGGGATACACGGTAATAAATATTTTAGGCTTAGCAACGGGCTTAGCATGTTCGGTGATTATCTATTTATGGATTTTAGATGAACTTAATTATGATAAATTCCATGAAAATTATGAATCCATATATAGGTTAGTACAAGCTCAACAACATACCGATGGTGAGTTTAAAGTTGCTGCAACTCCGGCACCAATGGTAAAAAAGTTTGATGAAGAGTTTCCGGAAATTTTAAAATCGGCAAGATTTAGGCCATATACAAGTAAGCTATTGTTTACGTGCGGTGATAAAAAGTTTTATGATGACGGATACGGTTATGTCGATCCGGAGTTTTTTGATATTTTCAGTTTTAGGATTAAAGAAGGATCTCTTGAACAATTTAAGGAGTTAACCACCAGTATGCTTATTACAGAATCATTTGCGAGAAAATGCTTTGGGCAGGAAAATCCAATAGGAAAAGATATAATGATAAACCAATCAAGCATTTATACTGTAGTTGGTGTTGTTGAAGATGTGCCGTCAAATTCTCATTTACAATTCAATGCTTTAGTTCCATTTAAAAGATTGGAAGAAATTGGATGGAATATTAGTTGGAACAATAACTATTATTATGCATATGTACTATTTGATAATAATACAGATTATAAAAGTATGAATAGTAAGTTTACGGAAAGTGCACAAGAGGTTTACGATTATGAGATTAATCAAACTTACTATTTACAGCCATTAAGTGAGATACATTTAAAATCTGATTTTAATATTGATGTATATTCACATACCGAAATACAATATCAATATGTTTATCTTTTTTCTGTTGTTGGTTTAATAATTATACTGATTGTCGTTATTAACTACATGAATCTTTCAACAGCCCGGGCAACCAGAAGGGCTCGCGAAGTAGGAATTAGAAAAGTTTCAGGTGCTTCACGGCGACAGTTAATATTTCAATTTATTGGAGAATCATTAATATTGACCATTATTTCCTATTTTTTAGCAATAATAAGTGTTGAGTTACTATTACCTTATATAAATCAGTTTACCGGTAAAGCTTTAGAAGTTAATTATTCAAACGGTCAATTTTTATACGGCTTATTATTAATTCTATTATTCACGGGATTATTGGCAGGCAGTTACCCGGCATTTTATTTATCTTCTTTTATCCCTGTTAATGTGCTAAAAGGAGATGTTCAATCAGGATCATCGATTTTTAGAAAAGTACTTGTTATATTTCAATTTACTTTATCTATTGCCTTAATTATTGGAACTTTTTTCGTTTACAAACAACTTAATTATATACAAAAAAGAAATTTGGGAATTAATAAAGAACAGATTCTTTATACATCTATAAGAGGTGATTTATATGATAACTATTTTTCATTAAAAACCGAATTAAAAAATCTAAGCGGTGTAAGTAATGTTACTTATTCAAATAATATTCCAACTTATACAGTTAATTCTACAACAGGAATTGATTGGGAAGATAGGGATACTACACAATCTGAAGAAGATCATGTTCTAATTCACTGGTATTTTGCAGATCATGAATATGTTCAAACTTTTGATATAAATCTTATCGAAGGCAGAAACTTCGATCTTAGCAGGCCTGCCGATTCTTCTAATTTTATTTTAAATGAAACTGCAATAAAACAAATGAAACTTAAAGAGCCAATTGGTAAATGGTTTGAATTCTGGGATACAAAGGGATACATAATTGGAATTATGAAAGATTTTAATTTTAAATCCTTACACAGACCTGTTGAACCATTAGTACTTGCATTAAATAAAAATGTATATGGTTATATATTCATAAAAATTGATGGTACAGAAATACAAAAGACAATTAAGGAAATTAATGAAGTATGGAATCAGTTTAATGGTGAATTTCCTATGGATTTTAAGTTTTTGAATGAAGAATATGATAAACTTTATAAGTCTGAACAAAAGTTAGGTAGCCTTTTTGGAATTTTTGCCGCAATAGCCATATTTCTATCCTGTTTAGGGTTGTTTGGGTTAGCATCATATATGACAGAAAGAAGAACAAAAGAAATAGGAATAAGAAAAGCCCACGGAGCTTCCAGTCAAACAATTACAAGAATGCTAACATGGGAATTTACAAAATGGGTAATAGTTTCGATGATAATAGCCTGGCCATTTGCATATTTTTATTTGGATAAATGGCTGCAGAATTTTTCTTACAGAACAGGACTTGATTACTACGTTTTTTTATTAGCAGGAATCCTTGTTATGTTTATTGCCCAGATATCAGTATTATATCAATCTTTAAAAGCATCTAGAGCTAATCCTGCAACCATTCTTAAATATGAATAAATAAAATTAAATGTATTTTATGGGCACTTTTAACCAGGTGCCCTTTTTCATATCATAGTAAAAATGGAATTATTCATTATATTTGACCTGTGATAAGGAACAAAAAAATAATATTATCTATTTTATTTTTAGCGTGGGCAATTATCTTTGCCCATAGCGTTATTCCGCATCACCATCATGTCGAGAAGTTTTATTCGGATAGGAGCCATTCACATGACCACCATAACGATTGCCACCATTCTCACAATCACGATGATGATCTGAACAATGAACAGGTTCATAAATGTAATCATGATCGCCATGAGCATGTGTGCCATTTCCATGTAGACGTTTTAACGGGAATTTCAATAGATAAAACTTTTATAGCAAATAATGAAAGTACCTTTTTTTCATACCCAATTACAGAAAAATCGGATAATTTTACTTTCCATACTAAAATTGTTTTTGAACAATTACCGAAAACAAATCACCTCAGAGGACCACCATCTATAGGTTAATACAACTATATACATAGATAGAAGCTTAGAGGTTAATATTAACTTCTAACTTGAATTCATATTAAATACATAATAAATTTTAGATAAAATGAAACAAGTTTCAATATTTATTCTGATTCTGACCATATTTACAGTAAGTTGTAGTATTAAAGAATCAGATAATCATGAACACGATCATGATCATAGCAGTTACGATCATGGTGACGTAAAACTTCAACTAATTGAATATTCAAATTATTATGAGTTATTTGCAGAAGCAGATCCATTTTCAAAAGGTAATGACTCTGAAATAGTTGCTCATTTTACTTCAATACCAGGCTTTAAACCTCTAACTAATGCTTCGGTAACTGCAATATTAAAAGTTGGAAGTGGTGAAAATAAACAGACAGTTGAAACGAGCGAAACTCCAGGGATTTTTAAATTTTCCCTAAAACCCGAAATGAGTGGTTCCGGAAGATTAACTTTTGAAATTAATTCTGATAAAAAGCATATAATTGAAACAGAAATAGTTGTTTATGACGATGAACATTCAGCAATTCATATAGCTAATAAAAAACAATCTGAGCATGTAAATGCTATTAATTTTACGAAGGAGCAGTCCTGGAAAATTGATTTTAGAACCGAATATCCATCTTTTGACTACTTTGGAAAAGTCATTAAAACATCAGCTCAACTTTTACCAGATCAAAACAGCGAAACACTAATTACGGCTAAAACCAATGGAGTAGTTAAATTTCATAAGAATATTCTTGAGGGGCAGGAGTTAAAAAGCGGCGAGTCATTTTTAACTATTTCCGGCAATGGTTTAGCAAACGATAACGCAGAAGTTCGATTTCTGGAAGCAAAAAACAATTTCGAAGCTGCAAAAGCAGATTATGAAAGAAAACTGGCTTTATCGCAAAATCAAATTGTTTCAGAAAAAGAAGTAGAAGAAGCCAAGGTTATTTATGAAAATGCAAAAGCTGTGTTCGAGAATTTAGAAAGTAATTTTAATGAGAGTGGACAGGTTGTTTTTTCTTCTGAGAAAGGTACAATTAACCATGTATATGTGGAAAATGGGCAATATGTAGAAGCTGGTGAAGCTTTATTTTCTGTTTGCAAAGAAGAACATAAGCTTATTGTAAAAGCTGAAGTTCAGCAAAGTTATTTCCCTTACTTAAGCTCAATTACATCATTCAATATAAAATCAACTACAAATAATAAATACTATTCAGAAAGGGAATTAAATGGCAAGTTACTTTCTTATGGTAAACATATTGATGGAGATGAAGGATTTTTAATACCTGTAAATTTTCAGATTGATGACAATGAGAACTTTTTAGCCGGAAGTTTTGTAGAAATATTTATTAAAACTAACTCAAAAGAAAAAGCCTTATTAGTGCCGAATTCTGCATTGGTGGAAGAGCAAGCTAACTATTTTGTATTTGTACAGATTACACCTGAGATGTTTGAAAAACGAGAGGTGAAAATCGGGTTATCCGATGGAATAAAAACGCAAATCATTACCGGAATTAAAGAAACGGACAGGATAGTTACAAAAGGTGCGATTATTGTAAAACTGGCTGCAGTTTCAAATAGTTTAGACCCTCATGCAGGACATGTTCACTAAAATTGAAATACTATGTTAAATAATATTATAAAATTTTCCTTGAACAATAAGTTCTTTATACTTCTTAGTGCTGCGGCTCTTATGTTTACGGGTTTTTATACGGCTCAAAGAATGGATGTGGATGTGTTTCCGGATTTAACAGCACCTACGGTTGTTGTTATGACAGATGCGCATGGAATGGCAGCAGAAGAAGTAGAAAGAATGGTAACTTTCCCTATAGAAACGGCTGTTAATGGTGCAACGGATGTGCGTCGTGTGCGTTCCGTATCGAGCCAGGGGTTTTCTTTTGTCTGGGTTGAGTTCGATTGGGGAACAGATATATATAAAGCAAGACAGGTCGTAAGCGAAAAAATGGTAACGCTTGCAGGTCAAATGCCTTTAAATATCGGACAGCCTATGTTAGCTCCGCAATCGTCTGTAATGGGTGAGATTTTATTTATAGGATTACAATCTGATTCTACCTCATTAATGGACTTAAGAACTATTGCAGACTGGAATGTAAAACCCGTGCTATTGGCAACTGGTGGAGTTTCGCAGGTAACCATAATTGGTGGTGATTATAAACAATATCAGGTTTTAGCAGATCCTATAAAAATGAAATATTATGGTGTTTCTTTGGAAGAATTAGCTACAGTTTGCGAAGGAATTAGTAATAATTCAGCGGGTAGCGTTGTACGCGAATATGGTAACGAATACGTAGTTCGTGGAATTGGTAAAACATTCGATCTTGAGCAGTTGAGAAACTCCTATGTAAAAACATTGAACGGAAGGCCTGTATTGGTTAACGATGTGGCAGAAGTTAAAATAGGTTCAGCTGTTAAAATGGGTTATGCATCTCAAAATGCAAAACCATCTGTTATACTTTCTATATCGAAACAACCTAATACAAATACATTAAAGCTCACTGAAAATATCGAAAAAAATCTGGAAGAGTTGAGAAAAACACTTCCAGCAGATGTTACATTAGACAGTGAAATTTTTCGTCAGGCGGATTTTATTGAAAAATCGGTATACAATGTACAAAGAGCATTAATTGAAGGTGCCATATTTGTAATTTTAATTCTATTCATCTTTTTAGGTAGTTTCCGAACTACAATTATTTCTGTTATTGCAATTCCAATTTCTTTGTTAGGAACCATTATCGTATTAAAACTACTCGGATTAAATATTAATACAATGAGTTTGGGTGGAATGGCCATTGCTATTGGATCTCTGGTTGATGATGCAATTATCGATGTAGAAAATGTATATAAACGATTGCGGCAAAATCATAAACTACCTAAAAAAGAAAGAGAATCTCCATTCCACGTGGTTTATGAGGCTTCAAAAGAGATTCGAGCTTCAATTATATATGCAACATTTATAATTATTGCAGCATTTGTGCCCTTATTCTTCCTCACAGGAATGGAAGGCAGAATGTTAAAACCTTTAGGTATTGCTTATATTGTTTCATTATGTATATCAACTATTGTAGCAATGACACTAACACCACTTCTTTGCAAGCTGATGCTATCTAACGAAAGATATTTAATACGTAAAGAGAAAGACAGTTGGTTTATTACAAAGTTAAATAGAGGGTATATTAAAACTTTAGAATGGGTTCTGCGCTATAAAAAAGTTGTTTTATTTGGAGCAATTGGCTTGTTTATAATTTCGTTAGTAGCACTTTCTACTATGGGACGTAGTTTCTTGCCGGAATTTAACGAAGGTGCTTTAACGATTTCTGTAATTAGTAAACCTGGAATTTCATTGGAAGAAAGCAATCGTTTAGGTAATCTTATTGAAACAGAACTTTTAGCAATACCTGAGGTATCAAGTACGGCACGACGCACGGGACGCGGTGAATTGGATGAACATTCTCTAACCACTAACAGTGCAGAGATTGATGTGAATTTTGAACTGGATGAAAGAAGCCGTGATGAATTTATGGCAGATGTTCGCGATAAGCTTGCGGGTGTTCCGGGAATTGCAGCTACCGTAGGTCAGCCATTAGGACACAGAATTGATCACATGCTTTCCGGGACACGCGCAAATATAGCCATAAAGCTTTTTGGAACTGATCTTAACAAAATGTTTACTATTGGTAATCAAATTCAGAATACCATAGCAAGTGTTCCTGGATTGGTTGATGTAAACGTTGAGCAGCAAGTTGAAATCCCACAGATTCAGATAAAAGCAAATCGTGAAATGCTAGCTCGTTATGGAATCTCAATGAATACATTTAACGAGTTTGTTGAGCTGGCATTTGCCGGAGAAAAGCTAGGTGATATCTACGAAGGCCAACGAAAGTTTGATTTAATAATTCGCTTAAATAAAGATTATACAGAATCTATTAAAGGAATTAGAAGTGCGTTAATCGATACTGAAGATGGCAAGAAAGTACCATTGGAGCAAGTTGCGAATATAGTTTCCGTTGCCGGCCCAAGTTCAATAAGCCGGGAAAATGTGCAACGAAAAGTTGTTATTTCTGCGAATGTAGCTGAACGAGATTTGCGAAGTGTTGTAACTGATATTCAGAAGGAAATTAATGAAAGCATTACCTTACCGGAAAATTATATGATTCAGTATGGTGGGCAATTCGAAAGCGAAGCAAGAGCATCCCAAACGTTAATGTTGGTTTCGGCTATTGCAATTCTTATAATCTTCTTACTGTTGTATCAAGAGTTGAAAGACCTGAAACTTGCAGCTATAATTATGGTGAATTTACCTCTTGCATTAATTGGTGGCGTATTCACAATATTTTTTACATCGGGAATTATAAGTATTCCTTCAATTATTGGTTTTATTACTTTGTTTGGTATTGCTACCCGAAACGGAATATTACTTATGTCACATTATCAACAATTAGAGTTGCAAGGCGTACCTTTGAAAACTTATATTACTTCAGGTTCGGCAAATCGTTTGCATCCTATTTTGATGACTGCTTTAACAGCAGCACTGGCTTTAATACCTTTGGCAATTAAAGGAGACGTATCCGGGAATGAAATTCAAAGTCCAATGGCCAAGGTTATTCTTGGAGGACTATTAACGTCAACATTGTTAAATATTTATCTTGTTCCGGTAATTTATTATTTAATTCACAAAAAGGAGATAAAAGATGAAAACTAAGACAATATTTATTTCATTATTATTTCTATCAGCAAGCGTTTTTTCTCAATCATTTGATGAGATTTTAAATACTATTGAAGAAAATAATAAAGATATACAAGCAGGGAAAAAATATATTGAAAGTAAATCATATGAATACAAGAAAGATAATCTACCTGAAGGTCCTAAGTTAACGTATGGATATTTTCCTGATAATTCTTCTGTTCCTGGAACCAGGGAAGTTTTTGAGGTGAGTCAATCATTTCAAATGCCTTATTATTATATAAATCATAAGGCTTATGCTAATTTAATGATTAACCAGGAGGAATATAACCATTTGATTCTAAAACAAGATGTCTTAAATGAAGTTAAAATACTTTTGAATGAATATGTATATTTAATGAAAAAAACAGCAATAAATGATAAACGATTGAAATTTGCTGATGATATTCATAATGCATATTTGATTCGATTGGAAGTGGGCGATGCAAATGCTTTGGAAGTGAATAAAACGAAACTTCATTTGATGCAAGTTAAAAAAGAAGAAAAATTATTAAAGTCTGAATTATTAATTATTAAAGAAAATATAAAAAAACTCAATGGAGGAAATGATCTTGATATTTCAGTTGATGATTATCAGGAACAACCATTAATTGAATTAGATTCTCTTCTTTTTGAAAGACTTTCTTCAGATCCTGAATTACTTTCTCAACAAAAAGCAGCCGAAGCCTCAAATAGGCAACTTAAAATTACTAAGAATTTGCAGTTACCTAAGTTTAGTTTGGGCTATAGTAGTGAGACAATTGTTAATGAAAGATTTAAAGGTGTGATAGTTGGGGTGTCAATTCCACTGTGGAGTAGCAAAAGGACAATTCAAAAAGCTAAAATTGAATCAGAATATTTTGATTTAAGTGCCATTTCCTTGAATGAATCTAAAGTTGCTGAAACAAGGATAAGGTATGATCAAATTTTAACTTTAAAAGAAAATCTTGAAAATTATCAATCGGTTTTAGGTTCTGTTAATAGCCAGGAATTATTAAATGTATCATTAAAAAATGGTGAAATTTCTGTGATAGAATTCTTTATCGAGATGTTTTATTACTACGAGATATACGATGAATATTTAATGGTTGAGAGAGATTATTATCAGGCTCTAAGCGAATTATATAAATACCGCTTATAAAACCATTGAAGATCAGTGCAAGTAAGGAACGAACAAAGCAATCTATTTTTATATAACAAATTAGATTGCTTCACTTTTTGCCTGCGGCAGGTTCGCAATGACAATTGTCATTCTTTTTCTTTAGTTAACTCAAACATCGCAGCTTCAATATCTAACTTTTTAAGTCGTAAATAATGATTTAAAGCCTCACGAATTACCTCACACATTTCCCTTTTATTGTACATAGCCAGAATTTTCAATTTTTTAAAAATCAGGCCATCTATCGAAACCACTTGGTTACCCTTTATCTCATCTCCAAATAAAACTTCATTTTCTAAATTATCTTCATTAAGAAATTCAGTGTTTGAAGAAAGAGCTTCCTGAAATTTGGATATATCCTTTTTAGTTTTTGCCATATTTCTGTAATAATTCTTTTGCTAAATCTAAATAATCTTCAGCACCTCTTGATCTTGGTGCATAATCATAAATATTTTGTCCGAATGCTGTTGATTCCATAAGAGAAATATCTGTTCTAATTCTTGTATCAAAAACCTTATGTTTGAATCTTTCATTTTCGGATAAGCTTTTAATAACAGCTTTTCCGAATTTAGTTCTGGTTGAAAATTTCACGAATAATATTCCTCCCATTTCTATTTTGGGATTCATTCTTTTTTTCACTTTATCGGTAATCTGTATTATTTTATCTAGACCAATAAATGCGAAGTTTTCGGCTTGCATTGGAACAATATAATAATCTGCAGCTACCAATGAACTTATAGCAAATGTTCCTAAACTAGGCGCACAATCAACTAATATATAATCATATTTTGATTGTATCGGATCCAGGGTTTCTTTTAAAAGAAACTCACGTCCCGGTTCGTTATTTATTCTGTATTCATAATCCAATAAGTAGTTAGTTGATGGAATTAATGATAAATGATTCAATTTAAGGATAGTATTATCTACTGCAGAATCTTTTAATAATAATTTGCCTATATGGTTTTCGACTCTGCTAACACCAAGTGCTGATGTCAAATTACTTTGGCTGTCAAAATCGATAAGTAAAACTTTAAACTTTAATTTTGATAAAGCAGTTCCTAGATTTAAAGCGGTTGTTGTTTTACCGGTTCCACCTTTATTATTAATAACAGAAATGATACGAGCCATACAATATAACTGATAGTTTGACTCCAAGATACAAAATATCTTCTTGATTTCTAGCGCTAAATAAGTAAATTGGAATTAATTTACTGTTTCACAACCACTACCGCAACCACAACCGACTCCTTCCGTTTTTAATTCATTTGGACGGCTTTTACAAGAACCGCCTCTAAATTCTCCTTTTTTTGTAAAAATTAACCGTACCGATAAAGCTAACACAGCAATGAATAATAAAACGATTGATAAAATAAGTAATTCTATAATAGGCATAATTTTATTATTTAGAATATAGTGCTATAACACTAAATATAACTAAGTGTTCAATTAGTTTAATATAAATTAAAATCAGTCTATATTAATCTCATATATTGATATATTTCGATACTTAGTTTAAATTTATCAGATATAAATACCTAAATACTTTTTTATGAATGAAAAGTTGAAAGAAACATTTTCTTCATTCGAGGGTAAGGAAGAGGAACTAATACCGTTACTTCAAAAAGTACAGGAAAATTTGGGATTTTTATCCGATGAATCTATGGAAGAAATATCCCGGTTTATTCGGATTCCTGCTAGTATGGTTTATGGAGTAGCAACTTTTTATACTCAATTCAGGTTTACACCAAAAGGAGAAAGACATATTATGTTGTGCAGGGGAACAGCTTGTCATGTTAAAGGTGCTACACGTATCCAGGAAGAGGTTGAAAATCAAATTGGAATTAAGGTAGGAGAAACATCTGAAGATTTAAAATATTCACTTGAAAATGTCGCCTGCATTGGCGCATGCAGCCTTGCTCCATGTGCAATGGTTAATGATACTGTAGAAGCAAATCTAACACCAAAGAAGGTGGAGAAAATATTTTCTATATCAAAGGATAAAAAATAATGATGGATTTTATTTCATTAAAAAAAGAAGCGATAGCAGAATGGAACGATTTAGTAAATGGTTCTGTGCCGGCAATTTTGGTTGGTAATGCCACTTGTGGAAGGTCGGCTGGCGCTTCATCCTTAATAGAAAAGCTGAGCTCAAAGATTTCATCAAAAAATATTGAGTGCAAAGTTATTGAAGTTGGGTGCATTGGTATGTGTTATCTGGAACCGATTGTAAGTATCTATAATCCTGGTAACCCACACTTTGTTTATGGTAAAGTGAGTGAAAATGATGCTGAAAAACTAATTGATGCATATTTAATTAATAATGAAATTGTAAATGAAAATATTATTGGAACGCTTGGTGATACTAAATTAGATAATTTGAATGGCATATGGGAAACCTCTGTTTTAAAGCCACAAGAAAGATTAGTGCTCAAAAACTGCGGAATAATTGACCCAACTAATTTAAACCATTATCTGGCCAAAAAAGGATATAGTGGTTTACAAGAAGCCTTTCAACTTTCTTCACAAGAGGTAATTGAAAGGATTAAAGAATCCGGGTTAAGAGGAAGAGGTGGCGCTGGCTTTCCAACCTGGAAGAAATGGCAGTTTTGTAAGGATCAGCAAAACGATGCTAAATATTTAATTTGTAATGCCGATGAAGGAGATCCTGGTGCTTTTATGAATAGGTCGTTGATTGAAGGAGATCCTCATTCGTTAATTGAAGGTATGATTATCGCAGCATATGCAATTGGAGCAAATACCGGATATATATATTGCAGGGCAGAATATCCTTTAGCACTTGAAAGATTAAGACAGGCAATTTCTCAAGCAGAGCAAAATAATTTATTAGGTGAAAATATACTTAGTTCGGGATTTGACTTTAAAATTGAAATAAAAGAAGGAGCGGGAGCTTTTGTTTGTGGTGAAGAAACGGCTCTTATTGCTTCAATTGAGGGGAAAAGAGGAATGCCACGCCCCAGGCCGCCATTTCCTGCAGTATCAGGCTTATGGGGTAAACCCACTATTATTAATAATGTTGAGACTTTAGCATCTGTTGCCAGAATTTTGCAAAATGAACCTGGTTGGTTCTCAAAATTTGGTACAGAAAAAAGTAAGGGAACCAAAACATTTGCATTGGTCGGAAAAGTAAAAAATACAGGTTTGATTGAGGTGCCTTTGGGAATTTCATTAAAGGAAATTATTTATGAAATTGGCGGAGGTGTAAGTGCAGATAAAAAACTGAAAGCTATACAAACAGGTGGTCCTTCGGGAGGTTGTGTGCCAGCTAGCATGATAGATTTAAAAGTTGACTATGAATCTCTGACAGAGGCTGGAACCATTATGGGATCCGGAGGTTTGGTTGTGATGGATGAAGAAAATTGTATGGTGGATGTGGCAAAATATTTTATTGATTTTGCGCATAAAGAATCTTGTGGGGAATGCACTCCATGTAGGTTAGGAACCAAACAAATGCTTGATATATTGGAAGACATTGTTTCAGGTAAAGGAACAATGGAAGATTTGGACTTGTTGGAGGATTTAGGAAAAGGTATCAAAAATGGATCTTTGTGTGGTTTAGGGCAAACTGCTCCTAATCCTCTGTTAACAACGATTCAATATTTTAAGGATGAATATATAGAACATATTCAAAATAAGAGATGCCCGTCTAAAGTTTGCAAGGATCTTATTTATTACGATATTTTACCTGATAAGTGTACGGGTTGCCATATTTGTTTTAAGGTATGCCCGGTTTCTGCAATCAGCGGTTATCCAAAAAAGCTGCATAAAATAGACCAATCGCTATGTATAAAATGTGGAATGTGTATGGATAAATGCCCTGATAAATTTAGTGCAATTGAGGTTTATCCCGGAAATAAAATTGCGGAGGATTAATTGTGGAAAAGGTTAACGTAATAATCGATGGCTTAAATTTAATTGCAAAAAGCGGAAAAACTATTCTTGATGTTGCAACAGAGAATGGTATTTATATTCCAAACCTTTGCCATCATCCGGACCTTATTCCAACAGGTAATTGCAGAATGTGTATGGTTGAAGTTGAGGGTAGGCGGGGGCAAATTATTGCTTGCAAAACTCCCGTTGAGGATAATATGATTATAAGGACAGAAAGCCAGGATATATCATTGATCAGACAAACAACTCTTGAATTAATTCACTCAAACCATATACAAGATTGTACAAATTGTCATAATAATAATCAATGTAAATTACAGGAGGTAACGGCATATGTAGGCGTTAATGAAAAAAGATTGAATAGTTTGCGGCGTACAAAACCTCTTATTGAAAAAGATGAATCCAATCCTTTTTTTACGCTTGACCATAATAAATGCATTACGTGCGGTATCTGTATACGAACATGTAATGAAGTTCAAGGAACAAATGCATTGGACTATGGTTACAGGGGATTTGAGACAGTGGTAAGTACTTTTGGAAATCGATCAATTAAAGAATCGGTTTGTGAATCATGCGGAGAATGCGTTGTTAGGTGTCCGGTTGGTGCTTTATATCCCAAAGATGAAAAATTACCAACACGCGAAGTTAAATCAGTTTGCGTATATTGTGGTGTAGGCTGTAATATATACTTCGGTATTCGGGATAATAAATTAGTAAGTGCAAGAGGCGATAGAGATAGCATTGTTAATAAGGGAAGGCTTTGTGTAAAAGGACGCTTTGGGTTCAACTTTGTTAACCATCCGGAACGGCTCACCAAACCACTTATAAAGAAAAACGGAGAGTTTACAGAAGCAGATTGGGAAGAAGCATTGGATTTAGTTGCTAAAAAGTTTGCAAGTTCGAAAGGAGATAAATTTGCTACTTTATCATCAGCTAAAGTACCAAACGAAGATAATTATGTAATTCAGAAATTTACCAGAGCGGTAATGGGTACAAATACGGTTGACCATTGTGCTCGTTTATGTCATGCACCTACTGTTGCAGGACTAGTGCAAAGTTTTGGCAGCGGAGCTATGACCAATTCAATTGATGAATTTACAAATGCAGCTACTATTTTTTCGATTGGTTCAAATACCACTGCTGCTCATCCAATAATCGGATTACATATCAAAGAAGCTAAGAGGCGTGGTGCGAAAATCATTGTTGCTAATCCTAAAGAAATTGACCTTTGCCGATTTGCTGATATTCATTTACAACAGTTACCAGGTACAGATGTAGTATTGCTTATGGGAATGATGAAAGTTATTGTAGATGAAAAACTTGAAGATTCCGGGTTTATAAAAAACAGATGTGAAGATTATGATGATTTTATTGAGTCGCTGAATAAATTTGACCTTGATACATGCGAAAAAATAACCAGAGTTCCTAAAGAAAAGATTGTCGAAGCTGCCAGATTGTATGCAACTAACAAACCATCGTCATTAATATTCGCTATGGGAATCACACAACATTCACATGGTACCGATAATGTTTTAGCAATAAGTAATCTGGCTCAACTTACCGGTAGTGTGGGAAAAGAATCATCAGGAGTAAATCCTTTAAGAGGACAAAATAATGTCCAGGGAGCATGTGACATGGGAGCCTTACCAAATGTATATCCTGGATATCAAAAAGTAACTGTTCCGGAAATACAAGAGAAATTTGAAAAATATTGGGATGTTGAGTTAAATGCCGATATTGGATTAACTCATACCGAAATATTTGATCAGATAGAAAAAGGACAAATAAAATCGTTATACCAGGTGGGTGAAAATCCGGTGTTAAGCGAAGCAGATGCTAATCATGTGAAGAAAGTACTTGATAAACTTGATTTTTTTGTAGTTCAGGATATCTTTTTTACGGAAACCGCTAAATATGCCGATGTTATTCTACCGGCTACATCTTTTGCGGAAAAAGAAGGTACTTTTACCAATACCGAAAGAAGAGTTCAGAGAGTAAGAAAATTAGTTGATCCACCGGGAGAAGCGCGAGACGATTGGCAGATAACTTGTGGGATTGCTAAAAAATTAGGAGCAACCGGTTTTGAATTTAATTCTGCAGAGGAAATAATGGATGAGATTAATGAAGTAGCTCCAATTTATGGAGGAATAAAGTATAATAGAATTGAAGAATTGGGATTACAGTGGCCTTGCTTAGATAAAAATCACCCGGGAACAAAGTTCCTTCATAAGGACAAATTCTCAAGACCCGGTGGGAAAGGACGATTTTTCCCTATTTCATATAAGGCTTCCGCAGAGCTGCCAGACAAAGAATATCCTCTAATTCTAACTACAGATAGAAGCCTTTATCATTTTCATACGTCTACCATGTCAAGACGAGTAAAAGGACTTGAATTATTGAATGAAGAGGAACTTCTTTTAATTAATCCTAGAGATGCTGACAAACTGAATCTAAAAAATGAGGAACTAGTAACTGTAAAATCGCGAAGGGGAGCAGTAAGAGTAAAAACAAATATTACTGAAATTTGTCCTAAAGGTGTAGTATCATTAACCTTTCATTTTCATGAGACACCAACAAATGAATTAACCATATGTGCAATTGATCCGGTATCTAAAATACCTGAGACAAAAGTATGTGCAATAAAGATTGAAAAGACAGACCATAACATAAAGTAAAAGAAATAATGGAAAGATCGGAAGTTCTAAAACAATTTAAACCTGACCATGAAAATATGCTTAATATTTTACATGCTTTGCAGAACAATAATTCTCAAAACTATTTAAGCGAAGAAGATTTGAAAATAGCTGCAAGTTACTTGAATACCACATACAGTCATATATATGGAGTAGCAACTTATTACACTATGTTTAGTTTAAAACCCAGAGGTAAGTATATAATTAGAGTATGTAATTCGCCGGTTTGTAATATGGAAAATTCTACTAAGGTTATTGAAGAAATTAAAAAAAACTTATCAATTGAAGTAGGAGAAACAACAGACGATATGCGATTTACGTTAGAATTATCGGAATGTCTTGGAAAATGTGAGGAGGCTCCGGGCATGATGATAAATGAAGATGTTGTTGGGAATTTGGATAATGTAGATTTTAAATCAATTTTCGATAATTATAATTAACTATATAAAGTGATACAAGAAAAAAGAATAACCCTTAAAAATCTGGGAAAGATAAATCCTGAAAGCATTGATGATTACATTAATGAGGGAGGATATAAAGCATTTGAAAAAGCTGTTGGACTGCATCATATTGAAATTATTGATGAAATGGTAAAATCGAGCCTTCGTGGCCGAGGTGGGGCCGGTTTTTCTGCAGGTTTAAAAGAAAAGTTTACTAGTGAAGCATGTCTTCGTTGTGAACAAAAGTACTTAATCTGTAATGCTGATGAAGGTGAACCAGGTACTTTTAAAGACAGGATAATAATGGAAAACGATCCACACCTGATGCTTGAAGGTATGCTTATCGCAGCTTATGCTATTGGTGCATCAAAAGCTTATGTTTATATCAGAGGCGAATATTACAAGTCCATCGACCGTATAAATAAAGCTATTTCTGCAGCCAAGGAAAAAGGAATTATTGGAAAAAATGTTTTTGGGTCTGCCTTTTCGGTTGATGTAGAGATAAAATTAGGAGCTGGCTCCTATCTTTGTGGCGAAGAACTTACTTTGCTTGAATCACTTGAAGGTAAACGTGGTTATCCTAGAATTAAACCACCTTTTCCGGCAGAAAAGGGATTAAATGGTAAACCTACTTTGATAAATAATGTGGAAACTTTGGCTACAATACCTGCGATAATTTATAACGGACCTGAATGGTATACGAGCTTGGGTACTGAAGATTCTCCCGGTACTAAAATATTTACAATTAGCGGAGATATTAATAACCCAGGTTATTTTGAGGTTGAAATGGGAGTTACTCTAAGACAACTTATTTATGAATTAGGTGGAGGAATTAAAGATGGTAAAAAGTTTTATGCGGCTATTCTTGGAGGAGCAGCAGGAACCTTTGTAAATGAATCTGTTTTAGATACCCCAATGGGATTTGATACCTTGAAGGAAAAAGGAGCTGTTTTGGGTTCAGGAGCTATTATGGTTATGTCCGAAGGCAGATCACTATTCGATATTACAAATTCTATATTGGAATTCTTTAAGCATGAATCCTGCGGTAAATGCGTGCCTTGTAGAATAGGAATGCCCCAATTATTGCATATAATGGAAAATTTAAAGAATAACAAAATAGGAAGAGTTGAAGCATTGGATTTACTTTTGTATGAATCAGAGTTCATGGCAAAAAGCTCTTTATGTCCATTAGGGCAATCCCCAATTCTTCCAATTAAAAGTTTAAAACAATATTTCGAAAACGAGTTTTAGAAGTTATGAGTAGATTAATAAATATTAAAATCGACGGAAAAAATATCCAGGCCAATGAAGGAGCAAATTTATTACAGGTGGCTCATGACAGTGGGATTAAAATTCCGAGTCTGTGTTATCATAAAAAGTTAACTCCAACAGGTGCATGTAGGTTATGTGTCACCAAAATAAAGGGAACAAACGGATTAGTAATGTCTTGTACGGTAAGTGTAAAAGAGGGAATGGAAATAATTGCGTTTGATGAGGAAATAGAAGAAACTCGTAAACATATTTTGGATTATTTACTGGCCGAACATAACGATCATTATGATGGAACATATCATGATGAGTTCAGAGAATGGTTAATTCATTATGGTTTGGATAAACATGAAAACAGAAAATATCCCAATATAAGCAAAACTTTGAATTATAAAATTGACGACAGCTCACCGGTTTTAACGTACGATGCATCAAAATGTATTAAGTGTTTTCGTTGTATTAAAGGTTGTGATGAGGTACAAGGAAAGAATGTATTATCTTTTTCGGAACGTGGGATAACATCTTATATCATAGCTGGATTTGATCAATGGAACGAATCAGAATGCGACGGTTGTGGTGAATGTATTCAGTTGTGCCCTACAGGAGCTCTGGTTGAAAAGCCTCATAGAGATGAAATTCAATTAGAGAATTTGGAGAAGAAAGTTGTAACAACCTGCCCTTATTGTGGTGTCGGTTGCCAACTTGAGTTAACAGTGCAAGATGGTAAGATAGTACGTTCCGATGGAGTTGAAGGAGTATTGCCAAATGATGGAAGGTTATGTGTAAAAGGGCGTTTTGGATACGATTATGTTCATAGCAAAGAAAGGCTAACAACTCCCCTTATCAAGAGGGATGGAAAATTTGTTGAGGCAAGCTGGGATGAGGCTTTAGATTTAATAGCTACTAAATTTACAGAAATAAAAGAGAAATATGGTCATGATGCATTAGCGGGATATTCTTCAGCTAAATGTACGAATGAAGATAATTATTTATTCCAAAAATTCATTCGTGTGGTATTTGGAACCAATAACATTGATTATTGTACTCGCCTTTGCCATGCTTCAACGGTAACAGCTATGCTGAAATCAATTGGAGATGGAGCCGGAAGTAATTCAATAGAAGATTTTGCAACAACAGATTGTTTATTCGTAACAGGAAACAACATAATTGAAACACATCCTGTGACAGCAACTTATGTTAAAAATGGGAAATATGCCGGTAAGAAAATAATTGTGTGCGACCCTAAATGGACACCTTTGGTGAAATATGCAGATATATGGTTACAACCTCGTTTAGGAACAGATGTTGCTTTATTAAATGGAATGATTCATGCAATAATTAAGGAAGATTTAATCGATCCTGATTTTATTGAAAAACGTGTTGATCGGGGAATGGAAGCATACGAAGAGTTAAAGCAACTGGTTGAAAAGTATACACCTGAAAAGACCGAGGAAATTACTTCTGTTCCAAAAGAAAAAATCATAGAAGCTGCACGAATGTATGCTAGGGCAAAAACTGCAATGATTGCAACAGGTATGGGATTGAGTCAGCAAGTAACCGGAACAAATAATGTCTTCTCGTTAATTAATATGATGATGATTACAGGGCAGATAGGTAAGGAGAGAGCCGGAATTGACCCACCTCGAGGGCAAAACAATGTTCAGGGAGCAACAGATGTTGGCTGTTCTCCAATAATCTACCCGGGTTATATTCCAATTACCAATGAAAAAAACAGGAAACGTATAGCTAAGTTATGGAGTGTTGATTTTGAAGCTCTTTCCGGTAAACCAGGATTAACGACCGTAGAAATAATGAATGCAGCATATGACGAAAAAATAAAAGGAATGTATATTATGGGAGAGAATCCCATGCTTACAGATCCGGATTTGAATCATACCGAAAAAGCTTTAAACAAACTTGATTTTCTGGTAATACAGGATATTTTCCATACAGAAACTACTCCTTTTGCTGATGTAATTTTACCGGCAGCTTCGTTTGCAGAGAAAGAAGGAACTTTTGTAAATAGTGACAGGCGGGTTATCCGGGTTCGTAAAGCTGTCGAATCTCCGGGAGAAGCACGTGATGACTGGAAAATTATTGTTGATATTGCTGAAAAGATGGGGTATAGTTTGGGAGATTATAATACTGAGTCAGAAATATTCGATGAGATTGCACAAGCTGCACCTATAATGGCAGGGATTTCTTATGATAGAATTGAACATCAAGGAATTCAATGGCCATGCCCTGACAAGAATCATTCTGGAACAAGCACTTTGTTCCTGGAAAAGTTTAATACTCCAAATGGAAAGGGAATTTTAAATCCGGTTGAGTATATTCCTCAATCTGAACAAACTTCAAAAGAGTTTCCATTTATATTAAATAGTGGACGTATTTTGTATCATTACCATACTTCAACAATGTCCAGAAGGAATAAATCGTTAACTGATTTTGCAAATGAATCGTATGTTTTAATGAATCCCGGTGATGTTATAAAATTTGATTTAACTGATGGTGATAAAGTTAAGTTAACTTCTAAACAAGGAGAACTAGTGACAGCCTTGCAAGCCAGCGATCAGGTTGCGGAGGGAGAATTATTTATGCCCTGGCACTATTCAGAGGCGCCTGTAAACAGGCTAACAAGAGGTGACCTGGATCCGTTCTCAAAAATTGCAGCTTTTAAATTGACAGCATGCCGGGTTGAAAAATTTGTTAGTTAAGTTATTTTTAAAAAAGTGTAATTTAATTAGTGATATTTAGGTTTTTTTATTAGAATTGTAATCTATTATAAACCTATTAAATATTTGATTATGAGAATTACTAAATTAATTTTGGTTAGTATAACCATTCTATTCTTTTTTATTTCCTGTGATAAAGATGATTCTTTTGATCCTAATGCAAAGGGAGAACTGGTTTTAGGATTTACATCTAATGAAAACCTTTTAAACCTTAAAAATTCTTTTAAAACAGGACCAGTAAGTCTTTTACTTTCAGTCAAAAACAATTCTGGCGATTATGAATTTTACAATGAAAAAATTGAATTATATAAGTTTAATAACGAGTATATTAGTTCTCCAATTTCATTCTTGGTTGGTGAATACCAGATAACTGATTTCATGGTACTTGATGAAAGCAATAATGTTTTATATGCAACTCCTAAAGAAGGCTCATCAAAAGAATATTTGGTAAGTGATCCGCTGATAATTGATTTTATTGTTTTCGAAGACGATGTTACAAAAATCTCTCCTGAAGTAATATCAACAGAAAATATTACTCCAGAGGATTTCGGTTATAATACTTTTAGCTTTAACCAGATTGAGACATTCAATTTTCTAACTGCTATATTTATTTATGATGATATTAATCAGAATTTTGATTTAACCGAGGCAGATGCATTAATAATCAGTGGTTCAGATACTTTATTTAATAATAATCTCGAGGCAGTTACTAATTTAATTACTGTAAATGCTAATTATGACGCGTATACAATTAAAATAACAAAATCAGGATATGAAGATTATTCTGAAACATTCTCAAAGGATTCGCTTGAAAAACATTTTTCAAAACCATTGACCATTATTTTATCCGAAGGGAATATTTTAGTATTAAGGCCAAATGCCGAAGACGGAAAAGATGCTACAATTGGAAATTATTACGATTATGTAGATAGAAATTTTGGTACATATGAAGAGTTTACTGCTAACGCATGGACCACCGGAGGAAATGAAACAACATTGCGTAGTTTAATTGAATTTGATCTATCATTGTTACCAGATGATGCAATAATTGTTGATGCTCAACTTTACCTTTATGTAAGTGAGAATACAACGCATGGTCCAGGGCATTCACAACTTTCAGGCTCGAATGAATGTATCTTACAAAGAATAACATCTAGTTGGGACGAAAATACGGTAACATGGAATACACAGCCTTCAACAACTGAAGAGAATCAAGTCGTGTTACCAGCTAGTGAATATGATATGCAAGATTATGTTGTCGATGTTTCCAACCTTATTATAGATATAATTGATAATCCTACATCCGGTTTTGGTTTTATGTTGCGCTTGAATGAAGAATCTTATTATCGAAGAATGCTTTTTGCATCTAGTGATCATTCTAATGATTCTTTACATCCTAAATTGGTCATTACCTATGAATAGGGATATTGGATATAAACGAAAAAAGCAGAAAAATAATTTTTCTGCTTTTTTTATTTTTAACTTGACATATTTCTGAAGAACTTACTTAAAGAACTTGAAGAATAAATAAAATCCCGAATCATTGATTCGGGATTACCTACTCGTCCGGTAGGCAGGCTTTATCTTTTAATTTTGTTCTTTTATATCGGTTACTATCCTTTAAAGAAAAGAGCTTTCATGATATGATTAGCCATTTTTGGATTTTCTTTTAATCTTCTTGTTGAATATCCAAACCATTGCTTTCCATAAGGTACATAAACTCTCATACGGTGTCCTTTATCTAGAATTGATTGACGTAATTTAGGAGTAACACCATACAACATCTGAAATTCGTATTTTTCTTTAGGTACATTATATTTTTCAATTAATTCATACGATCCTTCAACGATTGGTTTATCGTGTGTTGCAATGCCCGGATAAACACCATTTTTTAAACAGAAATCGATATCTTTTAAGAAATGCTCATTGATTTCTTCATATTTCTTAAAGGCAATTTCTTTAGGTTCAACATAAATACCTTTACATAATCGATAATTTAAAGGGACTTCATCTGTATGGATATCCATTAGTTTGTCCAAATCACTATGAGTACGTTTTAAATATGCTTGTAACACAAGACCAACATTTTTAGGGAATTCAGCTTTTAACCTTCTAAAAATTTCAATGGTCATATCAGTACATGGAGAATCTTCCATGTCAACACGGATAAAGTTATTATATTCTGCAGCTTTTGCAACTATATCGCGAATGTGTTTGTAACAAACTTCCTTATCAATTAATAAACCAAACATGGTTGGTTTTACAGAGTAGTTACCATCAATATCTTCTTTCTCAACACGATCAATTAACTCGATGTACTCATTTTTATTAGCTTCAGCTTCTTCTAAAGTTTTAATGAATTCTCCTAAAATGTCAATGGTTACCATGCAACCTTTTGCATTTAAATCTTTTGAAGCTTTTATAGCATCTTCAACTGTTTCACCAGCTATATAGGGTTTTGAAAATAACCATACAAATTTCTTAGGGAAGTATGGTAATAATGCGGCAATTAATTTATTAAACATATCTTTTGATTATTTAGTTATTTATTAATTATCTGCCTATCGCTAGCCTTTCTGCCGAAAGGGCAGGCAGATTTTTATTCAAGTATCTGGATATTTAGCCTGATGAATTCATAAATATTATAATCTATCAATTTTTATGAATTGTACAGGTTAACCTTACCAAGAAATTATAAATATTTAAATCAATAAACCATCTGTAATTTCTTCATTAAAAGGTTCATTCATAAACTTCATGAATGAATCAGGTTAAATACCATCGCATAATTAGGAATATTTTTTTCAAAAAAAAAGGAGAAAAATCAGTTTTATTTATATGCTGTTTCTAAAACATAAAAACTTCTGACTAAAATTGTCAGGAGCTATATCTTGAATTAAAATTATTTATATAACAGTATTTTTTTTGTGGTTAATTTATTATTGGCACTTATTTTAAGAATATATGTACCATTTTGTAAATAATCAAGATTAAGCCTTAACTCACCAGAGTTATTGTATTTTTCAAATGATTCAACTAATATGCCACCCGTATTAAAAATGGATATATTAACAGATTTAAGGTTATTTTCTTCAAAATTAATATTAACAATTCCACTTGTTGGATTAGGATAGATATTGGCTTTTAATTCAGTATCTATAACTGTTCTTGAATTGGTGGAATACCCTCCTTCCAAATCACAATAATATAAACCCCGTCCATGTGTTGCGGCAAGAATTGTATTATCAAATTCTCTTAAACGTAACATATCGACTCTTACATTCGGCAGTCCATTGTTAATAGGCTCCCATAATACGGACTCATTATGAATATTATTAGTGGCCCATATTCCAACTTCAGTCGCCAATACAACTTTAGAGGTATCTTCCGGATCAAAAATTGCCCATCGAATTGGCATATCCGGTAAATTTCCTTCTTTTTCTTCCCAACTGTTTCCTCCATCAGAAGTATACCAAACAGAAGATACCCCATAATTTGAGAACGTAACAAGTAATTCGTTTATATTTTTACCCTCAGTGACACATGAGATATTTCCCAAAGGAAAATTGTCAGAGCCAATATTAGTAGATGCCGGATTAGTCTGTATATTCTTCACCTTAAATAGTTCACCTGCCTGAGTTCCTAAAAATAAAATTCTTTCTTCTACATCCGAATATTTGCTTAATCGGACATGAGAAAAATATACATTACTTCCGGTATTGACATCAACAAATGAATAGTTATTTAATTCGCTAGAAACTACATTGTTAATTCTCAGGAGATTGTCTGCATTATTTCCGGTAAAGCCTACTGCATTTGCATAGTAGGTATCATTTTCATAGTCGTAATCAGACGGAGAAATAAATGTTCCACTGCTGTAATCATTGCTTGTATAAACTACATAATTATTTAATCCCGTACTACTACTTATATATACTCTATTATAATAAACAGTTGTAATTAGCTTATTATTACGAGTAAAAAAACAATATGCACCGTCACCATAGGATACAAAACTTTCTTCATTATCTATCGGATTCCCCATATATGTTACAGTTCCGTTATCTTGTAAACCTCCAACAAATATATTTGTAGCAGAATCCGGATGTAAATTACATGTATAAAATTGCAATGTGTTAAATTCTTTATTTCTTTCTATAAAAGTGATATCAGTTTCAGTTCCGTTTTTAGTTAGAAATACACCTCCATCATTTGTAAAGCAGATTGTATCTGAGCTCCCCGGTTTAAAAATAATACTATGTTGATCTGCATGTACATACGGTTCTAAATTTGGATCATAATAAGATCCAAAATTAAACCATGAAGAGATTTCTTCCCATGAAGTTCCTCCATTTGTAGATCTATGTAGGTTTAATCCTCCTGCAAAAATTGTATTTTCATCGTTGGGATCAACTTCTAAGGTAATTGCATGCCAGGCAAGAGTGGCCCAACTTCCATCATCTCCATATGGAAGATTTTTGGTTTGCCAGGTTTCGCCATTATCATCACTTTTTAATAAAAATCTTCCGCGATAATAAATCCAATTTTGTGCGGTATATCCTCCTGCAGCTATAACTGCATATATCGCATTAGGAGAAGATGCTGAAGAAGCTATAATTGTTCTCCCGGGTATAACAACTGTTGGGTCACTACTTTCTTTAATTAAATTTGCATAATCTTCGAATATGGTCCAATCTGTTCCATTATCAGAGTATAATATGGTCGCACCTCCTTTACCATCAATATTTCGATAAGTACCTACAAAAATTCTATCCGAAGAGGCTAATTCAATATCAGAAGGAGAATAAGTAATGTTTTCACCTGGAATGTTCGGTAAAACCTGGGTCCATGAATTTCCTCCATCGGTTGATCTGAACAGTCCGTCGGAAGGAACCGGTGTATGATCTTGTCCCTGATAAGTTCCTGAAACCACACCGGCATATATTACACTTTGTCCATCTTCATCTCTAATAATTAAATCAGTTATGTAAGGAAATTCTTCCGTTGAAGAAAGTAAGTTCCAGGTTTTTCCGCCATCTATTGTTTTCCATATTCCGACACCTCTTGTTGATGATTCTCTATAGATTGTAACAGCAGTTTGAGGTTCTCCGGTTCCAACATAATAAACTAAAGGATTGTTAGGATCATAAACAATGGCGCTAATTGAAAGATTCTCCCAAACATCACTTATTGGATACCAGGCAGAATCCAGATTATAAATATTGTTGTTATACCATAATCCTCCGGTTACGGATCCCGCCCATACTTTTTTATAATCAGAATCATTAGGATCGAACATGAAACTACGAACTCTGCCTCCCATATCAGAAGGTACTTCATTCCATAAATACCTGTTAAATAATTCGCTTTTTGATCGTTTAAGTTTGCCTTTAGTTTCTTTAATTGCTGATATTAACCTTTCATGTGGTACATTCCTTAAATTAGGATCAATGGTAGCATAATAATCTTGTATACCAGCCATTTCAGGCTTATCCATTTTTGGATTTGCGCCTTTCTCCTCAATATATTTTATATTTAAAGATTTCAGTTCATTTATTAAAAATCTTTCATAACTCTTTCGTTCACTTCTATTAAGCTTAATAATTATGGAAATGGAAAATATTAAAAAGGCTAAAATTGGTAAAAATGCTTTGAGTTTTGTTTTCATAATTTAGGTTTTAGAGCATTGTAGATTAATTAATTAAGATCATCTCGCTTTTGTTTACCCTATTAATCTTCAAATATTTAATTAAATATAAAGTTAATTTTACTTCATAACAAATAAAAAATCCCGCAAAGGTTATGCAGGATTTTATTTTAAATTATATATTTTTTGAGGTGCATTTACCAGCTACCTCCGGCACCACCACCGCCAAAACTTCCACCACCGAAGCCTCCGAATCCACCTCCTCCACTAAATCCGCCAAAACTTCCTCCGCCTGAAGAAAAGTTTCCAAAACTTCCACCATGACTTCTATTAGAACTTAACATGCCCATCGCAATCCAGAACGGAATGTTGTGACCAACTGCGTAATGCCTTGCTCTTCTTGCTCTTCCAATAAAACTAAAAATAATCACGATAAGGAATATTATTATAACCGGTATTCCTGTTCCAGCAGCAGAGCCGCTTGTTGCTTGTCTGTATTCATCTGCGGTATATTCACCCCTGGTTAATTCCATTATTCGGTTTGTAGCTTCGTCCAATCCTTTGTAATGCATTCCTTGTTTAAAATATGGAATGATTTCATTTTCGACTAACCTTTTGGTAATTGCATCAGGCACTGCCCCCTCAAGTCCATATCCGGTTGCTATAAAAACTTCGCCTTTAGAATTCTGATTTTTAGGTTTTACCAGAATTATAATCCCATTATTCTTACCTTCTTTACCAATTCCCCATTTTTCTCCCAAACCAAAAGCGTATGATGCTTTGTCATAACCATCGAAAGATTCTACAATTGCAATCACAATAGCTGAAGAAGTCTCAGTTTCAAACTTTCTTAGTTTTGATTCTAACGCATTAATTTCATTATTTCTTAAAAAATTTCCTGTAAAATCATTAACTGAATTCCCGGTATGTTCTGGATAGTTTTGTGCTATAGTCTGAATTGAAATGAATGAAATCAGAATTAGTAAAATATATTTAATCTTTTTTCTCATAACTCTATTATTTATCATCAAATGAGACCTCATCTGACAATTCGTTTACATCGTCTTGTTGATATGGGAAATGTTCTTTTAATGCTTGTCCGGCTATTTTTATCCCATTACTTAAACCTTCGGCATATTCTTCTTTTTTAAAATGACCAATAACAGTTTCTTTTATTTCATCCCAGAAATTATCAGGAGTTACTGCATTAATTCCAGCATCACCTAAAATGGCGAATTTCCTGTCATTTATCGAAAGATAAAATAAGACTCCATTTCGTAATTCAGTCTTGTGCATTGCAAGTTTTTCAAACATGAAAGCAGCTCTGTCCAGAACTTCTTCATTACAGTTTGATTCAACATGCACTCTTATTTCACCTGATGTATTTAATTCGGCTTCTTGAATAGCATCGGTAATTTGCTTCTTTTGCTTTTGATTAAAAAATTGTGATGGTTTCATATTTAAAACTCTACTTTAGGTGCTTCCTGTGCATTTTCTTGTGCCTTGAAATAAGCTTTTTCTTCAAAGCCAAAAGTGTTTGCATAAATGTTTTTTGGAAACTGTTTAATAAAGGTATTAAATGTTTGAGCGCTACTATTAAATTTTTGGCGTTCGACTGTAATTCTGTTTTCTGTTCCTTCTAACTGCGTTTGTAATTCAAGGAAATTTTGATTTGCCTTTAAATTCGGATAGCGTTCCACTACAACCATTAATCTTGATAAAGCCGAACTTAATCCGCTTTGTGCTTGCTGAAAAGCTTGAATACTTTCGGTATTTAAGTTTGA
Organism: Bacteroidales bacterium; assembly: GCA_028282585.1. Classification (GTDB taxonomy): domain Bacteria; phylum Bacteroidota; class Bacteroidia; order Bacteroidales; family UBA12077; genus UBA12077. Next base: position 11,534 of record JANQHR010000028.1, on the reverse strand, counting down.
AGGATCAATTGTAGTAGAAGTTGCTTTTGCTCTTGCTTCTATTACACCAGTTAAAGTTTCTTGTTCATGTTCAGCATATCCTTTTACCGTATTTACAAGATTAGGGATTAAATCTGCTCTACGTTGATAAACATTTTCAACCTGAGCCCATTGTGATTTAACTCCTTCATCCATAGCAACCATTTTATTATAATTCCCTTTTATTGATGAATAAAAAAATAATGCTATTACAGCAATAACTATTATAGTAATCCACTTTTTCTTCATTTTTTGGTTTTTTAATAATTAGTGATTTTCAAATTTAATCTATATTACCAGCTTCTTCAAATTGCATGCTAATAAATAATTCAGCAAATTTGTCATGATAAATTGCCATATCATGATAATTGTTTTTCTAATTAAACTCTAATTTTGTATTTTTGACATTGATTTTTTAATAACAGAAATAGCTTTATTTATGAGCTGGAACCAAATTTACCCCTTTTTAGCAGATAATAGAATGAGGATAAGATATCCTTAGATAATTGTATTTTCTTAATCAGGGGCGTACATATTTCGACAGGCTCAATATGACAACTCCTTATATCTTTCTTTTGTCACACTGAGCTTGTCGAAGTGTGATTTTTTAAATCTAAATTTTTAATATAACTATATAATGACTAGAGAAGAATTTCAAAATGTTATTTTACAGGGAATTCCTAAGGAATTACCTTCTCCAAAATCATATGATCCGGAAATTAATCATGCTCCAAAACGTAAGGAAATATTAACAGTTAAAGAAAAGAAATTAGCAATTAAAAACGCATTAAGATACTTTGATAAAGGACATCATAAGGTATTGGCTAAAGAGTTCGCAGAAGAATTAGATAAATACGGAAGGGTATACATGTATCGCTTCCGACCTGATTACGAAATCTATGCACGTTCTATTGATGATTTTCCAGGTAAATCTTTACAAGCAAAGGCAATTATGTTAATGCTGAGTAATAATTTGGATTACGCAGTTGCGCAACACCCTCATGAATTAATAACATATGGAGGAAATGGTGCTGTTTTCCAAAATTGGGCACAGTATTTATTAGCTATGAAATATTTAGCCGAAATGACTGATAAGCAAACTTTGGTTTTATATTCTGGTCATCCAATGGGATTATTTCCTTCGCATCAAGATGCTCCGCGCGTTGTAGTTACCAATGGAATGATGATTCCTAATTATTCAAAACCAGATGATTGGGAAAGATTTAATGCTCTGGGCGTGACTCAATATGGGCAGATGACGGCGGGATCTTTTATGTATATTGGTCCGCAAGGAATAGTTCATGGAACAACGATAACGGTTTTAAATGCAGGAAGAAAGATAGCTAAGCCTGGAGAAGGTTTGGAAGGTAAAATATTTATTACTTCTGGACTGGGAGGAATGAGTGGGGCACAACCTAAAGCTGGAAACATTGCCGGTGTAGTCAGTATTACGGCTGAGGTTAATCCAAAGGCAGCTTACAAACGTCATGAGCAAGGTTGGGTTGATGAAGTAATTGAAGATGCAGATAAAGTTATCGATACCGCTTTAGCATATAGTAAAAGGAAGGAAGCGCATTCAATTGCATATTTAGGTAATATAGTTGATTTATGGGAACGAGTGGTGGAAAGAGATGTTTTCATCCACTTAGGTTCTGACCAAACATCACTTCATAATCCATGGGCCGGTGGATACTATCCGGCAGGACTAACATATGAAGAATCGAATACAATGATGGCTGAAAATCCCGAAGAATTTAAAAAGCATGTTCAGGAATCGTTAAGAAGACAAATTGCAGCAATTAATAAATTAGCTGAAAAAGGAATGTATTTCTTCGATTATGGAAATGCATTCTTGTTAGAATCTAGCAGAGCAGGAGCAGATATAATGAAAGAGGATGGAAGTTTCAAATATCCATCGTATGTTCAGGATATTATGGGGCCAATGTGTTTCGATTTTGGTTTTGGTCCTTTCCGTTGGGTTTGCGCTTCAAGTAAATCGGAAGATCTTGATTTAACTGATCAAATTGCAATGAATGTTTTAGAGGAAATTTCATCAACAGCACCCGATGAGATTTCTCAGCAAATGAAAGATAATATTCGTTGGATTCGCGAAGCTAAAAAGAATGAACTAGTTGTTGGTTCTCAAGCGAGAATTTTATATGCCGATTGTGAAGGAAGAACTAAAATTGCAGCTGAATTTAATAAAGCGGTAAAGGATGGAAAATTATCAGGACCGGTAGTTTTGGGGCGCGATCATCATGATGTATCTGGTACAGATTCTCCTTTTCGTGAAACTTCAAATATATATGATGGTTCTCAATTTACGGCTGATATGGCAATACATAATGTAATTGGGGATTCATTCAGAGGAGCTACCTGGGTTTCAATCCACAATGGAGGCGGAGTAGGATGGGGCGAAGTAATCAATGGTGGATTTGGTATGGTATTGGATGGAAGTGAAGATGCCGATCGAAGATTACGAATGATGTTACACTGGGATGTAAATAATGGCATTGCGCGCAGAAGTTGGGCACGAAACGATGAGGCAATTTTTGCTATAAAAAGAGAAATGGAAAGAACACCTGATTTAAAAGTAACAATTCCGAATGTTGCGGATGATGAGTTGTTAGATAAATTATATTAATAGAAAGAGAGGGCGTTCAAAAAGACTTGAGGATGTCATTGTAAGCGAACTGAAGCAATCTGCTTATTATTGTAATAATAGATTACCTGCTGCAGGCAGGCTTTGTTGTTCCTCATCATGATGACAGTAGATTTTGACTTTTTGGACACCTTCTTTATTTTTCTTTTTTTGAGAATAATCTAATTAACCAGTTTCGTTTTACTACTGCAGCCGCTTCTTCTACTTCTTTGGCTCCTTCATTTACGTTATGCACCGCAATTTCAATACTATCAGCAAAAGCAGTATCAAATATTAATCTGGAAATTAAACCTTGTCCCTGGTTAATTTCATCTGTAATCTTAACCAGATTATCAGATAATATTTTTGTTTTTTCAGTAGTATAATCCAGGTTTTTACCTGCGCGACTTAAACCTGAAGTAAAGGCTGTGTCGACAAATATCTCACCTAATAAACCTTTCCCTTTATTTACCTGATCAGTAAGTATTGCAAGATTTTCAGTTGTTTTTTGTAAATTATTTCCTGCATCATAAATCTTGTTAGCAAAAGTTGTATCAGATAGTAACATTCCTATCGTACCTTCTTCTTTTGAGATCTTATCAGTAATTTCAGCAAAATTATCTGTTAAAACAGAAGTTCTTTCTGCTATTTTGCTTAGATTTTCAGCAAGTGATTCATCGGCAAATATTTTCCCAAACGCACCTTCGCCCTGATTTATTTTTTCCGTAATATCGGCAAGGTTCTTTGTAATAATCGCGGTATTAATACTGGAAGTATTTAGTTGTCTCATTATTTTATCGATTTGGACAGCTTCTATGGTTTCCAGAACATCTCCATCTTCGACAATCTCAGTAGTGGTACTACCTGTATATATGTTTACAACTTTTATTCCCATTAATCCCTCCGGAACAATCTCGATTTTGGAATCCTTTCGAATAAATTTTCTAACATCTTCTTGAATTGAAAAATCTATTTGTACCAGGGAATCATTTAGAATCTCAACTTTTGCAACCGTTCCAATATTGATTCCGGAGAAACGAACGTCGTTACCTATTTTTATACCGCTTATATCTGTAAAAATACCACTAATGGTTACATTACGGCTAAACATACTGCCTTGGCTCCCAATATAATATATTGCTAAAATGAAAATGGTTATTCCTAAACCGACAAAAAAGCCTAATTGAATGTTATTTTTTCTAGTATTCTTCATAATCAATAGTTTATGCCATTTCAAAAAACGATCGTACCCATTCGTTGTCAGAGTTTTGGAGTTCTTCAAAAGTACCTTTTGCAAGGAAAACTCCGTCTTGTAAAATAAGCATCCGGTTCGAAGTAATTTTGGCACAATTTAAGTCATGCGTAATTACAATTGACGATGCTTTATATTTTGTTTGAATTTTTAGTATAAGATTACTTATTTCTTTTGACGTTAATGGATCAAGGCCTGTTGTTGGTTCATCATATAATATGATTTCAGGTTTTAAAATTAAAGTTCTGGCCAGTCCAATTCTTTTTTTCATTCCTCCGGAAAGTTCCGCGGGCATTTTATCCATTGCATCAAGCAATCCTACATTTTCTAATGCATCCACAATTAGTCCTTCTATTTCTTTTTTATCCTTAAGAATTTTATTCCTACGGAGAGGAAATTCAAGATTTTCTCTTACTGTCATTGAATCATACAAAGCATTTCCCTGGAAAATAAAACCGACTTTAGTTCGAAGATTATTCAATTCTTTAGCATTCATTTCCGACACTTCCTTACCAAAAACTTTTAAAGAGCCTGAATCAGGTTGAATTAATCCAACGATACATTTTATAAGTACCGATTTTCCAATTCCTGATTTTCCTAAAACAACTACATTCTCACTTCGTTTTAAGTATAAACTGATATCCTTTAAAACCGTAAGCCCATTGAAAGATTTTTCTAAATGATTTATTTCAATTACATTTTCGCCAGGTTCTGATATGTTATTTTCAAAAGACATTTTATCTTATAAAAACGTTAAACAAATCTGCTAACTGAACTGCAATTAAGTCCATTATAAAAATTACCAGCGAAGAAATCACCACAGCAGAGTTTGCGGCTTTACCAACACCTTCTGTTCCGTTTTGTGCGTAATATCCTTTATAACATCCGATAATTCCAATAGCAAATCCGAAAAAGAATGTTTTGATTGTCGCAGGCATTAAGTCATTAAAATGTAAAGGATCAAAAGCAAGATTCAGAAATAAAGGTAACGAAAGAAAATCTTGTAAGTTTACCGCTAAATAAGAACCATAAAAAGAAATTGCATCTGCATAAAATACCAGGATTGGAATCATAAAAGTAGTTGCAAGTACACGAGTTACTACAAGGTATTTTATCGGATTAGTCCCTGATACCTCCATGGCATCAATTTGTTCAGTAACTCTCATTGAACCAAGTTCTGCACCAATTCCTGAACCGATTTTTCCTGCACATATTAAAGCGGTAATAACAGGACCTATCTCACGTACAATGGATACTGAAACCATTCCTGGAAGCCAGTATTCTGCGCCGAATTCTGCCATTACTGGTTTTGATTGTAAAGTTAAAACCAAACCCATGATAAAAGCAGTAATACTAATTAAAGGTAAAGTATTTAATCCTACCTGATATGCTTGTCTAAGAAATTCTTTATGTTCGTAGGGAGGACGAAATAATTCCCTGAAAAATTGCAATGTAAATCGGGTTAGTCCGCCTAACTCAATGAAGAAATTATTCAAACTATTATTTGTAAGATTCTTTTGCACTTTATTTAAGATTTTTGAGTCTTATTTTAAACGTTTGGTTTCAATTTTTAATATAAAACTTCACAAATAAAAGAGAAAGTTACGAATAATTGCAGGATTATAGATTAATAAAATCTAAAATTTGAACTAAAAGTTTAACGTATTGCGACTAAAACCTAATTAAAAAATAAAGAATAAGAACGATCCAGTTCATTTTTAAACTCTTCAACTCCAATAGTACGACTTTTTCGTAAATATTCTTTACCATCGAAAAATACTAAAATAGCGGGAACTGTAAATATTGAATTTTGCCCGGAAATTTCCGGATATAATTCCGTATCACAATAAAACATTTGAATTTTTGGAAAATTTGCTTGCACCATTTTATGTATTTTAGGTTTTAAGACTCTACAAACATTACATTTTTTATGTGAAAAATAAAATAACGCACCAGAAAGATTAGTGCGTTTTTCATTAAATTCTTCCAATGAAGTTATGGATTGAATCATCAGTATCTGTTAGTGTTTAACATGATAAGTGTACATGCAATAGATACTTCAATCTCTCTTTTCATAGCTATTTCAATTAATTCTTGATTTTCTGATCCGGGATTAAAGATAATTCGTTTAGGTTTGATTTCTAAAATATAATCGTAATATTCTTTTTGATTAGTTGGATTCAAGTACAAAGTAACTGTGTGAATATCATTTAATTTTGGTTTACCAACAATTATTTTTTGCCACATTATATCACCCTCTCGGATTCCAATAGGAACTACCTCATGGCCATGTCGTACCAGGCTTTTTACTGCTTTATGCGAAAATCTGATTGGATTTGGACTTGCTCCCAGTACAAGAGTTTTTTTCATTGTTTAAGTTATTAAGCGGTGGATATTAAATGTGCTGATTTTTTGATGGTTAAAACTTCAGTTTATCACCATAAAATCTTTCAGAAAGATAACAAAAAAACGCTAAGAATAAAAGAGGTATTGGTTAAGTTTTTTGAATTAAAACGACCGCGTGAGCCGCTATACCTTCTTCCTTTCCGACAAAACCAAGTTTTTCTGTGGTAGTTGCTTTTACTGATACATTTTCAATACTTGTATCCAATAGTTTGGCAATGGTTTTAATCATATCAGGAATAAAATCTTTTAATTTAGGTTTTTCTAAACAAATCGTCGAATCGATGTTTGTAACAGTATATCCTTTTATAGCAATAAGTTCAATCGTTTTTTTCAAAAGTATTTTGCTGTCAATATTCTTAAACTGAAGATCTGTATTTGGAAAGTGAATACCAATATCACGCATTGCTGCTGCTCCTAAAAGGGCATCGCATATAGCATGTAATAAAACATCCCCATCTGAGTGAGCTATACAACCTTTTGAATGAGGTATTTTGATTCCACCCAGAAATAAATCTCTACCTTCAACTAATTGGTGAACATCATAACCATATCCAATTCTAAGACTCATCTACAAATTATTTTCTTCTGATTGTATTTTAAATGATTGAAAATCAAATCCCAGAGAGAATCTAACGGTGTTGGCTAGTGGGTTGTTTTGTTTTAGTGGAATCAAATATGAAAAGTCGATAGTAAATACATTTAATTTTAATCCTGCACCAACTGTAAAGTATTTTCTATTTCCTTTTGCTTCATGTTCATGGAAATACCCTCCTCGAACTGCAAATTGGTTTGCATACCAATATTCCGCACCTACCGAATATTTTATTTCATGTAATTCCTCTTCCCAACCTGCAGGTGCGTCATAAAATGATTGAATCATTCCTTCAGCAACAGAGACATCGGAATTGTATCCAAAAAAAGTGGAATCATTGATTTCCTGCGGTGGAGTAGGTACTAATAATTTATTTAGGTCTAATGCCAAAGTTAGCGAGTTATAATCGTCTATATTATATTTAAATGCCCCACCAATCCTAAGATTGGTAGGAAGGAAATCGCTTTGAACTTCTGTATATGATATTTTATTACCAATATTGGAAATATTTATACCAAAGGAGAAAGTATGATAATTATCCGCCAATTTAATCTTGTCGTTTGCGTAATACATAGATACATCAGCAGCAACAGCATTACCAGCTGATGTCTCAGTACCTTCCACAACAGCTCCTCCTGTAATGTCAGAACGGATGTATCTAAATGCTATCCCACCGGATATCTTTTCTGAAAAAGCTCTGGAATAAGCCGCATCAATGGACATTTCATAGGGAGAATGTTGCCCGTCGTATAAACCTTCTTCGTTAGTAAACTGGATTTCTCCTAAGTTAAAGAAAAGGAGCGAAGCAGCTACGGTTTGTTTTTTATCAAGCCTTTTAAAAAAAGTTAAATAGCCAAGATTTATATCATTTACCAGGTTTCGTAACCAAGGCGTATAAGAAACTGAAACTCCCATATCGCTTTCAATGAAAGCATATTTTGCAGGATTCCAGCGCATCGAATTAATATCTGGTGAAGTTGCTACTCCAACATCACCCATTGCGCCAGCTCTTGAATCGGGTGCAATTGTTAAAAATGAGGCTGAATATTCTAATGGATTATTGGATCCTACAAGGTCTTGCCTGTTAATTACATCTTGTCCTAAAACCGTTAAACTAAATAGAGAGATAATTAATCCTAGCGCACAACTTTTTTTCATCATATTTTCCTTAAAAGTAAGATTGCAAATATAGAATTATTTGCTGATAATCAATATTATTTATTTTAATAAAACTAACTTTTCAATTTTCTTAACTGTTTCGCCATCAGTAGTTCTAACCTTAATTTGATATACATAAACACCTCGGCCTATTTTATCCCCAAAATCATCAAGGCCATCCCAATTTATTGGATCAGAACGAAAAGCATTTGAATTTATTATGGCGTTTAAAGTTTTTACTAATTTTCCGGAAATTGTAAATATTTGAATTAAAACTTCCAGATCTTCATTGGGTCTGTTATGGTCAAAATAAAATGCTGTTTTATCTGTGAAGGGATTAGGGTAGTTAAAAATATTTTTAATTGCTAAGTTTTCCGATTCAGCCACAATAAAATCTAAATCTCCTTCGGTTGAGTTATTATAAACATCCCAGACTTTAACTTTTAAATTATGTTCGCCATTTTCCAGTTCTGAGAATAAGTATTCAATTTTGCCTTTTTGATAATCATCGATATCAGATTCATAATAATCATTTAATACAATTATATTACTACTATTGTTATTTAGAATTGCAGTAATGTCGTGTCCTATTCCATTCCCTACAGTATTGATACCGCTACTATCGGAAACAATAGCATATAACTTTGGATTTTCATCTGTTATCCCACCACTTACAAAGTTTTCATCATTCATAAAAATTTGTAAATTGGGTCCTATTTCATCAACACTTGCTTCGCTATTTGATCCTCCAATTATGAAATTACTAAAGTATCCTTTAGCATCAGTTTCTGAATCAAGAGAATAGTATGAAATTTTGCCATTATCGAAATTGTAAGAAATATCTTTCGGAACTACAAAACTGAAATTGAACTTACCGTTCACAACACTGGCTTTTCCTTTATACAATATATTGTTTTGCACACTGAAATTCATGGTTGAAGTTCCATCATTACCCAATGTAGAAATAGTTTGTTTTTTATCTAATACCAAAGGGAAAATTATTCCATTGTAATCTGGAAAAGGATTTCCTAAAGCGTTAATTACATGTCCATGAATTGTAACCTTTGTTAATGCTTTTAAAGTATCGGTATAGTTTTCTACACTATTGTTATTAATAGAATCTGTAATTATATTAAATTCCGGTAAAGGAATTCTCAATGCAGGATCTCCAAGTAATGTAAAGTTACGCTTGTTATTTTCAGTTCCTGATGAATTTTTTGCTAAACGAATGATGTCCCCTAAAGCTCTGTTATTCCCATTATGATCCTTTTCAAAAACATAGTTGTAGAAATTTCGGTTTAAGGTATAATTTGGACTTGAATAAACTAAACGTGTAGTTGAAAATAATGCAATTCCACCTCCGTTAGGATTAAGTAGTACCTGTTCTCCCGCAGAAATATAATTATGATTATCGAAACGACTAAATTCACAGGTTGCAGTCATGAATATAGCAAGTTTGTCCCGATTCACCCATGAATTTATATCATCAATTGAAAGTACACGCTCATGAGCCAAGCCGGTTTCTCCTCCATGTCCTGTATAATTAAATATAAGTATTCCATTATTTACTTCATCATTAATTAGTCTGTTAACTTCGGGATAACTTTCATAAACAGCTGAGTATTGTTGAGGAAAAGCATCAAGATATAGTTTATTAATAAAAAAATGTGGGTACGTAGTATCAACAAATTCAGCTAATCGATCAGCATCTCTCATATGTATATTATTGTCTTCATCATCTCCAACAAAACAAATTGAATTAACCCAATTTCCTTTATTTTCAACATTTAGATATGATTTAATTTTTTCTACCATTTGTTGAGCTTCAACCGACGACCTTACAGGTAATCTGCCAATACCAATATCGACTAACCCTGAGTTACTTTTTTCCACATTATCGGTCGGATCAAGCAATCCAAAAAAGTCGTCAGTTACAAAGGATGAAGTTGGGCTTAAAGAATTTACCGATTGATATGTTAACACGTAATTAATATTATCTGCTGTTAAGGATTTGTGATCAAAAGACCCGTCACCTATAAATAATAAGTATTTTAAAGTATCAGATGCAGATGGTCGGTTGTAAACCATGCGGGTAAAGTTTCTGATAGCAGTTGCATCAGGTGTTCCAGATGAGAATTCATTAAAAATTTGCTCGGGAGTTACAATTTCCACCAATAAACCGTCTTGTTGCTGATGTATCGTAGCTATTTCGTTTGCCTGAGAAATAAAATCCGGATGAGTAACAATGATCATATCGCGATGATTTGTTGCATGCAGATTCTGATTTTCGATACTCCCAATGATTTCCGGGATCAAGAAATTATCTTGATTAAATACAATAAACTCATTTAGTCCGGGTAAAATAGAGACTTTAATGTCTCCATTGTTTAATTCTAACTCAGAAGGTTTATTTGGAATGGTTGTATTCCAAACTTTTGTATTTGTGCCTGTATTACTAATATTAAATTCGATAATCTTAGACGTTGGTTCTGTATTGTAATAACGGAATAACATCTGATCACCATATAATCTCAATTGTCTCGTTGCATTTAATGTTATATAATCTAACCAACCTTCTGAAGAAGACGATGATTTAGTATAATCAATTGTGATTGTAAAATGATCGGTGCCACTGGTAAAATTATCATTAATGGTATTTCGATGTGCATATGTGGAAGTATATGAACTCAGGTTTACAGAGGTAATCTCCTGACTTGCAATCGGTTCTGACCCTTTTCTAAAATTGAAAGTTGTATTTGCAGAAGAACGGGCGGCTACGGCAGATTTTATTTCAATTGCTTCGGATGTAATTAGATTTGGAAATTCAAATTCAATATTATAAGTAGTTGTTATATCAAAATGTTCACCGAACCATAATTGCCCGGATTCTAACAAATTATCTTCTTCTAGTTCGTGGTGTAAATAATCTGTAAAGGAATTAACGCTTTCATCAGTAACGCCGGATGGAGTCTCTATAGGATTTATAATTAATGGAGAACCTGTATCTGTAATAAATAAATAAGAATAATCCGAATAAATATGTTTTGTGTAGTTATAGAATTGATCAGATGCATCATAACTCCATTTATCAGGACCTTCAGCATAGAATAAAATATAATCACCCGAATTAAATATGCCGTCACCTCCATTTTCGAAATAAATAGCGCATTGTTCAAGATCATCCTGGCATTCTTCACTATTAGAAATAGGAAGCATTCCATCAAAATTACCATATATTTTAATGTTAGCAGGATTACTAAACCCCATTTCAACTAATTGCGAATAAGTTAATCTGTATATTGCATCTTTATTAAGTCTGATTTTTACCCAGGAACCACTTTTCATAATTGATTCTGAAGTAAACTTACTTGATTCTTTAATAGATTTAGCTGTTATGGACTTTGAGATAAATTCTATTTCAAATGAAATTACTTTTTCAATTTGACCAGTTGTAGGATTCTTTCGAA
>JANQHR010000021.1 GCA_028282585.1 Bacteroidales bacterium | reverse complement strand
TATGTGCCATTGCCATTGTTGACTGAAGCATCGTTAACGGTGTAAAAACTTGTCTCACAGATATCAGCATCGGAGCCGGCATCGGCTACCACTGCGGCTACAACCGTTATATCCATCTGGTCAATATCCTGTGGGCAATTACCTATTCCATCTGCAGTTAAGGTTAATGTTACTGTATTGCCCGCATCACCTGCTGCTGCTGTATAAGTCGGGGTTAATGTTGTTCCATTGGTTAATACTCCTGTACCATTATGGGTCCATAAGTAGGTACCATTGCCATTGTTGACTGATGCATCATTAACGGTGTAAAAGCTCGTCTCGCAGATATTAGCATCGGAACCGGCATCGGCTACCGGGCTGGGATCACTTGCAATAACAATATCATTACCTTGTTTTACGCAATCATTTTCATCTATCGCATAGGTTTCATAAGTATCAGGTTGTAATCCTGTAAATATTCCATCCTCATCGTAAGGAGGGCCTGCTGGGATTACCAATGCGTCACTTTGTCGAATTAAATAATAATCGATATCTCCTGTTCCACCGGAAGCTTCTATGGTAATTGTACCATTATCCGATCCAGCACATGAATTTGTAGAGCTATAACTATCAAAACTAATCGAATCTGGAACATTAACATCGTCATATCCTCTTTCTAAATACCATGCAGCCGAAAGTGAATCTTTACAACTATATGCATCTTTAATCCAAACACGATAAAAACCTTTTGATATTCCACTAATTATCTTTGAGTTTTCTCCAAGAACGGGAGTAAATGGATCAGTAACTTTTTCTGCTTTATACCATTGATAAGAATATGGCCCGGTTCCACCGGTAGGATTAGCTTCCAACTCAGCATCACTAGCATCATAACATGATAATCCTTGGTTTACAAATATAGTGCCTGCAAAAAACTCACCAGGTTCATCAACTGTATATGGTCCCTGTTGTATTAAATCAACTCCTGAATCTTCTACTCTTATTACATAGTCACCTGCCAATAAATTTTGAAACCTATGTGTGGTATCAGAAGTAGTAAAATCCGTAAGAAATATTCTAGTTGGAGGAGTATTATAATCATATAAGGTATAGGTATAATCCTTAACACCACCGGAAACCGAAATATATAAGCTACCAGTATCTCCGTAACAAACCGCATCATTTGGAACAATACTTTCAATTGCCAAAGAAGCAGCCTTTGCCCCTGATTTCTTTAAATTTACAGGGATACTTCCTAATTCGAAATTTTTACTACTATAACTATCTTTAACTTCTATGTTTAGTGGTTCAGTTGGAAATACCAAATTTCTGGTGTTGGAAAAATCTACATTATTTGTAATAATCTTTGCATCGCTATAATCTAATCTTCTAGGTTCGCTACTTGAACTAGAAAATGAGTAACTTTCAATGCTCTTTTTGTTTAAATTAAAGTATCCTTTGTTATGAACAATTTGTCCGTTTGTTTTTAAATTAGTTAATAAAGTAACGTCCCCTTCCTTTTCTAATATAATATTTCCATTTATTTCGGGTTTAATATTTAGTACAGCATTTTCATTACCATTCAAAATAAAATCACCATAAAACTTATCTTGTATTTTATTATGTATAATCAGATCGCCATTTATTACAATTTGAGCCTTAGTTAAAGATTTTATAAGAAATGATTTGCTTTTTAAAGATGGGTTGTATTTTTTTATCTGCCATTTAAAATTATTACACTCTACTTTATCTTTAATTTCTATATACTGACCATATGCACTGAATGAATTATCATCAAATATTACATCAGTTTTTGAAGTAGGAACCGACGCCCCAGGTTTACCACCGGAGCTTAGCGCCCAATGATTTGAATCATTCCATGATCCGGAACCATTTACCCAATATCTTTCCTGGGCAATACCGTTATTGGTTGTTATTCCAACTATAAATAAGGTCAGAAATAAAAAAAATAAATGTCTCAAATTTGTCGACATAGGTGTAAGTTTTTGGCCAAATGTTAATAAAATACTTGCAATGTTAATAATTTTTTACGCCTGGCTAGTATTTTTGTTTCAAAAATATTGTTACTAAAGCTTTAAAGAGTTGTTTTTTTATTAACATCTGGATAAATCGATTTTAAGCAAAAAAAGCTATGTGTTAATAACTTGGGATATAGCATGTTACAAAAAGGAAGCACTAGGCGCTTTCAAGCTCCTGAATAACAAAGCGTTTAGTAATGTAGCGTACCGGGTACCAAGCTGCAAAATAACCTATTGACACAACTGTAAGAAAAATGATAATAAAATCGGTCCAAACAATCTTTATTGGATAAGCATCAACAATAAAAGATGCTGAACCTTTTAACTTAATTAGTTCAAACTCCATTTGAACCCAACAAATAATGAAACCGATAATTAATCCGAAAACGGCTCCAACTATAGTAATCATCCAACCTTCCGTTAAAAATATTTTACGAATTGTTCCCAAATTTGCTCCTAAACTTCTAAATGTTGCTATATCTTCTTTCTTATCAATTATCAGCATGGTTAGTGACCCTATTATATTAAAGGAAGCTACTATAAGTATAAATGTGAGTATTAGATATATATAGAACTTTTCCGATTTCATGATTTTATAAAAAGCCTCATGTAATTGATAACGGTTTTTAACCAGATAATCTTTTCCTAAGATTTCTTGAAATTCTGCTTGAACTTTATCAATATTATATCCTTTATTTATCTTTAGTTCTAACGCACTTAATTTATCGTCATATTCAAATAGTTCTTGAGCATAATCCAACGGTACCAATATGTACTTTAAATCAAACTCCTGCTGAATTGCAAAAACCGCCGAAGGAAAAATATAATCCCTGTTAATAGCACTTTCAGGATTCATATTTATTTTAGCATCTTGTTTAAGTACATAAATTACGATTGGATCAATATAATTTATGTTAAGTGAAAGATAATATGCAACTCCCTGACCAACTATCGCATAAGATTGATTGTTGTGTTCCAAAATAAATTCTCCAACATATAACATTGTATCAACTCCCGAAATATTTGCAAAATTCGAACTCACTCCTTTAACTGTTGCTATATATTGTTGATCATCATATTTTAACAAAGCATTTTCTTCCAACGTTTCAGCAATATCAAAAATCGATTCATGATTTTTTACTCTCTTAAGCACCGGATCATTTGCAGAAAAAACTTTTCCTTTTGCCGGTACTATTTTTAAGTCCGGATCGAAGGAATCGTTCATGGATTTCAAAAGGTTATCTAAACCATTAAATGCTGATAAAACTATTATCAGGGCAGCGGTGCCAACGGTTACACCAATTACAGAAATCAATGAAACTATATTAATTACATTCTTTGATTTTTTAGCAATCAAATATCTTTTTGATATGTAAAATGGGAAATTCAATGTTTATTTATATGCTTTAACTATTAATCCCGTGCCTGTTTTGTGTTTAGTGTTCACGTCAAAATAATTCAATAAAAACGCAAATGGATAAACTACAATATAATATATAGGTAAAAGTATAAAAAACAGCTTGCTTGCATTGATCATTAAAATAGGATACTTCATAGAAAGTTTCCAGGATATTTTACCTGGTACTCCATATGAATATTGAGTCTCCACATCAGAAAACCCTGCACTTCTCAATTTTTCCTCAATTTCCTGTATATTATAACCATCTCGAACATGCTCATCGATAAATGAATGATCATCTTCATCATGAACGTCAGAGCCACCTTGATCTGATGGTGTAGAAATTAATACCATACCATTTTCCTTTAAAGATTGATGAAAATTTTTAAATACAGTAACATCCTCCAAAATGTGTTCCATTACATCAACACTTAAAATTAAATCGTATTCTTGAGGTTTTATAAATTTAGTAAGATCAGCATATTCAAATTTCACCTGTTCTGTTCTTCCTATTTTTGAAAAGAAATTATTACAATCCTCTATTTGCTCTTTTTTAACGTCAACTCCTAGTATTTTCCAGCTCTTTGATTGCTTTGATAAATGATATGTATATTGTCCAAATCCGGAACCGGCATCCAAAATAGATGTATCATTTTTATAATTTACTTTCCATTTTCGAATCGCTTTTTTTATGTGCCATGCTCTTAACAATAGTAAATCAAGAAGTTGATAAAATATTTTTCGTAAAAAAGGTCTCTTATTAAAAACTACTCCCAAGCTTCTTTTGATCGGATCGTATTTCATTAACTCTTAATTTTTAGTAATTAACTATCTTGCGGTTCAAAATTTATTTTAAAAGATTATCAATGTTATCAATATAATCAAGAGAATCGTCAAGGAAAAAAGTTAGTTCAGGAACTTTTCTTAACTGGTGTCGAACTCGTTTCCCAAGATCAAAACGAATTTGCCCCTCCATTCCATTTATGTAATCTATAAATTCTTTTTTATTTTCAACAGGAAATAAGCTTAAATAAACCTTGGCGTTTGATAAATCGGGTGAAACTCTTACTGTTGTAACAGTAATCATTTTACCACGAAATAAACTAGCTGTTCCTTTTTGGAAAATATCTCCTAAATCCCTCTGTAATAATCTTTCTATCTTATTTTGCCTTGTTGAACTCATCTTCTTTCTATTTATTTTAAGTGCTCAAAATTAGTGAAGTTTAACGAAAATATGTGAATTAGTTTAAATATTATAGCTTCGAACCACAATTATTATTTAAATTTCGTTCTTTTTACTCTTAAATTGATAATTTATATGGGTTTTATAACCAAAATTTTAAAGTACAAAACGAAAAAAAATTACAAAGTTGGCATTGCTTTAAGCGGTGGTGGTGTCCGAGGTTTAGCACACCTTGGAGTATTAAAAGCACTAAACGAAAATCAAATTTTTCCTGATATAATATCTGGTACCAGCGCTGGAGCGTTGGCCGGATTATTTTACGCTGATGGTTATACTCCTGATGATGCCTATGAAATATTCGAGGATACAAATTTATTCACGTTTGCCCAAATATCATTTCCTCGAAAAGGTCTTTTATCTATGCAAAAGGTTAAAAAAATTCTTGAAGAAAACATTAAAGCTGAACGTTTTGAAGATCTTAAAAAATCACTATACGTAGCAACGTCTAACTTAAACGATGGTATTATTCAATATTTCAATTCAGGAGACATAATTGAAAAAGTTATAGCTTCAGCAAGTGTTCCAGTAGTTTTTAAACCTGTTTTAATAAATGGAAATACGTATGTTGATGGAGGAATATTTGATAATCTTCCTATTGATCCAATACAAAGTAATTGTGAGAAATTAATAGCTTCGCATGTAAATCCGCTTGGAAAAACAAATGAACTGGACAATATAATAAAAATAGCAGAACGTACATTTCAATTAGCTATCGGGGCTAATATAAAAGCGAAAAAAGCTCGATGCGATTTATTTATAGAACCAGAAAAGTTAATAAATTATGGCATTTTAGGTTTATCAAAAGGAAAAGAAATATTTGACACTGGTTATGAAACAACTATGAAAATTCTTGAAAAAAACAATCCTTTTTAAATTGATGCCCAATTCATTGTACCAAGACAATATAATTCTTTATTTTTGCTGATCGGAAACTCAAAACTTTGCCGGGATGGATCAAAATTTGATTATTTACAATACGTTAACCAGAAAAAAAGAAAAGTTCGAGCCAATAAATCCGCCATTTGTCGGAATGTATGTTTGCGGACCGACAGTATATAGCGATGTACATTTAGGGAATAGCAGAACTTTTATTTCTTTTGATATAATATACAGGTATCTTTCTCATTTAGGTTATAAAGTAAGGTATGTGAGAAACATAACTGATGCAGGGCACTTAGAAGGGGACCGCGATGAAGGAGATGATAAATTTGCTAAAAAAGCAAAACTTGAGCAGTTGGAACCTATGGAGGTAGTTCAAAAATATACTCTTGGTTTTCATGATGTTATGCGAATATTTAACACTCTTCCCCCAAGTGTTGAACCAACTGCGACTGGACATATTCTTGAGCAACAAGAAATGATTAAAAAAATATCTAAAAGGAACTATACCTATGTTAAAAATGGTACGGTATATTTTGATGTTGAGAAATATAATAAAAAAAATGATTACGGTATTTTAACAAACCGAAAAATAGAGGATTTATTGGAAGGAACCAGAGAATTAAGCGGTCAGGACGAGAAAAAAGGACGTTTGGATTTTGCATTATGGATAAAAGCTAAACCTGAAACATTAATGAAATGGGATTCGCCCTGGGGAGTAGGATTCCCGGGATGGCATATCGAATGTTCTGCAATGAGCGCAAAATATTTAGGTGATAGATTTGACATACATGGCGGCGGGATGGATTTACAAGCAACACATCATACAAATGAAATAGCACAATCACAGGCGGCCAATAAAATTTCACCAGTTAAATATTGGATGCACACCAATATGTTAACGGTTAATGGAACGCGCATGTCAAAAAGTGCAGGAAATGGATTTTTACCTCATGAATTATTCACCGGTGATCATCCATTACTTGAAAGAGGATATTCACCTATGGTTGTTCGGTTTTTTATGGCTCAATCTCATTACAGGAGCACATTGGATTTTTCTAATGACGCTTTACAAGCTGCAGAAAAAGGTTTTCAAAAATTAATGAAAGCCGGGCAAACTCTTAATAAATTAAGTCCATATAATGAATCAACTGTTAATGTAGAAGAATTAAAGAACAATTGCTACCACGCAATGAATGACGATTTTAATACACCCGTTTTAATTGCGCATTTATTTGAAGTAGTAAGAGTTATTAATTCTGCAAATGATGGAAAAGAGAAGTTAACTCAAAACAATCTGGAAGATTTAAAAACTCTTTATAACCATTTTGTGTTTGATATATTGGGTTTAAAAGAAGATGATTCCGTAGCATCAAAAGAAAACGAATTAACGGGCGAACTAATTGATTTTATTCTTAATTTGAGGTTAGAAGCAAAGAAAAATAAGGATTTTGCAACTTCTGATAAAATTCGAGATGAATTAACTCAAAAAGGAATTAAAATTAAAGATACCAAAGAAGGTTTTGAGTGGGAAATTGATTAATTAAATAAAATCAAATGTAAACTAAGCAGTGATAAATTCACTGCTTTTTTGTTCGTTTTCGTACACCCTATGTAATATAATCGTTCAAAAAAGGCAATATAACGCTCCCTACAAATCATTACAAATGTCTGATTTAAAACTAATTGACTGTTTTGGCATAATGAATGTAATTAAATTACTACAAGTGTTTAAAAAGAAAGGAGTTAATTATGAAATCAGGTGTTACAACAATCGTAAAAGTCTTGAGTCTTTCTATTCTACTTTCATGTTTAGTGTTTGGATCATACGCTCAAAGCAGATATGAAAATATATTGGCTTCGAATGATAGCAGGACTAAATATAAGACATTACCTATGAAAACTAATCTTAACACAACCAAACTTTCTATTTTTAATGACGCTGAAATTATAGAGGATCAAAAACAAATAGAAAACTGGATGCATGATGAAAATTTTTGGGAAATTCAATCCAATGTATGGGAAGAAGAAGTTATTGAAGAAGAAAGAGAAGTTGAAGACTGGATGTTGAACCTGGATCTTAAAAACGAAAATCTTAATGAAGAAAGATATTTAGAAGAATGGATGTTTGATGAATCCTTTTGGAAAGTTAAAACAAATGTTTGGAATGAAGAAGTTATTGAAGAAGAAAAAGAAGTTGAAGACTGGATGAAAAATTTAGAAATAGTAAAGAAAAAAAGTGCCAAATACTTTCACAATTTTAGAGAAGAACAATGGATGAAAAAGTATGCATTTCCAATCTTATAAAACAAAAAGTTTAATTCTCCAAAAAACACTATATATCCTCAACTGTCGCAGAGTTTTGCGGCAGTTTTATTTTCTGACTTTTTAACAATCAATATTTTCTTTAAATTGCGTGCATATTCAATCTTGTATGCACAACTTTTCGATTGACAATATTTTTTCTATTAAAAGCTTTGAGCAATTCGAACAGATTGCACTGGAAATATTCAATTATCAGGCCGAAGATAATTCTATTTACAAAGAATATCTTTTCCATTTGGGAATTAATGCTTCCATTGTGAAAAAAATTAATGATATTCCATTTCTTCCGATTGAATTTTTCAAAACCCATAAAGTTCACATAGATAAAAAAGAAATACAAAAGGAATTTTATAGTAGCGGCACCACCGGACAAAGAAGCACACATTTTATTCATGATATCAGTATTTATGAAAAAAGTTTTTATGCTTCATTCGAAAATCAATATGGAAAATTGGATAATACCTGCATTTTAGCATTACTTCCAAGCTATCTTGAAAACGAAAGTTCATCTCTGGTTTATATGATAGATCATTTAATTAAAAAATCTAATCATCCGGATAGTGGATTTTACCTAGATAATATAGATGAACTTGCTTTTAAATTAGATTCATTGCAAAAAACTAATTCAAAAACTATTCTTATTGGAGTATCATATGCTTTAATTGATCTGGCAGAAAAACATCCAATGAGTCTTTCCAATACGATAGTTATGGAAACTGGAGGAATGAAAGGAAAAAGAAAAGAACTTACCAAAAAAGAATTGCATAATTTTCTTTGCACTAAATTCGGTGTAAAATCTGTCCATTCTGAATACGGTATGACAGAACTTTTATCACAAGCTTACTCTACCAATAATGGGCAATTCTATGCTCCTCCCTGGATGAAGGTTTATATAAGGGATACTTACGATCCTTTTTCATATTTGGAAAAGGGTAAATCAGGAGGAATAAATATTATTGATTTAGCTAATATTTACTCGTGTTCGTTCATCGAAACAAAAGATCTTGGAAAAATCAATTCTGATAATAGTTTTGAAATTATCGGAAGATTTGATTATAGTGATATTCGGGGATGTAACCTTTTAGTTACAGAATAATTTTATGATTAGCGTCGTCATTACGAACGTGATACTTAAAGGCAGCAGAAAATGAAGCAATCCCTTCTCAAAAGATTACTTCGCTTCTGCTCATAATTGTGAATATTATTAATTAAGTCCTAATTTTTCTTTTATCTTTTTAGGTATTACATCTTTATGCACCATTATAGCAATTGTATTTAAACGCATATAACTCTCTGACATATACAAATAGCCCCCCATCTCATTACTATCATCACTCCAGGAATTTTTTGTTTTGTAATAGACTGTGCCATTTTGGTCCTTAGCCAATCCTGTTATATGCATTAAATGATCGTCTGTAGTTGTTAAATTATCAAATTCCTGCTGTCGATATGTTTCCTCGATCTTTTTTTCTTCTTTAGGTTCTGTAAATTCAAAATCTCCAACCGGAACAATTGCTACCCCTTTTTTATGCGAAAATCCATCAAAACCAACGTCTCCATCCCAAACAAAAGTATAGCCCTCGTTTAATGAATAGTTCATTATTTCCATAAATTCTTCCAAAGGAATATTATAGTATGGATCATTTGACCAATTGTCCGGAACTTCCAAAATTATTTCTTCATAAAAAGGATGATGAGTAAAAGAAGTAAGTTCAACATAATCATTAGCATTAAAGCCTTCTTTTTGAACAAACCTTTTAGGAGTAATCACTTCACCATTTAAATCGAAATCTTCCGGTACTTCTCCCATATAGGTATCTAAAATTGCTTTATACGCATCAAACCAAACTGGTGTCAATTTCTTATTTGGTTTAGTAATTACTACCTCTAGTAATGCTTTTAATATCTTGCTCATTTCAGAATGACGATAATTTCCGGGGTCATATTCATTTCCTTGGTAAGCTTCTTGAGTTACAAATCCATATTTATTAATCTGATTCATAACATCATGAGCCTGACCTCCTTCACCAAAATTAATTTTACCATGATACCTTACGAAGTCTTGTGCTTTTTCTTCATACGCATATCGCGCAAAGTACATTTCCGACAAATCATATTCAGTGTTATTCATTCGTAATAGCTCAGCTTCAATAAATGAAGTTGTTGAAAAGCTCCAGCAAGTTCCGGTTTTTTGTTGATTCTTTACAGGTGTTACTTTAATGTTTGTTAAATCTTTGAACTTATAACCATTGGGTTTTTCCTGGGCTATAGCAATATTTGTTATTACCAAAGTAATAACTAATGCAATTAACTTTCTTGTTTTCATTTCAATTTACCAATATTTGATTTAAATTTTTGATTCTTTTATTTTATAGCGGTTTAAAAAACATCTAACTTTTTTCTAATTCTTGTTTTTTCTTCTTTGGTAATGATGACACGATTAAATCATATGATTCATCAATCCATTCATATATCAATTTATCCGGAACAGGTCCATTAACAAACACAGTATTCCAGTGTTTTTTGCTCATATGGTATCCTGGTAAAACATGATCCGGATATTGCTCTCTACGGTTAATTGCTTTTTCAGGATCACATTTTAAATTTATGCTAAACTCACTCTCAACATCTGTAAGGGCAAACATTTTATCCATTACCTTGAATACCAAAGTTGTTTCATCGAATGGAAATCCTTCCGTAACGGCTTTTTTTCTTAAACAGTAGTCTCTAAATTCTTCTATATTCATAATATCTTTTTTCATAATAAACTTGGTTGGAAAGCATCCATAATATGTTCAATATTAACTTTATTGTTTTCAATTAATACAGAAATAATATCAAACCTTGTTTCAAATTTGATGTCTTTTTCCATTATATAAGCTTCAGTTGCTTTGACAATATATTTTTGTTTTGATTTGGTTACTGCTTCTTTAGGGTTTTCAAAATAGGTATTTGTTCGGGTTTTTACTTCTACAACCACCAAAAGGTTATTTTTTTCAGCTATAATATCTAATTCATTTTTTTTAAATCGCCAATTTATATCTCTAATTATATACTCATTTTCAAAAAGATATCCTTTTGCTAACTCCTCTCCCTTTTTTCCTAAATCATTATGCTCAGCCATTTTTTTACATACATTTGTAACCTTTTTATAATTTAAGTTGTAATATTAAACAGGTTAAATACTAATAATATTATCAAAGATAACTGATTTTTAGTTATGATAAACTATCTGCTAAGTTTCTTAGTGTTAGTAACTTTCTTTAGCCCAAATATTGACGCATTTGAAGGAAGTATACAATTAGTTCATGAATCATATTATGATACTTACTACTTTTCTTATTTTATAAAAAAAGATAAAGTTCGCATAGATAAATTTGATAGCAATGAGATTTTATTACGTTCGCTTTTAATAAATTTAGAAAGTAAAGAAGTTTTTGCTTTATGCCCTAAAAGAAAACTTTATAAAAAACTAGAAGTTAATTCAAATTCTTTGTCAAATAACGAAAACTTTTCAATCTTGAAAACAGAAAATTCAAGAATGTTTGGTGAGTATAAGTGCTATCAATGGAGGGTAAAAAATAAAGATAGAAATACGGAAATTGCTTATTGGGTAACTCAAAATAATTTTTATTTTTTTGAAGAACTTGTAAAATTAATAAATAGTGCAGATCACACTTACGAATTTTTCGAAAAGATCCCGGAAACTCAAGGTTTTTTTCCAATGTTAAGTGTTGAAAGAACTCTTTTAAGAAAAGAAAAATCAAGAACTTACGTTGTTGAAATAAGCAATAAGAAAATGAATAAGGACCTTTTTATAATACCTGCCGATTATGAGTTAATGCTTCATTAATTCATAAATTCTACTCCCTTTTCATTAACTTCCAATTTTATCGTACTTCCTAATATTATTGTATAATTATTTTCAATATGACCAACAGGAAAGTTAAAACAAACAGGATATCTGTATTCATTAACCACTTCATAAATTATTTCATATGCAGTTTTTCCAAATGGTATTTTATTATCATTCATATCATTCATTCCACCTATAATCAGCGCTTTTAGATTATGAAGCTTTCCCCCCAATTTTAAACTCATCATCATTCGATCAATATGATAGAGGTATTCATCTAAATCCTCTAAAATCAATATTTTTCCATTAGTATTAATATCATACTTTGTTCCTGTTATACTATACAAAACCGATAGGTTCCCCCCAATTATTTCCCCTTCTGCTTTTCCCGATCTATTTAACCTATAATTATTAATTTCATAAAAATTCTGTTCTCCAAACAACGCTTTTTTTAAAGATATAATAGCTCGATTTTCTGATTTATTTTTTGGGAAATTTAATGGCATTATACCATGTAAAGATTGCACCCCCAGATTTTGATTTAAATGCGCATGTAAAGCTGTAATATCGCTGTAACCTACGATCCATTTTGGTGATTTTAAAAAGTTCGTAAAATCTAGTAGTGGCAATAACCTAATTGTTCCATACCCACCGCGTACACAAACAATGGCTTTAATCGCTGGATTATCCATCATATACTGTAAGTCCCTGGCTCGTTGATGATCAGTTCCAGCAAACTGTCTGTCTTGTTGAAATAAGCTTTTACCACATTCTACTTTTAGCCCCCAACTTTCAAACACAGATATCGATGCTTCTATTTCTTGTAACTCAATTTTCCTTGCAGGTGCTACAAAACCAATTTTATCACCAATTTTTAAACTCTCTGGAATAAACATATTTATGTTATTTATTAACGTAAAACTAAGTATTATTTAATTGATGAAAAAAAATATTCCTTTGTATATTTGTCTGAAATTCGTGAAAATTAAGAAAAGAGAGAATTGAAATGGAAAATCCAAGGCGTTATTTAATTACATCAGCATTACCATATGCTAATGGTCCATTACATTTAGGCCATATTGCCGGAGCATATTTACCTGCTGATATTTATGTGAGATATCTAAAACTAAAAGGAAACGATGTTGCTTATATTTGCGGATCGGATGAGCACGGAGTACCAATAACCTTACGTGCAAGAAAAGAAGGTGTTTCACCACAAGATATTGTTGATAAGTACCATGAAATGATTAAAAAAGCATTCAAAGAATTTGGTATTGCTTTTGATATTTATCATCGTACCTCAGACCCTTTACACCATGAAACTGCTTCGGATTTTTTCAAAACCATGAATGAAAAAGGCGAATTCATTGAAAAAGAAGAAGAGCAATTTTTTGATGAACAGGAACAACAATTCCTTGCCGACAGATATATCGTTGGAACCTGTCCAAAATGCGGATACGAGGAAGCTTATGGTGATCAGTGTGAAAAGTGTGGGTCAAGTTTAAGCCCAAGAGAATTAATCAATCCAAAGTCTAAACTTAGTGGAAATGTTCCCATATTAAAAAAAACAAAACACTGGTATTTGGATTTAGAAAAATACCAAAAAGAATGGATTGAAAAATGGATTGATGGCCATAAGAAGGATTGGAAATCGAATGTTTACGGGCAATGCAAATCTTGGTTAAATGCTGGTTTACAACCACGCGCCGTTACTCGCGATTTGGATTGGGGTGTACCTGTTCCTGTTGAAGGAGCTGAAGGAAAGGTACTTTACGTATGGTTCGATGCTCCTATTGGTTATGTATCGGCTACAAAAGCGTGGGCCAAAGAAAATGGAAAAGACTGGAAAGATTACTGGCAAAGTGAAGAATCTAGTTTAATTCATTTTATAGGAAAAGATAACATTGTATTTCACTGTTTGATTTTTCCTTCAATGTTAAAAGCCCACGGTGATTACATTTTACCAGATAACGTTCCTGCCAATGAATTTTTAAATTTAGAAGGAGATAAACTTTCTACTTCAAGAAACTGGGCAGTTTGGATTCATGAATACTTACAGGATTTTCCTGGAAAACAGGATGTGTTGCGTTATACAATTTGTGCTAATTCGCCTGAACAAAAGGATAATGATTTTACATGGAAAGATTTCCAATCTCGTAATAATAGTGAGCTTGTAGCCATTTTAGGGAATTTTGTTAATCGTACATTAGTGCTAACTCATAAATATTATGAAGGTAAAATTCCTGCCTGTGGTGATTTGACAACTTTTGATAAAGAAACTCTAGCTGAAATCTCAGTTATAAAAACAAACTTAGAGAAAAGTATTGAAAATTTCCGGTTTCGCGAAGCAGTTAAGATAGCTATGGATTTAGCCCGGTTAGGTAATAAATATTTAGCAGATACCGAACCTTGGAAAGTAATCAAAACAGATGAAGACCGAGTTAAAACAATCATGAACATTTCAATTCAGATTACAGCTGCATTATCGATTATTTTAGAACCTTTCTTACCTTTCACAACAGCTAAATTGAGAGAGTTCCTGAATATTGAAAAATTAAACTGGGATTTAGCCGGCAAACCAGATTTACTCGATGTTGGGCATACTATAAATAAAGCAAGCTTACTTTTTGAAAAAATTGAAGATGAAGAAATTGAAAAGCAGCTTCAAAAATTAAAGAACTCAAAAAAGGAAAACGAAATGGAGAAAAGTTCGGCTGAGCCAGCAAAAGATAATATAACTTACGATGATTTTGTAAAAATGGATGTTCGTGTTGGTACAATTCTTGAAGCTGAGCGAGTGCCAAAAACAGATAAATTATTAAAACTTAAAATAGACACAGGAATTGATCAACGAACAGTAGTCTCGGGAATTGCCGTCGATCACAAACCTGAAGATATTATTGGCAAACAAGTTAGTATTTTGGTTAACTTAGAGCCTAGAAAAATAAGGGGTATTGAATCGCAAGGAATGATATTAATGGCCGAAGATGCCAGTGGCAAATTAAATTTTGTCGTTCCGAGCGATAAAACAAGTAATGGCGCTGGAATTAAATAATTCAACTTCCCCCTTTCACTAGGGGGATTTTTATATGACATTGGGCGAAACAGCAACACATAAAGGAATAAAGATCTGTCTGCCGAAAGGCAAGATTGAGTCGAAAACCGATTTTGAAAAAATTTTCAATGCTCATTACAGTATTTTATGTGCATATGCGAATAATTTCCTTAAAGACGCTGATGCATCTGAAGAGGTAGTACAGGAAGTATTATTTAAACTCTGGACTAATCGGGAATCAATCATTATAACTTCATCAATTCAGAGTTATCTTTTTAGAGCTATTAGAAATGCTAGCCTCAATGTATTAAAACATGTAAATATTCGAGAAGATTATAAAGTTCAGAACGAATACGAACGTGCTGATGAGCTTTCTTCAGAAGATGAAATGATTGTTTCTGAACTCGATCAGAGAATTCGTGCGGCAATTGATCAATTACCCATTGAAAGAAAAAAAGTATTCATACTTAGCCGATATGATGGATTAAAATACAAAGAAATAGCTGATAAGTTAAACATTTCAGTAAGTACGGTGGAAAACCAAATGGTAAAAGCTTTGAAGTTTTTGCGGGAAGAGCTAAAGGATTATCTACCATGGATTATATTGTTTTTTAGTGATTTTTTTAAAAATGGATAGAGGCAAATCAAATTTGAGTTGTCATAATAATGGATAGTTATGTAAATGATTTAAGAACAAGGATTAACGAATAAAGATTTTAGAATAAATCAGATGAATAGATTTGAACCAGAAGAACGATTAATAAATTTTGCAGTTTTAATTATAGAAATTGTAAATGAAATGCCTAATACAAAAGCAGGTAATCATCTATCGGGTCAATTGGTTCGCTCTGGAACTTCACCTGCACTAAATTATGGAGAAGCGCAAAGTGGAGAATCAAGAAAAGATTTTATACATAAAATAAAAGTCGTACTTAAGGAATTAAGAGAAACTTTTGTTTGCTTAAAATTGATTCATAGGACCCAATTGTATAAAACAGAAGACAAGTTACAAAAGGCATTAAAAGAAAATGATGAGTTAATTTCGATATTCGTAAAAAGTGCTGAAACGGCTCAAAAGAATATTGAACGTAACAAATCAAAAATCATCAACGTTAATCACATAATCTGAAATCATAAAAAGTAAAATTAAAATTATAAGAAAAGCCCTTGAATAAAAACTCTGGACATATTGATGATAAGCTACTTCTAAGATTCTTACTTGGAGAAGCAAGTAAAGATGAATTGTTGCAAGTTCAGGACTGGATTGAAATGTCTGATGAGAATCGAAAATTGTTAGATAGCTACGAAGCTGTTTGGGCGGAAGCCGGAAAACTTACTCCCAATCCTGTTGCTGTTGATACACCGTCGGTATGGAAAAAAATGTCTGATAGGATTGACCAGTACGAAGAAGGACAAAAGTCAACTAAAACAATTTCTCTCAAATCAAGATTTACTTTAATTTCTTCGGGCATCGCAGCTGCAATTGTTGTCTTATTTGGGGTTTACCAATTACTTATTAAACAACCTCAACAACTTATAGTTGCAAGTGCAGAAGAAGTCCTACGTGAAACGTTGCCAGATGGTTCAAATATTGCATTAAATTCAAATACAAACATAACTTATCCTGAAAAATTCGCTAAAAACGAAAGACGGGTTAAACTTAAGGGTGAGGCATATTTCGAGGTTGAGCATAATCCTGAAAAACCATTTATAATTGAAGCTGAAAATGCTTTTGTAAAAGTCTTGGGTACTTCATTTAACGTTAAAGCTTACGAAAATTCAGAAATTGAAGTAATTGTAACAGATGGTTTAGTTCAACTATTTACGGTTAACTCTGAAACCATGGATACAACTTCTATTCTGCTTAAGGCTGGTGAAAAAGGTAAAGTGTCAAAAGAAAAGCGTGAACCAATATATGTAACTGAAAGCATTCCAGATGAATTATTCTGGATGGATTACACATTGATATTTACAGATACGGACCTTAAGAAAGTATTTGGCTTACTTGAGAATTACTATAATATTGAAATCAAGGTGAGTGATGAACGCATTTATGAGTGCCGTTTATCAACAACATTCTCAAATAATTCAATTGATGATATTATTGAAGTAATAGCAGCAACCTTCGAATTTGAATATACCAAAGAAAACAACACATTTACAATAAAAGGAAATGGGTGCACGGAGAAAAATATCTAAGTTTTATATAGTAATCGTTTTATTTATTCTTTCTAGTAATACTTCTTTCTCACAATCCAATTATCTATATAAAAGAATTTCTGTTTCCTTTTCAGATATCCCCTTGGAAAAGGCACTTGCTGAAATTTCAGAAAAGGGAGGTTTCACCTTTTCTTACAATTCAAAAAACTTTGATGAACAAAGGTTGGTTTCTCTACAATCAGAAAATAAATCACTTGCTAAAACATTAGATATACTTTTTGATAACTCGGTCAATTACAAAATCGTAGGGTCTCATGTAATACTAAATAAAAAGAACCCTCCAAAACGGGCATTGGCAAATAATCAACCTAATGAGTATATAATTACAGGATATATAATCGATTCGCAAACAGGAAAAAAAATTCAAGAAGCAACCATTTATGAAGTAGAAGGAAGAGTAGTGGCATTATCAAATTCAGAGGGCTATTATTCTATCAAAATCCCTTATGAAAAAGAAATACACGGATTAAGCTATAGTAAAAAAGGATACCTTGACACGGTTATCATGGTTGAACCAGCTTACAGGAAAAGTTTTAACATTTATTTAAACCCAAATGATGCTCGATTGGAAAAGATGAAATCAGTTCATGTAAAAATGGAAGACATGCATAACCGCGCATTGGTAGATATCCTTGTTCCTGATGAATCTAAAATCATTTCAGATAACCTCGTCATTTATGATAAAAGGATTTTCCAAGTTTCATTTGTACCTTATTTAGGAACTAATAGGAAATTAAGTGGTTCTGTTGACAATACATTTTCATTTAATGTTTTAGCTGGATATTCTGGAGGAATTAATGGTACCGAAATTGGCGGATTAGTTAATATTGTACGCCGAGATGTTTATGGTGCTCAAATTGGAGGTTTTGCCAACATTGTAGGTGGAAATACCAATCCTTTCCAATTAGCTGGATTCTTTAATTTAAATAGTGGATCTGTAACTGGAACACAAATTGGAGGAATGAGTAATGTTGTATTGGACACTCTTACTGGTGTTCAGTTAGCTGGATTTAACAATACACTTCATGGTTACATGAATGGAATCCAAATCTCCGGATTCAATAATGTTACAACCCAAAATGTTGATGGTATTCAATTAACAGGATTTGTAAATGTTGCAATTAAAGATGTTAAATTGGGACAATTAGCAGGTTTTGCAAATTATTGTAATAATGTAGATGGAGGGCAAGCGGCAGGTTTTGCTAATTTTGCTATGGGTGATGTAAACTGGGGACAAATGTCTGGATTTGCAAATTATGGAAAATCTGTAAAAGGTTTTCAAGTTGCAGGATTTGCGAATGTATCTCAAAATGAAGTTTCAGGTGGACAAATTGCAGGAGGTATTAACTATGGAAAAACAGGAGGTAAATATCAATTAGCAGGTGCTGTAAATATAGCCATCGAAGATTTAAACGGAATTCAATTAGCAGGATATTTTAATTATGCTAACAAGGTTAATGGGTATCAGTTAGCAATTTTAAATGTTTCTGACACTGTCGAAAGCGGATTACCAATTGGAGTTTTTTCTTTTGTAAAAAAGGGTTTACATCGTTTTGAGGTTTCAACCGATGAACTTTTGATGATCCGAACTTCTTATAAAATGGGTATACCTAAATTTTACAATATGATCCAAATCGGTTATGGTTTTAACGAATTTGTTTCGGCAGGTTACGGTATGGGAACACAATGGAAATTTGGAGAAAAATATAAACTGAATCTCGAATTATCATCTGATTTAATGGTTGACTTGAATGATTCTTTTAATTATGTTGGAAACATCAATAAACTTACTTCCAAACTTGATATAAATTTAGGTAATTACCTCTCATTATTTGCCGGTCCATCATTAAATGTTTCCAATGTTTATTCAGAAAACGGTATTTTCAAAAATCTGGCACCTTACTCCTTTTACAACGAAACAATTTCTAATACCCAAATTAAAATGTGGATAGGTGGCGTTTTCGGAGCTTCACTTACCCTATAAAACTCAACTTTTTTTTAGAAAATATATTTCTCAACATTCTGATTTTTTGACGTTTGTCAAATTCATTGAATTTTTTTCAATTTTTTTTGCTTTCGGATAGAGGTAACTCAAAACCGGGTTGTCATCCTTATGATTAAACGCAATAACAATTTTCAAAACAGAATAAAAATGAAAACAAATAAGAAACAAATCAAAGAAACGGAATTCACTTTGGGATTTTTCCCCAGAAGCTTATTTCTGTTTGCACAGTTCGCAATGATGGCTAAACGTGCAGAAGAATATCATAAAAAAAATACAAAATCTTCTCGTTGGCAGACGGGGAATATGAAATCACTAGGAATGTTATTAGCATTAATTTATTTAACAACTCTTGGATTTAATGTTCAGGGACAAGAAGAAAACCAAGAAACTAAAATACGACCATTCCAAATCACATTAGTAACTCCTTTAGGAACAAATGGCCTGGAAGCCTGGAATACTGCAAACAATGTTTCTATCAACTTATATGCTGGATATAATGGCGGATTAGATGGTGTGGAGGTTTCAGGTTTTGGAAGTATGTTAAAAAATGATATGATAGGAACCCAAATTGCAGGTTTTGGTAATTTAATAATGGGAAAAGGAAATGGAGTTCAAATTGCCGGTTTCTTAAACTATGCTAACAATACCTATAAAGGATTACAAGCTGCAGGTTTCGCCAATGTTGCTTTAGACTCACTGAATGGTTTACAATTCGCTGGATTCGCAAATATATCGGTTGAAAAAATCAATAAAATGCAAATATCTGCCTTTACCAACTATTCTAAAGGTAGTGATATAGGACAGATTACAGGATTTTCTAATGTTAATGTTGGAAGATTAAAAGGTATCCAATTAGCTGGGTTTTCAAACTATACCAAAAAACTAAATGGTATACAAATTGCTCCTTTTAACTATGTTGACACTTTAGAAAATGGTATACCAATAGGAGTTTTTAGTATTGTAAGAAATGGTTATAGAGCATTTGAAATTAGTGCAAACGAAACTTTATATGGCGTATTCAGCTTTAAAACCGGAGTTAAAAGGTTCTACAACATTATTTCCGTAGGTTCAAGCATTCACAATAATAAAATTTATTGGGGTTGGGGTTATGGTATTGGAACCATAATACCGGTGAAAGAAGAATGGAATGTTGCGATCGAACTTCTATCCTATCACATTAATGAAGATGAGTGGTTTACCGAAGTGCTAAACCTAAACAATAAACTTCAGATAACTGCATCAAAAAAAGTTTCTGAAAATATAGAAGTATTTGGAGGTGCAAGCTGGAATGTAAATGTTTCTGAATTGGAAGATAATGATGGACATACATTTAAATCTTCAATTTCACCATATTATACATTTAACAAAACTTATGATGCCGAAACCAATGTAAAAATGTATCCAGGTTTCACAGCAGGTATAAGATTTTAATCAAATAAAATATCGAACTATAAAATTTTTAGGAATCATGAAACTTCCATGCAAACAGAGATCAATAGCAAATGAAACAAAACAAATAATTAATAAGCTACTAGTTTAGAAATAAGGCATGGAAGTTCACGAACAGGCACGCGCGAAGGCACATGTGAGTGAGTAAATCAAGAAATCAAAAATTTAATAATTAAGAAAATGAAAAAATTAAAAAACAAAATAACAGCAACTTTACTGCTATTAATAATTACTGTTGGAAGTTTTGCAACTAGTACCAACATGCAAACACAAACTATTCGTGGTCAGATAATTGACCAGGACTCTAAAGCACCTTTGGTTGGAGCAAATATCATTCTTGTAAATAGTGACCCGATTCAGGGAACAAGTTCAGATGTTGATGGTTACTTCAGAATAGATCATGTTCATGTTGGTCGAGTTGATCTTAAAGTAACGTGTCTTGGTTATGAAGAAAAAGTAATTCCCAATATCCTTGTTGGTTCAGGAAAAGAAATTGTACTTGAAATTGAGTTAGCTGAATCATTAATACAATTGGAAGATGTTGTAATTATAGCCAATGGTCATAAATCTGAGCCATTAAATGAAATGGCCATGGTTAGTGCTAAAGCCTTTTCAGTTGAAGAAACAAAAAGATATGCCGGCTCTTTCAATGATCCGGCTAGAATGGTTTCCGGATATGCCGGTGTTACAGGTGATGCTATGGGAAACAATGATATTGTAGTAAGAGGAAATTCTCCAAAGGGAATATTATGGAAATTAGACGGTATGGATATTCCAAATCCAAATCACTTTGCTGATGAGGGATCAACAGGAGGACCCATTAATGCTCTAAACAGTGCAATGCTAAATAATTCTGATTTCTTTTCGGGTGCATTTGCTCCGGAATATGGTAATGCCTATTCTGGTGTTTTTGATATGAAATTACGCAATGGTAATAACGAAAAAAGAGAATACTCTGCTTCATTAGGAGTAATCGGTATGGAAGCAACACTTGAAGGACCTTTTAGCAAGAATTATAAAGGATCATACTTAATAAATTATAGATACTCTTCTTTAGACCTCTTAGACCAAGCTGGTATTGTAGATTATTACGGTGTACCTAAATACCAGGATATTGCTTTCAAATTTCATTTACCAACTAAAAAAGCAGGGACTTTTCAAATCTTAGGTTTTGGTGGAATAAGCAGTATATTCCAGGAAGATTTTGCAGAAGAAAATGAAGATTCTTTAACGCGAACTTCTGATTTTGGTGCAGATGTTGGTTTTGGAGCTATCAAACATATATACCCAGTTAATGATAAAACATTTATCACAACTTATGTTTCCGCTTCAGGAACCAGAAATGATAATGAATATAAAAAACGTTATGATAATGGTGATTGGTATCTAGCTTATTATGATGAATTTTTGAACACAAACTTACGTGCTTCAACAAATATCAATACTAAAATAAATGCTAAACACAGAATTAAAGCTGGTGTAATTTATTCTGACCTAGGTTACGATATGTTTGCACGAGAAGATGCTCTTGGTTCCGGATCATTTTTTACGGAATTAGATACCGACGGAAGAGCAGGGTTAATTCAAGCTTATGCTAATTGGAAATATCGTATCTCAGAAGATTTAACTTTAGTTTCCGGTTTACATTATATGCAATTTTTATTAAATAATAGCAGTTCTATTGAGCCCAGAATAGGTTTAGACTGGAGATTTACACCGAAACAATCCTTGAGTTTTGGTTTTGGAATCCATAGTAAAGTGGAAAGTATATCTACTTATTTTGCTTCAGTTGAGGATGAAACAACAGGAGAAATTACCATTCCTAATGAAAATCTGGGATTATCAAAATCTATGCACTATGTAGTCGGTTATTCAAACAGAATAAGCAAAAACGTAAACTTAAAAGCCGAAGTTTACTACCAATACCTATATAATTTGGCAGTCGAAAACGACCCTAATAGTATGTTTGCATTAAATAATATTAGAGGTGGTTATACCAATCGCTATTTAGTTAATGAAGGAACAGGATATAATTACGGTTTAGAACTTACCCTGGAACGATTTTTTTCCAATAATTACTATTTCCTAGTAACGGGATCATTGTATGATTCTAAAATTAAGGCTCTTGATGGTGAATTAAGAAACTCAAGATTTAACGGAAATTACGCAACCAATGTTTTATTTGGTAAAGAGTGGAAAGTAGGTAAAGCCTCTAAAAATAGGACACTCGGATTTAATACAAAAGTTTCTTATATCGGTGGCCACCGATATAATCCGGTCGATCTGGATGAATCAACTGCTAAAGGATACACCGCGTATGATGAGACAGATTATTATGGTAAAAAAGCAGATGATATTTTCATCATGAACCTAGCTGTAACTTATCGCAGAAACAGAGAAAAAACAACGCATGAATTTAAGTTGGATTTTCAAAATGCAACCAATAACAAGGCCTTTGTAATGGAATATTATGACGACTTTAGCCAGGAAGTAGAAAAAGGTTATCAGTTACCAATTTTTCCAACAGTAATTTATACAATACAGTTCTAGAGTAAAAAAAGAGGCTTCCATTTTATGTGATAGAAGCCTCTTATATAATTTTTATGATCAATTAATGTACAATGGTCCATCTGGCCCTAATGGAATTCCCAATAACATCCATATAACAAGTAATATGATCCAGCCAATCGTTAACATAACCGTATATGGTAACATAGATGATATAATTGTACCTACGCCATATTTCTCATCGTATTTCTGAGCAAATGTTACAATTAACGCGAAATAACTCATCATAGGAGTAATCAAGTTTGTAACAGAGTCGCCAATACGAAATGCTGCTTGTGTTAAGCCCGGATGATATGCAGGGTCTATTAGCATAAGCATCGGTATAAATACCGGAGCCATAATAGCCCATTTCGCCGAAGCACTCCCCATAAACATATTAATGAAGGCCGATAAAAGAACAAAAGCTACAATCAGCGATATGCCAGTTAATCCTATACTTTGAAGTGTTTGAGCTCCCTTAATTGCAAAAATAATTCCCAAGTTACTGTGATTGAAAAAATAAACAAACTGCGCAGCAAAAAATACCAGTACAATATAACCTCCCATCCCACTCATCGATTGACCCAGGTATTTGGCAACATCTTTATCGTTCTTAATTGTTCCTACAGTAATTCCATAAATTATACCCGGAATAAAAAACATGACCAAAATTGCTATGATAATTCCATTAAAAAAAGGAGAGTGAAGTACAGATCCTGTTTCGGGATCTCTAAAAATTCCATTTTCTGGAATAATAGTAAAAGCAAGAGCAATAAGTGTTGCCAATAAACCCCATCCGGCATATCTTAAACCCTTCTTTTCTTTAACTGTTAACTGATCAATCGGAAGCTTTTCTGCATTACCCTCATATTTTCCTAACCTGGGTTCGACTATTTTCTCGGTAACCCATGTTCCAACAATTACCACTAAAAAACTGGAAACAAACATAAAATAATAGTTTACAGCAGGATTCACTCTCATTTCAGGCAAAATCATCTGTGCTGCCGATTCGGAAATACCTGCTAATATCGGATCAATAGAACCTATAAAAAAGTTGGCTCCAAATCCTCCACTTACCCCACAAAATGCTGCTGCCAGTCCGGCCATAGGATGCCTCCCGAGTGCGTGAAAAATCATTGCACCTAAAGGAATAAGAACAACATAGCCTGCTTCGGATGCTAAATGAGAAAGGATACCTGCCAATACGATAGCTCCGGTTACTAATTTTGGAGGAGCACTTAAAACCAGTGCCCGTATCATAGTAGTAAATAAACCCGAACCTTCAGCAACTCCAATACCAATCATAACCACAAGAACATAACCCAGCGGCGGAAATTTTAAAAAGTTCTCTATAAGATTGGTATACATCCATCGGATACCATCTGCGCTAATTAAATTTCGGGCTTCAATTAAAGAGCCGTCAACAGGATGTATAGCGTGAGCATTAAAAGCATAACCTAGCCAAGAAATCAAAACAACTATCAATGCAAGTATAGCAAAAAGAGTTGCAGGATGAGGCAACTTGTTTCCAATAATTTCAACATAATCAAGCGAACGCGCAAAAATCTTATTTATTTTTCTTCGGATTTTTTCAATAAATTGTCTCATCTGGTTTAGTTTAAAAAGTTATTTAAATGCAAACGCAGGCAATAATATGTTATTTTCTTAAATCCACAAAATCGCATCCGCATTTCGTTTATTATTACTTTAAATAATACTAATTTTTATTACTGTAAATGAGCAATATAAAAAACCCCACAAAAAAGTGAAAATTCTTTTGGTTAAATAAGTTTCTGAATATAAGTTGAATGAAAAGTTTTAGACTTTAGATTAAAAAGATTTATTCTGTCCAATCTCCTGAATCTTTAATTAATTGTATCAGTTCTTCAACAGCATTTTCTTCCGAGACATTTTTCTTTACAATTTCTTTATTTTTATATAGTGTAATTTTTCCTGGCCCTGCTCCTACATAACCATAATCTGCATCAGCCATTTCCCCCGGCCCATTTACAATACACCCCATGATTCCAATCTTTAAATGTTTAAGATGAGATGTTTTCGCTCTTATTTTTTGAGTGGTTTCGTGTAAATTAAAAAGAGTTCTACCACAACCAGGACAAGAAATATACTCTGTTTTTGTTACGCGTACCCTGCTTGCTTGTAATATTCCAAATGAAGTGTTAATAATTTCTTTTTCGTCGATGCTTCCTGTATTATGTATCCATATCCCATCTCCTAAACCATCTAAAAATAGTCCTCCTATATCACATGCTGACTTTAACTGTAAGTTTTCTAATCCGTTTTCTTTGTACTCTCTTTTTATAATAACCGGCAATCGACAATCGGCATTTATTAATCTTATAAAAGCTGCTCGCTGGTCGGCAAATCCATTTTTATTGGTTGTTTTTAGGATCAGGACTAATTTTTTTTGATTTTTGATTTTCAGAAGGTTTTCTTCATTGATCTCAGGACATCTTATCTGCAAAAAATTAAGATTTTTTGATTGATTTTCAGACAAATAGAAATCATTTATTGAATTAAACAAAGGAAAAACGTTGTCTCCATAAAAAATATGTTGGTCCCAAGCCTCTGCATCTAAAATATAATTAGAGTTTTTATTTGATGAGTCAATGATAAATTTATCTTTTAAATAAATAAATTCCGGCATTAAATCATTTTTCCTTTCCATACCTGATATTACTACAGGCATAGAATCACCACCAATATTAAATACCTTATTTGTTTTCCATTTTTTATAATCAAAAAAATCTAACGGAATATTTTCATCTAATTTAACTTCCTTATGATTGTCTCTTTTAGAAAAATAGTTTACCAATTTTCTGGCAACTGGAATTTCGTCTTCGGGTGGTTCTGTTAATGAAATACGAATTGTGTCGCCAATACCATCAGCCAGTAAGGCTCCAATTCCAACTGCTGATTTTATTCTACCGTCTTCTCCTTCACCCGCTTCTGTTACACCTAAATGAAAGGGGAAGTTCATGTTTTCTTCTATCATTTTTGATAGCATCAAGCGATTAGCCTGTACCATTATTCTTGTATTGCTTGATTTGAGAGAAACTAAAACATTATAAAAGTTTTCCTGAATACATATTCGAAGAAATTCCATTGCAGATTCAACCATTCCTTTGGGAGTATCACCATATCGACTCATTATTCTACCAGACAATGAACCGTGATTCACTCCAATACGAAGTGCCGTATTTTTCTCATTGCATATATCTAGGAGAGGGATTAGCTTTTCTTCAATTTTTTTTAATTCGTCAATATATTCTTCTTCTGTAAATTCTGCTTTAATAAATTTCGCTCTTTTATCAACAAAATTTCCCGGATTTATTCTTACTTTTTCTACTAATGTTGCTGCTGCAAAAGCAGCTTTAGGATTAAAATGAATATCAGCAGCTAAGGGTGTTTTAAATCCTTCACTTCTTATTTTTTCTTTTATTTTTTTTAGGTTTTCTGCCTCTATTACAGCTTGTGCTGTAATTCTGACTAATTCACCTCCTGCTTTGATAATTTTAAGCGACTGTTCAAATGTTTCTTCGGTATTTAATGTATTCGTACTTGTCATAGATTGAACACGAATAGGATTTTCTCCTCCTATTTTAAGATCTCCAACCTTAACTTCTCTAGTTTTTAGTCGTTTATATTTAAATAAATTGATAATATCTTCGTATTTCATTTTTTAGACTGATAATGGAACAAAAGTAATAAAAAGCCATGAGCTTTCTGCTTCGAGCCACAAGCTAAATACACATTGCTCAAAGCTATTGGTTTATAGCTCGCAGCTTTAAAAAAAAATATCTATTTTCGTAAAATTAATAAACCACCCATTTATAATATGTCTATACATGTAGCAAACTTAACCAAGGTATATGGTGAACAAAAAGCCCTTGACTCCATAAGTTTTGAAATAAAAACCGGCGAAATTGTTGGATTTGTTGGTCCTAATGGGGCTGGTAAATCAACTACTATGAAAATCCTTACTGGCTTTATACCACCAACTTCAGGAGAAGCAAATATCAACAAATTGAATTTATTTGACCATTCTCTTGAGATTAGAAAACATATTGGTTATTTACCTGAGCATAATCCCTTATACCTGGAAATGTATGTTAAGGAATACCTTGAATTTATAGCTGGAATTTACAAATTGGGATCTAAGGCTCGGTTTAGGATTGAAGAAATCATCGAACAAACCGGTTTGACAGATGAAAGAAAAAAGAAAATCGGAGCTCTTTCTAAAGGTTACCGGCAAAGGGTTGGTTTAGCCCAGGCACTAATTCATGACCCTTCTATTCTGATTCTTGATGAGCCGACTTCCGGGTTAGATCCCAACCAGATCATTGAAATTCGAAACTTAATTTCCGAAGTAGGAAAAGAAAAAACAGTTATGCTTTCAACGCATATTATGCAAGAGGTTGAAGCTATCTGTGACAGAATCATTATTATTAATAAAGGTAAGATCGTTGCTGACGACTCTATTGATTCAATTACTTCTCTAAAAAAAGAAGACCATATAACAGTAATTGTAGAATTTGATACAGAACCTCAACAACAAGAATTGGAAAAAATAGAACTCGTAGAAAAAGTTGCCAAGATTGATGATAAAAATTGGCTAATTGAAAGCTCATCACGAAAGGATATTCGCCAAGACATTTTTAAGTTTGCTGTAGATACTGGATTAGCTGTATTATCCATGCAGAAAAAGGAAAAAAGTCTTGAGGAAGTTTTTCAGGAATTAACTAAATAACTTTTTATATTAAAAAAAAGATTAATATTATTTTATTAAGAATTTTCATTCTTAATATTTTAATATAAATGACTATTTTTGATTTTTCTTATTTTTTAACCTTTATAAATAATTTTAATTATGGGATATTTATTCACATCTGAATCTGTCTCTGAAGGACATCCTGACAAAGTTTCTGATCAAATTTCGGATGCTTTATTAGATGAATTTTTACGTCGTGATCCTGAATCAAAGGTTGCTTGTGAAACTCTTGTAACTACTGGTTTAGTTGTATTAAGTGGCGAAGTTCGCACAAAAGCATATGTTGATGTTCAGGAAATTGCCCGAAGAGTTATTAAACGAATTGGTTATACCAAGCAAGAGTATCGATTTGATTCAGAATCCTGCGGTGTTATTTCTACCATTCACGAACAATCTCCGGACATTAATCAGGGAGTTGTACGAGAAAAAGAAGAAGATCAAGGTGCAGGTGATCAGGGAATGATGTTTGGCTATGCAAACAAAGAAACTGATGACTACATGCCTTTGGCTCTAGTTTTATCGCATGTTTTATTACAAGAACTTGCTAAAATTAGAAGAGAAAAAAAGGAAATGACATATCTTCGTCCGGATTCAAAGTCTCAGGTTACTATTGAGTATAACGACAACAATGAGCCTGTAAAAGTTCATACAATAGTTGTTTCTACGCAACACGATGATTTCGATGAAGAAAAAGCAATGCTTGAAAAAATCAAAAATGACGTTAGAAATATACTTATACCAAGAGCAAAATCACGTTTCCCGGAAAGAGTCCAAAAATTATTTACGGATGATTACATTCTTCATGTTAATCCAACAGGTAAATTTGTAATTGGAGGGCCTCATGGAGATACGGGGCTAACCGGACGTAAAATTATTGTTGATACATACGGAGGTAAAGGAGCTCATGGTGGAGGTGCTTTTTCTGGTAAAGATTCTTCGAAAGTTGACCGCTCCGCAGCATATGCGGCCCGTCATATAGCAAAAAACATTGTGGCTGCCGGAATTGCTGATGAAGTATTAGTCCAAGTAGCTTATGCAATTGGAGTAGCAGAACCGGTAGGATTATATGTTAACACATATGGAACTGCAAATATTGATATTACAGATGGGGCAATTGCAGAAAAAATCAATGAAATATTTGACATGCGGCCTGCAGCAATTGTGAAACGCTTTGGATTAAAGAACCCAATCTTTGAAGAAACAGCAGCTTATGGTCATATGGGCCGTGATTTTAAAACCGGCAAAGTTCAAATTATTGAAAACGGTAATGGCTATGAAGAAAAAACCTTTGAAAAAGAAGTAGATTTTTTTGCATGGGAAAAGTTAGACTATGTTGAAAAAATTAGAACTAGTTTTAATATATAACTAAGCCTAAAAGCAATAAATATAATAAATACAGCCTTGCTCTTTTGAGCAAGGCTGTATTGTTTCATTTAATAAAAATTTATTAGTAATATTTAAATAGATAAATTCCCATTTATTGTTAATTGTTAAATGTTAATTGCTATTTTTGCCCCATAGATTGGGAACATAGATTTATCATGTCCAAAAAATGGTTTGCACTTTATACTAAATCAAGGGCTGAAAAAAAAGTACATCAAGCACTTATAGATAAAAGCATTTGTTGCTATTTGCCCTTGGAAAAAAAACTCAAACTATGGAGCGACCGAAAAAAATGGGTTGAAGAACCTTTTATTCGGTCATATATATTCATACATGTTGAAGAATCTGAATTACAAAAAGCATTAAATACACCAGGCGTAGTAACTGTTATTCGTTTTGGAGGGAAACCTGCTTCTGTTAGAGAAGAACATATAAAAATGATAGAGTCCATATTATCAAGTGAAGAAGAATACGAGTTAAGCGCAGGCCATTTCGAGCCTGGCGAAAAAGTGGAAGTTATAAGAGGTAGTTTAAAAGGTTTATTTGGTGAGTTAATATACCATTTAAATAAATATAAGGTACTAATAAGAATAGAATCAATTAATCAGAATATTTTAGTGCGCTTAAATCCTTCTTTTTTAAAGAAGGATTAAGTATATTTGATTACAACGTTTCAATACATTTTTTATGCTTATTTGGCCACAACTAATTGTGACTGAGGAAGCGGAGCTGTCTCTAAATCCAGATCCAATCTACAATAATCAACGATCAATAAAAACTGTTTTCCCCTTGGAAAAGGGAATTTAGGATATGGATAAAATATTATAACTTTCGACATGTAGCTTGAAGTTTAAAAATTATAAGAATGAAACCAATTCTAAAGCACCCAATAATAATAGCGATTTCTTTGCTTTTAGCATCCTGCAACTCCTACGAAAAACTAACTTATTTACAAGATATTGAAATAACCGAAGATCAAAACATCTTTGAAAAGAACAAACCCGGATATAAAATACAAGCAGGCGATCTACTTTATGTACACATCATAACTGAAAACCAGGAAATTAATCAATTGTTTAATCCGTTGATGTCAGCTAGCTCATCACAAAACCTTCGACCAGAGAGTTTGTTCTATACAGGATATTTGGTTAGTGATTCAGGATATATTGAAATGCCGTTATTAGAAAAAGTCCATGTATCCGGCCTAAATATAGATCTATTGCAAGATTCAATTAAGCAAAGGGCTTTTAAGTTTCTAAAAAATCCTCAGGTAATAGTTAAACTGGCTAATTTTAAATTTACTGTGCTTGGAGAGGTTTCATCTCCCGGTGTAAAGCAAGTTACAGCCAACCAGGTAAATATAATGGAAGCCTTAGCTTATGCAGGCGATATTACTTATAATGGAAATCGAAAAAAGATACTCTTATTAAGGCAAACTGAAAAAGGAACGCAATCATACAGAATAAACCTTGCCAAAGGTAATATTGTAGCTTCCAATCTATATTATATCATGCCCAACGATATTATTTATGTAGAACCATTAAATTCCGCACTTTTTAGAGAACAAGCTTCCGATTATGTTTTTGTGATTAGCGCGATTTCATCTACACTAACAGCATTAGCCCTGATATTAACCATTATTCAATAATTAAAAGAAGTTAAAACGTGACAACCCTAAATATATGCATAAAATCAACTAAAAATGCTTACCGAGACTGAAAATAAATTATATAAAGAAGAATCCATTGATTTTAAAAAGTACCTATTTAAATTCTTAGCCAACTGGTATTGGTATGTCATTTGCCTTTCCATAACATTAACAATTGCCTACATGGTAAATCGTTATTCCGAACCCACTTATACCATAAGTTCTTCAGTAATAATTGGAAGCAATGAAATGGAGATGGGAAGTATTAATGCTCTCATTTCTGATTTAGGAATGAATCGCAGGAGGATGCGTACTGAGGTTGTAAATGAAATCGCAATCTTAAAATCTTATTCCATGGCACGTCAAGCTATCGAACAGTTAGATTTTGAGATCACTTATGTAAGTGTTGGGAGAAGAGAAATTGCAGAAAGTAAAATGTATCAAACAAATCCATTTATCGTGATTGTTGATAGTAATTTTAAACAAAAAAATAATTATCCGATCCATATAAAAATTTTAAATAATCATGAGTATATACTAGAAATTAATGATAAATACAGCGTAAAACAAAAATTAAAGTTTGGTGAGTCATTTATACATAAAAATTTTAATTTCAAATTACAATTAAGAGATACTACAAACTTTAATAATAATTTATCTAACAAGTATTATTTCTTTTTTAACGAGGTTAATACTCTTGCGAAAAAATATAGAGGAAAGTTAATAATTGAACCTAATGAGCAAAGAGGATCTGTTTTAACCTTAAAAATTAATGGTTTTGTTCCTGCTAAAATGGCAGCATATCTGAATAAACTTTCCGAAGTATATATTCAAACAGATTTAATGCAAAAAAACAAACAAGCGCAAAATACAATTGATTTTATTGATGATCAACTACAAGTAATCCTTGATTCTTTAAACAAAGTAGAACATCGCTTACAAAAATTTCGTTCTGACAATCAGATATTTGACTTAAGTCAAAAAGGTTCCATTTTAATAAATGACTTAAATGATTTAGAAAATAGAAAAATGGAGTACGAAATTCATAATCATTATTACAATTATATGTTGGATTATCTATCTCAAAAAGAAGCTTTTGAATTTCTTGTTAATCCTTCCTCATTAAGTATAAATAACTTAAACCTGGAAAAACTTGTTGAGGATTTTAATAAATCTATTTCTAAACTTAATCGTATTAATTCTGTTACAAACGAACCCACACCAAACAAAACAATTCTAAAAAAAGAATTAGATGCACTCAAAATAAATATATTAGAACAAGTGGCTGTTGGTAAAAACCTTAATCAGATTAACCAACGAAAATTGCAAGAGAAAATAATATTAATTGAGCAAGAAATAAGCAAATTACCAATAAGTGAACGTAATTTGGTAAATATAGAGCGAGAATATAAACTTAATAACGGACTTTATACCTTTTTACTTGAAAAAAGAGCTGAAGCAGGAATTACCAAAGCTTCAAACGTATCTAATAATAAAATATTAGACCATGCGATACCTGAAAATGCTAGTATGCTTACACCAAAACGTTCCAAAAATTATATGATCGCTTTAGTATTAGGGTTGGGAATCCCTTGTTCAATAATACTTTTATCGAATTTTATGAATACAAAAATAGAAGATAAAAAAGATGTTGAACATAATACTAATGTACCATTATTAGGTGCAATAGGCCATAATGATTCGAACCATGAAATCCCGGTTTATATAGATCCTAAATCAGCCCTATCTGAATCTTTCCGTAGTTTAAGAACAAATTTACAATACATATTACGAGAAAAAGACCAAAAAGTGATTATGATTACATCTACTTTAAGTGGTGAAGGAAAAACATTTGCTGCCGTAAACCTAGCCGTTATTATTGCAATGGCTAGTAAAAAGGTACTTTTAGTGGGATTAGATCTTCGTAAACCCAGTTTGCATAAGATTTTTGACATACCTAATGAAATAGGAATTAGTAACTATCTTAGCCAACAAAGTAACTATAAAGATAGCATTAAAGAAACTTATATAGAAAATT
This sequence comes from Bacteroidales bacterium, assembly GCA_028282585.1. Classification (GTDB taxonomy): domain Bacteria; phylum Bacteroidota; class Bacteroidia; order Bacteroidales; family UBA12077; genus UBA12077. Next base: position 51,047 of record JANQHR010000021.1, on the reverse strand, counting down.
TGTCCTTGGCCCCATCTGGGCCCGTGCCTCCCAATCCGGCCGAACTAATAGAAACACAAGAAATGAATCAATTCTTTGAGCAATGTAAAAAGGATTTTGACTACATTATAATTGACACCCCCCCATTAGCAATGGTTACAGATGCAATGCTGGTAAGTAAGTATAGTGATGCAAATATTTTTATGATACGTCAAAAGTATAGCCATAAACAGGTATTTGAACTAATCAACAAACTGGAACAGGAACAAAAAATAAAAAATATGAACATTCTAGTAAATGATTTGAAAATTTCTAAATATTATGGATACAATTATGGATACAATTATGGATATGGGTACGGATATGGATATAATTATAATAAAGAATTAAAATAATGAAGAAATCAATAAAAAACATTCTAGTTACTGGCGGGGCTGGTTATATAGGAAGTATCCTGGTAAAAACGCTTTTATCTAAAAAATATAAAGTTACTGTTCTTGATAATTTACGTTATGGTGGAGAATCAATTATTGAGCTACTAAATAATCCTTCATTTTATTTTATAAAAGGAGATATAAGAGATAACGAAATAGTCAAAAAAGCCTTTCAGGGTATTGATGCAGTTATAAATTTAGCAGCTATTGTTGGTGACCCTGCTTGTTCCAAAGAACCAGAATTAGCTATACAAACAAACTTGGATGCGACTAAAATGATGTATAATGAAGCCAATTTGCTTGGTATAGAACGTTTTATATTTGCTTCAACATGTTCAAATTATGGCAAAATGTCTGATCCTGAAAAATTTGTCAATGAAGATTCTCCTCTTGCTCCAGTTTCTTTATATGCAAAAACAAAAGTAGCTGCAGAGGAATTTCTACTTGAGCAAAATAAAAAAAATAATTGTAAACCTACTTGTTTAAGATTTTCAACTGTATATGGTTTAAGTTCCCGGGTAAGATTTGATCTTACAGTAAATGAGTTCACAAAGGACTTAGCTTTAAAACGTGAACTAATTATTTTTGGTGAGCAATTCTGGAGGCCTTATTGTCATGTTGAAGATTTAGCTAATAGTGTTATTAATGTATTAGAAGCAACTATAGAAAAGGTTGAATTTGATGTTTTTAATGTTGGAGATACAAATGAAAACTATCAGAAAAAAATGATTGTAAACGAAATTTTAAAACAACTCCCAGATTCTAAAATTAAATTTGTAAAAAAAGATGAAGATCCTAGAGATTACAGAGTAGATTTTTCAAAGATTTCAGATAGGCTCGGTTTTAAAATAACTAAAACCATTTCGGACGGAATAGAGCAAATAATCAAAATAATTAATGAAGAATTTCTTTACAATCCTGATGACAAAAAATATAGAAATACTTAAATCAAGTTAAAACATGAAACTATTTAATTTCGATACCGATAAATGCTGGGATTATGAAAATGGATATTTTCTTACAAGCAATCCCAACAGAATAAGTAAAATTATCGCCCAATATGAACTTTATAAAAAAATTATAAACCTTCCTGGAGAAGTTATTGAGTTCGGAATATTTAAAGGTACTTCGTTTATTCGTTTATTGACCTTTAGAGAAATGCTAGAGTTTCATTCTTCTCGAAAAATTATAGGTTTTGATGCTTTTGGAAAATTTCCTAAAAGTAATGTTAAAAATGATAATAAATATATTGATTATTTTGAAACAGCAGCCGGTACAGGTATTGAAAAACCTGAGTTCGAAAAAGTGCTTAATTTCAAATCATTTAAAAACTACGAATTAATTCAGGGAAATATATTGGAAACTTTACCATTATATATTGAACAAAATCCTCAGTTAAAAATTTCTTTTCTGCATATTGATACAGATGTATATTCTCCTGCTAAATTGATATTGGAATTATGCTATGATAGGATTGTTAAAAATGGTGTTATTGTTTTAGATGATTATCCAACTGTAGAAGGTGAGGTTAAGGCTGTCGATGAGTTTTTTAAGGATAAAGATTACATTATAAATAAATTTCCTTTTTCCCATATACCTAGTTATATTATTAAGAAATAAAATGGACTTTAATGATTTTGTATTATTTGTAAGAAATTTATACGATAGTAATGAATTTATTCCACTACATGCCCCTGTATTTATTAATAATGAAAAAAAGTATTTAGAAGAATGTATTGATTCAACCTTCGTTTCGAGCATTGGAAAGTTTGTCCATCAATTTGAAGATCTAACATTAGACTATACAGGTTCTAAATATGCAATTGCTACCGTAAATGGGACAGCAGCCTTACATATTGCATTATTAATATGTGGTGTCAACCCAGAAGATGAAGTTATAACTCAACCTATAACTTTCATTTCAACTGTAAATGCAATAATATATTGCAATGCAAAGCCTATTTTTATTGATATTGAGAACTCTACACTTGGATTATCTCCCGAAAAGTTAGAATCATTTCTATCTCAAAACACTAAATTAGATAATAACGGCTTTTGTATAAACAAACAAACTGGCAGAAGAATAAAAGCATGTGTGCCCATGCATACATTTGGATTTCCATGTAAAATAGATCAAATTGCAGAAATTTGTTTAAAATATAATATTGAACTAATTGAAGATTCTGCGGAATCTTTAGGTAGTTTTTTTAAAGATAAGCATACAGCAACTTTTGGACGTGTAGGCATCATTAGTTATAATGGAAATAAAGTTATTACTACCGGAGGTGGTGGAATGATAATTACTAATGATGCATCATTAGCAAAAAAAGCAAAACACCTTACAACACAGGCCAAAGTTCCCCATCCGTGGAATTATGTCCACGATAATATTGGATATAACTACAGGCTACCAAATATAAATGCTGCATTAGGTTGTGCACAAATGGAATCATTATCCGAAATTATTAAGAATAAACGACTAATTGCTAAAAGTTATAGTAATTTTTTCAGTAATTCAGATATTAGATTTATTAATGAACCATTAGGTTCAATTGCTAATTATTGGTTAAATGCAATTATTTTAAAAGACAGAAAAGAACGCGACCGTTTTCTTGAATTTACAAATAAAAACAACGTTATGACCAGACCCGTTTGGCATTTAATTAGTAAGCTTGAAATGTTTAAAAAATGCCAAACTGGCGATCTTACAAATTCAGAATGGTTGGAAAACAGAATTGTAAACATTCCAAGTAGTGTGAACTTTAAGTCGTTATAAACAAAATTCTCATGAAAAATATAATTATTATTGGCTCTGGGGCCCTAGGTGCAGAAGTTGCATGGTTAATTGAAGAAATTAACAACAATAAACCAGAATGGAATTTATTAGGATTTTTAGATGATTATGCTTATGAAAAAATTGAAACCATTCTTGGATATCCTATTTTAGGAAAACTGGACCAAGTGGTTAATTATTTAGACTCACATTTTACAATTGCGTATGGTTCATCATCATTTAGAAAAAAAGTTGTTGAATCCCTTAATCAGTTTGAGTTAAAATGGGCAAACCTTTATTCACCGACAGTATATATTCATAAATCAAATAAAATAGGTAAAGGAGTAATTATTGGAAGATACACAGACCTTACAGTTGGTTGCGAAATTGACGATTTTGTAATGTTAAACATCCATGTTGTATTAGGCCATAAAGTTAAGATTGGGAAGTACAGTATAGTTAGCCCGAATGTAACAATTAATGGCGAGGGTATTATTGGGGAGGCGTGTCAAATAGGTGCAAATTCCTTCATTAAAAATGTATCGGTTGGTGATAATTCCACAGTAGGCGCAAGCTCTTGTGTTACTAAAGATGTCAAATCAAATGTTGTTGTAGTTGGAGTCCCTGCAAAAGTTCTTAAAGAAGGTAGGCCAAACAAAAGCATCTCAAGAGATGAATAACACATCAATTTATCAATCAATGTTGTAAATATGAATTTAAATAAAACAATAATTATAGCTGAAATAGGTGTAAATCACAACGGTGATATTTTAATTGCTAAAAAATTAATAGATATTGCTTCATTTGCGGGCGTTGATTACGTTAAATTTCAAACTGCTAAGTTAGATCAGGTTATTTCAAAACATGCTTTATTAGCAGAATATCAGAAACGTAATGTAGGTGAACATAAATATGCCAATCAATTAGAACTTGTTAAAAATCTTGAGCTTAGCGTTCAAGATCATTATGAGTTGAAACAATATTGTCAGCAAAAAGACGTTAAATTTCTTTCATCTCCGTTTGACCTTGAAAGTATTGATTTATTGGATGAATTAAATGTTGATCTCTTTAAAATACCGTCAGGTGAAATCACCAATCTACCTTACCTTGAAAAAATTGCAAGTAAACGTAAACCTGTTATTCTGTCTACTGGTATGTCTGATATTGTTGAAATAGAAGAAGCTTTAAGCGTGCTTATTCGCTGTGGATTAAATAAAAAAATGATAACAATTCTCCATGCAAATACAGAATATCCTACACCATTTTATGATGTAAACTTAACCGCAATGAAGACAATCGCAAAGAAATTCGATATTAATGTTGGGTATTCAGATCATACCTTAGGTATTGAAATTCCAATAGCAGCAGTAGCACTCGGAGCATCAATAATAGAAAAACATATAACGCTTAACAGAGAAATGGAAGGGCCTGATCATAAAGCATCAATTGAACCGACTGAACTTATTGAAATGGTTAAATCTATTAGAAATATTGAAAAAGCACTTGGAGATGGAATAAAAAAAGCATCACCATCTGAAATTAAAAATATTTCTATAGCCAGGAAAAGTATAATCGCAAAAGAAAAAATAAAAAAAGGAGAACTTTTTACCGAAAATAATTTAACGGTTAAAAGACCTGGTAACGGTATATCTCCTATGAATTGGTACCAGATTGTTGGGAAAACAGCTAATAGGGAATATGACATTGAAGATTTAATTGAAATGTAATTATGAAATTAGGAATACTTACAAGCAGTAGAGCAGATTTCGGAGTTTATGTTCCATTACTTAAGTTGTTAAACAAAGAACCCTCTTTAACTACAGAACTGATAATTTTCGGTACTCACTTATCAATTATATTCGGAAATACCATTACTGAAATTGATAATTACGGATTTAACTTTAAAAAACACAAAATTAATACTACTCCTAATTCTGATAATGCTAGTGACATATCCAACTCCATAGGTAAAACTATTCAAAGTTTCTCTAATTTCTGGGAAAAGAATCCTTTCGATCTTGTTTTAGCAATTGGTGACAGATATGAAATGTTTGCTGCTGTAACAGCTGGAATTCCCCTAAACATAAATTTTGCTCATTTACATGCTGGTGAAACTACTCTTGGAGCTATAGATAATATTTTCAGACATTCAATTTCAATTATATCTAACTATCTCTTTGTATCAACTAAAAAATACCTAGATAGAAGTATTCAATTAAAAGGGAATGACATTAACATATTTAATGTTGGAGCACTTAGTATTGATCATTTGAAAGAGATAGAATTCTTTTCAATAAAAGAAATTAAAAAAACATATAATATTGATCTAACAAAACCAACAGTACTTTCAACTGTACATCCAGAAACTGTTTCCTATCAAAAAAATAGTTTTTTTATTAAAGAATTTTTATCTGCTTTAAGTAAAATAATTAATAAATACCAAATTGTTTTTACCATGCCAAATGCTGATACAAATGGATTATTAATCCGTAAGGAAATAGAAAATTTTGCTCATAAAATAAAAAATATTTATTTATTTGAATCTTTAGGTTCAAAAGGTTACTTATCTTTCATGAAGCATTGTTCTTTTGTAATTGGAAACTCCTCCAGCGGTTTTGTTGATGCTTCATTTTTTCCTAAATGGGTTATTAATTTAGGAGAAAGACAAAAAGGAAGGATACTTACCCCAAATATATTTTCTGTTGATTTTAATGAAGAAAAAATTCTAAAACAGATTCAGAAAATTGAAGAATTAGATTTACCTAATAAAATAAAAATATACGGTAAAGGGGATGCGTCAGTAAAAATCTTTAATATCATAATGAAAATCAGTCAAAAAAACTACTAAATCAAGAAAGAAAAATTATTTTAAATTATCACAATAATAATGAAACTTATCGCTGAAACAGCTTGGCATCATAAAGGAAGTTTTAATTTTATGGATAAATTAATATCTGCTTTGATAGATGCCACAAATACGGACTATATTAAACTTCATTTTTTATTAAATGAGAAAGAGTATTTCCATGATGATATTTTGAAGGAAACAAACGTTAAAGACTTAACTTTTGATAAAGAACAGTGGGATTATTTTTTAAAGAAAATTGCTAAATCAGAAAAAAAAGTAATGCTTCTTTTAAATGATATTGACTCAATTGAATTTGGAATGTATTATGATCCCGAAATTGTGGAAATTCATTCTGTTTGTTTAAACGATATTCACTTATTAGAGGCTTTAAAATCGAATATAGATTCAAATACTCAAGTTGTTTTAGGTATTGGAGGTAGCACATTATACGAAGTTGAAAGCGCAATAAACACAATTCAATCCAATAATATTGTTTTAATGCATGGCTTTCAAAATTATCCAACATTATATGAAGATATTAATCTGAAAAAGATTAAGAAAATTATTGATCTATATCCAAATTTTAAACATGGTTACGCAGACCATTCAGCTTGGAACGAAAAGAATAATATTTTAATAACTCTATTTGCAGCTTCTCTTGGAATGGAATATATTGAAAAACACGTTACCACTGAATATGGAAATAAAAATTTTCCCGATTGGAACTCTGCAATATCGATTGAGATGTTTAATAATTTAGAAAATAAACTAGCTATTCTTAATAAATGTATGGGTAATGGTAAATTAGAATTAAATTCTGCTGAAAAAGAATATTCTAAATACGGACCAATGAAAAAAGCCGCATTTTATAAAAAAAATATTAAAGTCGGTGAACTACTAAAGAAAGATATGATAGAATTCAAACGTTCGAAACTTATTTCTAACCTTTCTCAAATTGATGTATTAAATAAAATGGGTTCAGAAATCGATTCTGATCAAAAGAAAGGAGATTTAGTTTTAAACGAACACTTCAAGAAACAATGAGAATAGGTTATTTTATTACTGCAAGGTTAAAAAGCACAAGATTAAAAGAAAAAATTTTATTACCATTAGAAAACCAAACTGTTTTAGGTCATGTTATACAAAGATGTAAAGCTGTTGAAGGTATTGATGGAGTGGTTTTATGCACATCAACAAATCCTCAAGATTCCGAGTTATACAATTATGCCCTGAATCATAAAATTAAGTTCTATTCTGGATCGGAAGATGATGTATTATCACGCTTGGAAGATGCTGCAAAATATTATGGTTATGATGCATTTGTAAGTATAACAGCAGACAATCCCATACATTCTATACATATTGCTCAAATGCTAATTGAAGCTTATGAAAATGGTAACTATGATTTTATTTTTACTAAAGGATTACCAATTGGAATTGCTCCTTATTTTATAAAGACTGATGCTCTAAGTGTGGCAAATTATATGAAGAAGGAAACTGATACCGAAATATGGGGTCCATTTGTAAATAGACCCGATTTTTTCAATATTGCTGAGATTCATGTTAAAAATAGTCCTTTTAAAGAAGATAAAAGACTAACCTGTGATGTAAAAGAGGATTATGAATTATTTAAAACTCTTTTTTCAAAGTTAAAATCTAATTTAGCAGATCTTACAGACGTATTTTCAATTTTTAAAAATGACACATCAATATGGGATCTTAATAAGAATATAATCCAGCGAAGTATTCCAAGTGAAGTTCTCTTAAAAATTCAATCTACTTTCAACCAAAATTTAATAAAAGGAAAAGAGTTTGCAGTGCGAAATAAAATTCCACTACATGCCAATTTAACAATTATAGAGTTAGATATCTAATTATGGATAAAAGAACATTAATCTCGCCTGATACTCAGATAAAACAAGCATTAAAGGTAATGGATAAAACAGCTCATAAAACGTTGTTTGTTGTTAAAAATGAAAAGCTTATTGGTTCTGTTTCAGATGGTGATATTAGAAGAGCTATATTACAGGAGATAAATCTTACTGATCCGATATCTTCAATAACTAATACATCTCCTACTATGCTCACAGAGAATTATAAACCGGAAGAAGTTAAAAGAATTTTCCTAGAAAAACGATTTGAAGCTATTCCTATAGTTGATGAAAATTCATCATTAAAAAACATTATCTATTGGAATTCTTTCTTTCAAGAAAATAAAAAGGAGTATAAAAAGTTAAATAATCCTGTGATAATTATGGCTGGTGGAAGAGGAACAAGGTTGGAACCATTTACAAATATCCTTCCTAAACCGTTGATTCCTGTTGGAGAAAAAACTATGATCGAGACAATAATCGATGAATATGTAAAGTACAACCTCAATGAATTCTATATTACGGTAAACCATAAAGCAAAAATCATCAAGGCTTATTTTGAGGAAACAAATGTCGATTATAATATTCATTATATTGATGAGGATAAACCTTTAGGTACAGCTGGTTCTATAAAATATCTTCAAGGTAAATTCACAGAGCCTCTTTTTATATCAAATTGTGATATTATTATAGATGAAGATTATAATAATATTTTAACTTTTCACGAAAAAGGGAAATTTGACATTACTCTTATAGCTTCAATGCAGCATTTTCAAATCCCTTACGGAATTTGTGATTTGAATAAAGATGGAAGCTTAAAAAAAATTGATGAAAAACCGGAATACGATTTCTTAGTAAATACGGGGATGTATATACTAAACCCTGATCTAATCTCTTTAATTCCTAATGATACATTTTATCATATCACACACTTAATTTCAGATGTTCAAAAACTTGGTAAAAAAATTGGTGTATATCCGGTTTCTGAAAAATCATGGATTGATATAGGCCAGTGGAGTGAGTATAAAAAGAATTTGCATAAACTAAAATAAGTAATGAAGAAAATTATTATTTCTGGCCAGAGGCGTTCAGGAACAACCTTTTTGTCAAATTTATTAAATAGTCAAAGTAACTGTAGTATTTATTACGATACTTTCAGGTCATTATTTACTGATGCTAAAAAACTCAGAATAAAAGATATAAATGAGACTCTTTTTTCTTTCCAAAAAAATATCCTTGTTTCTGGTATTGAGGCGGAAGCTTTAAGCTTAGGATTAGACATTAAAGCCGATAGGCAATTTTTAAACAGTTGGTATGACATTTTTTCCTATTCATTGATGAGTATAGGAAAAAGTGATGATAAAATGATAGGATTAAAAATTACAAGTGAATATTTTTATTCCATTCAGTTATTGGAACATGGCATTAAGTTTATATATTTAGTTAGAGATCCCAGAGATGTACTTTTATCATCTAAAAATAGATTTAGCAACTACAACATCCAGTCTTTTATAAGATATTGGAAAACTGGGTATAAAAAAATAATGAATTTGCAAAATCATAAAAACGTATTAATGCTAAGATATGAAGATTTGATTAGCCAAAATCAAGAAACCATTAATTCGTTAAATAGTTTTCTGGGATTAAACCTTAACACGAATTTACAAGAATTAAAGGCAAGAAAAGACTCTAAATATATTGATAATTCATCATTTGGTGATGTCAAAAAAATTTTTGACCCAGCACCAATTTATAGATGGAAAAAGAACCTTAATATACCTGAAGTGAAACTTGCTAGCCTAATTTGTAGAAAAGAAATTGCCCACCTAAATTATGAACAACAGAAGGTTGGAAATTTCGTTTCAATAATAAAATATTTTCTTGCATACAATTTGGGTTCTATCAAGAACTTCTTCAAGGTTTTTTTATCAAGATTATTGACTTTGCTAAGAACATAAGATATTGATAATGCAATACCTTATAATTGACCCTAATATTTCATTTAAGCACTATTTAAATCTACTTTCAAAGAATCTATTAAGAAAAACTTATGAGGCTATAATATATTTTAGTCCAACCGACGCAAGTACATTTGATAAAATTGGAATAAAATATAATCGTAAAATTAGCTTCGAAGAAATTCTTAAAGATTCTAATAGAAATGTTGACCCTGATTATGCTTGGAATAGATTGCGGATTTTTTATTCACAATATCAAAAAGCCATTTATAAAAACTTTAATTTATTGGAATTAAATGAAGTTTATTTTGCACCAGCCATCTCGCATATAATATCACGAGCTCTATTATTTCAATATATAATTGATAAAACAAACAGTGATGCTTCTATACATTATGTCTCAAATAAAGATAACTTTTCTGCAAGTTTACAAGAGTTTTTATTAAAGAATAAAATTGAATTTTTATTTCAAAATGTTGAGTTAAAAAATAGTTTTGAAAATACTTTTAAGGACAATTTCCTCAGAAAAATTAATGCTGTACTTAAAATCCTTCGAAACACATTTAACTTTCTATTTTTAATACTTAAAATAACAAAAAGAAAAAGAATCCTTTTTCAAGATCATAGAAACACAACACCAATAGTAAATAAGCTAGTAGATTCAAATCACAAAGGAATTTTAATTGGATCAAGTGCTTCAAGGACGTATAAAAACATTTTGAGTATTGAACCAAATCTTATCAAATTCTTGTTCTTGAATTTATATAAAAGAAAAGCTAATAATGATTACAAGGAAATCATCAGGAATATTAAGCAAGATCTAATCAATTTTATTGCTAATGACCTGAATTTACCGAAAGAATTAATTTCGGGCCTATCCTCGGTTTTTATTAATAAAACATTGAATCGAATCAAAATACAGTTAATTGATATAGTTTATTATAGATATATTTTTAAAAAAATTTCTCCTGATATAATCATTCTAAATAATTATTTATCTTTTAGCCAGCAATTATTAATTGCACTTGCGCGTATAAATAACTGTAAATCAATTGTAGTTGAGCATGGTGTATTTAATAAAATAAGATATAAAAATGACATTATTTACTCCGATATATATGCAGCTTGGGGAACATTAACTAAAAGGTTGTATATAGATGATTTGAATAAATCAAAAATTCATGTTTTAGGAAATGCATTAATTCCATCAACCAATAAAAGCCCTTCGGATGAAAATTCTGAACAAATTGTAATTGCAACACCTTACTACCCTCCTGCATTAAAAAATCCAACTGATGAATATTTCTGGAGCCATCTACAAAATAATTTTATGGGCTATGAAGAGTATTATTTTATTAATGATCTAATTAATGAATTGTATAAATTAGGCTATAAAATTCATTTACAAGTCCACCCTGCTCATGAAATTGGCTTCTGGAAAAATTGTTTTAAAAATAAAAATATTAGTATTTCCCAAAGAGATAGTATTAAGAATTTAATCGAATCTGATATATTAATTTTTTCAACATCTTCGATAGGCCTTGATGCTTTATCTTTGGATCTTGAAATAATTCAGTATAATTTGTTCACGAATGATATATTTGAATGGATATTTACTGACTATGCAAAACATAATGTAGCACACTATACTGAAAGTATTGAGGAAATATTAATGTGTATTAAAGATATTCGAGGTGGTAAAAAAATACCAAATGAAACTAAACAAAAATTTTTAAATGATGCTTTTAATTATAAGGGCGAAGAATCAATTAATCATTGGAAAAAACTTTTAAATAATACTTAAATGTGCGGTATTGTAGGAGAATACAAATTTTCAGGATATATAGAACCTGCTGTTGTTAAAAGAATGACAGATGAAATAGTGCATCGTGGCCCTGATTCATCTGGTTTCTATCAAAATGAGAATGTAAGCCTTGGTTTTAGAAGATTAAGCATAATTGACTTGAATACAGGTGATCAACCTATATACAATGAAAAAAAAGATAAATGTATCATACTTAATGGAGAAATTTATAACTACAAACTTTTAAAAGATGAACTTATTAAAGATGGGTATATTTTTAAAACCAAGTCTGACGTTGAGGTTGTCTTATTTTTATATGAGAAGTATGGATTAGATTGTATAGCGAAATTGAGGGGAATGTTTGCTTTTGCATTATGGGATAATAACTTAAGACAATTAATCGTTGCCCGAGACCGAGTTGGCATTAAGCCTCTTTATTATTATAAAAACAATAATTCGCTAGTATTTGCTTCTGAAATAAAATCTCTTTTAAAACATCCTGAAATTTCAGCAATGCCAAATTTTCAGGAAATATTTGAATATATCGCAAACAGATATGTACTTGGGCCAGAAACTGTATTTGAAAATATTTACAAATTGAATGCTGGAAGTTTTATTCTCATTAAAGACAATAAATTTAAAATTTGTAAATACTGGGATTATGATTTTTCAAAGAAAAGTAATATCAGTTTTGAAGAAAGTGCTAAAATTCTTAGAAAAAAAATAACCGAAACAATAAATTTACACCTTAATAGTGATGTTCCGTTGGGATTATATTTAAGTGGTGGATTGGATTCATCTATATTACTTGGTGTTATAAGTAAACTTGTTACAAATCCAGTTGAAACCTTTAATGTTCATTTTGGGATAGGTAAGCCTATCGATGAAAATCATGATGCAGAGGTTGTTTCAAAACACTTTAATAGTAATCATCATAGCTTTCAAGTAGATCCAATTAATATTGAGAAGTTAGAAGATATTTTATGGCATTTAGAAGAACCTATACATGATCCAGCGGTAATTCCAACATTTTTATTATCAGAGAAAGCAAAGCAATTTACTACAGTTGTGCTTACTGGTGAAGGTTCTGATGAAACAAATGGGGGTTATAAATCTTATATCAAATTTCTTAAATATTCTAAGTATGTTGGTAAATACGGTTTTATTTCGAATCTACTTCCCCCTTTAAACAGGAAATTAAAAAAAACTAAACGTTTATTAAGTTGTAAAAACGATCTTGACCTGATTAATCTTTTCAATTATAGTTTTTTTGATTCAACTATCACAAAAGAGAAACTGCTTGTCGAAAATATTAACAATAAATTGAGTTTTTCAAAAATTGAATCAAAAAAGAAATTGATTCTGGATAATGCGAAAAGCTTTGACCGAATGGATAGTAGGTTCTATTATGATATGAATACTTGGATGTTAGAAGACCTTCTTTTAAAAGTTGATAAAACAACAATGGGAAGTAGCCTAGAAGCAAGAGTTCCATATTTAGATCATGAGTTAATAGAATTAACCGCATCTATACCCTATCAATATAAAGTTAACAAAAATTCTTCTAAAATATTATTGCGAGAGGCATTTAAAGATATCCTACCAGCCGAAACTTTGAATAAAAAACAACATGGTTTTAATGTTCCAATAAATGCGTGGTTTCAGAATGATTTTAAAAAACAAATTGATTCAGTTCTAAATTATGAAATGTTATCAAAAACTGAGATTTTTAATATTGGTGCAATAGATTTTCTTAAAAACCAGCATTTTCTAAGCAACAAGAATTATTCTTCGCAAATTTGGAACTTGTTTCAACTGGTACTATGGTTTAAAAACTTTATCTTTTAAAAATAAGTAATTGAAAAACATCACAATAAATTCCAACTCATTTTTACAGGCTACATTCCATAAATATTTGAGCCATATCGTAATGGAATTGCTAGGTTTTGCTACGGCCGTTATTGTATCAAAACTTCTTGGGCCAGAACTACTGGGAATTTGGGTAATAATTAAAATTGTTCTTAGCTATTTTCCATATACAAGTTTAGGTTCATCACTAGCTTTAACAAAAGAATTAGGAAATTCATTAGGAGCAAAAGATTATTACAGGTCCAAAAAGATAATAGAAAACGTTCATTTAATACAATTTTTTTTACCACTGGCAATACTAATTCTAATCTTAATTACAAGCCTATTTTTAAACAAACCATATTCATTCCTTGTTCCGATTGCCGGGCTTATAGGATTTTTTCAAGCATATCAGATCTATTTGATTAGAATTAATAATGCATATGAAAAACATAAATTAAATGCGAGAATAACAATAATTAAATCTATCATTTCATTTATTATTATCATACCATTGGTTTATCTTTTTAAATTAAATGGTAGAATTTTTGCAGCATTAGCGGTAGCCATATTAATTAGTTTAATAACTGTTATTTTATCAAAATTCAAATTTAAGTTTTCTTTCAATAAACCTCTATTAATTAGCATTATTAAACTTGGTATTCCTTTAGCAATTCAAGGTTTTATATACACTAGCTTTTTTAATACCGATAGAATTATTGCCAGTATAAAGTTGCATTTAGAAGACGTTGGTTATTATGCTTTTGCTTTTACTCTTGTTACCGTTTTTGTAGGTATAAGAAAAACTATTGAAGGAGTATTATTTCAAAGGCAACATTTTATTTTTGGAAGAGACAGATCAGATTATTCGAAATTATTTGAGATAACCTATGACGCTTCAAGATTTGCAAGTGATGCAACAAGTTTCTTTTCTGGATTAATTTTAATACCTTTTTCGGTTGTAATTGTTATTTTCCTTCCGGAGTATATGGATTCAATTCAAATTTCCTTTATAATTATTGCAAGTCAAATTTTTGGAGTAATTAATACATTAAATACTATAAATAAGCATCATCTGCTTTTGAAAATAATGGTTTTCTTTTTAGTTTTTAATATTTTATTGAATTTTTTTCTTTCTGAGTATTATGGAATTAATGGAATCGCATATAGCACTCTTATTTCTTTCTTCTTGTTGTATTTGACAAATACGGTTTATAATCTTAAGATTTTTAACATAAAGGAAAAATCAAAAATTACTTTAAGGCTAAATCTGTTCCCAATTTATCATTTATTGTTACTTCAATTTTATTACTTTTTGTTTTTTTCAAAGTACATTGTGAATAATCCTTCGAAATCACAAATTATTGGTTATTCAATAATTAGTCTTTTAGTATATATACTATTTTCGATTCCTACATTATTACAAATAAAAAAAGGGATTAGTAAATTAAATAAAGTTAAGCTTAAAGAATAACTATGGCACATGGAAGAGTTTGCATTTTGAGTATTGCTATCCCACCTTATCCCAGTGGAGCCGGAAGAAGAGCTTACAATCTTGCGTTAAGGCTTAATAAAAATGATAGGCTTGCCTTTCTTTTGACAAGAACCAAGTTGGATACAAAAAAATCAGTATTAGGGAGTAAAATCATCCCGATAGCCCCAATTAAAGAAGAAGCTATAAAAAAAGATAAGCATACAAAATCTTTGATTAGTGTAATATCATTTATTTTAGAGAATATCCACTTAATAATAACTATTTTTTTTATATTGCTTTTTAAGAAAAACAAATTTGATATTATTCATTTGTTTTCAATAAATTGGACTACTTTTTATACTATGTTATATAGTAAAATCCTCAATAAGAAAATAATTCTTAGTTTAACTTTAAATGGGCATGATGATCCATACACGATAAGAAAAAAAAAAGTATACAATACTTTTAAGAGGAAAATCTGGCTTTGGCAAATAAAAAATGCCGATCAAATTTTAGTAAACTCCCAACAATTGTATAATAGTTTTGATTTAGCTGGATTAAATAATGAAAAGGTTTTAATAATACCATCTTCAATCAACACACAAAAATTCAAAATGCTAAATGAATTTGACAAAAAAAATTTGAAGGAAAAATTGGGGATTTCTTTTAATAAGAAACCAATCTTTTTATTTGTTGGAGCTTTAAGAAAAAGAAAAGGAGCAGATGTTCTTTTTGATGTATACTCTTTATTGGCTAAAGACTTTGATAAAGCCCAATTCATAATAATCGGAAATACTAATACCGAAGAGGGAAAGCACTTTCATAAAAAGTTTGAAAGAAATTTTAATAAAAGGTCTATAAAAATAATTGATTATTCTGATGCTATATACGAATATATGCAAATCGCTGACTATTTTATATTCCCTTCTCGAAGAGAAGGAATGCCAAATGCATTATTAGAAGCAATGTCATGTTCTTTAATTTGCTTAGTGAATTTAATTGATGATGTTACAAATAAAATAATTAACCATAAAGTAAATGGTTTTCTGATAAAGAATAATAATGTTCAAGAATATGTCAAAATTATTGATGAAATAGAACATGATAATAAAAAAAAGGATTTGATTTCATCGCAGAGCAGAATTACGATTGAGGAACAATATTCTGATATAAAAATTGATACGCTATACAATAAAATATATCAATCAAGTGACTAAAAGACTAAATAATATTGTTTTTGCAATTCCTATTATCAACATAATAGTTGATCTGACCACAAATTATTTTTCTCCAGGAATATTAAGTCCTGGAGGGTTAAGAGCATTGTTTTTACTTGGTTTTCAATTATACGTTATAACTCATTATTATACCAGAGAGCGTATTTCAGTTTATATACTGTTCTATTCAATCTATATATTGCTTATTATCTTATTATTTTCTACCGATTTTATTAGTTCTTTAAATCTGTATTTAAAATATTTGATATCATTACTAATGTTCCCGATTGGTTATATTTTTATTAATCAAATTGAAAAATTAGTCCATCTTACTAAAGTTTATTACTTTACATTAGTATTAATTTTTGTTAATATTCTTATTGCAAATATATTTAAGCTGGGGGGATCTACATATTTAGAAGATTCTTTCTATTTTGGGTCGGCAAAAGTAAATATAACAAAATACATTGTACAGATTATACTTGTATTTCCAATTTTATTGCATTTTTCGAAAACAAGGATTCACAGATTTTACTATTATTTATTTTTTATTGGAGTTTTAGTCATCCTTATAGGTTTGAAAAGAACCGCCATTGGTGCTTTATTTATTGGATTGTTTATCTACTACATTCTTACTCCATATAAATTAAAATACTCAAAGTTTCTAATCTATGGAACATTATTTCTTATCTTGTTGCTTCCTATTTATAGAAATGTTTTAACTGATAGATTTCGTGCAAGAGAAGAATTTATTCGTATTGATGAGGAAGAAGATCTTGAAAAGGAAGGAAGATACTGGGAGTTTTTATCCGTTAAAAATGCATTTTTAAATGGATCAACCAGACATATACTGTTTGGAAGTGAAATGTTTAATGATAGGGCATTTTTTAATACCAAGCGAATGCTACATATGGATTATAGTATAATTTTGAATGGATCAGGTTTAGTTGGAAGTATATTGTATTTTATTCTTTTTCTAACAATAACCTTAAAAGTAATAAAATATGATTTTTATTTCAGGAATAAAGCAATGAGGCTTCTTAATTCGACATTTTGGTCAGTTTTAATTGCATCATTAATAATATCTATCTCTGGATCAATATATTCTATAGGTTTCAGGTCATTTCTATTTCTTTTATTCGGAGCTATAATTAGAATAAAACGTCAAATAGTCTTTGAAAAATTCCAAAATTAATTCCATTGCTTTTTAATTTTATGGATTGGTACATTACTAGTTGCGAAAATAAAATTGGTTCATACGCTAAGAAGTATTCTTCGAATATAAAATCAACTGTTTTTATTGATGGATACATAGTTCCAAGATTAGAGTATTATAATCAGTTTAAGCATTATAGCCAAGAAAATTTAATTCATAAATTATATAATCAATATCAGGAAAATTTTGTTAATTATATAAAGGGAAGCTTTGTAGTTATTCTTTTTTATGACACAGGATTTAAGTTATTTTCTGATCGTCATGGAATTAGAAAATATTTTATTTACAGAGACAGAAAACATTTTTTCATCAGTAATTCCTTATCCATTATCTCTAAAAAATATAACCTTGAAATTGATAATGAACAGGTCGCTGTTTTTTCTTTAACATCCCATTTTTTTAATGGCAATACTTTATTTAAAAATCTTGAAACAAATAAATCTGCTCAATATGTAAAATTAAGCAATGGTCAGTTTGAAATAAAATATTATTGGTCTCCTCGCGAAATAAAAAATAGGAGAATCTTAAAACAAACCACGCAATTCTACGCTAACAAATGGAAACAAATCATTAACTCATATATCGATTTTTTAGAACCTAAGAATATTTCTCTTACATTAACCGGCGGCAATGATAGTAGACTGGTCCTTAGCGCTTTATTATCGTTAAAGCGTAAGTTTCATTCCTTTACTTTTGGAAACCCAAAATCATACGATGGTGTCATTTCATCAATTATTAAAGATAGAATAAAATTAAAACATCATTTTCATCACGTTGAAAATCCAACTAGGTATTGGTTTGAAAATCATGCACAAGATATAATTGAGTATGGGCATGGTTTGATAAATATCCACCGTTCTCATCGTAATGATGCTATAAAAAGCGAATTAGAGCAAGAGCCTAACATTGAAATGATTATTACCGGGCTAGTTGGTGGTGAATACTTCAAAGAAACTTATTTTGATGATGTATCCATTCCGAAAATATTTGAAGTAATTCTAAAAAATCCAAAAGTTGAGTGTATCCATATTTTATCAAAGGAGTTGATCCAGAAGGGAGTAAATATAGACACTATTAATCTGGAAAAAGTTTATGAAATAATTAAAGTTTTTCTTGATAATGGTAAAAGTTTAAAACCAAAAGAAATGAAATTTGTATACACTTTTTTGTTTTATGGATGCTCCCATCACTCCCAAGACTCTAACGTTTTTGCTAAAAATATTAAATATGTAGTTAATCCATTTATGGATATTGATTTCATTGAAATAATGATAAATCACAGTAATTGGTATGGTAATAAAAAGTCGAATTTTTTTAATCGTTTTTTTCATTCAGAGTTTTTTATATCAATTACGCATTATTTAGCATCTGAATTGTCAGATATTCCATACGCTAAAAAGGGTAGTTATACCGCAAATGATATCGTAAATAATAAGATGAAATATTTAATAAAACGATTATCCTATTTAATTACTAACGATAGAGACACTTATCCTCCTAATTTTCCTATGGGAGAATGGCTTTATCACTTTTGTGTAGATGAATTGGAAAGATTTTTACCTAAAATGAAGGCTCTTCATAATTATAACCATTTAGCAAATTTATTAATTCAAGCCAAAAACAAAAAAACTGAAAAAAGCTGGCACCCATTAACTAATCCAATTAATTTGAATTTAATATATGAACGATATAAAAAAAATTAGTGCTGCAATTCTAAAAAATGAAGATCCTTTCGATCATGAACCTTGGGTAATAGCCTGCACTGATTTTAAAAAATTTTTTAATTATATAGTAATAGACTTAACAAAAGAAAACTGGCTTTATGAGATTATTAGTTTTAAACCAGATATTTTATTATTAAAACCATCTGGAAAAACGAGTGCATTCCGTTCGCTTTATCAGGAAAGATTGGATATTTTGGTAAACGACTTACATTACAAAACATTTCCTTCATATAATGAAGTTCGTATATATGAAAATAAAAGATTTTTTGCTTATTGGGCAAGAGCAAATGAAATTCCTCATCCCAGAACATGGGTTTATTATAACAAAAAAGAAGCTTTACATAAAGCTAAAAAAGCAAGTTTACCTATTGTTGGTAAAATAAATATTGGTGCATCGGGAAAAGGAGTTGAAATTATTAAATCAAAAGAATCCTTAAGCAATTATATTCATCAAGCATTTAGTAAAGGTATTGCTTCAAAAACAGGCCCTAAATTGAAAAAAGGCAAAATCATTCAAAGAATTATTCAAAAATTGTTCCATCCAAAAGAATTGGTAAATAGGCTAAGAACATATAGGGAAATTGCCTCAGACAAGCAGGTTGGCCTTGTAATTTTACAGGAATTTATCCCACATGATTTTGAGTGGCGGGCAGTTAAAATTGGAAATTCATATTTTGCCCACAAAAAAATGAAGGAAAATGAAAAGTCCAGTGGGTCTTTATTAAAAAATTATAATAATCCACCCCTTCAATTACTTGATTTCGTAAAAGAATTATCTAATCAATTTGATTTTCAGTCGGTTGCTATTGATCTATTTGAAATACAAAGTGGCGAATATTTAGTCAACGAAATCCAATGTATATTTGGACAATCCGATCCCTACCAAATGCTCGTAAATGGGAAACCTGGCAGATATGTTTATTTAAATGGTAATTGGATTTTTGAAGAAGGTGATTTTAATAAAAATCAATCCTACAATATACGGTTAGAAACAATACTTGATAACTTCAAATGAAAGTTCTTTTTATCAGTTCAGGTAACAATTTTTCTGGCATTTCTCCAGTGATTGAAAATCAAGGAAAGTCTTTGAAAAATATTAATATAGAAATTAATCATTTCACAATTACAGAAAAAGGATTCTATGGTTATTTTAAAGCAATTAAAAAATTAAAAACACATATGGCTAAAGAAAATTATGATATTGTCCATGCGCATTATTCTCTTTCAGGTATTGTAGCTGCTTTCGCAAAATCATCACCTATTGTCGTTTCTTTAATGGGAAGTGATGTGAAGGCAAAAAAATGGTACAAGATTATATTATATTTCTTCTACTTTTTTTTCTGGGATGCATGCATAGTGAAGTCAAAAGATATGCAAAAAACTCTAGGATTAAGATCTTTACATGTTATTCCAAATGGAGTTAATATTAATCTTTTTAGGCCTGTTTCTAAAGAAACTGCACAAAAAGCAGTAGGATGGAATATAGATAAATTTCATTTCTTATTTGCTGCTAATCCAGAAAGGTTCGAAAAGAATTATAAATTGGCATTAAATGTTTTTGAAGCAATAAAACTGGAAAATTCTGAATTACACAGCTTGCAAAATATTGGAAATACCAACGTACCCATGTATTATAACGCGGCAGATGTTATTATACTTTCAAGTTTATGGGAAGGAAGCCCAAATGTTATAAAAGAAGCTATGGCCTGCAATCGTCCAATTCTTTCCACAAAAGTAGGTGATGTCGAGTGGCTATTTGGAAATGCACCTGGGCATTTCCTAGCATCTTTTGAAACGGCGGATTTTATGACAAACTTAAAAAAAGCTGTTGAATTCTCAAAAGAATATGGAAAAACAAAAGGCCAAAAAAGAATAATTCAACTTGGAATTGATTCTGAAACAATTGCAAGGGAAATCTATAAAGTTTATAAATTAATTCTTAAATGAAAGTTCTTGTTAATGAAGAAATAAATATTCATGAATGGTATGAATTGTTGATTAAATCTAAACAAAGTTCTCCATTCCAAACTCCAGAATATTATAATACTATCAACGAAATTGAAGGATATTATGCTTATTCTTTTGCATTAGTTGATCAAAATGAAATAAAAGTTCTAGCTGTTGTAACTATTTACAAAGAGCCTGGATTGCAATCTTTTTTTTCGAGAAGAGGTATAATCTATGGAGGTCCAGTTACTAATAATGAAACAAGCGATGAAATTGAATATTTTTTGAAATCAGTAAATAAAATGTTATCCAATAAAATAATTTACGTTGAATCGAGGAATTTCTTTGATTACTCTAATCATAAAGAAACTTTTATTGGACAAAAATGGAATTATTTACCCTATGTGAATTTTCATTTATACCTTCAAGGAGAAACCGCAGAAAGTTTACTTAAAAAGTTCAAATATAACCGACGTCGAGAAATAAAACAATCTATATCTCAAAATGCATTTTACGCTAAAACTAATAATTTGAATAAAGCTAAAAGTATTTACACAATTCTTGAAGATTTATACAAAAATCGAGTGAAATTACCTATTCCGCCATTTAGGTTTTTCGAAAAGCAAATCGTAAATGGGATAATTAAAGTATTTTTAGTTGAACATAATCAAAAAGTAATTGGTGGGTCATTTTGCCCGGTTTTAAAAAACAAAGGAATATACACGTTTTATTATTGTGGTTTAAGAAATTATCATAAAAGTATTTTCCCAACACACCTGGCAGTACTTGCAGCAATAGAATATGCTATTAAAAAAAAAATACCAATATTTGATTTCATGGGAGCTGGGCTTAAGGAAGAAGAATACGGTGTGCGTTCTTATAAAAAAGCTTTTGGTGGTGAATTAGTTGAATATGGAAGGTATATAAAAGTATTAAAACCTCTACTTTTTAAGTTTGGAAAAGTAGGATTGAAAATTTTGGCAAGATTTAAATGAATATTTTAATAGATATTGGCCATCCGGCCCATGTACATAATTTTAGAAACCTTGCTAAGAACCTTGAAGAAAAGGGGCATAAGGTAATTTGGAGCGTGAAAGATATGCCAGTTGCGAGGCATTTATTAGATTTTTTTGGTTATAATTATTATGTGCTTTCAGCAAAATCAGATTCATTAATTTTCAAAATATTCAACCAAATTATATATAATATATCAATATGGAGAATATGTAAAAGAGAGAAAATTGATTTAGCTCTTGGCACATCTGTATCAATTGTTCATATATCCAGATTTACAAAAGTTAAATCAATTATGTTTGACGATGATGATGATCATATTCAACCATTCGTTACAAAATTTGTACATCCCTTTGCAGATGTATTAATTTCACCTGAAGCAATTAAAGGAAAACGCAAAAGAAAAGATACAGTATTTTACAATGGATACCATGAACTTGCGTATTTGCACCCTTCTGTTTTTGATCCAGATCCAAGCGTTTTAGAAGATGTTGGATTAAAACTTGGAGAAAAGTTTTTCATAATGAGGTTTAATGTTTTCAAAGCTCATCACGACTTGGGAATAAAAGGAATAAGTTTAGGTCAGAAACTTAAAATTGTTGAACTTTTAAAACCATATGGAAAAATTTTTATAACGACAGAAAGAAGAATCGAACCGGTATTAGCCAAATATCAGATAAAAATCCAACCCGAAAAAATACATTCGCTTATGTGTTATGCTACAATTTTTGTTGGAGATAGTCAAACTATGATATCTGAATCTGCTATTTTGGGCATTCCTGCAGTTAAATGTAATTCTTTTGCAGGAAAATTATCTGTTCCAAATGAGATTGAAGAAAAATATGAATTGTGCTATTCCTATTTGCCAGAAGATTTTGACAATTTTTTATTAAAGTTAAAAGAATTGTTAGCATGTGAAAATTTATCAGAAATTTGGAACAAAAAAAGAGATAAAATGTTAGAAGATACCAATAATGTTACAGAATATTGGACAAAGTTTATTCTCCAATATCTTAAATGCATAAAAAGAAAGTGAGAAAATTTTAAATTTAAATTTTTAACTTAGAATAATTAGATAAAATTAATTCAAACTTTATGGATTTCACCCTAAAAACGTATAAAGCCCTACTATATAAACTTCAAAACCTAAACTATTCTTTTCAAACTTTTCAGGAGTACATTAACAGTCCCAAAGACAGAACAATCATTCTTCGCCATGACGTAGATAAACTACCATTTAATTCTTTGCAATTTGCCGAAATACAAAATGAATTGGGAATAAAAGGAAGTTATTATTTCAGAATCGTTTCAGAGAGCTTTAACCCTGTGGTAATTGAAAAAATAGTAGAATTAGGCCATGAAATTGGTTATCATTATGAAGATGTTAGCCTGGTAGAAAAAAATCCAAAATTAACAGAAAAAGAGGTTGCGAAAGAAGCGATAAAGCTATTTGATAAAAACCTCAATGAATTAAGAAAATTTTTCCCTGTTAAAACGATTTGTATGCACGGTAGCCCTCTTTCAAGATATGATAATAAACTTCTATGGAAATATTACAATTATAAAGATTATGGCATTATAGGAGAACCTTACTTCGATATTGATTTTTCCAAAGTTTTGTACTTGACCGATACAGGGCGTAGGTGGAACGGCGAAAAAGTAAGTATAAGAGACAAAGTATTTAACCTGAGTGCCCCTATAACGAAAGAAGCAAACACCAGATACATACAAAGTTTTAAGAAAACCCACGATATCATTTCTACAGCAGAAAGTAAAAACCTACCTAATCAAATCATGTTTACTTTTCACCCGCAACGTTGGACAGATAGGCTATTTCCCTGGATACTGGAACTAATCTGGCAAAACACGAAAAATTTAGCAAAGTACTTTTTGAATATTATAAGATCCTGATATTTAACTTCAAATAGCAAAAATTTTAACACGTATTGCCCTATTTGTAAATATTAAATGCCTATTCTTTTTTCCTTTTATTATGAAAAATCTAACTTTACATAACCGACAATATTGTAAATATGTTATTTCATATATTTTTAAGTTTACAATCAAAACAGTTAATTAGTTAAACAATCCAATGACCAAACGCTCTCTCTTCATTCATATTTTATTTGATATCCTTGCCATCTTGCTAGCGTTTATATTGATTCTATGGATAAAGCCCGGCGAAGCTGAACCTTATTTTACTAAATATGCCATCGGATTAATTGTATTTACCTTTATTTGGTTATTTATTTCAATTATATCACAAAAGTACACTACACCTAAAAGAACAAGCCTCTCCAACTCTGTTTTATACCAAATATTAGTTAACCTGTTAATTGCAGGTATTCTTGCAATTCTGATGTATTTACTGCGTACCCTGGAATATTCACGCTTAGTAGTTTTTGGTACAATTGGATTTACTACCATTTTTGAAATAGTCTTTGCAATCAGTGAGTATTTCATTAAACAAGCAAAAAAGGGTACAGACACTTCCGTTGTATTTGAGAGGTATCAAAAAATTGTAGGGCATTTAAATATTATTCCTGAAGCTGAGGTATATCCGGTAGAATATACATTAGACCCTGTTCCGGAAAACATAAAGGACACTATTATTGAGGAATCTAGCGAAAAAACTTTTGAGTTTCTTTCAGAAAATATCGATTTAAATATCCCAAATTATTCCTTATTATCAACAACAACAAGATTTAATGTAGACAAGTTACCCGAAAAGATATACCTTAAAATAGTTAATCTTAAGCGTATTAATGATATTCGTTTCATCAATAAGTTCTTTGAATCCGTAAATAGAAAATTAGTTGATGGAGGTTTTTTTATAGGGTGTGTAGAAACTAAAGATCAACGTAAAAAACGAATACTAAGAAAATTTCCTCCAATTTTAAACAGATTTTATTATTTCTTTGATTTTATTCTAAAAAGAGTTTTCCCAAAATTTAATTTAACGAAACGGATTTATTTCTTTTTAACTAGAGGAGAGAATCGTGTTGTCTCAAAAGCGGAAACTTTTGGTAGGTTATACTCTTGTGGTTTTAAAATAATAAATGAAAGCGAGATACATGGTTGGTTATATTTTGTAGCAAGAAAGAGTCAAGATCCTTTTTATGATATGGAACCAACCTATGGACCATTTGTAAAATTACACCGTGTTGGTAAAAATGGGAAAATTATTAATGTCTACAAATTACGAACAATGCATCCTTATGCAGAGTATTTGCAAGAATACATCTATGATAAGTCCAATTTAGAAGAAGGTGGTAAATTTAAGGATGATTTTAGAATTACAACTGCAGGTAAAGTATTTAGAAAATTTTGGATTGATGAATTACCAATGTTAATAAACTTATTGAAGGGAGATTTAAAAATTGTGGGAGTCCGCCCGTTAAGTGAACACTATTTTAGTTTGTATACTAAAGACTTACAAGAAAAAAGAATTAAAACAAAACCTGGGCTTATTCCACCATTTTATGTTGATTTGCCGAAAACACTGGAAGAAATACAAGCATCGGAGCACAAGTACCTGGATGCCTACTTAAAACGCCCTTTTATTACCGACTGGAAATATTTTTGGAAAGCAGGTTGGAATATCATTTTTAAAAAAGCCAGAAGCAGTTAACCGATATACAATGAAAAAGTATTGTTTAGTACTCGCTTTATTAATTATTCATAGTTTAATTATTGCTCAAGAGGTATATTATCATACATCAAATCAAACGGTATATGAGTTATTAGATGAATTTGCAAACCTTGGAATCATTGAACTTAACACAGCTGTTAAACCTTATTCTAGAAATTTTATAGCTAACAAACTTAAGGAAGTTAAAGCAACAGAACATTCTCTTAATAAACGCCAATCAGATGAACTGAACTTTTATTTAAAAGATTTTAATAAAGAACTTTATACATCCTATAAAAGAAAGGATAAAACGTTTGATAAACGTTTTGACATTTTATTTTATAAGGACACCTTATTTACGTTTTCTGTAAATCCCATTTTAGGTACAGAGTATTTTATAAATGACAGCATGAACTTCTATCATCGTTGGAATGGCTTGGAAGCATTTTCCTATGTAGGTAATCATTGGGGTTTTTATGCTAGCTTAAGGGATAATCACGAAAGCGATATTTTATCCCGTGAGGACTATATTACGCAAAGAATAGGCGCTAATTATAAAGACAATGAGGGTGGCGGAGACTATAGCGAAATGCGTGGCGGCCTTACGTACGCTTGGAATTGGGGTAGTTTTGGAATAATAAAAGATCATTTCGAATGGGGAAATAATTATAATGGAGCTAATATATTTTCGGGGCGGGCTCCATCGTTTGCACATATTACGTTGAACCTAAAGCCGGTTAGTTGGTTTGAATTCAATTGGGTTCATGGTTGGTTGGTTTCTGAAGTTATAGATAGTGCATCAACAATGGTATTTACGAATGCTTATGGCACCGATCAGCGTGATCAAATGTTTGATAAATATTTGGCTGCTAATTTATTTACGTTTAAGCCATTCAAAAACCTTTACATTTCAGCTGGTAATTCAATTATTTATAGCAGTGATGGACCACAATTGCAATACTTAATTCCAGTGATGTTTTATAAATCAGTTGACCACACTTACAATGCAACAGACAATGCAGGAAGAAATGTTGGTCAGAATTCACAAATGTTTTTTGATATTAGTTCAAGAAATATTAAAAAAGTTCATTTATCAGCAACCTTATTTATAGATGAGCTATCTACAAGTAGGTTTTTTGAAGATACTGTCTGGAATTTCTGGAGTATAAAGGCAAGTATGAAAATTTCCGGGCTAATCCCAAACACTTTTATTACTACCGAATATACTAAGTCCATGCCATTAACTTACAAACATAACATTCCTACAACAACCTTTGAAAGTAATGGATATAATTTAGGTCACTATTTAATGGATAATTCTCAAGAAATATATTTTTCTGTTTTAATTAAACCTTTTAAAACTCTATCGTTAAAACTCTCTTATTTACATGCACAAAAAGGAAAAGATTATGATGATTTAGGTGGTTCTCGCCTTGGAAACCCTTTTATGGATTCAGTCGAATGGGAAAACAAGACAATTGCTTTCCGTGCTAGTTATCAAATTGTAAACGATGGCTATGTTTTTTTTAATTACCTAAATAGTAATATTTCCGGAGATTTGGATAAGTATACTGCTTCAGTGTTTCATGGAAAACAAAACACGATTTCTTTTGGTGCAAATTTTGGTTTCTAAATTCTTGTTTTTTCTTTAACTAAAACTTTTTTTATTAAATTTTTCATTTCATCTTCCTTCTGTTCTTTTGTTAACGAAGCACTATTTGTTACAAACAAATGATCAATTACTTTCATTCCACAAAATTGAAATAATCCATGTTCTTGTGTAATTTTTAATCCCTCAAAAACACGAGACTTCATTAATGATTCCTCTTTCATTCCAGCAGTTGTAATTAATCGTACCTTTTTATTTTTTAACAATCCCTCGGGCCTATTTCCATTGATTTTAAAAGCAAAACCATTAATAAATACCCTATCAATATAACCCTTTAAAATTGCTGGAAAACCATTCCACCAGAGTGGATATATAAAAGTTAATTTATCTGCCCATT
The DNA here is from genome assembly GCA_028282585.1 of Bacteroidales bacterium. GTDB lineage: Bacteria > Bacteroidota > Bacteroidia > Bacteroidales > UBA12077 > UBA12077. The sequence goes on along the minus strand of JANQHR010000021.1, from coordinate 23,303 downwards.
CAATATAACTTTGTTCAACTACTACATCTGTGCGAATATTACCTTCTTTGTTATACTTAAGTTCGCTTTCGGTAAGAATAGGTTTAAAATCTATATCATACAAATCCCTAACCTTAACAGCATTCTGATTGTTCATAAATTCCTTCTCTAATTCTGTCTTTACTTTATGGCTAAAACTATCTTTCTTAGGATGTGCTATAATAATTAACTGATTCATTTTGTCTATTTATTTTTCTTAAGATTTAGACAAAGAATGATTATGATTGTTCAGATAAATCAAAGAATTTATTTATTCTCTAATTTGTCATATTCATTCCTAAAATAAGCTTATTCATCAGAAAACTTTTGCATGATTTTTGTTTCCGAAGTTCCTTTGTTTATAATTTTTACACTAAGAATTAATCTATTCTTAACCAAAGTGAACATTATTAATTAGAAATTTGTTTCAGATAAACATCGGAAACTTTTTTTATGTTTTTTGTTTCCTTGGTTTTTTTGTTTTAATTTTGCGGCATGAATAAAGAATTAGAAAATATCCTTATTAAAGTAGGTCAACTTTATAATAAATATGGAATAAAGAGTGTTACCATGGATGATGTTGCCCGTGAGTTAGGTATGTCTAAAAAAACTCTTTACCTGCATGTAGAAAATAAAAACGATTTAGTTTCAAAAGTTATTGATTACTTTCTGGATCATAAAAACACAAAATTCAGGGAAATATTATCAAAAAAGCAAAATGCAATTGAAGAATTATTGGAAGTTGGAATTTATATTATTAAGGCTCTTAGAGATTTTAACCCAGCAACGGAATATGATTTAAAAAAATATTATCCAAAAGTTTATGACAACCTTCAAAATATAAGAAAAGAAAGAATGTATAAATCAACCTTAGCAAATATTAAAAAAGGCAAAATTGAAGGATTATTCCGTGAAGATTTGGACGAAGATATAATTGCTAAGTTTCAGACTAATAGATTTTTAAGCATGAACACTGATGACTTTTACGGTACCGATGAAATGCTTAATCCACAATTTATTCTGGAGCTTTTTATTTACCACATTAGAGGCATCGCAAATGAAAAAGGAATTGAAGTTTTAGACAAAACATTGGAAAGAATAGATATTAAAGATTATTTACAATAACATATAAACTCAAATTAGAAAATGAAACATAAACTAACAATTACAGTTCTGACATTAATCATTTTACCGTATATAATTAGAGGGCAAGAAAATAACGAATCATTAAATTTATCGGTAAATGAAGCAATGGAATATGCACTTCAGAATAATACAGATGTAAAAAATGCTCAGCTTGATGTTATTATTGCCGATAAGCAAGTTTGGGAAACAACAACAATTGGGTTACCTCAAATAAGTGCATCCGGTTCATACTTTAACAATTTAAGCTTAGCCACCCAATTAATCCCCGCTGAATTTTTTGGTGGCGAACCTGGTGAATTCGCTGAAGTACAATTTGGAACTAAACATACTTTTAATGCTACTTTAAGCGTATCTCAACTTATTTTTAGTGGTTCTTATATTGTTGGCTTACAAGCGGCAAGAGTCTATAGAAGTTTATCGGAAAAAACTTTAAATAAAACTGAAATTGACACAAAAGCTGATGTTGCTTCAACTTACTATACCATTTTAATGGCAGAGGAAACATTAATTACATTACAAAGTAATTTTGAATATTTACAAGATTTATATAATCAAACCAAAGCAATGGCTGAAGCTGGTTTTACAGAAAATATTGAAGCTGATAAATTAAAGGTTACGCTTGGTTCATTGGAGAATTCTGTTAAGCAAATGGAACGCCAAATCGAGTTTTTGTATGCTTTATTAAATTTGCAAATTGGTGCAGATAAAGAAACCAAAGTTGAACTAACTGATAACCTGAGTGATATCCTTTTAGATATTGATGTAGATGCCTTATTTAAAAAAGAATTTGTTTTAGAAGAACACGCTGATTATCAATTAATAGTAGTTCAGGAAGAGTTAATGGCATTAGATCTTAAAAGATATAAATCTGAGTATTTACCTACTTTATCCGCATTCTATAATTTTAATGAAGATGCATATAGAGATGAATTTAATCCATTTGATGGAAGTGAGGCATGGTTTGAATCCTCCATGTTAGGATTCCAACTCGCCATTCCGATTTTTAATAGTGGAGAAAAAAGGTCAAAAGTCCAACAAGCCAGGTTAGAGCTTGAAAAATCGACAAATACAAAAGAGTTTGTTGGTTCTTCCCTATATACATCATTAATCCAGACAAGAAGCGATTTTATTACTAACCAGGAAATATTGGTTAACTCAAGAGAAAACATGGAAGTTTCTAAGAAGGTATTAGATGAAATAAGTATAAAACATAAAGAGGGAATGGCTTCAAGCTTTGAACTAACTCAAGCCAACACCGATTATTTAACAACTATAAATGATTATACGCAAGCAGTTGTAAATTTATTAAACGCTAAAATTGAATTAGAAAAAATATTAAACGAAATATAAAATGAGAAAGTTAATTGTATTCGCAGTTATTGCTGCGCTAGCGGCTTGCAGCCCACAGACAGGAAATAAAGATTTAGCTAAATTACATGCTAAACGAGACTCTTTACAAAAAGTACAATTCGATATTGAAAAACAACTTAATAATATTGATGCTGAAATTGCAGAAGCAGATTCAAGCGTTAATCCAAACGATTTAAAACTTATTAAACAAATTGCGGCACAGAAAAATAGAATTGTAGGAATAGAATCTGCGATTAAAAAGATTGAAAATCAAATGACTGCACGGGAAGAAAAAAATTTAATTTCCGTTGCTGTTAAAGATATTCAACCCGAAGTTTTCAATCATTACATAATCACATACGGTGAAGTAGAGGCTAAAAATTATGCAAACATAAGCCCTGAAATGAATGGCCGTATTGAAAAAATATTTGTTAAAGAAGGCCAACGTGTTAAGAAAGGAGACTTATTGGTAACACTTAATACGGATGCTGTTGACAAGCAAATAAAAGGTACAAAAAGTAGTTTGGAGCTTGCCACGACAACATTTGAAAAACAAAATAATTTATGGGAACAAGGTATTGGTTCTGAAATCGAGTATTTAACATCAAAAAATACAAAAGAAGGATTAGAAGCACAATTAGAAGGCCTTATTGCCCAAAAGGAAATGTCTCAAATTATTGCACCTTTTTCAGGTATTGTTGACAAAATATTCCCTAAAGAAGGCGAAATTGCAAGCCCGGGATTTCCCGTTATCGAATTTGTAAACTTAAGCAAACTTACAATTACAACGGATGTCTCTGAGGCATTTGTGGGGAAAATCAAAAAAGGCCAAGTTGTTGAATTAACCTTTTCTTCTTTACCTGATATAAAAATCAATACCCCTATTGTTAGGGTTTCTAAGGTTATTACCTCTGTAAGCAGAACCTTTGAAATAGAAATGGAAATTGATAATAAAGGTGAAATCATTAAACCTAATATGGTTTCAACTATTAAAATAAATGATTATACCTCAAATAACGCTTTTATTATTCCTTCGTTGGCAATACGTAAAGATATTACTGGTGATTATGTTTATACAGTAAATAAAAAGGGACAAGAACTTATTGTTGGTAAAAAATATGTAACAACAGAATTATCATATGCAGAAAACACGATGATAGCTGATGGGCTTGATAAAGGAGACCAGGTTATAGTGAAAGGCTTTCACTTAGTAAGTGCGGGAATACCTGTAAATGTTGTTAAATAAATTGAAATTGAATTGACATGACAGAGAACAAATCAGACAAAAAAGTGATAAGGGAATTTAAGTTAACCTCCCTTGCGCTTAAAAATAAAAATACGGTATACCTTCTGGCAATAATACTTTTATTCTTTGGTATATATTCTTACAGAAGCCTACCAAAAGAGCTTTTCCCTGAAATAGTTTGGCCACAAATTATGGTTCAAACTGCATACCCGGGAAACTCACCGGAAGATATTGAAAATTTGGTTACTCGCCCCCTTGAAAAAGAATTGGAAAATGTACGGGGATTAAAAGAGATTACCTCTATTTCTGCTCAGGATGCGTCCATGATATTCGTTGAATTTAACACAGATGTTGATATTGAAGATGCTTTACGAAGAGTTAAAGATGGAGTTGATATTGGTAAAAATGAATTACCTCCCGAAATAGAATCACAGTATGGCGGGCCTTTGGTATTCGACTTGGATTTTACAGAGTTTCCAATAATTAACATTAACCTTTCCGGTGAATATAGTATCGAAGAGCTTAAATTTTATGCAGAACAGTTACAAGATGAATTTGAAAGCATACCTGAAGTTTCCAAAGCATTAATTGAAGGCGTTAACGACCGTGAAATTAAGGTAAATGTTGATTTACATAAGTTAGAAGCTTTAGAAATTAGCTTTTTCGAAATTAGCGAAGCAATTAGAAACGAAAACGTATCCATGTCGGGCGGTGAAATCTTACTAGGTAAAACGCGCCGAAGTATTAGGACTATTGGTGAATTTGAAGATATTAAGGCTCTTGAAAATATTATTATTAAAAGTGAAGAAGGTAAAAATGTATACTTAAAAGATGTTGCAGATGTTATTGACGGATATGAAGAGCCTAAAAGCTTCGCCCGTTTAAATAAAAATTCTGTGGTTTCGATCCAGGTTGTAAAAAAAGGAGGTGAAAACCTACTTTCTACAACCGATCAAATCTATGATAAACTAGAAGCAGCAAAAAACAGCAATCTTATACCCGAAAACCTGGAAATTTCTATCACCGATGACCAAAGCGTTGATATAAAACTACAGCTAAGTGCTTTAGAGAACAGTATGATCATGGGTGTAATATTTGTGATTATCGTATTGTTTTTCTTTCTTGGAACTCGAAATGCATTATTTGTTGGTTTAGCAATCCCAATGTCAATGTTCATTTCATTCGTTGTTATAGGAGCAATTGATTTCAGAATCAATTTTATTGTTCTATTCTCTTTGATATTGGCTCTTGGGATGCTAGTCGACAATGCAATTGTTGTGGTGGAAAACATTTACCGCTATGTTGATAAAGGGTATAACCCCTGGCAAGCTGCTAAAGAAGCAGTTGGAGAAATTGCCGTTCCTATTATTGCATCAACAGCAACAACTTTAGCGGCATTCTTTCCTCTGGTATTATGGGATAGCATTATAGGTGAATTTATGAAATATCTTCCTATTACACTCATCATAGTGTTAACTTCATCACTGTTTGTAGCTTTAGTTATAATTCCTGTTGTTGTTGCTACATTTATAAAAACAACTGAAGAAGAAAAAAACAATAAAAGCAAAAAGCAAAAACGAAAAGCTTTAATCACTGCTATTATAATGCTTGTTGTAGGATTTTTATTTATTCTTGGTAAAGTGATGATTTTAGGTAATTTGCTAATCATATTTGGATTTATCGGAATATTACATAAGTTATTCTTACAAAGGATGGAATCATGGTTCCAGGATATTTTCTTAGTAAAACTGGAAAGAATATACAGCAAGGTTCTAAACTACGCCTTAAAAGGTAAGCGGTTATTATTATTCTTTGGTGGAACATTGGCATTACTTATTATTACTATAATACTCTTTTTCTCTAACGTTCCTGATATTGTATTTTTTCCCGATACTGATCCAAAATCGGTGAATGTTATTGTAAAATTACCGGAAGGAACAGATATAATGGAAACCAATGAAATTGTTAATATCATTGAAGAAGAAGTAACAGAATTTTACAAACCTTACGTTAATGAATCGGGTATACCAATTGTAGAATCTATTTTGGCAACAGTTGGTAAAGGTGATCCGATGGCAATTGGAGAAGGAGGAAAACCTAATGAAGCTATTATTATAATTAGCTTTATAGATTTTGAAGATAGGGATAAAGTAAGCACATCTAAAATGCTTAGTGATTTGAGTAAGCACATGCTTGGTAAATTTCCTGGAGTTGAGCTTGAGGTTGCTAAACCACAGGAGGGCCCTCCTACTGGAAAACCAATTAACCTTGAAATTATAGGACAAGATTTTGATCAGTTAATTCATCTTGGAGACACCATTAAAAATATAATAGAACTAGCAAATATTGCAGGTATTGAAGGTTTAAGAATGAATATTAGCACGCAAAATCCGGAATTATTAATTCACATAGATAGAGACAAAGCTCAAAGATATGGATTATCAACTATAATGATTGCTAATACAATACGTCAATCTCTATTTGGTGATGAAGTTTCAGATTTTAAAGTAGGTGAAGATGAATATCCTATAATGATCCGATTAAAGGATGAATATCGTTATAATTTACCAGCTATGATGAATATGAAAATTCCTGTTTTTGGAGATGGTCCACCCGCTTATATTCCTCTTTCAGCAGTAGCTAGTCATGAGTATTCAACTACATTTAGTTCAATTCGCCGTAAGGACTTAGATCGTGTAATTACTTTATATTCAAATGTAATTGAAGGCTATAATGCAAATACAATTAACATGCAATTAGCTGCCATAATGGAAGAATTTGAGATGCCTGCCGGTTACCGCTATGAATTTACCGGAGAACAACAGGAACAAGATGAATCATCAGAATTTTTGGCAAATGCAATGTTAATAGCACTAGCATTAATATTACTTATACTTGTTACGCAATTTAATTCCTTAATTCGTACACTAATTATTTTAACCAGTGTTCTTTTCAGTACAATTGGTGTTTTCGGAGGATTATGGACATTTAGAATGGATTTTGTGATAATAATGACTGGAATTGGTATTATATCTTTGGCAGGAATTGTAGTAAATAATGCAATTGTATTAATTGATTATATTGAATTATTGAAAAAAAGAAAGCGTAAAGAACTTGGTTTAGCGGAGGATGAATTTCTTCCGGTTAATGCCGCAACAGAATGTATCATTGAAGGTGGAAAAACCAGGTTACGTCCTGTACTTTTAACAGCAATTACTACAATACTTGGGCTGTTACCAATGGCAATCGGATTAAATTTTGATTTCGAAGGATTGTTTAGAAATTATGACCCAAACATATATTTTGGAGGTGATAATGCTGCTTATTGGGGCCCAATGTCGTGGACTGTTATTTTTGGTTTAACATTCTCAACATTCTTAACACTTGTAATTGTTCCTGTTATGTACCGCATGACTGTAATTGCTCAAAAGAGAATTTCTGGTTATACCGAAGGGATAAAAGCAAGTATTGCTAAAAATAACAAATAGATATATTAACAAACATACGTTTAAAATCCGGGATTCTTCCCGGATTTTTTATTTCTTCATGTATTAATCTTTTTTTAAGCTTTAAGTAATTTATACTTAGTTTTTTTGTTTATTGACATTTATGCTTTCATTCATTATTTTTATCTTGTAGGGCTTAATCACAATTAATTAACTATGGAAAATCTGCCTTCATATGAAGAATTGCAGGATAGGATTACTACTCTAGAGAACGATATAAGCTATTTAAAATCTAGATATTCAAAAGCAACTAATGATATAAATCCAACATTATTTTTTGAGATTTGTGAATATTCGAAAAATGCTATTGCACTTTTTGAATCAAAAGATAATGGAAAAAGCTTTATTATTAAATATTTCAATAAAAAAGCTGAAGAGCTTGAAAAAGTGAATCGTGATAAAATAACTGGTAAAAATCTAATCAATGTTTTCCCATCTGTTAAAGCCTCTGGATTCTTGGATGCATTACAGCGCGTATTTAAACAAAACAAGGCTGAAGAGTTTCCTGCAATTGCATTTTCATCAGGTAAATTTATTGAATGGAAACAAAATTATATTTATAAGCTTACAGATAATGAAATAGTAAGTATCTATGTTGATGAAACCATTTCAAAAAATAAAGAATTTGAATTAAAAGAACATCGTGAAAAGCTTCAAATTGCTATGGAAGCTGCTAGTTATTTTTCTTTTGAAATTGATCTTAAAACTTACAAAATATCTGTTCTCAGCGAGTTGTATTTAGCATTAGGATATGATAAATCAGAATTTGATGAATTATCACAAAAAACAGGTAATTTAATTCATCCGGAAGATTATAAAAAAGCACAAGAGTTAATCACTAAACATGCTCGGAGAATAAAAGCAGCTTTAAATCTTGAATTTAGAGTTAAACATAAAAAAGGTAGCTGGACCTGGTTAAAAGCTACAGGAAGAATTATCAATTGGGACAAAAGTTCAGAGCCTCTTAAACTAGTTGGCCTAGTTAGAATCATTCAAGAAGAAAAAGAGGTTTGGTTAAAACTGGAGGAAAGTGAAAGTCGGTTAAAACTTGCTATGGAAAGTGCAAGTCAGGCCTTAATTGATTGGAATGTAAAAGAAGATTTGATTTATTATAGTCCTGAATGGTATAGAATGTTTGAATATAATCCTGATGAAATTGTAATTAATTATGATTTTACCGTTAAAATTGCCCATCCGGAAGATGTTCCTGCTGCTGTAGGTAAACTTGAAGATCATATTAATGGAAAAACAGAGTTTTTCAACGCTGAAGTGCGAATGAAAACTAAATCCGGAAAATGGAAATGGATTCTCACTCATGGTAAAATTGTTCGGCGTGATTCTGACGGATCTCCAATTCGCGCAATTGGGATACAAACAGATATTACGAGCATTAAAGTTTCAGAACAGAAACTTAAAGAAAGTGAAGAAAAATTTAAATCTCTTGCAACATTGCTTCCTGAGGTAATTTTTGAAACAGATATTCACGGAAATATTACGTTTGTTAATTTAAAAGCTTTTGAAATTTTTGAGTACCTTCCAAAAGATCTGGATAATGGTTTACATTTTGTTCAATTGCTAGCTCCTGAAGAAATTGCAAGAGCACAAAAAAACATTAGTCTTTTACACAAAAAAGAAAATTTACCAGGAGAAGAATATACAGCAATTACAAAAAACGGAAAAAGGTTTCCTATACTTGTATATTCAAATGTTATCAAAACCGATAATAACGTTACCGGAATAAGAGGACTAATTGTAAATATTACAGATCTTAAAAAGACTCAACAACAGTTAGAAATAACTAAGGAAAATTTTCGCCAATTATCTGAAAATATTAATGATGCATTTTGGTTAAGATCTTTAGATCAAAAAGTCATTTATGCAAACCGTGCTTGCTATAAAATTGTTGGAGAAAGATTTAAAGAAATTTTTGAAGATTTTAATTCTTATAAAAACTGGATTCATCCTGAAGACCGAGAAAAAATAGTTGATCAAAGAAAACATAATTTGCAGTATCTATATAAAAATCATTTTTATGAACACCGTATGATAAAACCAAATGGTGAAATTCGATGGTTATGGATTAGAACCTTTCCTGTTTTCGATTCGAATGGTAAATTATATCGCCGTGCTGGTATTGCAAGTGACATTACCAGGCAAAAAAAATTAATGACCGATTTATTGGAAGCCAAAGAAAAAGCAGAAGAAAGTGATAAACTAAAATCGGCCTTTTTAGCTAATATGTCGCATGAAATACGTACACCAATGAACGGTATATTAGGTTTTGCGGAACTTCTAAAGGATGAAGACATTTCTAATCAGGAAAGATTAGAATATTTAAAAATTATCGACTCTAATGGAAAGCAGTTACTTAATTTAATAAACGATATCATTGATATTGCAAAAATTGAAGCAGGACAACTATCCGTTAATAAGAAGATATTTGAAATAAATCCGCTCTTGGAAGAAATTTATCAAATGTTTTTCGAACATCAGAATAGACATAAAAAACAGGATATTAAATTTATTCTCAAGATTCCTTCAGGTAAGACTAATACTATTTTTACAGATGATTCGCGCTTAAAGCAAATTTTCAACAATTTGCTCAGTAATGCGTTTAAATTTACAGAATCGGGATCAATTAGTTTTGGATATTCGATAGTTAAAAAAGATGAAAGATATGATTATCAATTTTTTGTTTCGGATACAGGAATTGGTATTAATAAAAACATGCAGAACATAATTTTTGAACGGTTTGGACAATTAGAAACTAAAAAGCACAATAATCAACAAGGAACAGGACTTGGCTTAGCTATCTCTAAAGGACTAATAGAGTTATTAAATGGTGAAATTTGGTTTGATTCATATCCAGAAGATTCATCGAGTAAGATTCAGGGAGGTTGTACATTCTATTTCACTATACCGATTAGTCATACTACTGGCTCTAAGGAGCCTAAACGCAATGAATTTAAAGCAGCTGTCAAAATGAAAAATTTAGAAAATGTGCACGTTTTAGTTGTTGAAGATGACAACGATAATCTTGAATTATTGAGACGATTTTTAGTAAAGTTCGGTGCACAAGTTATTATTGCACGTAGTGGATCTGAAGCTATTGAAGCAGTACAATCAAATAAACATATAAAAGTAGTTTTAATGGATATTCGATTGCCTGATATTAATGGTTTTGAAACAACGCAGCAAATTAAAGAAATTAATCCGAATTTACGCGTAATCGCTCAAACTGCATATGCAATGTATAACGATCGGGAGGTTTGTCTACAAAACGGATGTGATGATTACATGTCAAAACCACTGGATAAAGACGTTTTATTTGAAAAAATAAATCAGTACATTTACATTTAAAACTAAATTTATGCAAAGATCACTCATAATTGGCTTATTATCAGCGCTCGTTTTAGTAATATTCGCTTTAAGGAATAGTATACCTGTTGAGTTGGATTTTATTATTGGGAATCCAGTTAAGGGATCACTATCCCTAATTTTACTTATTACAGTGATAATCGGTATTTTTGTTGGTTTATTACTTTCATATCCAACCATTAAAAAGCTAAAAACAACAATTTCTGATAATACATCAGAAATAACCAAGCTCAAAAATATTCTTGACGAATACAAAAAAGAGTATGGAATTACAAAAAATAAAGGGGGCGAAAAAGAACAAAGTAATACAACAGAAGAAAAGGCTACGAGTTAACCGCAATTAATTTTAATTTAGTTTTGTTGGATATCCCTTCTTTTTCCAATCCTTAAAACCATTATTTAAGGTATAGACATTTTTAAAATTAAGGTCATTACAGATAATTTCGCTAGCTGTTCTACTTCGTTTTCCTTCTTTGCAATAAACTAATACGATCTTATCTTTATCAACATTATTTAATAACACTTTAAGAGCTATTTTATCAGTTGCATTTTGAGCTCCTGTTATTCTTTCTTTTTTGTAAGCCCTTTGAAATCTTACGTCAACAATAAAAGGATTTTTATTTTTCATAATCAGATTAAAATCCTGGCAATCAACTTCTATATAACATGAATTGACTTCTTGACTAAAACCTGCTATATTTAGCATAATTAAGAACGAAATATTTAAAATCCATTTCATGCTCTTTCTAATTATAGATTAAATACAAATTTAATTGATTAATTCAATAATAAAGGTAGTATTCTTAACTTTACAATTTAATAAATACAGTAATTATGAAAATTGGCATTATAATAGGGAGAATTGGTGGCGTTGATGGCGTAGCACTGGAAACAGAAAAATGGATTGAAGTTTTTCAGAAGATGGGGCATGAAATATATATCATATCCGGTCAATTTGAAGGCCGTAAAATTGATGTAACCCATGAAACAAGAGTACCTGAAATGTCTTTTTTTTCACCGGAAAGTTATTGGGAACAAAAAAAAGCATTTTTTCAGCCAGACTTTAACCAGGATGAATTAATTGAACATCTTCAACTTTATGTAAAAGTTATTGAAGATAAGATTGTTAAATGGATACACCAATACGATATTGAATTGCTAATATCCGAAAACGCTTCTTGCTTACCTTCACATATTTCTATGGGAATTGCTATAAAAAATGCAGTTATAAAAACTAACAAGCCAATTATTACTCATGATCATGATTTTGCATGGGAACGCGGAGATAGATATGTTTCTCCGCATCCTAAAATTAACGAATTAGTGGAGAATGAGTTCCCTCTTCGATTACCAAACAGTTATCACGCTGTAATAAACTTATATGCACAAGACACATTAAAAGAAAAGTTTAACCGAGATTCTGTAGTAGTTCCTAATGTTATGGATTTTACTAAACCTTTTGGATTAATTACTGATCATAACAAAAATATCAGAGAAGACCTGGGTGTTGAGAAGGACGATATTCTGCTATTTCAAATTACACGAATTGTTCGCCGTAAAGGTATTGAAACTGCAATAAAGTTAATTGATAAACTTCAAAATGATAAAATTAAGTTAATAATTACCGGCAACTATGCAGATGACGCTGGAAGTGAGTACTATATGGATTTAGTAGATTTAATTCATGATTTGAAATTAAGCAGGCAAGTGTTGTTTGTTTACCATAGTTTTTCTTCGAAAAGTCATTCAATAAATACTACCGGCAGATCTTATTCATTATCCGATGCCTATGCACACGCCCGGGCATGTACATATTTTAGTACATACGAGGGTTTTGGAAATGCTTTTGTAGAAGCAGTTTTAGCAAAAAGACCGATTTTTGTAAATAACTATAAACCTGTTTATTGGCCGGACATAGGAAGTAAAGGTTTCAAAACTGTTATGCTCGATGATAATGTGATTACTGACGAAGCTTTAAAAGAAATACAAGGGGTTATTTACAATGATACGTTAAACAAAGAAATCGCCGAATATAATTACGCATTAGGTAAAAAGTATTTTTCTTATGATACTTTAGAAGAAAAACTTATCGAATTAATCAATATTGCTACTAAATAAAATCAAGACATTTAGATATAATATCAGGTGTTATTTCTTCTTTAATTATGTAGTTTCTTGCACCTGCTTCTAACATGGTTTTAATGTCTTCCAGTTCAGAATGGAACGAAAGTGCAATTATTTTAATATTTCTATATTGATCAACTATTTTTTGAGTTGCATTTACTCCATCCATTACAGGCATTCGTTTGTCCATAAAAACGATGTCTACTGAATAATTTTGAACAATCTTCAAACTTTCTGCTCCATTTTCCGCTTCATAAATTTCATCATACCTATCACTAAAATTCTCCATTAACATAAATTTAAAAGCACTACGGAATTCCTTATTATCATCAACTATTAATATGTTCATTTTATTTATAAATGTTTTACTTCGGTTAATAATTCAAATTTAAATCCTTTATTCTTTTCGGAAGTTATTGAAAATTTACCATTAATTGTTTTTATTCTATTTTCTATATTACTTAAACCCAAACCGTTTGTTTTGTTCTTTTTTAAAGTTTTTAAATTAATACCAATTCCGTCATCTTCATATGTTAATATTAAATTTTCTTTTTCGATTTCGAGATTTATGTTAATTTTCTTTGCTTTTGCATGCTTTAATGTGTTGTTTATCAGCTCTTTTATAATCCTATAATAAACTGTTTCAATTTTCACTCCAAACCTTTCTTCGTTTATTTTACTGTCAAAATTAATATCAACAATTTCTTTTTGATTAAAAATAAATGATTTTATTGCAGAAACTAAACCATACTGATTCAAAACATTAGGACTTAAAGCATTTGATACTTCACGCACGTTATTAATTGTTTCTTTTACTATCTCTTTTAATTTCCTTTTAATATAGTCTTGCTTTTCATTATTCTGATTTAACATTTCAATATACATTTTTAAGCTGGACAATAATGGACCAACCTCATCATGAATATCACTTGCAAGTCTTTGCCTTTCTTTCTCTTCTGTTTCTATCATTACGTCAAAAATGCGTTGTTCTAACTCCTTTCTTTCCTTAATATTTCGGATTATTGATAAAATAGCCTTCCTACCTTCGTAATTAATTAATTTACTATTTCCTTCAAAAGGTATTTCTTCTCCTTTTTTTGAAACCATAATAACTTCATGCGCAAGAACTTTTTCACCATTCAATATTTTATTAATTCTATCATCCACAGTTTTCCAACTTGATTTTTTAACAATTTTTTTAGGTGATTTTCCTATAATTTCTTTAGTTGAATATCCTAAATGCTTTTCTATTGCTTTATTAGTGCTTATCATTTTTCCGCTTTTATTAATTATCAATATTATATCAGAACTGCTTTGATAAATATTGTTAAGTTTTTCCTCGCTTTCTATTCTAAGTTTTTCAGCAATTTTCTTTTCCGTAATATCTCTTCCAACACCAATAATTTCAATAATATTTCCTTTTTCATCCAGTATTGATTTATCCGCCCAAGCCAACCATTTCCATCCATTTTTTGTTTTTGCTCGTTGTTCTATATAACAAGTATAAGGAGGTTTAAAAAGCTTTTTCATCTCATTTTTGGTATGCTCTTTATCATCTTGATGTACTAAAGGCAAGAACCTTTTTCCAAGCAGTTCATTTTCCTTTTTTCCAAATATCTCACAATATGAAGGGCTTACAAACAAAAATTTTCCCGTTGGGTCAATTTTAATAACCATATCACTTTGTCCTTCAATTAACATACGATACTTTTCTTCACTATTTTTTAATGCGATTTCTGCTTCTTTTCTTTCAGTTATATCTCTTACTATAGCCTGAATTCTTCTTTTCTCATGAAAAGTAAAAATATTTAAGTTCACTTCTGCATAGAATTCTGTTCCATCAAGTTTTTTATGCACCCATTCAAAAGTTCTTCCTTCACCATTTAAGGCTTGTTTGATTTTCTGTAAGGCTTTCTCCTTTGATTTTTCTCCATTTGGTTGAATTTTTGGACTAAATTTGTAAGGAGGTTGTCCAATTATATCTTCCTTTTTACAACCAAACATTTCCAATGTTTTCTGATTACAATCAATAAATATTTCATTGTTCATCAAAAAAATAGCATCATTTGCATTCTCAAAAAGTAATCGATACTTTTCTTCATTTTCGCGAAGTATATTTTCCGCTTGTATTCTTTCCGACATATCTCTGAATAGAGTCTGTACTCTACCATCTTCAAGAATTTTTGTATTCATTTCAGTAAAAACTTTCTTTCCATCTTTTCGAATTAGTTCTCTTTCTCTTACAACCGTATCTCCTTTTTTTACCAGATCATATCTTAATGGGTTATTATTTAATTCCTTAACATCGAATAAAATAGATATGTTTTTTCCTATTAATTCTTTTCTTTCGTATCCTGAAAGTCGACAAATGCTTTGATTTACCCCAATAATTTCACCATCTTTTATGCTCACCAAAATACCGTCTGCTGCTTGCTCAAATAATGTACTATAACGTTTTTCACTTTCAATTAGTGAACTTTCATATTCCTTTTGTTTTGTTATGTCACGCCATACAGTAAAAATCATATTCTTTCCTTGATATGGTACTTTTGTAAGTGCAACATCCATTAGCATTTTTTTTCCTTCTCTATTTAAGTGTACCCACTCAAAACGGTGATATCCTTTTTTGTAAGCAATATCCATCATTTCCTGAGCTTTATCAAATGATGGTTTGCCATCTGGTTGATACTTAGGAGAAAGTTCCGAAGGATGAGT
Organism: Bacteroidales bacterium; assembly: GCA_028282585.1. Taxonomy (GTDB): domain Bacteria; phylum Bacteroidota; class Bacteroidia; order Bacteroidales; family UBA12077; genus UBA12077. The sequence goes on along the minus strand of JANQHR010000021.1, from coordinate 7,820 downwards.
TTTAAATATTTCTTCTCTTGAATTAAACTTCAATAAATTAATTGCTGCATCATTGCATTCGATAAAATTAAATCCGTCAATCAATAATATTGGATCATTAGATTTTTCAAATAAAAGCCTTGCTTTTTCTTCGCTTTCCCTAAGTTGAATTTCAGCTAACTTTGTTTTGGTTATATCTAAGTGTGTACCCAAAGCTCTTTTCGGTTCCCCTAATTCCCACTTCATAACTTTTCCACGTGCTAAAATCCAAATCCAATGACCATTTTTATGTTTCATTCGAAACTCTGCCTCATAGATCTCTGTCTTTTCTGATATATGTTTGTTAAAAAGCTCTATAGTTTTATTAAAATCCTCTGGATGCACCATTTTTTTCCAGGCTTCAAACGTAATAGTATATCCACCTAGTTCAGTTATATTATAACCAAGCATTTTTGCCCATAACTCATTTATTTTTATTGAATTATTTTCCATGTTCCAATCCCACATACCCAAATTGGCACCCACAAGTGCCATACTTAACTGCTCTTCCCGCTCCGATAGTTCCAGTTTTGATTTCATAATTAATCGTTAAGAAATGATAAAATGATATGATCAGAAATAAACATCCCCTTTTTTGTCAATTTATAATTATTCCCGGATTTTGACAAAAAATTTGCTTTTAAAAAGTTATCCGATTTTTCTTCGAAGTGTGTTTTAAAATTTATTCCATGTTCGTGTTCAATTTTTTTAGTATTTATTCCCCACATCGTTCTTAATGACGTTATCAAATAATCGTTAAATTTTTCATTCGGAGATAAGTTTTCTTCTTCGAATGGTATTTTTCCTTTGAATATCTCATCTATATAGCCACGAAGATTTTGAATATTCCACTGTCGTGAAGTTAAATTATATGAATGTGCAGAAGGTCCTAATCCTAAATATTTTACGCCCATCCAGTAATTAGTATTGTGCAATGAAAGAAATCCATCTTTAGCAAAATTGGAAATTTCATAATGCAAAAAACCCTTTTGTTCGGTTTTTTCAATTAGTTTTTTGAGCTGATCTAAGCTTTCATCTTCAGAAGGCGGAACAAAACTATTATTTCGATAATATTTATAAAATAGGGTTTTTGGTTCAATGGTTAAATGATAGGCTGAAATATGTTGTACATTCAAATTTAATGCTTGCTCAATATTTTCTTCCCATTTTTGTAAACTTAAATCCGGTAAACCATAAATTAAATCAATACTTATATTTTTAAATCCTTGCTCCTGTGCATATCTTACTGATCTTATTGCTTGACGTACAGAATGCTTTCTTTTCATTCTTAATAAATCATTATTATTAAATGACTGTATACCAATACTTAGCCTATTAACTCCAACTTCTTTAATTCCGTTTAAGTATTCTTTTGTTAAATCATCCGGATTTGCTTCTACAGTAATTTCATTGTTTTTTTCAACATTAAAATATTTAATTATTCGATTAATAATTTCTTCGAGTTCTTGCACTGAAAGTAAAGATGGTGTGCCTCCTCCAAAATAAATCGTTTGGATAGGTTCACTCCTTAAATATTCTTTTTGCAATTCAATTTCTTTGCAGATAGTTTTGACAAAATCTTTCTTAAGTTTGATATTTCCTACCGAATAAAAATCACAATATGCGCATTTACCTTTACAAAAAGGTATATGTAAATAAATTCCTGCCAATTTCTTATGAATTAATGTACCCCATTATTACGTTAGAAACCGCTCTTGGTTCAGGTGGAAGTGCATAAACATTTTCTTCGTATTGACTATTGTAAGGAGAAATATTTAATGTTTGTCCATTAACTACTAGAGTGCTGCTGCCTCCCGGGTCAAAACCCATTGCAGTTTGGATATCGAACCTTTTTAGTATATCCGCCATATCATAATGAGTAGCGCCTACTGATTCTCTTATTCGACCATTTATTGTAAGTACTATCAGATCGCCTTCCTTATTAATACCTACAGCGATTTTTGGTCCTCGCATATCAGTATAATCCAATCGCGCGGCTTGCGTTTTTATAGAGTTTCTTGTTTTCCAACCTTCTAATTCCATATTTAAGACAAGCTCACCATTTTTAATCAACATAGGTCCTGCTTCTACTGCATAATCAATGTTTTCTAAACCATTAATTATAATATTTAACTCGTCATCAACTTTCCAGGTATTTGGGAATTGTTCTTTTGGAAAAACAAAAGTTAAACCGACCGGTATAATACTAACCTTCTGTTTATCATTAATATATACAACATCTTTAATTATATTTCCTGCTAATCTAACAATAACACTATTTTCTATCTCAATTTCATCTTTATCAAACATCAAATCGTAAAATACAGGTATGTTTTTTTCTGGTTTTACATTGTATTGATCTGCTGAAAGTTCGATGCTATCTGTTCCACGTGAAACAATAACACCTTTTGAACAATTTACCCTTAAGATATTAACACTACCATTTTGAAATATTAAAGCCGGTTTGTTAAAAAGAGGTGCGCTTAATAATTTTCGATTGGATATTAACAATCCTAACGGTGATCCTATGTAAGATTCCGGCAATCCCAACTTTCCAACCAACTCTGCGTTAAGAATATAACCTCCATTCCATGCTATTTTCGCTAACCTACTCTCCTCTTTTTCCAACTCGTTTACAAATTCTGTTACTTTTTTGGTCTTTTCACTTGATTTAGCAATAAACTTCCAATTTCCATTTTTACTTAAATGTGCTTTTGCAATTACACCATTCCAAGGCATACCATCTTTATAAACTCCACTAACAAATTCGTAGCTTACAATATCTTGCTCCTTATCCTTATTTAATAAATCCTCAATAACCTTTTTAATCGGAGACATTTTCGTTTCAGCATCTTTCCTTAATTGTTCATAGATTTCTTTCTCTCCATATTTTTCAACCGCATACTCGAATTCTTTACCTTTTAAATATTCATTAAATTCTTTTGCAGTTTGTATAGGTGTAGGATAAGATAATGTTGCTCTGATTCCAGCAGGAACAAACTGTATAAATCCACTATCCATAGGAATCCCCAATATTGACTCAGTCCACATATCCTCTACTCTACCAATATGAAACCTATCTATATTAACAACATCAGTCATAACAGCTGAATCCTGGCGATTAGATATTATAAAACCATTTTCTTTTTTAATTTCTTTTAAAATTGAAAGAGCTTTATCACCTAATTGATTAAAATGAACTCCGACACTTAGTTGTTTTGTATCGATAACCTGTAATATTTTATATTTATACAATAGTAATAATTCTTCGTCTCTACCTTCCAGAATAAAATCTCGAATACTTTGACTATTATAGTTTTCTATAGTAGTTACATTACTGGCCATTATAAAAATTGGCGATATATAGTTTCCATTTTCTTGAATTATCTTTTCAGTCAATTCTTGTTCAATTCCTAATTCTAATCGCGAGCGTACTGATTGTAAAGCGAAAAACTCCAATTCATTTTTGATATATTTTCCGGGAAAGTATGCAATTGGAACATTTGACTGTAATTTTTTTATTAAAATTTTTCTATCATCAATTGCCAAATATTTACTAGAAGTTAATTGAGATAATGCTAAATCGATATCAGTAAAGAAATGTGCATTTTTTCTTATTTTAATTCTTTGCTTTGATTCAAAAATTAAATGGTATATAAAGTTTATTAATCCACTTAGTTCCTGAATAGTAAAATCTTGATAAGGGTAATTGTTTTTATTTCTGTGCCTATAAGGTAATGAGTGATCATGCCGAATATTTATTTCACCATTTTTGTAAAGAAATATTGCTTCTACAGCATTATAAAAATGTATTTTTTGCTTCTCATTAAAGTCACCAACTCTGTTTTCAACTAATTCTTTGGCATAGTTAAATCCAATTCCACGAAATAACTGTTCTTCTACTCTGAAATAACTAGGATCAATCAAAGATTTTAACATTATCATAAATCTCATTCGCCCGTATCCAGGTAAATATTCCCGGTTATCTGTATTTATTATGGATTTAAGGTTTTTATTAGAATAGTTACACAGGTTTTTGTATTCGTTTATAGCCTTTTTTACAAGATTTAGTGATTTCTTATTTGATCTTAATTGCCGAAACATACTATAACAAATCGCATCGATATTGTTACGCAAAGCGTCCAAACTATAACGTTTATCAACTACCTGATGATTTTGAAATATCTCACCTGAAAATCTATGTGGAAAAAATACTCTTTCAACTATTTTTCGTACATGTTTTTTGGTTATATTTTTTCCATCAAATTCAATAACCTTTAATCTTTCCGAATGAGGTAAATGCTCACCAATTACCTCAGAATATACGTTTTCAGGATAGTATCTACTACAAAAAATTGGAGTTCCACAAGCTGTAGCTTCTATAATTGGAAGCCCTCTTCCTTCCGTTTTACTCGGTAACAATATTAATGATGCAATATTATATAGCTCAGGTATTCCTACTGGATTTTCGAATTGCTCTTTGAATTTTCGTTTATCTAGTTCACTAAACAGAAATGCTAAATAAATCTTATTTCTTATTTCTTCATCCAGTGAATCCAATAACTCATCGTATTTTCTTAATAATCTTTTAAAATATTCATAATGACCTGTTGCAATTGGTCCGGTAATTATAATGGTAAGTTTTAAATGTTTCGTTTCTTTAAATCGCTTAAAAAATTCATCTTCCTGAAATAAATTTTCTATTAATTCAAAACCAATTTCTATTCTTTTTCTTGAAATTATTCTTGTTGGTTGAAGAAAAACAATATTTTCATTAAGGAATTTTTCTAATGGCTTTGTTTTTCGGGCACCAATTAATATTGGTCTTGGATTTTCCGAAGAAACTAAATCTGATTCAATTACGTCCTTGGTTGAATAACTGATCAGTGTATCAGAATATCTACTTAAAATTTTTTCAAATTGATAGAAAGTATTTATTTTTTTTCTTTTTGAAATGTCTCTAAAAACAGATGTATCCACAGCTGTTCCAATTTCCATAACCCTGGCAGGATTATGCCCATTAACTTTTATTAGATGATCATTTTGTTGTTGATTGATATTTACATTAATCCATATTCTTGATTCCCAAGGAAATAATATTTCAATTATAGAAAAGAACTCTCCCACATGTGAGTTTGTAAAAAAGAAATCTCTTGGTCCATCTGCTAAATCTTTTTTTCTTTTGTCAATTTCTCTACTACCGCCTTCCCAATAAAAATCGTGATTGTTGTTTATAACAGGAATACCTAAATATTCTGATAGCAATACAACAGCTAAACTTAATGAAACGTTTCCTGGATTCGAACATACATTAATTAAATAAAGCATTCGTATACTCTTTTCTATAATATACTTACCCAGTTTATCAACTATTTCCAACGTTTGATTCCAAAACTTACCAATTAAATCATTATATTCTTTACTTCCTCTTTTTAATTTGGTAAAATAAAAATCTTTATATAATTCCCAATCATCGAACGCTTGGATTTGAGGCAATTCGAATTTCTTTACATAATTAGGCACTATTTTTTTTGCTTCCGGATAAAACTTTCCAGCTATATAATGAATATTTGATCCCTTAAATTTATTCTGAAATATCTTGGTATATTTTTCAACCTCAATACTTACACCATCAATTGAATACTGATAGGTTAAAAAGGCAAAATCACTTTTACAAATGTAGCTTTTGAAATCATCATATGATCCTAGAAATCTTTTTTGTGGTACTTTTCTATTTTCTTTCACACGATCCAAAAATAATCCTAAATCGAACCATGTTTTTATATTTTCGTTTTTTAATTGGTCAAGTATTTTTTTAATCTTTGCCTCTGAAGTTTTCATAACCAAAATTTTACTGATTCAAAAGTTATGAAAAAAATAATTAACAAGGAAGTAATTTTAAATTAACTTTAAATTGATCTAGATAAAAATATGTTAAATAAAATTATAAAGTACTGGAAACCAATTATAATTGCTTTAATTATTTGTTATGGTAGTTTAACCTCAAGTAGTAATTTAAACAAAGTCAACCTTTTAACATTTGAAAATATAGATAAGTTAATGCATTTTTTAATGTATGCCGCATTAAGCTTATTATTTTTTATTGCATTAAGAAAGAATAGTCAATTTAAAAGAATAGAACGAATTATTATTACACTTACTTTAGTTATATCATATGGGTTAATGATGGAAGTATTTCAGTTTTATTTTACTAATGACAGATCTGCAGAAGTAACAGATGCAGTAGCAAATATTTTTGGAAGTTTTTTTGGAATATTTATTTTTCCTATTTTTAATAAACTCAACTTAATTAAGTATTTATAATGATATTTTACCGCCAGAAGCTTTAATTTGATTTCCCAGATCTTCAATATTTTCGTTTTCAAACATCGTATATAGTTGCTTACTTATTGGTAAATATTTTTTGTGAATAGGACATTGAACATTGTTATGCTTATTCGCAGAGCAAGAACTTAAACCAATTAAACATTCATTAAATAAATCTAAACCATCAATAATTTGAATTATCTGCAGTAAATTTATTTCTTTTGCCGGTTTAGCCAAAGAAAATCCTCCATTTGGTCCTTTTGTAGAATTTAATAATTTATTTTTTGCTAGAATTTGAAGTATTTTTCCCAAAAAAGGTGTTGGTATGTCTAGAGCTTCTGATATTTCTTTAATACCAATCTTTCTATTATTTTCACTATCCAATGCAATATAAATAATGCCACGAATAGCATACTTACAGGTACTTGATAACATAACAATATATTTTAATGAATAGGTATTTTTTCTATACGTCTTAAATGTCTTCCTCCTTCAAATTTAGTATTTAAAAATGTATTTACAATCTCTTTTGCTAAATTAAAATCAATGAATCTTGCTGGTAATGAACATATATTAGCATCATTATGTAACCTGGCTAATTCTGATATTTCAGTATTCCAGCATAATGCAGCTCTAATACCTTGATATTTATTTGCTGTCATGTTAATTCCATTTCCACTACCACATAACGTAATTCCAAATTTGTGTTCTTTATTATCAACAGCTTCTGCTAATGGATGCGCATAATCAGGATAATCTGTACTTTCTATAGAATATGTTCCATAATCTTTAATTTCATATCCTTGATTTATTAATTCTTCTTTCAATTTTTCTTTAAAATTAAATCCTGCATGATCTGCTGCAATTCCTATTGATACTTTTTCCATATTTAAATTTTAAATATTTTACAACTCAAAATTAGCCAATTTATTCATATATTTTATTTGGATGCATAATTGGCTGGTTTTATGTAATATTTAATAATTTAATTGTAATTAAATTTTAGTTGATTTTAATAAAATATTAAGAACTAATAATGAGCATTAGATGACGATAATTTAATACAGTGTTAATTATTTGATGTTCTATTGTTAATTCAATGTTAATTAAAGTCGATAAAAAATTATAATATTAGCTTGTTTTGAAACTTACTCCACACTATATAAAAATTTTCAATTGATATCAAAATTATTTTTTTAGTTTTGATTCCTTAAAATTGAACAAACTTTTAACATAGATTGTGTAAACTTTAACAAAGAACTTATTAATATAAAACGCTATTAACAACCTGTTAAAAAAGTTAGGATTTATTTATTTTTCAATAACATAAGATAAGTTATAACTGTTAATACACTTTTAAAATTGTTTTGAAAATGTAATAAACAAGAAAAATAACCAGAAGTTTGTAACATTATTAACAGGATATCATTATTAATATAATAGATTTATAAATAAATAATATATATAATATATAG
>JANQHR010000005.1 GCA_028282585.1 Bacteroidales bacterium | reverse complement strand
TTCCTCTTCGTAGGCAATCCGGGTTTCTTCAAAGTCAAGCTGGGAATTTTTAAGGCCGGTAACAATCCCGGCACAGCCCGGCAGTTTGCCAATAGCCGTCACTAAATCAGGGTCTTCCAAATCCAGCAACAAGGAATTTACCATTGCCGACTCCGTGGCATAACTTTCACGGATAATGGACAAACCATACTTCTCAAAAATGGCACTAACTGCTTCGGCAGCTGCCCTAATTTCAGGATCGGGATGATTCAAAAACGCTACCAGCAAAAAATGCAGGCTTCGAAGGCTGTCATCCCGGAGCTCGTCCTTCATTTCAAGTTCCGACTCCGCCTTTGAGCGGTTAATGGCTACCGTCAAACAGTTTGTTTTCTGCTCCAATACGGTAAATGTGGTTGTTAGGTATGCATCCGCACCCCGGTCACTTTTTTTAAATGCACCAATCATCCTGATGGCTGTAGCCGCTACCTCAGTTGTACGGCTGTTGAACATTAATTTTTCCATTACAAATACTTTAATGGGGTTAATAAATTTATAATAAGCACGATACACAATATTTTGGAATAGGGTGGAAGGTGCTACTGCAATTAACAGTACGGCAATTTACGCTAAAAAATGAAAACTACGATGGGCACATAGGCATGTTCTGTGACATAAACATTTGTTTATTGCACCACATTTGATTTTTGGGCCCGCTAACAAATGTTAATGCCCCGCCTTTTATTGGGGGAAGCCTTAAACAAATGTTTAAACCTCCACTTTTTGGTTGGGCAAGCCTTAAACAAACGTTTAAACGCCCACCCTCTAATGGGGCGGCCCGTAAACAAACGTTCAAGGCCTGACTTTTCTTTTGGGCAATGCTTAAACATTTGTTAGTGGTCCCCTTTTTTAATTTCTCTCCCATAAACATTTGTTAATGGCTTACTTTATTAACCTTCTGCCCTTTTGTTCGTAATTATCATCCCAACGATAAACTTTATTAGGTAAAATTTTTATAATTTGGGTGGTGGAAAAAATCCGGTCAATGATTTGATAAATGAATAAAAGAAATAAATGTAATTATGCATTTAGATATACGTTATAGCCAAGCAAAAAAAGAGAGCTCATATGTTGCTTTACAAGTATTTGAAATATGACCACAAGACAATTCTTGAGAATGGATTAATACGGTTCACTCAACCTAGTAATTTTAATGATCCATTTGAGGCTCTTCCTAAAGTAGAACAAGCATTCACTACTGAGATTGTTCAAGCTTTACATATGAGTATGTTTAGTGATTCATTATTTAACGATTTGATTTCAAAGATCGACAATGAGCAAACTATTAATTCTTTGATAAAATTGAAACATAGTTTAAGAAAGGATTCACCCAAGGACTTAAAAGATTTCTATTTAAAACTCCTTGGCAAAAGTGAGGAAGATTTGACTTCTGGAATGAAACTTTTTTGGGATAATAAAATCGGTATTTTATGCTTATCTGAAGAGCATGACAATTTAACAATGTGGGCTCATTATACAGATAATCATAAAGGATTTGTAATAGGCATAAATCCACAAAAAGAGATTACTGATTCAAAAGCTTGTTTAATAAAACCAAGAAAAATAAAATATACTTGCAAAAGACCACATTTGACTTTATTTGAATTAGGAGTAGATAAAAAAACAAGAAATACAAAATGGATAAATAACTTTTTGTATACAAAAAGTAAAGATTGGGCATATGAGAATGAATGGAGACAAGTAAATTTTTTGGAGCGTGCAGATAAAATAATAGAAGACAAGGAAAAAATACATTTATTCGAATACAATCATGATTCGATTGAGGAAATAATTTTAGGTTGTAGAATGTTATCTGAGAATCGTGATATTATGCTAGAATTAATTAAAGATTGGGATATAAAAAAGTACCAAATGAGACTAAACGACAATAATTATTCACTCGACAAAATAAAAATAAATTAAATGCCAGGCTATAATAATTTTGCATATTGCATTGCGGCTGTAGTGCAATGCCATTGCCACTTACTCGTACATTATTCGTCGGTATCCCGACAGATAATCTCTCGTAATCCGCAACGACAACATAGCAATTTACCGTTATGGGCCATAAAAAAACAAAATGCAACATGTAATCTGCGATACAAATATTTGGTACAATATTGCCAATGAGAAAATCACCAGATGGTTTATGAGTTGTATGGTTTAACGGAGGAGGAGATTAAAATTGTGGAGGGGAATTAATGCAATACAAACAAGACTTCAATAGAGAGCAAGGAGAATCACGAACAAGAGCAATATTGACGAGCAACTTTATTTGTAATTTTAAAAGTGTTGATATTGATGGGACAGATATTGAAGTTGAAATAATTCCGAAAAATACGAAACTCTCAGTTTATGACAGAATTCAAGTTAGAGGTCGAATTCAAGCTAAATATTTTGAGAATAATAATGAAGTAAAAATAGCAAAAGAATATGTTGAAGATAAAGATGGTGCAAGAACAGATTTTTTTGCTATTCTCCACACTGATGATGGCGATGACAAAATATGTTATTTTTTTACGGCAATAGAAATAAGAAAACAATTTAAACCTCGGGGCAATTTTTATATTTTCAGTTTGTCAAAAGACAGGCAATATGAAGAACATAAAGGACTATCAGAAAGTGATATTAACAGGCGAATAGAAGAAGGTATAAGAGGTACGGAAGAATTTAGTAATGAAAGATACAGACGGCGAATAGAATCGAAATTAAAAACTAGAAATCCTGAAAAGAAATTATTTGAGAATCACAATCATGAATTATTTAACAGAATCAAGGATAATCATATTGTTGATAAGTTATCTGAAGCTTTAAATGAGTTCAAAGATTTTCGGCGTATAATTTCATGGCGATTAATTGATAAAATTTCATTTCAGGAAAACAGACACACATCAACTCATTACAACCAATTCACATTACAAACTGACCATAGTGAAATAATAGAGTTTTTTGAGAATATTGATATTAGCAATAAGCTAACAATAAAAAATCCTTCGTTATTCAATGGAGTATCTGCTGCTAATAAGAAAGTTGAAAGTATTGTTAAAATATTAAATGAAAATTTAATATTTAAGGTTGGAGACCAGAGAAAAAATACAACAATTGATATTTTAAGAATTCATGAGAAACAGTGTAATTGTCTTGGATGTAGATTTGATAATTTAACTTTCTCGCAAGCATTTTCTTCTTTAAATAAAAGCAAAGAAGTTTCAGGCGATTTATGGGAATGGATGCAACGCGCTTATACCTATTTCAAGTTTGGGAAATATGAAAAAGCCATGGAGTTATATGTGTCAATTGCGAACAAAGCCAGAGATAATAAGGAACAGGTACTTTTCTTTTTTGCCAGATACAATCAAAGGTTAGCAGCTATTAAAAACTTTGACTATAGTTATCCGGATTTAAATATAGAATTAGATAAATTAAATGTTTCTCCCGAAAAGAAAGAAATACTTAACTCTCTTGCAGAAAACATTTTATTAAATTCTTATGCAAAGTCAATAGATGAACTATACCTAAAAATTAAAGACTTTAAGCAACGTTATACGATAAACGATACAGCTAACCTTATAAACAGGTTGTATGCAAAAATAGCTGAGTACAACAATTTTATAGATGGTAACTGGCTTGTATTAAATAATTTTGATGAGGCTGAATTGTTATTTGAAAAAGTAGTTGAAAGTTGCATTATCTCATACTCCATGAATACGGAACATTCGTATCATTTAGATGCATTTGATGATTTCTTAGTTCAGATATCCATTCACCATTGTAATTCCAATAAATTATTAGGTTACTTTCAGCGTAATAATGTAAGAAAACTTCCATACAAATCGAAAAGAGATTATTTCTCAACAGCATTTTCAAACTTTTTTTCAAAAGAGAATGTGGATTTCTTGTATTCCGAAATATGCTATTTTGATAACAGAACCAAAAATCCTGATTTGAGGAGAAGGGTAAATATAACCTTTGAAAATCTGTGTATTCTTTTAACCAACCTTGATATCGAAATTGAGAATAGTAAGTTGCTTGATAATATCACATATTTTATTGAAAAGTTAGATTTTAATGTACATGACGTTTCATTACTTGCTCATCCACTTTTAGCAAAACCGAATCTTTTTGCTCCAGATGAATTACTGAGTTTGGCTAAAGTTTTAATTTCAAGGGAAAATCTTTACGATGGTTATTTGCTAACTAATTGCTTACATACTTTAGAAGAAAAGCAGTATGTGTTTTCGGACTCTGAAAGAGAAACTGTTAATTCAATAATAGAAATATCAATTCAGAAGCCTCGCTATGGAATTCTTAAAGTATTGCCAAGGCTTCTTGACGAGAGGAAAAGTGATGAATATAAGATGAGTATTCGAAATGAACTTAGTAACAAATTTAATCATGAGTTATATTATCAATCTGTAGTCTCTGGAAATATTTTGAACCCCAAACTATTTATTGACTCATATCTTAATTTCTTTAGTTCAATCTCTGAAAAGAAAGAGATTCCAAGTATTTTCTACGCAAAAAGTCCTTATACCGGAATTGGCGAACCACTAAGAGAGAATTTAAATAAATTGGTTGAAGTAATTTTATCAATTAATGATAAGTCTCTAATGGAAAAACAAATAATCAAAGATATTACGGCTCAATATCCTTACTACAACTTTATTCTTAACCTTGATAGTTTTAATAAAGAAAAACCTTTTGATATATTTTGGATACTTGAAAATCAATCTGAAATTGTTTTAAATCAGATAGCGAAAAATAAGGTTATCAAAACTCGTGTAAAAGAAGAATTAATAAAGCAATACCATAAAGGTATCTCATCAATTTTCGTAAAATATTTTACGGATTAATGTAAAAACATATGAGCAACTCAGAAATCATATTATATACCACCCCACAAGGCGAAATTAAAATAGAAGTATTTCTTCAAGACGAAACCGTTTGGCTTACACAGCGGTCAATGGGTGAACTGTTTGGGGTTTCGAAGAAAACCATTAGTGAGCACCTGGGCAACATTTACAAATCTAACGAGTTGCAACGAGAGGCAACTGTCCGGAAAATCCGGACAGTTCAAATTGAGGGTGAAAGACAGGTTGCCCGTAATCTTGATTTTTATAACCTCGATGCCATTATTTCGGTGGGCTATCGTGTAAATTCGCACCAGGCAACACAATTCAGGATTTGGGCTACTAAAACTTTAAAAGAGTTTATAATCAAAGGATTTGTGCTTGACGATGAAAGGTTGAAACAAGGGAAAAAACTTTTTGGCAAAGACTACTTTGATGAACTACTGGAACGGATACGCGAAATCCGTGCTAGTGAACGGAGGTTTTACCAGAAGATTACTGACATTTATGCAGAATGCAGTATTGATTATCAACTAAAAGCCGAAATAACACAAGTGTTTTATAAAACAGTTCAGAATAAATTGCATTGGGCAATTACAGGGCAAACAGCTGCTGAAATTATTTCATCAAGAGCAAAAGCGGAATTGCCAAATATGGGTTTAACTACATGGAAAAATTCCCCAAAAGGAAAAGTTTTAAAATCGGATGTTTCAATTGCCAAAAACTACCTGAATAAAAAGGAAATTGATGAGTTAAACCGGATTGTAGCCATGTACCTTGACTATGCAGAAAACCAGGCAGCCCGGCAAATACCCATGAGCATGAAAGACTGGGTTGAAAAACTGGATTCCTTTTTACAATTTAACGACTACTCTGTATTAAAAAATGCAGGTTCAATATCGGCTGAGATAGCAAAGAAACTGGCAACAAAGGAATTTGAAAAATTCAGGGTGACACAGGACGAGGACTTTGAATCGGACTTTGACAAGGAAATAAAACGGATAAAAGGGAAAGAATGAGAAACCAACCGCACACCATCCCTTCGCTGTCAGGCACATTGGCAAAATGCACAAAGCCAACGCTAAAACCAAATTTTGCCAAAGAGCCTTCCAACCCGTCCCACTCCATCCCCAAGCTGGCGCTGATCTGTGATCAGTGTCTTGTTTTGTAAAAACAAAAATACTTGGATTACAAACCTAAGATAAGTTACAGGTTAATTATTTTGTATTTTAATTCTAACGAATTGACAAGTATATTTTGTTTTCAATTAAATCATTGAGGTATTTACAATCATAAATTAACAGATTGACACAGAGCCCGGACTTCCACTCCGTTTCCGCCGCTGGCCTCCAGCTAGCGCGGACTTGTAGTCCGTGTTTTGCTTTGAAGAAGCAATAAAGGTAATTGGCACCAATTATAAATTGGCGCCAGCGAGGGTACGCCAGCGAAGGAAATAGTTTACAGAGTTAAGAGATAAGTTAGTTCAGCTTTCCCGTAGGGAATATAGTTGAATAGAAAAAGAATATTCCAATGGAATCAATTCTCCGTAGGAGATATAGAAACACGCATAAAAATTTATCTCCTAACGGAGAAATTGAGTCATTTCGTATTATCCCAGCTATTGAGCTTTATCCCCTACCGGGGAAATAAGTTCCTTAGTATATAGAAATATAATTAGTGTTATTTTAGTAAGCAATATAATTTTGATAAAACATACTTTTCTTATTTATAATTACCAGCAAAGCTGGGACACTGATCACAGATCAGCGCCAGCGGAGGTAGTAGAGGGGTGTCATCCTTTTGAAGGATGACACCCCTTTGACACCACACCCATTTCCAAATTATTATTTACCTTAGCATAAATTAAAAAAGCAGGAACCTTTTGAAAAGATCGGATCCTTTTAACTCATAAGAAAGCTCTCTCTACACTCCGCTCTAAGCCCTACACATACAACACCTCAACCTTCTTAAAATACTTGTCTTCCAATAGCTTCTGAATACGCCGTACTACAAACTTTCGAATTTCAAGTTCTACCGGCTGGTCAGGATCGTGATGCGCCCAATTAATGCGCGTACCAACAATAATATGGATATAATCATGCTTCAGGAAAAGTTTTACTACTTCTTCCGGCGGACTTTCGCCAAGTGTCACTTCCCCGTTATAGGTTTCCAGAATTTCCTCAACGCGCCCAAGGGTAAGTATCCCTTCGGTTACCATTTCAAAGCCAAACATTTCAGCTGTTGGCGGAATTCCCTCGGTATGATAACGGTGCTGAATATGCACTTCAAGATTAAGCTCACGGGCAATAATTTCAGCCGTTGTACCTCCGCAGATGATCTTCTTTCCATTAAAGTCCTGGATCATTTTTACAAAGTCAAAATCCTTGATTTTATAAAACGGCGGTCCGGTAATCATCATAAATTCACGTGGCTCACGAAAATAAATCACACCACAGCTGGTGTCATCCTTAATTTCAAAGTCATCATTTAACGAGGCCCTTGTTGTAATCTTACGGCCCAGTTTAGCTGCTGAAATATTCGGTTCCCGCTCAATCTGGTTTTCAATAAAATAGGAAATATTCTCAAGCCCCCAGCCCATTGGATATTTTTTAGTTCCCAAACCAGACTGGTCAACCCCATCTGTCATAAAAACAATACGGTCTTCTTTACGAGGCATGAATTCTCGAATACGCAGAATCTTTCCCACATTTTCTTTTCCACGAATGCTGGTTTCAATTTCAGGTGGAAAATACTGCTTTCCGTTTCGGTATATCAACACCGCAGGATTGTCGTAATTGATAATACGGACCATACCTTCATCTTCAATTTCAATGATGGTAAATGTGGCATAGCTCTCCTTTCCATCTGTGTTTTTAGGTAAAGCACGCATAAAAATGTTTGCAGCCACCTCGGGTTTGGTATGAAATGAGCTGTAGTTTAAAGCCATGGAGGCAGTGAGTGTTGCCAACACATTGGCCCTAACCCCATGCCCGATCCCATCCGATAAAACCAAAATTGTTCGCTTTTCCTCACGAATACGCCTGGAGTAAAAAACATCGCCACAAACCACTTCTCCTTTAGGCTTGTTCTGCTGAAATTCAATTTCAATATGATAGTCGTCCATGTACAATATTTATAGCTGGAAGCTGGAAGACTGAAGCTGGAAGTTTTTTAAATACAACTTCTGGCTTCCGGCTTCTAACTTCCAGCTTATCCTATTCTTCTCCGTATTTATATGATTCAATAATTGAATTCAGTAACTCTTCCGTTAGGGAAGCATTTTCGCCCAAAAGGAAAGCAATCTTTTGCACCGTTTCCAGGTTTTGCTTATTCACCCGTTGCGCACGGCTGATAATCTCTTCACGAACCAACGATGGTGCGGACATATCACGGATCAATGCCCCAACCACACGGTTCTTCTGAATGGTAACGACCGAAACATGCATCAGTTTATTATGAATACGCAAATCACGCTCCAGCGCATTTTCACCGGAAGCCATCAAAGAAGCAAACATTTTATAAACCACTTCCGGAACAAGCTCTTTAAAATCAGCCCCGTTTAATCCCGGAATAGCTTCGTAAAGCTCCATGGTTTCTTCACCAAATAATTGCGCAAAACCTTCATTCGAATCAATCACTTTAAAATCCTGATTTACAATAATAATACCGGCCTGGATTTTATGCATCATAGCCGAAGCAATCACGGCTGCTTCCTTGGCTTTTTCCATGCGCCTTTCAGCTTTCTTCAAATCGGTGATATCAGATATAGAACCAACTATCCCAATTACTTTCCCTTCATCGTTCAAAATTGCATTTTTATTGAAAACCACATCATGCATCGAACCGTCTGTAAATTGAAATTTGGTCTCATATACCTGTTCCCCGGGATTTTCTATCAACTCCTGATCAAGAGCACTATATATTTCTGCCAACTCCTTTGGCTGCAAATCAAATATCGTTTTACCAATCAACTGGCTTTTTGAAAGCCCTATAAACTTCTCGTAGGCTTTGTTACTGGCAATATAAACACCTCTAATGTCCCTGTAAAAAATAGGAATGGGCAAAGCATCAATAATCTTCTGGTGGACTTCCGGGTTCTCAATCATATCCGGATGAAAAGATTTATCATCGTAAATCATAAGCAGATTCTTAGTTATTTCGATTCGCATAAAGGTATAAAATAGCCTAATAAGAAAGAAGGACTTCAATTGGGAAGTTAAGTTTAAAAGCTGGAAGCCAGAAGTCGGAAGTACCCCAGCCGCTTAAACGGCATATTCAATTATCTAACGGGGGAATGGGTTATGAATAGGAAAAGTACTTTTGTAAAAAACAGGTA
>JANQHR010000168.1 GCA_028282585.1 Bacteroidales bacterium | reverse complement strand
AAAAGCTCCTCCCTATTTGCATTCATATTCTAATATTTCTAAAAATGCAAATATGTATTTTATTTTATTCTCCACCTAATAATTCAAGTGATCCCAAATAACTTGAAATTATGATCTCTAGAGTAAGTGTATTTTGTGCATCAAGTCAGAAGATTGATCAAAAATATTTTGACGTAGCCGAGCGTTTAGCAAAGGTTTTAGTAGACAATAATGTTACAACAATATATGGTGGAGGCTCCATAGGGCTGATGGGAAAATTAGCAGATACTGTTTTGGCTAAAAATGGTAAAATCTTGGGAATAATCCCAAAATTTATGATGGAGGTCGAATGGGGGCATCCAAAAGTAGATCAGTTAATTGAGGTTGCAGATATGCATGAACGCAAGAAAAAATTGGTGGAAAATATTGATGCTGTTGTTATTTTACCTGGGGGAAGCGGTACTCTTGAAGAAGCAATGGAAGTAATTACTTTAAAACGTTTAGGTAAATTTACGAAACCAATAATTTTTGTAAATACAGATGGATTTTATGACGGATTATTCCAATTATTTGATAAGATGATTGATGAGAAATTTATGCGACATGAACATCGCAACATTTGGACATCGATTGACTCACCCGAAGAAATTATAAGTGCAATTAATAATGCTCCAACTTGGGATGAAAATATGATTAATATTGCAGCAGTATAAAATAAAAATAGGCCGAAAATTAATGTGATCTTCAGCCTATTAAAAGGTACAATTATTTAAAATATTGCCCTTTAGACCATCCATATTTATCTGCTAGAGTAGCTATTATCTCAAGATATAATCTATCTCCTATGTTCCCGTTTGCAGCAACTACAACTCCACTTTTTTGTTTTGGAAAAGCAAAAAAGACAAAAACTGTTCCGGGATAGCTATGACCGGGATGTAATATTGCAAAATTTTCTGTCTCATTATCAAGAAGAACTCCAAGCCCCATATTTAAAGGCAGGCCCAATGCTTCTGGTGGTATAGGAGCTACTGTTTTGAACATGTTGTTTACTGTCTCTTGGGTTAGTAATTTATCTGATTCACCTTGATATGATTTCATTACCTCTATTACCAACTTTGCCATATCTGAAGGTGTGGAAAGAAAACCACCTATTGTTTTCGTAGGATCAATAACCGGATCTCTTAGAGCCCCATCTGTAGCATGAGGTTTGGCTTCTCTTTTTTGCCATGTAATTGGAAGGGGGTAGTTAAAAGAACTCGACTTCATTTGTAAAGGCTTAAATAAAACTTCATCTGCAATTTCATTTATACTCATTCCGGTTATATCCTCTAATAAGATCTGTAACACAGCATAACCTATATTTGAATAAGCCCAGTGATCTCCTGGTTCGAAAGTACAAACAGCAGGAGGATTTAATGCAGGATGCTCCCCATTTAAAACTTGAATCACAGTTGGTTCATTATCACTTGTATCTCTTTCAAACATAGGGAAACTAGGAAGTCCGGAAGTATGTGAAAGTATATGTCTAAGTGTTATTGTTTTATTTTTATTAAACTCATTTTCTGGAATTTTCCATGATTTCAGATAACTGTTAATATCCTTATCTAAATCAAGAATTCCTTTGTCTACATAATGAAGGATTAATACCGAAGCAACAAATTTACTTACAGAAGCCGTCTGGAATATTGTTTTTTCATTTACAGCTTTATCACTGCCAGCCTCGAGAAAACCATATTCTCGAGTCCATTCAATTTTGTTTTTTTCAATAAATGCAATACTTAATCCCGGAACATTATAATGCTCCATCCTATTATAAATAGAAAAAGTATTTTCTGTTTGCCTAATTCCTTCACTTGAAAAATTTAATTCATAAATATTTTCTTCAAAGTTTTTTATTTGATCGTTAATTTGAGCAAAAATATTTTTAACTAATAATAAGATCATTATTGCCAAAATAAATTTTACATTTTTCATAGTTTTAACATTTTAGTTATAATCTCAATTGAATAATTATGCATTCTTTCAACCAAAAATATACCTTGTTTTTATTTTAAGAAATCCTACATTTGTAGTGTTTTTAATATATCCTACATAAATAGGTGCTTAATATGCTTGAAGTTTCACACTTAATTCATTTTTTTTCATCTTGTTTTGGATTAATATTACTTTACATTCTTTTCACTTTTTATAAAAATAATAAACGCTCTTACTTAAGATCGTATATTTATGTAATATTTGGATTTACAATTATAACCTTTACTCACACTTTAGAGGCTTTTTTTAAAATTACCAGACCGGAATATTTATTATCAAATGAATTCAAAATTGTTTTTTTATTAATTGAAGCCTTCTTATCTATTATAAGAATATACATTGCTTATCATCTCGTATATTTTATTCTAGACTTAGTTAATTTAAAATGGAAACCCTCTTATAAAAGAATCCCTGTTGTTTTAAGCCTAATTGTAATTCTTCTTTTCTTCCTTAGTATTTTCTTGGTTAACTATCAAATTTTTCAAAAGATTCCCGGAGCACTTATTCATCTACTGTTCTTCTTATGTAATAGTTTCTTCTTAGTTCTTGCTTTTTATAGATTAAAAAAAATTAAATCTTCCAATAATAAAACATCAAAATTACAAGTAATTCATTTCTTATTTTACTTCACCATCTGCTTGGTTATTAGCAGGATTTTAGTTTATATAGATATTTTTTCAGAAAACACTCAAATGTTGGTAATAAGTTTAATTATCCTTACTTTTTTTATTTTAAATACTGTTTTCTTTAAGAAGATGTTTGTATCAATTTACCCAACCTACAACTTAGATAAATATAACTATTTTGATCATTTGTTTGTTAAGTATAAAATTACCAAACGTGAACAAGAAGTTATAAAATTAGTATGCGAGGGTAAACCAAATAAAGAAATTGCCGAAATATTATTTATTACTCCTGTAACTGTTAGAGATCATATCTCTAAAATCTTTAGGAAAACAAATGTTAAAAGAAGAATACAGCTCGTAAATCTTTTTAGAAATAATTAAGTTATCATAAAAAAAGGGGGTGTCCAAAAAGTACAATAGTTAAATTTTGTTCGTATTTTTCACTGAGTAACTTTGTGTTTTCTTTGTGGTTCTCTGTGTAACAGCCTTTTATAATTATACCACAAAGTTTCACAAAGCAAACACAAAGAACACTAAGACTTTTTGGACATCCCCTTCTAGTATAGGTTTAATTAGACTTAAAATCTTCTTCCTATGAAAACCATGTCATCAATTTGTTCATAGTTTCTCATCCACTCAGTAATGTGTTCTTCTAATTTTGTTCCTTGATCTTTCATTGGCACATCCTGAATTGTTAATAGTAATTCTTTCATGTTTTTCTTGCGGAATTTTCGACCATCCTCACCTCCAAACTGGTCCGCATATCCATCAGAAAAAATGTAAAAAGAATCACCTTTTTCGACCTTTATCTCATGATTTGTAAATTTCTTATCTGTATGTATGGTAGTCATACCAATTGGGAATCGATCAGCTTTTATTTCTTCTAATTCACCGTTTCTTATCATAATTAAAGGATTGTAACCACCTGCATATTCCAATATATTGGTATCGCGATTATAACAAATCAACGCTAAATCCATTCCATCATTAACTACGCGCTCACCCTTAACATTCTTTTGATGAAGTGCATGAATTATTTCCTGATCTAATCTATCCAGAATTTTAGCAGGTTCCACTATTCCATACTCGCGTACAATTTTGGTTAACATACTATGCCCCAGAATAGACAAGAATGCTCCCGGAACTCCATGTCCGGTGCAATCTACGGCGGCAATCATTTCTTTATCTCCAATATGCTCTAACCAATAAAAATCTCCGCTTACAATATCTTTCGGACGGAAGAAAATAAACGTGTTGTCAAATGGAATTTCCGGCGGCAATACGGCAGTTTGAATTCTTTTTGCATATCGAATGCTATCCGTAATGTCCTTATTCTTTTTCTCTAGCTCCATACTTTTCTGAACTACCTCAGCGGTTCTCTCCGCAACCTTCTCCTCAAGAATTTTCTTTTCTTTAATAAGATTACGCTCTCGAACTTTGATAAAGACAATAATTCCAATTACACCAACAGCAATTACAGAAAGTATGAACCACCAGGTTTTATAAAATGGTGGGCGGATTGTAAAACTATACGTTATAGGCTCTGAATTCCAAATACCATCACTGCTTCTAGCCTTTACTTTGAATGTATACTTCTCTGGTGCTAAAGATGAATAAATAGCACTAGTCTGAGCTGTAATTGGTCTCCATTCTTTTTCTGCCGGATCCAACATTATCTGGTATCTTATAACATCAGGGTTCTCAAAAGAAATACTATTATAGTCGAATTTTATAGTATTTTCCGTAAAGTTTAATTTTAAACCTGGTTCCAAATCACGTTCTTTATAATTAATCATTAAACCTGATATGTGAGTAAGAGGTTCTTTAAACTTTTCTTTATCTAATCGAGGTTGGTATTTTGTAACACCATTTACTGTACCAAACCATAAATTACCATCTTTATCTTTATACGTTGCATTTTGCTTCGCTTCAATTCCCGTAAAGCCGCTTTTTTCAGTATAAACATGAATATTTCCTTCTAAATCAATTTTATTTAAGCCCCGACTTGTACCAATAAAGATATTATTATTATCGTCAACATTCAATTGATTAATTACATTGGATATTAATCCATCTTCTTCCGTGATTATTCTTTGAATGGTTGTATCTTTTAGTACAATAATACCTTTTGCCTTTGTTCCAACCCATATATTACCTTCATTATCTTCTACAATGGAATTAGGAGTATATGACCCTTTAAGGTTGACCTTTATAACCTTATCATCCTTAATCATATTTAATCCCTTTGCATTATCAATACCCACCCAAACTCTATCTTTAGAGTCCGCATAAACCACCGTTATAACATTTCCATTTAGACCATATCCTTGAGTTAATATCTGGCTTCTATTTTCATCAATCTCGTAGTAAATTAGCCCAGCCAGGGTTCCAATCCAAAGTAAGTTCTTCTTATCAATATCCATGGCAGTTACATTCTGAGTTCTGCGAAAGAACCGGTTAATGGCAGGATTAGACTCAAACTTTCCTGATTTATAATTATACATCGTAATGTTTGCATCGTCGGTTCCAATCCAGATATTACCTTTTGAATCAACTTTTAAGAACCTGACCTGGTCTCCAATACCGCTCGATTCCTGATTAAAATAAGCATACCTAATGCCTCTTTCTCCAGCTACCGGATTATATATCGAAATTCCATTATTTGTTCCAAACCAGAATTTACCATCTTTATCTTGAGTTATTGCCCAAACATTTTGGTTACTTAAACCGTCATCAACACCATATGTTGAGAATTTTTCTCCTTTAAAAATCAACAAACCATGCTCGTTTGTACCTATTAAAATGTTCCCTTCAATATCCTCCTTTATTTTTCTTATTTTTAAGTCAGAAAGTCCATTTGTATTATTGAATGTTGTATAGCTTTCTCCGGAAAATTTAGTAATGCCTCCTCCCCAGGTTCCTATCCAAATATTTCCTTTACTATCTTCTGAAATTGTACTTATCCAATTATGTGCCAATCCATCCCTGGCATCATAAATTTTAAATTCGTCCTTTTGCTTTATATACCTATATAATCCTCCATTAAAAGTACCATACCAAATGTCTCCATTCTTAGCTTCTAACATTGCAGAGGTCATAAAATATCTTGATAAACCTTTAGGAGCAAACCCTTTAAATGAATTTTCCGATTTTACGTACCTTTTGATTCCGAAATCGGTAATGAAAAAGAGAGAATCTCCTAATGCAATATTCCCTGAAAATACTCTATCGCCTAAACTTCCTCCTTTATATTGTTCATATATAATTCTTGCAGTATCTAACTCATAGGGGTTATCGACACGAATCAATCCATCGCCTAAGGTACAAATCCACAGAACATCATTTTTATCCATAATAAGCGATGTTACCTCAAAACCAATCATTTCACTTATAGGGTGCACAAACATATTTTTTCCATCATAAAAGGATATGCCTCCTGAGATATGTCCCATCCATAATTTCCCATTCGAATCTTTTAATAAGGCTTTTATTCCGCCTTCGGCTAATCCTTCGTCTGAAGTGTAATTTTTTATATTAACACCATCAAATTTTGAAACCCCACTTTCTGATGCCATCCATATATAACCTTGATCATCTTGAACCAAATCATAGATTTTAGAAGGTAATCCCTCTTGAACTCCATACTCATCAAAATAGTAGGTTTGAGAAAAAATATCAGAAGTACTCAGCAACATTGCTGCATAAAAAAAAGTTATTCGCAGGATTGCGCGAATAACTTTTTCAGTTTTCGAATTATGTAAAAAAGTCATATGTCGTTTTATTTGTTATCTCTCTTTTGCTATAAAGAAAAATGTTCCTCCTTCATCTTCTAGTCCGTCTATTTTACCAAACTGCGGTTTTTGCATTCCATCCTTAGCTACTGCAACCGTTACCTTAGATACTATATTCTCAATTGGTAAACAGGCATTAGGATTATTTCTTAAAGTATTTGCAAATGTTCTTGTAAATTGCGAATTATCAGAAGCTAACTCGTACCCTGCCGATGAAAATACTTGAGAAGATTTAAATTTTGTGGCTTCCCAATCACCGCAATCCCTTTCTTGTAATCCAGAACGCATAGCTTGATAGAATGTAGGACCTGATTCACACGCATCTGTAATTACCAATGTATGGGTAACATGTTGAGAATAGGATTGTAATGCAGCCTTCAAAGTACTTATATTAAAATAAGTAAACTCATCATCACGAGTAGCATCAACTGGTACCCAATAACCTATATCACTAATGAATTTACCATGTCCGGCATACCAAACTAATAATGAATTCACATTATTACTTCTAACCAAATCGCGTAATTCAATAGCAAAGAATCTCTCCATCTCTGCTTTTGAAAGGTTTTGTTTATGAATAATATTATGAATCTTATAATTGGCCAAAGCAGCTTTCATCATACTTACGTCTTTTACAGGTCCTTCTAAACTAGCAAAAGTTTCGTAATCTGAATTTTCAATAAAGATCACCCAGGTTTTACCCATTGGGTTTTCTTGTGAAATTTCAACCGCTTCCCTATTAATTTTAAATTCCATCTCACCAACATTGCCGTATATATCTTCTGCTTTTACAACAAATCTATTCTTATTGGCTATATCAATCGTTGCAAAAAACTCAGGATTCATGGCATCCACAGAAAAGCTAGCGGTCATATCATTTACGATAATACTCTTTATTTTACTTTCATCGGTAATTCGACCTTCCACGTATAACTTTCTATTATCCACTTCTAAATAGACCTCTCCTGTCGATGAAGCATATGGAGCAATCAAAGCAATTTCAGGAAGATTAATTTCTGTTCTGTTTAACTTATATGTTGACGCTAAAACATTGTTGTAAACATCTGAAATTGCTACGGTAATTGCATCTTTTCCTGTTACATCCAGTGTAACTGTAAATTCATTGTTCTGCGAATTTTCATCAAAAGTTACATCAACACCTTCAATTTTAGCATATTGAATAGCACTTTGATCTGTAATTTGTCCTTTAATAGTTACTTCTGTAGCATCTTCTATTATGTTTATTGAATTACCTTCTCTTTCCATTGGCTCAATAACAGAAAGAGCAGGTTTTGCACTTTCGCGATTTAACTCATATAACCTTTCGGTTACAATTTTTAGCCTTTCCCTGGCCTTATCATCATTCTCGTCAGATAATTCAGCATAAGCCTGGTAATCTTTTATTGCATTTGCATATTGAGTAATTTCTTCGTTAGATTTTGCTCTATGGTAATAAGCTAATGCGTTTTTAGGCTCCATTGATATTACCTTACTAAAATCATTAATTGCACTTTGATGCTGATTAAATTCCTGGTAATATATTCCTCTTGCAAAAAAAGCTTCTACATCATCAGGAGCAAAAATTATCATCTTCGAAAGATCATTAATAGCATTTGGGTAGTCAATTTTTTCCTTATAAATCTTACTTCGTATCCACAATGCTTCTTTACTTTTTGAATCCATGCCCAAAGCCTGATTACATGCCACCAAAGAAGCATCATATTTCTTAGCTTTAAATAAAACACTAGCTAAGGATACATAGGCCTCCAAACTTTTACCTAACTCGATTGACTTTCTATAATCAGTTTCGGCTAAATTGTAATTCTCCAATTTGTCCTGAATAAAACCTCTTCTTGCATAATTTGAAGCCGTCTCACTTAAATCAATCAATTCATTACTTTCTTTCAATGCTTTATCGTATTGTTTTAATGCAATATATGATTCCATCTTATATTTATACGCATTGATATGTTTTTTATCTAATGCAGTAACTTTTACGAGCATAGGAATTGCTTCTTCGTATTCTTCCAACTCATAATAAAGTCTTCCTGCATTATAAAATATAGATTCGTCCTTTTCTTCAAAAGCGGTAGCTCTTTTGTAATCACTTGCAGCTTCGGCTTTTTTACCTGCTTTTTCGTAAGCATCTGCTCTCGCCAGATAAGCCTCTGTATACTCTGGATTCTCATCAATCAGTTTTGTAAACTGTTCAACTGCATCATCATAGTTCCCGGATGCTACAAAATCTTTACCTGTTGTATATAACTTTGGGCTACACTGAACCATCGAAAAAAGTATTAACAATACAGGAGTAAAGAACAACGTACGTTTATAACTGTAATTTCCCATTTTATTTGAGTTTTAGTAATTGCTAGTTTAAAGGATTTTATAATCTTATCAAATTTACAAAAGCTTTTATATATTTTGAAATTTTATGATAAATCAATTTAATTTATTGATTAAATATATCTTATTTGCGATTAAAAGTTAAATTACTGTTACCCAGAACATCATATCCTATCTTTTTAATTTTCATTGTAGGTGCTTTAAGTCCTTTTTTGAACTCTTTTTCCCCAATAAATATTCTGGCTTCATCCCAAAGTTCATTCCGGATAAATGAATTTAATACAGTTGCACCACCTTCAATGATAACAGATTGAATGCTTTTTTCAATAAGTACCTGAAATAGTTGAGAATAAAATTCATTATTAAAGTTAACAAATTTAATACCAATGTTGTTTCCAAATGCTTTCTTTTTAGCTAAATGCTTAATATCAGTAATTAATAAAGTTTCTGCTTCTGAATTAAAAACATTAAAGCCATCAGCTAATCTCATTTCTCTATCTAAAATAATTCGTGTTGGATTTTTTCCTTCCCAGTTCCGTGTGGTTAAAGATGGATTATCATTTAAAACTGTATTTGTTCCGACCAAAATAGCTTGTTCTTCTGATCTCCATTTATGAACCAAAACTTTGGAATACTCATTTGTTATCCATGTAGGTTGAGTTGGGCTTTTATTAGTTCTCTTAATATCAATAAATCCATCTTTAGTTTGTGCCCATTTTAATATAATATAAGGACGTTTTTTTTCCTGGAACGTAAAAAATCTCCTATTTAATTCTCTTGATTCTTTCTCCAAAACTCCTGTTAAAACATTAGAACCTGCCTCTTTTAGAATTTTTATTCCACCACCTGATACATGAGCAGCTGTGTCAACACCTCCTATTACAACATTAGGAATACCAACATTTGCTATTAAATTAGCACAAGGTGGAGTTTTTCCATAATGAGAGCAAGGTTCCAGATTTACATAAATGGTAGATTTCTTAAGTAAACTTTTATCTTTAACAGAATTTATAGCGTTAACTTCAGCATGAGATTCTCCATACTTTTTGTGATATCCTTCACCAATCACTTTATTATTATGAACAATAACAGAACCAACCATGGGATTTGGAGCTGTATTTCCAAGTCCTAATTTAGCTAATTCGATACATCGCTGCATATATTTTTCATGAACCTTTTCTTTGATCATAGTATTTAACTAAATTTGAAGAGTGACGGAAAACAACAGTATAAAGAAAATAATTTCAGGAATAAAATCCGAATTAAAGGAAATTTATCCAATTGAAGAAATCGATAGTTTTATTTATTTGATCTTTGAAGATGTTTTAAAATACTCGAAAACAAAACTACTAATTTCTCAAGAAGAAGAAATCAATGACATTAATTTAAGTCGAATAAATGAAATTATAATAGATTTAAAAAATCAAAAACCAATTCAGCATATCCTAAATAAAACCATTTTCTATGATTTACCATTTAAGGTAAATAAAACAGCCTTAATTCCAAGACCTGAAACAGAAGAGTTAGTTGATTGGATTGTTTCGGAGCATCGAAAAGAAAATTTAGATATTTTGGATATTGGTACCGGAACAGGTTGTATAGCAATCTCAATTGCCAAAAATTTACCAAAATCTAATGTTTATGCAATAGATATTTCATCTGAAGCTTTGGTATTAGCAAATGAAAATAGCAAGTTAAACCATGTTGATATCCAATTTTTGCAATTAGATATCCTTAAAAAGAATCTTGATATAAGGCAAAAGTTCGATGTAATAGTTAGTAATCCACCATATGTAAGGCTAAAAGAAAAAAAACTAATGTCAAAAAATGTGCTGGAATATGAACCAGAACTTGCTTTGTTTGTTCCCGATCATGATCCTTTGCTCTTTTACCGGTCTATTATAGATTTTGGATTGGTTAATTTAAACAAGGACGGGGAAATTTACTTTGAAATTAACGAAGCTTTTGGACAAGAAATGGTTAATCTTCTTGAAGAGAAAAATTTTCATGAAATTACCTTAAAAAAAGATATTAACAATAAGCACAGAATGATAAAAGGTAAAATAAAACATTTTGAGTTCTAAAAAAACTATATCAACAAAAGAAGCCTTAATAAAAGCACAAAGTTTATGTGCTGAGAGAGAGAAGTGCGAATCAGATATTCGTAATAAGCTTTACGATTGGAAACTACCTGAAAAAGATCACAATAGCATTCTTGAAAGTCTAATTAATGATAAGTTTATTGATGAACAAAGATTTGCAATATTATTTGCAAAAGATAAATTTAAACATAATAAATGGGGTAAGGTTAAGATTGAATATGCCCTAAAACAAAAAAATATTTGTGGTAATATTATAAAAAAAGCACTTTTGGAAATTCCAGAAAAAGAGTATAATGACCTTCTGGAAAATGAACTAAAAAAGAAACTTAAATCTTTAAAAGATAGCAATGAATATACCATAAAGTCTAAGCTTGTGCGTTTTGCTTCCTCCCGTGGTTTTGAAAATGGCAAGGTATTTGATATGGTATCTGCAATTGTTGAAATGCAGAAAAATAAATAATAACTTAGCTAATATTTAAGTAAATTTACAATACTATATTTTAAAATGATAAACAAAATAAAGATATTATTCACTCTAATACTAACCGCAATACTTATTGTTGGTTTTGCAATTGATGCACAATCAAAAAGAAAACCCAAATGGATTAAGGACAGACCTGTTAATAATGATTATTACATTGGTATAGGCAAATCCAGTAAAGAAAAGTCAAGTAGTGATTATCTGGAAATTGCCAAGAACAGAGCATTAGCAGATATGATTTCGGAGATTTCAGTAAACATTTCCAGCAATTCGGTTTTATATCAGATTGAAGATAATAAAGGGCTACAAGAAACTTATCAGGCTCAAATTGAATTAGCTACTAAAAACTATATTGAAGGTTATGAAATCGTTGATTCCTGGGAAAATAAAGAAGAATATTGGATATATTACAGATTATCAAAAGTAGAATATAAAAAAAGAAAGCAAGAGATCTTAGATAGAGCGATCAATCTTTCAAAAGATTTTTATGAAAAGGCAAAAGAGGCGGAAAAAGAATTTGATATTAACAATGCGCTAATCTATTATGTAAAATCATTTGATGCGATAAAAAAACATATTGGTGAAGATTTATCAGTATTTACATTAGATGGAAGAATTTATCTTGACAATGCTATATATCAATCAATTCAGGACATTTTTAGTAGAATAAAAATTGTTCCTGAGAAGGATAAATATGAATTAACCGCTCTTACAACCGAAAATGAACCAGTCTTTGTTAAGGTTAAACTTAAAACAGATCTGGAAACTCAAAACATTTCCAATTTACCGATAAAATTTTATTTTCCTGACTCAGAAATTAAAGAAATTGAGAATGTAATTTCGTTAAACAATGGAAAAGCTGAATGCTCAATTGCAGCCATGGCTCCAAAAGGAAGAACTCAAATAATCAAAGCTGAATTAAATACAGATAAATACCTGGGAGAAGATGGTCCCGAAAATCTCTTGAAAAAGCTTTTTTATGAAAGAGGGATGAAGCCCTATGGACATATAAATGTTGAAGTTAAAGAAATAATTGCCTATCTTGAATCACAGGAAATGTTTTTGGGCAATTATGATTTTAATCATCCGGTTACAAGATTATTAGAACAAGAATTATCAAAAAATTTCTTCTCTTTCACAAAAAACATAGAAGAAACGGAGGTTATTGTTCGCATAGAATCTGAAGTAACAGCAGGAGAAAAACTAGAAAAACACAATCTGCATACGGCATTCCTTAATTGTAATATTAGAATAATAAAATCTGATTCCGAAGTTGAAGTTTATAATGAAAGCATCCAAGATATTAAGGGAATGAAATCCGGCAGTTTTGAAATTGCCGCTAAAGATGCAATTAAGAAAGCTGAACTAAAAATTAAAAATGAGATAATACCTAACATTAGGAAAATAAATTTATAAGATTAAAATTTCAGTTAATTATTTAAAATCTAAAAATCGAAGTTATGAAAACTAAAATGTACAAACCTTTAGGTTTATTATTAATGGGAGCTGTTATTTTTAGCGGCACATTTACAAGTTGTAAATCAAAAAAAGGTGTTGGAGATATGCCAGGAGAAAAGGTAATCGAACTACACTGCTCAGGACCTGAATTCAGAAGTGACAAAAATAATTTTAGGGCTAACGCAACAGGCGAAAGTTCGGATATGGAAATCGCTCGCAAAAAAGCATCAAGCAATGCTAAAGCAGCTTTAGCTGGTCAAATTCAGACTGTAATTAAAGGAACAACTGATAACTACGTAAATTCTCGTGAATTTAATAATGTTGAAGAGGTAGAAGAAAGATTTGAGTCTTTAAATAGAGAAGTAATTAATCAACAATTAAACAACGTTAAAACAATTTGCGAAAAGATTACTCAAACAAAACAAGGTACTTACAAGTGTTACATGGCTATTGAAATGTCTGCAGATGCTTTAGAAGAAGCAATGAATAACAGACTTTCAAGAGATCAACGTTTAAAAATTGACTATGATTACGAAAAGTACAAAGAAACTTTCGATAAGGAAATGGAAAAGTTAGAACAAAGCGGAGGTTACTAAACTTTGTTAACATCATAATTGAAGGGGGCAAATGCTCCCTTTTTTTATTTATTCTTAATTCATTATTATTACTTTTGCTTTTCAAAATATTGATAAATCTATTACAATGATCACAACAGACCAATTAAAAGATATTGAAAAGCGAACTGAGTCGCTGAGGAGGCATCTTTGACATCGAAAATAAATTAATCAGAATTGATGAAGAAGAACAAAAAACTCATGCTCCGGATTTCTGGGATGACCCACAACAAGCAGAAATACAGTTGAAACAGATATCGAAACTAAAAGAGTGGACCAATTCATTTCAGGAAATAGTAACTCAAACCGAAGAATTAAGACTTTCCATTGATTTTTTTAAAGAAGGTGAGTTAGAAGAAACCGAGGTTGATAATCAATATGTAAAAACACTTGAACTAATTGAAAAATTAGAATTAAAAAATATGCTCCGTAATGAGGAAGATATTATGGGTGCATATTTACAAATCAATCCTGGCGCTGGAGGTACTGAAAGCCACGATTGGGCAGAAATGCTAATGCGAATGTATATTCGTTGGGGTGAACGTCATAATTTTAAAGTTAAAGAAGTAAACTATCAACCAGGAGATACGGCCGGAATAAATACAGTTACATTGGAATTTGAAGGTGAATTTGCCTACGGATATTTAAAAAGCGAAAACGGTGTTCACCGTTTAGTTCGCTTATCTCCATTCGATTCAAATAACCGGCGCCATACATCCTTTGCATCAGTATATGTATCACCGGTTGTTGACGATACAATAGAAATAAATATCAACCCGGCCGATATTACATGGGAAACTTTCAGGTCAAGTGGTGCAGGCGGGCAACACGTTAATAAGGTTGAAACTGCAGTTCGATTAAGACATGCTCCTACTGGAATTGTAATTGAGAATCAAGAAACTCGTTCCCAGTTAAGTAACAAAGAAAATGCAATGCGAATGTTAAAATCTCAACTTTATGAACTTGAATTACGCAAACAGCTCGAAGAAAGAGCAAAAGTTGAAGGAGAAAAGAAAAAAATAGAATGGGGATCACAGATACGAAATTATGTTTTACATCCATACAAATTAATTAAAGATGTCCGTACAGGATTTGAAATGGGTAATACCCAAGACGTTCTTGACGGAAATTTGGACGGATTTATAAAAGCATACTTAATGGAGTTTGGAGGAAACTAATCCATTCTTTCAAGTTTAACTAAATTTTAATACATTCGAAACTAATTTTAACTAATCATCTTAACCACAAAAACATGAAAAAGCATCTATTAATTTCTTTAATTCTTTCTGTTGTAATATTTAGTTCTTGTTCAGATTATAAACAAGCAGAGTCAACAATTAATGAAGAGGATATGACAAAAATTGTAAAAGAATTCAGTTCTGATGAATTTCAGGGAAGAAAACCTTTTACAATTGGTGAAGAAAAAACGGTAGAATATCTTGAAAGAGAATATAAAAGAATTGGTCTTGAACCAGCAAATAATGGAAGTTTCATCCAAGAAGTACCAATGGTTGAAGTAACAAATATTCCTGACGATAGGATGAAGGTAAAAATGTACAATGCTTCCATTGAAATTAATTATAAAGATGATTTCGTTGCTTTTTCCAAACATTTAAAAGATGAGATTTCCGTTCGAAATTCAGACATGATATTTGCAGGATATGGAATCGTTGCACCTGAATATAACTGGAACGACTACGCTGGAGTTGATGCTAAAGGAAAAACAGTAGTTGTTTTAGTAAATGATCCGGGATTTGGTACAGAGAACAGAGACTTTTTTAAAGGAAACGAAATGACTTATTATGGACGTTGGACATACAAGTTCGAAGAAGCAGCTAGACAAGGTGCAAAAGCTATTTTGATTATTCATGAGACTGAACCGGCAGGGTATCCTTGGAATGTTGTTTTAAATGGAGCCATTATTCCAAAACTTTATTTACAACCTGAAGATGATTATTTATCAAAATGTGCTATTGAAGGATGGTTAACCCAAAATGCAGCGCAGGAATTATTTTCTTTGGCAGGGTTTGATTTAGATAAATTAAAACAACAAGCTAAAAAACCGGGATTTAAAGCTTTCAGAATGAAATCTCGTATGAGTTTGAATGTACGAAGCAGCCATAAATTTGCAAAATCAAAAAATGTAATAGGAATATTACCCGGTAAAGAAAGAAAAGATGAAATAATAATTTATTCATCGCATTGGGATCATTTGGGAATTGGAGCTCCTTTAAATGGGGACTCAATTTATAATGGAGCTGTTGATAATGGCACTACTACAGCATGGATGTTAGAAATTGCAGAAGCTTTTGCCAACCTCAAGAAACGTCCTGCCCGTACAATTATGTTTTTATCTCCAACAGCTGAAGAACAAGGATTACTTGGATCTTATTATTATGCTACTCATCCTCTTTTTCCTTTGAATAAAACAGTTGCTAACATTAACAACGATTTGATGCTTCCATATGGACCTTATAAAGATGTAATGATTACCGGCTATGGTCAGTCGGAACTGGAAGATTATGTAGCAAAATATGCACCGGAATATGACCGTTATGTTTTACCGGATCCAAATCCGCATACAGGAATGTATTATCGAGCAGATCATTTCAGCTTTGCAAGAGTTGGTGTTCCGGCATTATTTGCAAGAGGAAACTGTGATCATAGAGAACATGGTAAAGAATGGGCATTAAAAAAGGAAAAGGATTGGATCCAGTATAATTATCATAAACCAACCGATCAATATGATCCTGAAACCTGGACTTTTGAAGGAATCGTTGAAGATGCTAAATTATTTTTCAGAATAGGATATCAACTAAGTAACGAAGAAACTTTCCCGAAATGGAAAGAAGGATCTGAGTTTAAAGAAATAAGAGAAAAGCAGTTTGCAAACAAATAATAGTGTGGAGCATAGCGGAGTGCAAACTATTCAATTACGAAAATTCCTTGCCCTTTGTTAAATCATCTAAACGTTAATATTTACAACGCTTCCATAGCTATGAATGAATTGTTCACAATTGAATGAAATTGAATAAAATTGGATTTGGTTGACTAATTGTTGACTAAATGTTGACTAATATTTTTATATTTGTTAATTATAGAAATAAAAATATGGCAACATTAAAGTTTTTAATACAAAGCGAAGGAGAAAATAAAAGCATATACATACGTTTATCAATTGATCGTAAAAATGTATATAAAAGAAAAACCAATTATGCGATTAACTCAAAAGATTGGAATGTAGATAAAGCTCAACCTTATTTAAGAGATGAAACGTTAAAAAAATTAAAGGTTGATTTGGATAAACTAAAAAACAATGTTGAAGAACGTTATAACAATGCAATATCCAATGGAACAGAAATTAGTGGATACTGGTTAGAAGAACAAATAAATGAAATTCAAAAGAAAAGAAAAGAAAGTGAGCCAGATCGACTAATAAATCATTTTCAAACATACATTGAAAATCTTCCTCATAAGAGAGATGCTAAAAGTAAAAGGGCTGTTTCTCCAGCAACAATCAAAAAGTATACAACTATAAAAAATAAACTTGTTGCATTTGAGAAATACCGTAGGAGAAAGATTTTTATTAAGAACATTGATTTAAAATTCAGAACTGAATTAATCAATTATTTTCAGAAAATAGAGAAACTTTCAAATAATACTATAGGAAGATATATAACCTTTATTAAAACAGTATGTAAGGATGCGAAAATATATGGTATAGAAACGCATCCACAACTAGAAGCATTTAAGGGGTATACAGATGAAGTCGCTAAAGTGTTCTTATCATTTGAAGAACTTCAAAAAATTGAAAATGCAAAATTCACACGTGAAGCTCTGGACAATGCAAGAGACTGGCTAATTATTGGTTGTTACATTGGACAGAGGATTTCTGATTTGCTAAGTTTAACCGATGAAAATATTATTACTAGAAATGGATTAGAGCTAATTTCTTTTACTCAACAAAAGACAAATAAAAATATTGTTATTCCAATACATCCAAAAGCAAAAGAAATCTTAAACAAAAGAAACGGAAACTTTCCACGCCTTTTAAGTGCAGCGAAGTTCAATATACATATAAAAGAAGTAGTAAAATTAGCTGGAATAAATGAACTGACTGAAGGAAAAAAATTAGTGATTGTGGCAAAAGATCCTAAGACAGGAAAGAAAACATATCGAAAAGAACATGGAACTTTTGAGAAATGGGAACTAATAACAAGCCATGTGATGAGAAGAACCTTTGCAACAAATTTTTACGGTGAAATGCCAACTGCATTAATAATCTCAATTACTGGCCACAGTACAGAAGCACAATACCTGGGATATGTAGGAAAACCTCCTATTGATAACGCTCAAATAATTGCTGAATATTTTAATACTCTATATCAGAAACAACAAAATAATGTACCTTTAAGAAAAGTAAATTAGATTATAACTTTTAATAGATATGGACGATAAAAGTAGATCTTTTCGACTGAATAATAAATTGGACACAATTGCAGTAGAAATAAACAATCTATATAAGGAAATAAGCGAAGGAAGTGCTGAGGAGGATGAACTTAGAAGAAAAGAGCTTAGCTTCCTAGAAGTATTTAAAGATCTATATAATCAAAGTATAAATGATAATTACTATTGGCAATTTTGTCCCTTTAATGTATATGAGATACATTATGACGAGTTAAAAAGACGGTTTCTGGATAAGTATTCGGATGCAAAAGAAAGCGATTTTGTTAAAGTTAAAATTGATGAATTATTGAAGCATTCTACAACGGGAGAATCCTCAGTTTATATATCAAGTACTAAAAAGTATGTTCTTTTAGAAAATTTACTAGATAACGAATATTTAGAAAAAACAAAGTATTCTTTCATAAGAAAAAAAGAGTTTTTAGAATCTAAACTTAAGAATATAATGGATGAAAATGAGATAAACGAGATAAAAACTATGGAAGATTTCATTGATAACCCAGGGACAGAAAAAATAGTGTTTTTGTACGAATTAGGGATCGTTGATTTTTTATTGGAGATTGAACCTTTTAACACTAGTACGAATAAACTGGCTTCTATAATAAGCAAATTTACAGGAATAGAGACAAAAACAGTCCAATCATATCTTAATCCTATAATAAATAAATCTGTAAATCAGCGAAATAATCCTTTGAAAGGACGAACGATAAAAAGCGTTCATAATAAACTTATTAATATCGGAGTAGATTCAAAAAAGTTCAAAACAAAAAGGACTATTTAAAATTATGTTTATCATTTCTAGGGTAACCTAACTTTTACCTAATTATTACCTAAAGTTAGTTTGATGTGTAATATTAAAATTAAATTATTATGCAAAAAACTACTTTATTACACAACATAACTCCTGAGCAGCTAAAAGATGAGATTTTAGAAGGAGTTGAAAAAAGATTCAACAAGCTAACAGAACACTTCCAACCTAAGGAACCTACAGAGTATCTTACACGAAACGAAGTCAAGGATTTATTAAAGGTCGATCTCAGCACAATTCATAATTGGACTAAGAAAGGCAAGCTTAAATCTTATGGTATCGGAAAACGTGTATATTATAAGCGTAATGAGGTAGAAAAAGCCATTATTCCCTTAAAGTAAAACAAATTGATCCTTATAATAAGCTGGTTCTTATACCAAAATTTGGTAAAAATCAATTCATAATTTTTATCTAATGTTTGATACAGTATATATGTGGTTGGATTGGTCAAAAGTGGATAATGTAGAGTTGGATTCTATTGCAAGTAAGCTATCTAATTTGAAAGAGTTTAAAAGTAAATCAAGTGTATCCTATTCTGGATACTTAGATAATTACGTAGTTAGAATATGTGAAGCTGGAATTTCTTTAAAAGGTAGTATAGCAAGATACTATCATGGTAATAATTTGTTTCCTTTATCTAGATTAGAAATGAAGGATGCAGTAAAGAAATTAAGTGATGAATTAGGATTGCCTTTTCATTTATCAAAAGTTACAAGATTTGATTTAGCAGCAAATTTTATAATGGAAAGACCAGTTCAAAATTACTTTCCATTCTTAGGAGAAAAGAGAGGCTATAACCGATCAAATATTTCTTTAAGCACACTATATTATAATACTGAAAAGAAGCAGCTAATATTCTATGATAAATCAAAAGAATTTAAGAAGAAGTATAAAAGTGTAGAAACACCATTTATTTATAAGGAAAAGAATATATTAAGATACGAACTAAAATATCAGAATAGAGTGAACAAAATCTTTGATAAAGAAGAAATAACTGTTGAAGATTTAATAAATGTAGAATTTTATGAAAAACTTAAGGAAAATTATATAAATGAGTATATTAAGATTCAAAAAGTCAATAGAATCTCTATTTTGAATTATAATGAAATAAGAAAACCTAAACATGCATTGAATCTAATATTTGGAGCTTTACTTCATAAAACAGATCCTGAAGATATTAATTCTATATTAGATGAACTAAAAGTTCAAAAAGTGTTTTCTGATCCAAAAAGTTACAGCCGTTTAAAATCTGATCTAAGAGATATAAAAAATAGTCCAACTATTTCAGTAAAAAGTGATCTGATAATTGAACTTGATAAAAAAGTTACTTCTATAAGGAAGTGTTATCTAATATGAGATAAAATCGTTATAACGCAAACAAAGAGAGATCACAAAGTAACACTACAATCCAATTAATATTAAAATTAAAAGTGATGAATTATTGGAATAGGGATTGAAATCATCACATTGAGAGAAATATTAAATATTCGGTTTAAAGATTTAATAATCTAACAATAATGAAGATTAGAATACTAAAAGAACGATTTAGAAAGAATGGATATAGTTATTCATTAGTAAAAAGAACTGATAATGTATACATGTTCTTAGTTGATGATAAAAGAATTGAGGTAGGTAAAATAGTTAAAGTAAAAAGTAAATTCTTTCCAGAATATGATCTTATTGAAATAATACCATCAAATGAGCAATTTGGGCGTACTGTTGATGGAAGAGAGTTTTCTCTAAGTTCGAAAAAAGAAGCTGAATCATATTATAATAAACAGGCTTTAAAATATAATATGGCTAAAACAATAATAACGTTTTAAAAAAGTATGCTAAATGATACTGATACATATCTGAGCATTTTTCATTAGAACGTTGTTATTATAATGAACGTATACATGTGTTTTTTATTTAGGTTACTGGTTAGAAAATGACGAAATTAAAATATTGTAATTTCAACATACCTTTCAGTAATATTAAAAATAACGTTAGTGATTTTCATAGTAACTTCCTTTAATTATTAATTATGCAAATATGTGTATGTGTTTATAATATTATTTTATACCATCTTAAATATGGTATAGTCAAAAAACAACCATTTGTTTACATTAATAACCTGATAGTTAGTCAGTAAAAAGCCCTTGTGATTATAAGTATATTATTCATATGGTTTATGAAAGTACTTATATTACTAGGATGTAGATTTGTAATGGTTAGGGTTTTTAATTAGTAGCCCTACACCCTAGAGTTGATGTTGGCTTAATATTGTTTTGCGTGCATTAATTGGAATAATCTTTCTAACATGCAGAATGTCAGTGATATTGGAATTTTAATATCACTATATAGACTCTAAGGTGTTTATCAAAAAAAGAAAGGATAAATGCTATGGAACAAATTTTTAAATATAAAGATAATCAGATTACATTTAAGAAAGGTGATAGTTTGATGGTTAATGCTACTGAGATGGCAAGGCCATTTGGTAAGAACCCTGCAAAATTTTTAGATAATCCTACTCGAACAATGATGTTGTTAAAGTTATGTCAATGTAACGCTCGTAACATACACAATATGAGTGATATAGATATGCCTATATCACTAAATAAACTATCAAATGTTTATCCAGAATCTATAAAAGT
This sequence comes from Bacteroidales bacterium, assembly GCA_028282585.1. Lineage (GTDB taxonomy): Bacteria > Bacteroidota > Bacteroidia > Bacteroidales > UBA12077 > UBA12077. The sequence goes on along the minus strand of JANQHR010000168.1, from coordinate 1,800 downwards.
TGTAAAAGGGAATTATAGTTCAGGACTTAAACAAGGTACTTGGTTACATGAAGATATAGCTCTTGATTAGTTAAAAAGTATCGCTAAACATAAAGACTATGGTGAACTGCACAATCAAACTGAAAACCAATTCAATTATCGATTACAATATACAAGAGTTATTGAGTTGATTATGTTTAAGAAAGACAAGCAGAGTTAAATATGAAAAAAACTAGATAATGGGTTTTGGTCTTATTTTTCATTTGCTCCTAATTCTCTAGTTCAATCATATAACTGATATTCTCTTACATAAAGTTCAACTGAACCAGTGTTCCATACCACAATCTCAGCCATTGTTAAATTATCATTACGACAGTACAAAATACTATTACAATACTCTGATGTATTCTCTGGATTTACCCCTGTAGTTGTTCCCATTTTCTTGTAAGGTAAGTTATTTATATCATTAATTGCATTTGATTCGCTAGTTTGATTGAGAACTGCCACTATTTTTGTTAAGTTGGAGTTTTTATAAATACATTCTAAGCTATGTGATGTACTATTTATTTTCTTCACAGCACGTACATATTTATATGTTTGCTCTATGACTTTAAATCCAGGAGGAAGGATGTGCACTATTTCAGTGGGTTGGGGATTCTTTAATACTAAACTATCCATATAACCTATTGGATTAGTATCAAAGTTTTGACTATAAGCATGTGTGCTTACAATTACTAGTAGAATTAATAATACTTTTTTCATAATATTGTTATTAAAAATAGGTTTCATATCTGATTTTTTGGCTTAGACATAGAACACATAATTTCCCTTTTTCTTTCGTTATTTGTTATTAACAATGCTAAACCATTAATAGTATTTTTATGAATTGACGATTCTATATCATTATAAACTGATTCACTCTGAAGTTTAAAGTTAATCTTTTCTGCTTCTTCTAGTAATTTCAATATTTTAGCAGAATGCGTTGTAATTATTATTCCAACAAGTTTATTAGCCTCATAGTAGAATTTTATATCATAAATTCGATTATTAATGCTTTTTTCAGCGATTACTTGATCTTTCTCATTTAGTACTATTTCATATCCATTAGGAATTCTTGGGTTAAGATTTTCCGGTTGAATATTTTCTAAAATAATATTTTGTATAAATGCTAAAGGATTTTCTGAAAAATCTTGACAATAAGCCTTAAAGCCTATTAATATTAAAGAAATAATAAAAAGTTTTTTCATGCGATTTATTTTTATTAAACAATCCATAAATATAAAAATATATTTTGACTATAACGAATTCGTTATAATAATTCTTGAATTAAAAGTCCAACTTTAACTGCATGGATGATGAGTTAAAAGAATTAGGAGAAAAATTTAAAAAAGCTAGAATAGCCAAAAATCTTTCCCAAACAGATCTTGCGTATAAAATTGGGAAAGATCAACCATCCATTAATAGATTAGAAAAAGGTAATATCAATCCTAGTTATAAATATATGCTACAAATTTGTAGAGGTTTAGGGATTAAGTTATCTGAACTACTAGAAAAATATTGACTTACTAAGAATAAATCGGTTAGTATAGTTATTCCCTAAATTAATTCATTATTAGTTTTCAATAATGCTTACTAATAGTTACAAAGAGTATAGCTGAACTATATTTAAACAGTTTAAATTATACCTCAGCCATTAGTAAAGGACTTTATTTTAATTAAATTGGCAATTTCAGAAGTAAGTAAACTATAAAAATTGAGAAGCTGTAGATTAAGTTTTACAGCTACTTTTTTATAAAAATCTTTTGGATTTATACTTTATGT
>JANQHR010000129.1 GCA_028282585.1 Bacteroidales bacterium | reverse complement strand
TTAGCTGTATCATGTTCTCCTACCTCAGCAAAAGTTACAGCAGTAAATAATGATTCAAGCTTTTTAGAAAAATTTCTCATGATATCCTCCTTTGAGCTTTATAATAAAGAATGTTTAATTTTTTGGATTATTCAATTCTTTGTGCTAACATCGCACAATATCAAAGAAATTATTCATAGTTCTTTAGAACTAAGAGTAATACCAAGTTTATTTATAAGTTGGTTTAACAACCATATTCCACCAGCTATAATTTAGCATACTAATTAATGAATCTTTGTATCTATCCCAATCATTTACTATATTGATAACTGAATCTATCATTTCATCTAATTTTTCATAAATCGTTAATGCCAATCTTTCTCGAATCCATGTCCATAACCTTTCACTTGGATTACACTCTGGACTATAAGCAGGAATATAACATGGAACAATATTCTTTGGCCAATACAATCCTTTTCCACTATGCCAACCCGCTTGATCACAAACCATTATAGCAATATCATTATTCAAATATTTAGAAAAGTCATTTAACCAATACTGCATCACTTCCAAATTCATTGTTGACCATATCTGAGTAAAATGATCACCTGTAATAGGCTCAATAGCACTATTAACATAAAACCATTCATAACGAGGATGAACTTCTATCTGTGGTCTTTCTCCTGTTGGTGTCCAGATCTTACGAATTATTGGTTGAAGCCCTAAACGGCTTTCATCTTGAGCAAATATTCTTACATTTCTATTTGGAAAACAAAATTTTACTTCTTTAATTTTATCAGGTAGTTGTTTATATTTTAAAAAAATTTTGAATTTCCTTTGAGCTTTTCCTGTGTGTTGGCCTTATGGTAGTAATACTGTAACCACACTCCTTTAATAAAAGCCATCCTTTAGTTCGGCAAATACTTACATTATAAAAATGTTTCAAAAAAAGTACCACTTTTGGTCCACTCCATAAACCTCCACCAATTTCATCTGGAGGTCTTGTTTGTAACCTATCCAATAGATCCATTTTCATTTGATCTATAACTTTCTTCTGGGCCCATTTTGGGTTTCTTAGTTTAGGTATAACAATAACCGAGGGGCCTTTTTCATTATATCTATTGACCCAATATTGTCCCCAGTTTTTAGAATGTCCAACCGCAATTGAAGCTTGCTTAGAATTATAATTTTTAGCCTGAACAAGCCATAAAAAATGCCATCTTTTGCGAATCTCCTTATCAATAGCATTTTCATAACGATATTTTAGCTCTTCATTGCTCAAATATTCTTTTAAATTGATTGTTTTCATAGCATTCCTTCCTTATATTAAGGAACACTTCATAAACCAATTTATTACTAAACTTGGTATAAAACCATTCTTTGTTATATAACCAAAATTTGTGCCAAATTTCTATTTGTATATTTGAAAACAAGTTAAGAGGTTTTTTAAAAAAAGAAATTAGATCATATAAAACTATATAAAACTATATGAAACTATATGAAGCAATTGTCAAAATACATATTGAAACATTATAGAACAGATGATCAATAAATATTCTGTAAGATTGATATCCAAACGCAACTGAAGTCAATTGCTAAGAAATCTCGATTTGTAATAATAACAAAATGCTCAGAACCAA
>JANQHR010000128.1 GCA_028282585.1 Bacteroidales bacterium | reverse complement strand
ATGATTAGCTATTTGATCATTTCTTGATTTAAGTTGAAATAATAAAATTACTATATAAATTAATGATAAAACTAATAATCCAATTATAATTATATTCATTGTCATAAAGTTCTCGATTGTCCTATACCTCTTTTTCTATCAAAAGATTGCGGGACAGCCGATAAAAGAATTAAAATCCTAGCACTATTACTATATCATATAATTAAGATTTTTTATACAATTTTAACAATTTTTATACTGCTCATAAGTCAAATTTCAAATTACCCTTTAATTAGAATGAGCTTGAGCTATATTCAACTTTATTAAAGAATATGAAAAATACTTTAGAATAGTTTATTGTTTTGTGAACATTTGTAAAATTATTCAACTTATTAATTCTATACTATCGACTGCAAAATATATTAATCTTTCTTATTTTCTTTTTTGCTTTCTTTATCATTTTCTTCCTGATTTTCAGTAGGATTCAATAATTCTCTTACTTTATTTTCTATTTCCAAAAGCATTTCAGGATTTTCACTTAGATATTCTTTTACTTTGTCTTTACCTTGACCAAATTTTGTTTCGCCATAATTAAACCAAGTACCAGATTTATTGATAACATCTAAAGAAACTGCAATATCTATAATACAAACGATCTTTGATATGCCTTCTCCATACATAATATCAAATTCTGCAACTCTAAACGGAGGAGAAACTTTATTTTTAACGACTTTTACCTTTGTTCTACTACCAAACTCGACACCTTCTTTATTTTTTAAAGTTTCTTTTCTTCTAATATCAAGTCTTACACTTGAATAATACTTCAGTGCATTACCACCGGTTGTTGTTTCAGGACTTCCATACATTACACCAATTTTATGTCTTAATTGGTTTATAAAAATAACAGTTGTTTTTGTTTTACCAACAATAGCTGTTAACTTCCTTAAAGCCTGACTCATAAGTCTAGCTTGAAGACCCATATGAGTATCACCCATTTCGCCTTCAATTTCAGCTTCAGGAACAAGTGCTGCAACAGAATCTATTACTATTAAATCAACAGCGCCTGATCTTACTAATTCTTCAGCAATATCAAGAGCTTGTTCTCCTGTGTCAGGTTGACTTATTAATAATTCATCAATGTTAACACCTAGTCTTTTTGCATACTCAGGATCTAAAGCATGTTCAGCATCAACAAAAGCAGCTATTCCACCTTGTTTTTGAGCTTCTGCTACTATATGTTGAGCTAAAGTAGTTTTACCACTACTTTCCGGTCCATAAATTTCTATGATTCTACCCTTTGGTATTCCACCTATACCTAAGGCTAAATCTAATGATAAAGCTCCTGTTGGTATAACTTCTATAGCAACAGGAGGCTTATCGCCAAGCTTCATTATGGAACCTCTTCCAAAATCCTTTTCTATTTTATCAATAGCTAATTGTAAAGCTTTTGTTTTATCATTCTTATCATTAGCTGATGAATCATCTTTGGCCTTTTTCTTCTTTGTTTTTTCTTCAACAGGCATTTATTCAATCTCCTCCAGAAAAATATATATACTATACAGCTCATCAATTAAATCTCAGATTACTCTTTTCAGAGAATAGTTTATTTTATTAACTTTAACTCGATTTAATAATCTGAAAAGTATTTTAGTGG
>JANQHR010000125.1 GCA_028282585.1 Bacteroidales bacterium | reverse complement strand
ACAAGGAATAGTCCTTTTGTGTTCGCCTAACATACTTGTTTTCACTTTTTTCTTTCATAACATTACTTTTTTTGTAACGCTATTTCAGGACGAGACAATTTAAAATAAAAAAAGCAGGTGTAAAAACATCTGCTTTCTTTTTATGTTAGTATTTTTACTGCAATTTAATCAAATAATGAAATGCTAAATAAACTAAAGGAGTTAGCCAAAAATTTAAAGGGTGACTTATATACTGACCAAAAAACAAAGATATTATATGCGACCGATGCATCTGCCTATAGAGAATTACCTATAGCAGTTGCTCGTCCGAAAGACAAAAGTGATTTAAAAAAATTAATTGCTTTTGCAAACGAACATAAAACATCATTAATACCAAGAACGGCTGGAACTTCTTTGGCAGGACAGGTTGTTGGAGATGGAATTGTTGTGGATGTTTCGAAGTATTTTACCGAAATATTGGAATTAAATAAAAAGGAGCGATGGATAAAAGTTCAACCAGGAGTAATTCTTGATGAACTGAACATATTTCTAAAACCGCATGGTTTATTTTTTGGCCCGGAAACATCAACTGCCAATCGGTGTATGATTGGAGGAATGGTGGGAAATAATGCATGTGGTTCGCACTCAATTATATATGGCACAACTAGAGACCATACTTTAGCAACCAAAGTTATTCTTAGTGATGGAAGGGAAGTTGAATTTGCTGCAATTAGTAAAAATGAATTTGAAAGTAAACTTGAAGGGAACCTACTGGAAAATACTATTTATAAGCACGTAAATGGATTATTATCCGATCCGGAAAATCAACAAGAAATTCGTAAAGAATATCCAGATCCATTTATTTACAGAAGAAATACCGGATATGCTATCGATTTGTTATTGGAATCAGAACCATTTACAGATTCTGAAAAGCAATTTAACTTTTCCAATTTAATTTGTGGATCGGAAGGAACATTAGGGATAATTACCGAAATAAAGCTGAATTTAGTTGATATCCCACCAAATGAAGTGGCAGTCGTAGCGGCACACTTTAAAACGAAAGAAGAGGCATTTAAAGCTAACTTAATAGCATTAAAGCATATGCCTGGAGCCGTTGAGATGATGGATAACACCATTCTTAATTTAACTAAAGGAAACCGAGATCAATTAAAGAATCGCTTTTTTGTGGAAGGAGATCCGGAAGCAGTATTAATTATTGAATTTGCCAGAAATACAATTGAAGAAATAAACCAAATATGTAACGTCTTAATTAAGGATTTAAAAAGTTCAGGGTTTGGTTATCACTTTCCTATAATTTATAATGAAGATACAAAAAAGGTATGGGCCCTGAGAAAATCAGGGTTAGGTGTCTTATCCAACATGGAAGGAGATGCAAAACCAGTTTCGATAATCGAAGACACAGCTGTAAACGTTGAAGTTTTACCGGATTATATGGATGATTTCCAAAAAATTCTTGAGAAACATCAATTGGAATGTGTTTATCATGCCCATATAGGTTCCGGAGAATTGCATTTGCGCCCAATACTGAACTTAAAGGATTCAAAGGATGTTGAAATGTTCCGAACCATTGGTGTTGAAATTGCTCATTTGGTAAAGAAGTATAAGGGATCGATGAGCGGTGAACATGGTGACGGGCGGGTAAGAGGAGAGTTCATTCCAATTGTGGTTGGCGAAAGGAATTACAAGTTGTTACAAGAGCTTAAATCTGTTTGGGATCCCAATAATATTTTTAACCCTGGTAAAATTGTTAACGTTCCGTCCATGACTTCCAATTTAAGATATGAAACAGATCGGAGTGAACCGGAAATTGAAACTGTATTCGATTTTTCTAAAGATGGAGGGATCGTTAGGGCTACAGAAAAATGTAATGGGAGTGGAGATTGTCGTAAAACAGAGATGATAGGAGGAACTATGTGTCCAAGCTATATGGCTACACGTAATGAAAATGATGTAACACGTGCAAGGGCAAATATTTTAAGAGAATTCTTAACTATTTCATCAAAGAAAAATCCGTTCGACTATCCTGAAATTAAAGAAGTAATGGATCTATGTTTATCGTGCAAAGCTTGTAAATCTGAATGTCCATCAAGCGTTGATGTTGCCAAATTAAAAGCAGAATTCTTGCAACATTATTATGATTCAAATGGAATTCCATTACGATCAAGATTAATTGCTTATATAACAGAAATAAATAAATTAGCTTCTGTTTGGCCAATGTTTTATAATGTTTTGATGAAAAACAAATCTGTTTCATCATTTATGATGAAATTAATTGGTTTTGCTCCACAAAGAAGTATGCCTTTACTGGGTAAGCGAACATTAACTAAATGGATGAAAAGTTATTTAGCTGAATTAAAGGAAAATCAACAAAGTATAGGAAAGGTTTATTTATTTAACGACGAATTTACCAATTATAACGATACAGATATTGGAATTAAAACTGTTCGGTTACTAACTCGTTTAGGCTATGAAGTTGTTATTCCAAAACATATTGATAGCGGAAGAACATATCTTTCAAAGGGCTTGGTGAGAAAAGCCAAAAGGATTGCGATTAAAAATGTGAATTTCTTGAAAGGTATTATTTCAGAGAAATCACCTTTGGTGGGAATAGAACCTTCGGCTATCTTAACTTTTCGCGATGAATACCCTGATTTGGTTGGAAGCGGATTAAAAGAAACAACGGTTAAATTAGGTAAAAATGCTTTAATGATTGATGAGTTCCTTAAACGGGAAATGGAAGCCGGAAACATTGACCGGGAAGCTTTCAAAACCGAAGAGAGAAAAATTAAGCTGCATGGTCATTGCCAGCAAAAAGCAGTAGCATCCACAGATCCGACCAAATTTCTATTGTCATTTCCCGAAAATTACAGTGTTGAAGAAATTTCATCCGGTTGTTGCGGAATGGCAGGCTCATTTGGGTATGAAAAGGAACACTATGATGTTTCCATGAAAATTGGGGAGATGGTATTATTTCCGGCAGTGCGCGAAGCAAAAAATAATGTATTAATTGCTGCCCCGGGAACCAGTTGCCGCCACCAGATTAAAGATGGGACAGGAAAAACAGCATTGCACCCGGTGGAGGTTTTATATGATGCATTAAAGTAATTTTAATAAAACTCTTTAATTCATACCATATACTTTTTCTTTATAACATTTTAAGCAGATTGCCAGAACCTTTTTTTTTGAGTTGTAATTTCTTCCTTTAACAAGGAAGATAGCTTTAATAAAAACTTAAAAAGGTTTTCAAGGGATGTAGTTGAATGGGAAAAAGATGGTAATGCATGTGTTGGGACAAGTGTTGAAAATTAAAATATGGGTACTTAACCTAACGCAGGGCTGTTAATAACAATTACACGATTACCAACCTCAAACCAGTTAATTAATGTACATCAATAAGCTATATTAAGCTCATTGGTATGCTACTTAGAAATAGGTATTCTTATTTCTGAATTTTCCTCCAATCATCCAGAATAGAAACCTCATAGAACCATGAATAGGTTGCACAGCATCCCAATGCTCTGTTATTAAACCATTTTCAACTTTCCAGATGTCCATAATGTTCAAACCTTTTTGAGGATTTCCGCGGTGTTTTTTATTATTGGTTGCATGTGAATGAACAGTTACATAGGGCCCATCAACATAGAAATGTTTGACATCATACATGTAGTCAGGGAATCTTTTTGCAAAATTTGATATCACTTGCAGTACTCCTGTTATTCCATCTGTCATACTTTGATTGTGTTGTTTGTATGGGTGGTTCCCAAATTTTTCTTTGATGTATTCAAAATCATGATCATTCATTAAATGCTGAATGAAATCACTTACCAATTCTGCATTTTTTAATTCTTCCTCGCTCCATGTCGGTTTTTTAAGCTTTTCTAAATCTACTTTTAATGTTTCCATTTTTTATATTTTTTGATGTTTTTAAATAAATTTTCACTAACTTGCAAAATGCAAGTGATGCAAACATAATGTATTTACTTGCAAAAAACAAGTGATTATATGAAAAAAGATGATTTACGATCTAATTGCCCCATAAACTATGCGCTTGAATACTTAGGTGATAAGTGGACTTTGCTGGTTATTCGGGATTTGGTTTTTGAAGGGAAAAAATTTTATAAGGAGTTTCTAATCTCGAAAGAGGGAATAGCAACTAATATCCTCTCAGATCGACTAAAAAGATTAGAAAATCTAGGAATAATTGAATCAAAAGTCTATGAAAAGCAGAGAACTCAGAAAGTTTATTCAATGACAGAGAAAGGACTGGATCTTATTCCAATCTTGGTCGAGATTATATTATGGTCATCAAAGCACAAGGATGGCCTAAACGTAAGCCCCGAATTCTTGGAAAAACTTGAAAAAAACAAAACTGAAATAATAAACTCTATTACGGCTAATGTGGGAAGCAAAATCCATAGTGCGAGTCAATGATATAAAAGAAATCGTATCAAGATTTCCCAAGCTGTCAAATTCAATATATTGATGCTAATAGAAATTCCATTCTACATTTAGTTGTGAGTATCCATTTTGTCGTATGTTGTTCATGCCAAAAATACCATGATGAATTATGTTGTTTGATTCATAAGAGTATAGAAATACTGCAAGTGTGGGCAATTATGGAAAGTATGCTATTTTCTTCTTTTTGAAAATGTTTTTTCAATATATAGTATATAACAAAAGAACAAATTTCATGTTTACACTAACTTATAAAAAAGCTACTCAACAACAGCTCTCGTTTGGTTTAGAATCCACCCTAAGTCATTCTATTGACAAAATCTCCATCTCCCTTTATTCCCGGTTTCGAATATTGTTATAACATTTTTTAACAAACTTCAAACAACTTTCATACATTAGCACCGTTTGTTTAACGTTTTTATAGTTTTTATGCATTAAAAGTAGCATGTAATTACCTTAAAATATTATAAAACCTAAAAGCAAATGATTTCAAAATTTACTTTTCAAAGTTTAATAAAAAGACTATTTCTTAATTTAGTTAAAATATTAAAATTACGTTTTGCATTATCAGGCCTGTAAACTATTCAATATAACTGTTTATTTAATATCCAGGGAGGCAGCAAAAGGTAATCCTGTAAAAACTTGAGATAGGAATAATTATAACCAAAATATAAACTATAATGGGATTTAAAGGAATCAAGGTAACAAAAACTTACAGTCAAATTAATCATGCCAAACCGGCAAAAGTTTTTCCTCTGCTTTGTCCGGTAAAGGAAAAAAACTGGATTGATGGCTGGGAGTATAAAATGATCTATTCGAAATCAGGCGTAATTGAAAAAGGCTGTGTATTCTCAACACCATACCATGAAAATGAGGAAACAATATGGTATGTAACGGAACATGATGTTAAAAATTTCAAAGTTGAATTCTTAAGAGTAACCCCTAAACAGGAAGTAGTAAAAATTATAATTTTCTTAGAAGAAAATGAAAAAGATACAACAACCTCTAATATTACCTACGAATATACCGGACTAAACGAAGAAAGGAATCATTGGATAAAGAACGAATTAGACAAATCATTTAATGATAGTATGAACTGGTGGAAAAATGCTATCAACCATTACCTCAAAACTGGAAAAAAACTTATGAAATAGGAAACAGTTTTATTAAATTGGCAGACTAATTAAAAAAAACGTATCATGAAAACAATAGTTTGTCATTTTTTGGCTCTAAGCTTAACCATTTTATTAGTTAGCACATTAAATGCACAAGATAAAAGCGACTGGGAGGGAGGAGTTCCTGAAGGCTGTACTTCTATAACAGTAGGTAAATTAGCTTCTGTTGATGGTTCTGTAATTACCTCACATACAGATGATAGTCATAGAACCCGTTCTTGGATGGATATTCAACCAGCCATGGATCACCAAGTAGGAGATATGGTTCCAATGTATAAACGAACCGCAGATAATACAAAAGCTATGCCCGCATATAAGCACGATAAAATTGGTGAGATACCACAGGTAGAACATACGTACCAATTTATTAATACTGCATATCCTTGTATGAATGAAAAACAGCTTGGTATTGGAGAATCTACATTTGGAGGGAGAGATGAGCTTCAGTCTGATGAAGGCTTAATCGATTGTCAAAGATTATGTAAAATAATGGTTGAACGATGCACCACAGCTCGCGAAGCAATAAAAATGGCAGGAGAACTTATTAAAGAATATGGTTGGAACGATTATGGAGAATGTTTAACTATAGCTGATCCTAAGGAAGTTTGGCACCTTGAAATTGTTGGACCTGGAAAAGGAAAAGTTGGCGGAGTTTGGGTAGCACAGCGAGTTCCGGATGATCATATTTCTGTTAGTGTAAACGCAAGTACTATCAAAGAAATAGACCTTTCTCGACCAGATTATTTTATGGCTTCGGAAAATGTTTATGATGTTGCAAAAGAAAACGGATGGTGGAAAGAAGGTGAAACTTTCAGGTTTTGTTATGCATATGCACCTGAAAGTAGAAAATCATTAGCAGCTCGAAGACGCGAATGGAGAGTATTTGATTTATTAGCACCATCTTTAAAATTAAACCCAAATGATGAAAATTACCCATTTTCGGTTAAACCAGACAAAAAAGTTTCTTTGGAAGATTTAGTAATGGTATTTAAAGATTATTATGAAGGAACTCCATATGATATGACAAGAAGCATAAAAGCGACTGATAAAGATGGAAAAACCATAGTATCGCCATTAGCTAATCCTTTTATGCCTTACGATCAACTGGAAATTTCAAATGTAAGTGGTGGTTGGTATCATGTTGATGAAGAAACCGGGCACATTGATTTTCTTGGAGAAAGAACCATAGCGCGTTGGTATACTATGTATGCTACTATTATTCAATGCCGCGATTGGTTACCCGATGAAATCGGAGGTTTGGTTTGGTTAGCTCAAGATAACGTTGCAACTTCGATTTATATACCTGTCTATTGCAGTACAACTGATCTGCCGGAGTCTTATAAAATCCCGGGGCGTATAAATGGATATACAAGAGAATCGGCATGGTGGGCTTTTAATCGTATGGGAACATTAGCTGCTCAACGTTGGGGTGATATAAGGCATGATGTTGATGCTGTTTGGGATCCAATGCAAAAGGAATTATTCGAAAAACAAAAGTCATTCGAGGAAGAAGCCTTAAGACTTTATGACAAGAAAAATCCTCAAAAAACAATTGATTATGTTACTAAATATTCCAATGAGTGGGGAAATAAAGTTGTTGATGAAGCTTGGAAACTAGGTGATTTTATTTGGACAAAATACGACGAGAAATTTTAAAATCTATCTTATCAAGATTTGTAGATTGAAGATTTAAAAGTTTGTTTTCGAAGATTTATTGAACAAAAAGTAAAAGAAAACGAATAAAATCTAAAATCTAAAATCTAAAATTTAATTTCTATGATAAATAAAAGAGGTTTTGCAAGCGATAATAATTCGGGAGTGCATCCTGAGATTATGAAAGCTATGATTGACGCTAATGAAGGCCATACTATTGCTTATGGCGATGATGCTTATACCGAAAGAGCAAAACAAAAGTTATACGATCATTTTGGCGATGATATAGATATCTATTTTGTTTTCATTGGAACCGCTGCAAATGTCTTAGGTTTAAATGCTGCAACCAGTTCGTGGAATTCTGTAATTTGTGCCGAAACTTCTCATATTAATGTGGATGAGTGCGGTGCGCCTGAAAAATTTAATGGTTTTAAATTGCTTTCTGTCGAAACTCCGGACGGTAAATTAAGCGTTGAATTAATTCAAAAACATATGCACGGTTTTGGATTTGAGCATCATTCGCAGCCCAAAGTAATTTCTATAACACAAGCTACGGAATTAGGAACGGTTTATACTGTTGATGAAATAAAAGCTCTATCTGACTTTGCCCACCAAAACAATATGTATGTACATATGGATGGTGCTCGAATAGCTAATGCTGCCGTAAAGTTAGGCTTAGGTTTCAAAGAATTTACCAAAGATGTTGGTGTAGATATTCTGTCATTCGGTGGTACTAAAAACGGAATGATGTATGGAGAAGCAATTTTATTTCTGAATAAGGATTTAGGAGAAAACTTTAAATATGTACGCAAACAAGGAATGCAATTAGCGTCTAAAATGCGTTTTATTTCGGCTCAATTTGAACGATATCTTAGTGATGACCTATGGTATAGAAATGCGAAACATTCCAATAAAATGGCTCAATTATTAGCAGACCAAATAAAAGAAATTCCTCAAATAAAAATAACCCAGGAAGTAGATGCGAATGGTGTTTTTGCAATTGTTCCTTCAAGAGAAATAATAGAAGAATTGAAGATGGAGTATTTTTTTTATGATTGGGATGAGTCAAAAAATGAAGTACGTTGGATGACATCATTTGATACTCAAGAGGAGGATATACATAAGTTTGTGGATTTAATTAAGAAAAAGTTAACCACATGAAATTACTAAGCTCCCTTATTACTTAATATAAGGGATTACTTTTTCTTTGATTAACCGAAGGTTTTTTTCAACCGAATCTTCAATACCAAATGGAACAGAAAACATAATAGAGTCTGCTTCAACTTTATTTAGGGTATTATTTATTTTTTTAACAACATTTTTCGGTGTCCCCCAAATGGTTAAAGTGTTTATCATTTCTTCAGTAACATATTTAGAAGCTTCCTGGATTTTACCGGCTTTGGATAAATTTGATATTGTTTGAATATCTTTCTTGCTATAATTTACTCCGCATCTGTCTAAAATTCGTGTCAGGTAGGGCAGATAAACGATTGTAGTTTCGGTCACTTTTTTTAAGCATTTTTCTTCATTTTCGGAAACACAACATATACCACCAATTGAGAATTTTGGCTCATCAATTAAATTCGTTTCACAATTTCCAATTAAAAAACTGTTTTGTAAACGATTTAAGTATTCAGTATCCCATACATCTGCGATTTGAATTTCATTACAAAATTGTCCGGTTATATATGCCATATCCTCATTCCATGTGCCGGCTATTAAAGGAATGTTTGCCGATTTAATTCTTAAGAAGGCGTTTTCATTAGCTTTAAAATATTTTCCATTAAAAGAATTTCTTTTATTCTGTAAAAAATGTTTTATAAGAAGGATATTTTCTTTAAAAGCCATACGTGTTGACTCTTCAGAACTATCCAAGCCTAGAAAATCGTAAAATGCGCCTCTACCCAAACCTAATATTACCCTATCAGAAGCAAGTTCATTTAAAGCTAAAATACTGCTTGTAATAATGGCAGGGTGCCTGTAAAATCCATTAAGTAAACAGGGGCCTAATTCAATTTTGTTTGTATGTTCGGCAATTAGAGTTAATATTGGAATAGAGGGATAATAAAACAGGTCATCATAAATGTATATTCGGTCAAAACCTAGTTGCTCAATGTATTTTGCTAGTTTGATGTAAGAACGAGGAGAATAATTTCCTTGTAGTGCAACGTAAAATTTTCTGTTAGAATGCATAGGTAATGAATGTCATCTTAAAAAAAGTAAGTACAGAACAATACTTGTCCTGTACTTGCAAAATATATGGTGTGGTTTAGTTCAATTTATTAGTTTATTCGTCTTTTCCATCGATGTATAATCCTTGAATATAGCCGTCTTCTGTTACTTCATGCATCGGAGGAAGTTCTTTTTTAGCAATTTTCTTGAATTCCTCAGCTTTATATAATGTTTTTACTTTTATGTATCGAATATGCTTGTCATGAACGTATTCAAATTTCGTATCAGGTCCAACATGAACCTTTCCTCCACTAGGTGCATAAACATAATGAGGGATCGCAGTTGAGGATTCGGTACATAAAAACTTATAAATATCTAACCCTTTTTGTACTGATGTTCTAAGATGGTCACTTCCTTCAACTGGCATACAATGATTCATATAGTAAGGAATAATATTATTTCTGATTAATAATTGAAACAGCCGCGACATGGTTGCTATATTATCGTTTATTCCTTTTAAAAGTACAGTCTGATTGCGTAATATGATTCCTCTTGAGGTAAGTTTGTTACAAGCTTGTATTACTTCCGGTACCAGTTCATCGGGATGATTAAAATGAACATTAATGGCTAAATATTTACTTTTTTCAGGATCAGAAGAATTAATTTGATTATACGTAGAAAGCTTAAAACATAAATCTTCTGTATATATTTCCGGCATCGTAAGAAGTGTCCTGGTACCAATTCTTATCTCTTTAATATTGTTTAACTCAATTAATTTATCAAGTAGATAAAATAACTTATCTTGGTCGAGAAATGGCTCACCTCCGGTTATTAGTGCTCCTCTAACTTCTTTCATTTTGCTAACTTCGCTTACTACAGCATTAATTTCTTCAAAGGTCATTGAAGGTTTATTACGCATTACTCTGCTTTTTTTATAGCAAAAACGGCAATATGCAGGACAGTCAAAATGTGGTGTAATTAATACTCTATCGCGATATAATCTTTCTAACCCATAAGTTTTTGATGCTTTCTTGCCTTCTTCAAACGGGGTAGGTGTACCATTGGTTTTAAGCTCAAGTGGAGAGGGTAAAAATTGTTTTCTGATAGCTTCAGATTTTAAAAATAATTCTGCTAAAAATGATGTGTATTTTACTGGATAAACTTTTTTAACTTGCTTGATGATTTCTATATCTTCTTCATTTTCTGCGAAATGATTTATAATCTGATCTATATCTTTTTTGTCTTTTTTCTCTAATATTTCCATGTTTATGATTTATGTGTTTTTGTGTTTTACAAATTAATTTGTAACTTTAATTCGCTGTCTCATAAACATATATATAGACTATATAGCCTGTCAGGTCTATAAAACAATGTTTTGTAGAGTGGGAGCGCAAAAGCAAAATTGTATTGGTCGTATATGGAGCATGCGCTCTCCACCTGTCAGCATAAGACACGCTTAAGCTAAACTTAATTTGAGCCAGCTTTATTTATACTCCTAGTTTTTATTTAGCCATTCTTTAGCAGCAGTCATTCCCATAAAATATTCAATATTTATGTTGCCCACTTTTTCTCCCTTGCTATTGGTTTGTTCCATTGAAATTTTTCCAAAAATATTTTCCGGGATAATAAAGGCCATATGTGTAATTCCTATTTTATTAGCCTCAGAAAACCATACTTCGTTAATCCAATCCTGAACCTCTTTAGACATTACTTTCAAACCTCGCGTATCATATAATAACTTTTTTTTGCCACTCACTTTTACTCTGTCTAGTATTTGTTGAGCGAATTGTTTAAAATCTTCATCTTTAATAAAGTTGTCAAAAATGGCTTTTACAGCATTAGTCTCTTGATCAATCGTAAGTTTTTCCATAGTTACAAACATTTAAAATTTAACAATAAAACATAGTTCCTCCTGCCGGTTTTGGAGCCGGCTTCTATATATATATTCCTAAATTGTGTAAAAGGTGACCCTTGAAATAACAATAAAATGTGATTATTTCACAAAATGTATGTAAAATATTAACTTACAGATATCTTTAAGATCAAAAATGTGATAATATTTATGATCAAATAATACTTAATTTTCGTACTTTGATTTTAAACTGCTTTCAGCGAAATCAAAAGTAAAAAGGTTTTACTACTCATAACGTAGACATTCTGCAGGGTTTGTTCTGGCCGATTTAATAATCTGAAAACCGATTGTAATTAATGCTATCACGATTGAAATTAACAATGCAACTAAAAATACCCACCAACTAATGCTGGTTTTGTATGGATATTGCATTAACCACTTATTAACTAAATAGTAAGCGATTGGTGCAGCAATTATAAATGCAATAATTATCCATTGCATAAAACTTGATGAAAATAAAACCATAATTTCACGGGTTGATGAGCCTAAAGCTTTTCTGATTCCTATTTCTTTTATTCTTGTAGCACTAATAAATGAAGCCATTCCAAATAATCCGAGACCTGCTATAAAAATTGCAATGCCTGCAAAAAATACCAGTATTTTGGACTGCTTAATTTCACTATCGTATTGTCTAGCAAATTGTTCGTCCATAAAGCCATAATCAAAAGGATATTTTGGACAGAATTCATTGTATAAAGATTTTATATATTTTATAGTATTTGGAATGTTATTCCCAGATACCTTTACACAAACTCTTCGTGTCCAATAATCCCAGGTAATTGCCATTGGAATTATTTCAGAATGTAAAGAGTTGAAATTAAAATCTTTTACAACGCCAATAATTGGTATTTCTCTGCCATATGATGTTATAGTTGTTATTGGATCTTCTAAACCTAGAAAATCTACCGCAGCTTCATTTAGTATTATTGCGTTATCTAAATCACCAGGATGGTCATAAGAAAAATTTCTTCCTTTAGTTATTTCAACATTTAAAGTTTTTACAAAATCGGGATCTGCATTAATAAAGCGAAGAGAATATTCTTCTCCTTCAAATTCTAACGAAGAGGTATTTGTTACCTTGCCAGGATATTGATTTAAATACGTTAAGCTTTTGATTTCCGGGTTTTTAAATAGTTCATTATTAAAAGCATTTTTGTTATTTATATAATTTTCTTTATCTCCAGAGAATTTATCACCTTTTAACTCAAACGTTATGATGTTTTCCTGGTTCCATCCCAGATCTTTTTTAAGAACAAAATTCAGCTGTTTTAGAATTAATATTGTCGATATAATTAAAAATATAGAAATCACAAATTGAGTTATCATCAGAATCTTTCTTAAATTACCTTTAGATTTTTGTCCTGACTTTCCTTTCAACATCAATACAGGTTTTAATGAAGATAAATAAAATGATGGATATAATCCGGATAGTATAGTTGTTATTAAAATTATTGTAAAAATCATAAATAAGAACTGAGATGAAAGGTAATTAAATGAAATAAACTCATTGGTTATTAAATTAAATTTTGGTAGTATAAGTTCGAGTAATACAATGCTAATTACATGCGCTACAATAACCATAAAAAAAGTTTCGCCTAAGAATTGTTTGGCAATTTTGCCTTTATTGGCACCAATAATTTTACGGACTCCAATTTCTTTTTCTCGCAAATTGGCCTTTGCTGTAGTTATGTTTATAAAATTGATACATGCAATAACTAATATAAGAATTGAAATTGCACTAAATATTAAAACCAGGTTAAAGTTACCATGTTTAACAAAAGTTTCATGTGGCAAACCTCGCTCAAAATATATTTCTTCGAAAGGTCTTAGTAATAAAAATACGCTTCCATCTTCATCTTCGTCTTCATTATTAAAATCTGATACCGTTCTGTTAATTTTTTCTTCAAGTTTGTTTATATCAGCATTTCTGTTTACTAATAAATAAATCAACCAATTGTGATTTCGGGCTTCTAAAACTCGGTTATCACCATAATGTATGGCAAGATCTTGTGCAGCAGCAATTCCATTTATTTCTAAATGTAGATTTTTAACGTCTTCTATTACTCCTGTTACTGTATATTCTAACTCATTATCCATTAAAAGCGTTTTACCTATTGGGTTTTCATTACCAAAAAATCTTTCAGAATACGATTTGGTTAAAACTATAGAGTGTGGATTGGCTAATGCATCTATAGGTTTCCCATGCAGGAAGTTAAAAGTGAAAACGTTAAAAATAGAACTATCTGCCCATGCAAAATGATCTATATTATAAGCCGTTTCTTTGTAAGTTAATGTCGGTTGTTCCCAAAAATATAGCCTAACCATATCTTCGACTTCTGGAAGTTTATTTACAACATCACCTATATAAGGTGGCATAATAACCCAGGTATTGTATTCCAAACGATAAATGTTTTCTTTCTTTTCTTGCCATTGGTCATAATTAAGTTGATTTTGAACCCATAAAAAGATCAATAGGGCACATGTCATTCCTATGGCTAAGCCTAATACATTTATTAAACTTTGGCTAAAATTTCGCATCATGTTGCGATAAGCTGTTTTGATATAATTTACTAACATATTTTCTTTTTTAATTTGTCAGTAAAGTCCTAAATTTGTGCCACATCATATAAGTGCAAGTAAATCAATTAGTAATAGTGATTGAAATTTTATGTACTAATAAAAAGTGTTAAGAATCCGACACTAAACTGACGTTTTGCTAACACTTTTACTTATCTTTGGTTAATATATTCAATTTTATAGGAAATATGCAAAAAGAAGGTAAAATTCTTGTAGTTGATGATAACCTGGACTTGCTAAAATCGCTCAAAAGATTATTGAAATTTGATTTTGAAGAAATTGATACTTTAAGTAACCCCAATAAAATACTCCTACAACTTAAAAGTAAAGATTATGACGTGACTTTACTGGATATGAACTTTACAGAGGGCGATAACTCAGGCAGAGATGGTTTTAAATGGTTAAAAAGAATTAAAGAAATTGATGCGGAATTGGTAGTAATTTTAATTACAGCTTATGGAGATATAGATATTGCTGTTAAAGCGATACAAAAGGGTGCAACCAATTTTATAACAAAACCATGGGAACCTCAGAAGTTAATTGTTACAATTCAGAATGCTATAGAAATTAGTAAGTCAAATAGAGAAATTAACCAGTTAAAAAGAAAAAGTAAATATTATAAAGAGGATGTTATTAGCAAAATAAGTCCTATTATTGGGCGGTCAACAGTTATAAGAAATCTTTTAAAAACGGTTGAAAAAGTAGCATCAACAGATGCTAATGTTCTAATTCTTGGTGAAAATGGAACTGGAAAGGAATTAATAGCCAATGAATTACATAGGAAATCAAAACGTAATAATGAAGTGTTCTTACATGTTGACCTAAGTACGTTAAATGAAGGCATTTTTGAAAGTGAATTATTTGGACATGTCAAAGGTGCTTTCACTGATGCAAAAGAAGATAAAATTGGAAAATTTGAAGCTGCTTCCGGAGGTACGTTGTTTCTTGATGAAATTGCCAACTTATCTATTAATCTTCAGGCTAAACTCTTAACAGCTCTGCAAACCCGTGAATTCACGCCAGTTGGGGATTCAAAGCCTAAAACTTTCGATGCCAGGGTTGTTTGTGCAACAAATAAAGATTTAAAACAGATGGTTCAGGAGCAATTATTTAGGGAGGACCTATATTTTAGAATCAATACCATTGAGATTTTATCACCCCCGTTAAGGGATAGAGGAGAAGATGTTAATTTATTAACAGAACATTTTCTTAACAAATTTTCAACCAAATATAACAAACCTGGTTTGAAACTAAATGCGAAGGCATTGGAAGCATTAATAAATTATAATTGGCCCGGAAATATTCGCGAGTTGAGCCATACAATAGAAAAAGCTGTAATATTAAATGAGGATTTAGTTATTAAACCTGAAGATTTATTTAGTGGCCAATATTATGAAACTAAAAATGTAATATCAATCTTACATCTTGATACACTTGAGAAGAGTGCAATAGAAAAAGCATTAAAAGATTGTAAAGGAAATATTTCAAAAGCTTCAAAATTGCTTGGGATATCCAGGACATCATTATATTCAAAACTGACAAAACATGGTTTATAGGAATTTCAATTTAAGCATTATAACAAGATTAATATTGATTATTTCGACTTCAGTTTGGTTTACTTTAGAAATCGATAGCCCTCAAAAAGTTTATACTAAATTTTTTATTCTAACCCTAATTATAATCCAATCCGTTTTTTTTGTTAAGTATTTTAATAAAATCAATAAGGAAATTATAAGGTTTCTAAAACTGCTGAAAACCGACGAAGGGGCATACAGGTTTTCATCCGATTTGAATGGAAACTTTACAGAATTAGCAAAAATTTTGAATAATACAGCTGATTTACTCGAAAATACAAGAATAGAAAAAGAAAAGCAATATCATTTCCTTCAATTTGTTATTGAGCAAATTAATATAGGATTAATGGCTTATAATAATGATGGTAAAGTACAGTTTACAAATAGAACTTTTTCGGACCTTATAAATTTAAAATGGACCAAGGAACTTTCGGAAATCAAAGATATTGATAGTAGTTTTTATGAAAAATTATTGAAAAGTAAACCTGAGGATTTATTTCAGCAAAAATTAAAAATTAATGGCAGTATTCAACAATTTCTAGTACAGAAGAAACAATTCAAGTTTAATAATGAGTTTATAAACCTTATATCTATTCAAAATATAAGTGCTGAACTTGATCAAAAGGAGATGGAATCATGGCAAAAGCTAATAAGGGTTTTAACGCACGAAATAATGAATTCTATAGCTCCCATTACAAACTTAACTTATTCTATTCGAAGATCGTTAAATGAAAATGTTGAGACAAAAAATGTGCAAAAGGAAGTAATAATGGAAGCTATCGAGGATACTAATATTATTGAAAGCCGAAGCAATAACTTGATGCAATTTGTAGAGAATTACAGGAAGCTTACTAAACTAGGCAAAGTATCTTTTGGGAAGGTTGATGTAAAGCAGTTAATTGAAAACTCTGCCAATATTTTTAAAAAAGAGATCAATAATTTAAATATTGAACTAAATATAATTATTAATGAAAAAATTGTTATTGAAGGCGACTCAAAGCTTTTAGAACAAGCTTTTATAAATTTGATAAAAAATGCAATAGAAGCTTTAGGCGAAACTAAAAATCCTCAAATTAACATAAAAGCCGAACTAGTTGAAAATCAATTGCAAGTTTTCATTATAGATAATGGTATTGGAATCGAAATTGAAAAATTAGATGATATTTTTGTTCCATTTTATACAAGTAAAGAAAGTGGTTCCGGCATAGGATTAAGTCTTGTTAGGCAAATAATTAGCTTACATAAAGGTTCGGTATCAGTAGGTTCTGAAAAAAATAAGGGAACAACATTTAAAATAACACTATGATAAAAACTTTACTAAGAGTTTTAGGTTATTCATATCTTAAACTTTCTGCCGGATTTTTAATTGCCGTTTTATAGGTTTGAAAACTAATTGTTATTAGGGCAATTGTGAAAGATATAAACGTAGCCACGATAAAAGCCCAAAATTTGATGTCTGTTCTGTAAGCAAAACCTTGTAGCCAATTGTTCATTGCATAATAAGCCAAAGGTACTGCAATAACAATTGCAACTAGCACCCATTTTAGGAATTGAGCAGAAAGAATTACCATAATCTTGGATATTGATGCTCCATGCACTCTGCGAATACCTATTTCTTTAGTTCTTTGTTCTGTCATAAACAATGCCAAACCAAAAAGTCCTAGACACGAAATAAAAATTGCAAATACGGTAAAGTAAAAAAATAGTTTTTGCATTTGATTTTCACTTTTGTAAAGGGTGGAAATATCTTGATCTAGAAAGAAATAATCATAATCAAAGTTATAGTTCATTTCTTCTATTTTTGAGCGAACGTAATTATTTACTTTATCAAGGTTATTGACATCAATTTTTAGTAACAGATAATTTAAAGCACGAGGAGTTATTCTAATTAACAAAGGAGCAATGTTTTTATGAAGAGATTGAAAATGAAAATTTTCAATAATACCAATAACTCTTCCTCTACGATCGATTTCATTATCTTCCCAAGTTACTATTTCATTAATTGGATTTTTCCAATCAAAAAGGCTTGCAGCGGTTTCGTTTAATATAAAAGCATCCAAAGAATCGGTTCTGAAATCAGGTGAGAATTTGCGCCCTTCTTTCATCTTAAGATCAAGAATACTCAAGAAATTATAATCAATGTGTAACTCAGAAACGTCAATAGTTTGACCAGTTTTTGCCCAATGCAAAGGGTTTTGGTTAAATTGCCGCCCAGGAATATTTGAGGTTGCGGCAACTTTTTGGATATAGTTGCTCTTAAGAAGTTCTTTCTGAAATGTTTCAAGATTATTAAGCAAACTTCTGTCTTTTATTGGTACCACAATTATTTGACTTGAATCTAGTCCTAGCTTTTTCTGATTTAGAAATTTGATTTGATTTGAGATGATAAGTGTACATATTATAAGTAAGGTAGAAATGCTGAACTGAAAGATTACCATTAACCTTCTAAATGTTATGCCTTTAATATTTGATATAACTTTTCCTTTAAATATATCATTAGGTTTGAACTTTGACATAAAGAATGCAGGATAAACACCGGCTAAAATAGTTATTACTATTAGTAATATTAATAGATCAACAAAAAAACGTGTCTGGGTATAATTTATAGTTATTTGCTTTAGCGTTAGGCCATTAAATGCAGGTCTAAAAATTTCGAATAAAATTATTGCAACTATAAGGGAGATAATAACCGTTATGAATGATTCGCCAATAAATTGAACGACTACTTGGAGTTTGCTGGCTCCAGATACCTTTCTTATACCAATTTCTTTTGTTCTTTTTGATGATTTAGCCGTTGATAAGTTCATAAAATTGATACAAGCTATTAATATTATTAGAATGGCTAAAGAAGAAAGTATCCAAATATAACTAAAATCGCCATTTTGTTCAAGTTCCCATTTTAGATGTGAATGTAAATGGATATCTGTTAATGACTGAAGCTTAAATCCAATTGTACCAATCTCCAGTTCACCTAGCATTTGGTCTGGCCATTGAATAAATTTTTTGGACCATTCAAAAAGAGATTCTTCAACTTTTCTAACAGCAGCTTTATCCTTTAAAAGAATATAGTTAAAATGTCCAAAATCTTCCCATGTATAATATTCTCCTGTTTCTCCCATTTTTAGAGTAACATATGATACTAAAAAATCAAATTTAAAATGGGAATTAGAGGGAACATTCTCAATTACTCCGGTAACTTTTAAGTTTATTTTATCACCATGAATAAATGTTACCATTTTATCCATAGGATCTTCATTTCCAAAATATTTTTTTGACATTCTCTCTGATATAATTATCCCCCCTGGCTCTTTAAGAGCAGTTTCAGGATTTCCTTTTAAAAGTTTAAAAGAGAATACTTTAAAGAAAGTTGTATCTGCAGAATAAAAGCCCTTCTCATCAAATTTTTTGTCGCCATACTCTACAGTTATCGTAGGGATAGTTAACCCTGGCCCCCAAATAGGAGATAAACTTACTGCATTCTCTACTTCCGGAAAATCATAAGCCAGAGCTTGCGCCATTGGATGTGGAGTACGTGTTTGAGAATTTTCTGATTGCCAGTAAATTCTGTAAATACGATCCGAATTATCATGAAACTTATCGTAGCTTAGTTCGTCTCTTACCCAATAAGTAATATAAAGGCTACAAGCAATTCCAATTGATAAACCGAGAATATTAATCAATGTGAACGTTTTATTTCTAATGGCATTTCTTATAGCTATAGTGATATAGTTCTGAAACATAGTTTTTAAGTTTTCATATTAAAGCCAAATGTTATGCCGTTATGTTAAGGTTCATTATATCAATTAAATATTATATTTATTGTAACTTTTGAGTGTTGGTTTTTGCAACACTATTGTTGGTTTTTACTACATTCAATTAATTTATAAGATAATAAAAAAGCCGTACGTTTTGTACGGCTTAGGTTAAATTTGATATATCTAATTACCAAATAGAAGCTCGTTTTTCTTCAGGTATGTATAAAGCATTTCCTTCTTTAACTCCAAAAGCAGCATGGAACTCAGGCATATTTGCTAATGGACCGTGAACTCTATTGATTCCTAATGAATGAACGCCTTCCTGAGTTCTACGAATCATATCTTTTTCGCGAATATTTTGAGCCCAAACTCTTGCCCAACTTAAGAAAAATCTTTGGTCGGGAGCGAATCCGTCAATCATTTCGGCTTGTGGATTCTCTTTTTGAGCGTTTTGGAAAGCAGTATATGCAATGCTTAATCCACCCAAATCGGCAATATTTTCTCCAAGCGATAACTCACCATTAGCATAGAGATCATCAATAATTACAATATTATTGAATTGTTCAACTAATACTTGCGCTCGTGCGTTAAACTTCTCAGAATCTTCTTCGGTCCACCAATCAGTTAAGTTACCTTCTTTATCATATTTTCTTCCTTGATCATCGAAACCATGTGACATTTCATGACCAATAACAGCACCAATTGCCGCATAATTAATCGCATTGTCTCCATCCGGATAAAAGAAAGGAGGTTGTAATATACCTGCTGGGAAGCAAATTTCATTCAATGGTGGAGCATAATAAGCATTAACGGTATGAGCAGGGAAGAACCATTCTTCTTTATTTACAGGCTTTCCTATTTTGCTGTTATTATAATCTCTACCGAATTTATTTGCAGCTAAAACATTAAGTATAAATGCTTCGCGTCCAACTTCTAATTCTGAAAAATCTCTCCATTCATCAGGATAACCAATCTTAACTCTCATAGAAGCTAATTTGTCATGAGCTTTTACCTTTGTTTCATCGCTCATCCACTCAAGCTTATCAATTCTTTGCCCATATGCTACCCTTAAGTTTTCTACTAAAATTACCATTCTTTCTTTGGCTTCAGCTGGGAAATAAATTTCACAAAATTTCTGACCAATTGCATCGCCTAAAGCACCATTTGTTGAACCAAGAACTCTTCTCCAACGTGGACGCATTTGCTGACTACCAGACATTGTACGGCCATAAAAATCAAAATTTTGTTCTTGAATTGCATGATTTAAATAGTTTGCAGTTGCATTTAAAAAGTTCCAGTAAAAATAATCTTTCCATTCTTCAACTTTAATCTCAGTCATCATATTATTAAGCTCTTCGAAAAACTTAATTTGACGTACGTTAATGTCTCCATCATAATCAACGCCAATTGCAGTCATATAGGCTTTCCAGTCAAAGTTTGGATATAACTTAGCAACTTCTTCTTGTGGCATTTTGTTATAAGTTGCATGTGGATTTCTGTTTTCTAAACGAGTAAATGAAGCTGCAGCTAATCTTGTTTCAATTTTCATAATAGCTTTTGTCATTTCCTTTGCTTCATCCTCAGAAATTCCACTAAGAACTAACATCTTCACAAGATGTTCTTGATAAGCTTGACGAATCTCTATTGAGCGTTCGTCATCATTTACGTAATAATCTCTGTCGGTCATTCCAATACCACCTTGATTAAGGTGTGCAATGTTCATACCACTGTTTTTAATATCAATTGATCCAAAGAAGCCAAAAACTGAACCTACACCATAAACATGGAAATGAGCAATTTGAGCCTGAACATCTTCCATTGTTTCAATGGCAGCAATTTTTTCAAATTCTGGTTTTAACGGTTCTAACCCTTGTTCTTCGATTTTGGCAGAATCCATTCCCATGGCATAGAAATCGCCTATTTTTTGCTCAATAGTTCCTTGTTCGTAGCTTCCTTGCGCTAGTTCTTCTAATAATGATCTTACTTTCTTACTTGTTTCTTTTCCAAGTTGGTCAAATGAACCATAACGGCTTTCATCATCTGGTAATGGATATTTTTGCATCCAGCCATTATTTGCATAGTGATAAAAATCTTCTGCAGGATCGAAAGTAGTATCAATTAAACTTACATCTAAAGTGATTTTTTTTTCAACTTTTTGTTGAGTACATGAGTTAATTAGTGTCATAGCAAACACTGCTATTAAAGCGAATTGTACGGTTAACTTAAATTTCATTATTTCGAGTTTTTGTTAAAATAATTAGATAAATAGGCAAATATAAAAAAAGCTGTTCAATTTAATGATTGAGACAGCTTTTATTTAAAAAGATCTAACACCTGCTCGCTGGCAAGCAAAGTTATCTATAATAATTATTCGAATTTTTTAAATACTTCTTTAATGCGATTCATAGCGTCACGTAATTGCTCTTCGTTAATTACTAGAGGTGGAGCAAAACGTATGATATTACCATGAGTAGGTTTAGCTAAAACACCGGCTTCAGCCATTGCAACGCAAACATCCCAAGCTGTTTTTCCTTCTTTGTTTTTAATAACAACAGCGTTTAATAATCCCTTACCTCGAACTAATTCAATCATATCTGATTTGATGCTATTAAATTCATCACGGAAGATTTTGCCTAAACGTTCAGCATTTTCTGCTAAGTTTTCATCTTTAACAACTTCTAACGCCTCAATTGCAACTTTGCCTGCAATTGGATTACCACCGAAAGTAGAACCATGTTCACCAGGCTTAATGCAAAGCATGATATCATCATTTGCTAAAACTGCAGATACCGGGAATACTCCACCTGAAATAGCTTTACCTAAAATCAAAACGTCTGGTTTAACACCTTCGTGATCACAAGCTAATAATTTGCCTGTACGTGCAATACCTGTTTGCACCTCATCAGCTATGAAAAGTACATTATATTTTTTACAAAGTTCTGATGCAGCTTTTAAATATCCATCTTCTGGAACATAAACACCAGCTTCGCCTTGGATAGGTTCAACCAAGAATGCTGCTACATTTTCGTCTTTTAATTCGTTTTCTAATGCTTCAAGATCGTTATAAGGTATTTTTACAAAACCTGGAGTATAAGGGCCATACTCTTTGTAAGCATCAGGGTCAGTCGACATTGAAATTATTGTAATAGTTCTGCCATGGAAGTTTTCATTACAAACAACTATTTTAGCTTGGTTTTCAGCAATTCCTTTTTTCTGGTATCCCCACTTACGTGCTAATTTAATTGCAGTTTCATCAGCTTCAGCACCAGTATTCATTGGTAATATTTTATCAAAACCAAAATATTTGGTTACATATTCTTCATATTCGCCTAATACACTATTGTAAAATGCACGGGAAGTTAAAGTAAGCTTTTTAGCTTGCTCGGTCATTGCATTTACAATACGTGGGTGGCAATGTCCTTGGTTAACTGCAGAATATGCAGACAAAAAATCATAATATTGTTTTCCTTCTACGTCCCATACGTGAACACCTTCACCTCTTTCAAGAACAACAGGAAGTGGATGATAATTATGTGCACCATATTTATCTTCTCTTTGGATATAATCCTGACTTGTCATTTTTGTCATAGCTTTGATTTTTAAACCTGTCTGACGACAGGTAGGTTGTTATTTATATTAATTATCTGTTTTTTTCAGCCTACAATGCTAAGAAATCCTTTCTTGATTATCAAACTTAAATTAATGATTTTACTATTTAATAAAATATTATATAACATAAATTGATGTTTAAGGGTGAATAGATTTTTACGTGTTGAACACTTTTTATAACTTGATGTTTATACATTTAAATTAAAAGATAAACAGATATGAGTAAAATACATTCAGTAATCAGAGAAAGGTATAGTCCTGTAATTTTTTCATCAAAACAAATTGACGAAGAAACATTACTTACGTTATTTGAAGCAGCCCGTTGGGCGCCATCAAGCTTTAATGAGCAACCATGGAGGTTTATAATAGGCATTAAAGATAAAAATGAAAACTATCAAAAGTTGCTAGATAGTTTAATGGAAGCAAATCAAAACTGGGCTAAATATGCTCCGGTTTTAGCATTAAGTTTAGCAAAAAAAAACTCATCTGTCAAAAACCGCCCTAACCGTTTTGCACAATACGATACCGGAATGGCGGTTGGTAACTTACTTGCTCAAGCAACGTCTCTGGGGCTTTATGTGCATCAAATGGGAGGCTATCGTGTTGAAATGGTAAAAGAATTGTTTAATATTAGCGATGAGTTTGAACCTATGGCAGCAATGGCAATTGGTTACAAAGGAGACATTGATTTATTTCCTGAAGAATTAAAAGAAAGAGAATTAAAAAAGAGTTTAAGAAGACCATTGGATGAAATTATGTTATAATTCCTGTGGTTTTCTGTTGTTAAATAGTTAAAAAGGCATACTTTTGCATTTGCTAAACCAGTTCAAATCAATTTATTTAATTAGGCATTATGATTCAAAGGATACAATCTATATATTTATTAATAGTTTCGCTTCTAATGGGATCTATATTTATATATCCTTTCGCTGAATTATTAGGAGCTAGTGGTCAATTATTTATAATTAATTTCAACGGACTTTCTATTGAAAATGAAGAGGGAATGTATTTATTAACAGTTCCTCCAATGATATTATTGATCATAATCGTATCCATTTCTTTTTTAAGTATCTTTTTATACAAAAAAAGAGTACTTCAAATGCGATTTAATTTTATTAACTTAATGTTAATGTTAGGGTACCTGGGATTGAACTATTACTATATTCAAAATTTTTCTAAACAATTGGATGGAATAGTTAGTTATAATGTTACCGCAATATTTCCAATAATTTCCGCAATTCTTACTTATTTAGCAATAAGAGCAATAGGTAAAGACGAAGCATTGATCAGAAGTATGGATAGAATAAGATAGTATGTATAAAAATTATATTTCAAAAAGGGTTATGAATTTTCGTAACCCTTTTTCGTTTTACTATCATTAAGCAAATTAGTATTTTTGGAGAATGAAAAAGATTAATATCCTTATTGGTTTAGGAGTTTTCTTATATCTTAATCTAGTTAATTTTTCAGTATATTCTAATGAATTAGTTGATACAAGTAAGATATTTAACGAAGTTGAATTATTGCTTGATTCTCACGCTGAAAACTTTGATAGCCTGTGGAAAGCAACTAAATTAATTTCTGGTTATAATAATAAATTAAAAGCTCAAAGTTTAAAATTGCTGGGGCAATATTACTATGACAATGACCTATATGATTCGGCAATTGTTAGCTTCAAACTTTCGTCCGATATTTATTTAAAGTTAAAAGATTCACTGAATTATGCTAATGTTCTTAGAAAAATTGCAATACAATATGAGTATAAAGGAGAATATAGCGTCTCGGAGGAGTTCTATCATAAAGCGGAGAAGTTATATTTAAAACTAAATAATAAATTAGGTTTAGCTAATATTTATTCTGATCTCGGTATATTATTATGGAACATTTCCGAATACTCAAAGGCACTTTCATATATGGATAAAAGTTTGATACATGCACTGGAAATAAAAGATAGCATGTTACTTGCAAACCTTAACAATAATAAAGGATTAGTATATTGGAATTTAGGAAATCATCAAAAAGCTTTAGTATTGTTTTATGACGGATTAAAATTGTATGAGGCGATTGAGGATACCGAAGGTGCATCTATGTCTTATAATAATATTGGCTTAATACATGAACAATTAAATGAATATGAAAAAGCATTGGAGTATTATAATAAATGTTTAGAAATTGAAATTAGATTAAATAATGAGGATGGGATGGCAACTACATATTCTAATATCTCAGTCATCTATAATAATTTAGGGGATAATAAAAAAGCATTGTTTTATGCACAAAAGAGTTTATCTATTCATTATAAACTAGATTATAGAGTTGGTATTGCTTATGCCTGTGAAAACATTTCTCACATTTATCTGAATTTAAGAAATTATGAAAAGGCCCTTTCATATAATGATACTGTTTTTGCAATAAGAACTAAATTAAATAATAAGCAAGGAATTTGTACCAGCCATATTTTATATGGGCGAATATACTTAGCCTTAAAAAATGATAAAAAAGCTAAATATCATTTTAATAAGGCATTATCAATTGCAATGGATATAGGTTTGTTGAAAGAACAAATTGTTGTTTATGAGAATCTATCCGAAATTTATGAGAAAATAGGGGATTATAAAAATGCATTTGCAAATCATGTGCTTTATAAAAATTTAAGTGATAGTGTTTATAACGAAGAAAGTATTAAGAAGGCTGCACAACTTCAATATCAATATGAATATGAAAAGGAAAAACAAGCTTTTGAATTAATGCAAAAACGAAAAGATGCTATTTATGAAGAAGAGGTTAAAAGACATAAGGTTGTGAGTTACTCTTTCATATTTGGTTTCGTTTTAATGGCACTACTTGCAATGGTAATTTTATATTATTTTTTTCAAAAGCGAAAAATGAATAAAATACTTACCTATCAAAAACAAAAAATAAAAGAAGACAATAAGTCACTTATTGAATTGAACAATACAAAAAATAAGTTTTTTTCAATTATTGCTCATGATTTAAGGGGACCGCTAGGTGGCTTATATAATTTAGGTGAATATTTATGGACCTCTCATGATGAGTTTGAGGATCTGGAACGAAAAAGATTATTGGAGACGATTACAAATAATGCAAAACAAACATTTAATTTAGTTGATAATCTTCTTAAATGGGCAAGTTCTAATTCTGGAAATATTACTTATAAACCAAAAGAATTCATTATAAATGATTTAGTTGATGATAATTGTGACATTTTTATGACCATGGCTGAATCAAAAAATATAAGTATCAAGAATTTATTAGATAAGAATATTGCCATATTTGCTGATTATGAAATGATTAATACGGTTGTTAGAAATTTGATATCAAATGCTATAAAATTTACACAGAATGAAGGTAAAATTGAAATAATTTCCAAAACCGGAATTGAGGATGATATTATGATAGGTATTGTTGATAATGGTGTAGGTATTAAACCAGAAGTATTGGATAGTCTGTTTGATTTGGATTCTTCGTATACTTCTTTAGGTACTAAAAATGAAAAAGGTTCTGGGTTAGGGTTAAAGCTTTGTAAAGAGTTTGTTAAAAAAAACAAAGGCCGGCTTGTTGTTGAAAGTGAGGTAGGAGTGGGAACAACTTTTTGGATATGTTTACCTTCTTCTAAATCATAAAAAAATAAAAAAGTTCTCAATAATATTTTAGAGAGAACTTTTCTATTTAGGTAATATTTTTATGAAATCTCCATATGTTCTGCATCTGTTATCTTTTCACAGTAATGGCATTTTATAGCAACTTCTTTTTTTGATATAACGGTAAACTTTGTTACAATTCCTTCGTGGTTCGTTATGCATTTAGGATTCATACATGTAGCAATACCTTTAATGCTGTCCGGAACCTCAACAATTTTCTTTTCAACTACTTTATAATCCCTAATAATATTCAGTTTTGCCTCAGGTGCTACAAGAGCGATTTTGTTAATATCATTATCAGCGAAAAATACATCAGAGAGCTTAATTATAGCCTTTGATCCCAGTTTCTTGCTCTCAAAATTAGAACCAAAAGTCATTTGAGTTTCAACCTTATTTAAATTAAGAATTTTGATAACTTTAAATAGACTACTTGCTGGTATATGATCAATTACAGTACCATCTTTAATGGCGCTTACTTGAAGTTTATTATCGTTCATTTCCATAATTCAAATTATTTAAGTCCTAGAATATAAGTAATTATTGCCTGGCGGGTATAAACACCGTTAAGTGCCTGAGTAAAATAGTAAGCCTTAGTGTTTTCGTCTACGTCCGTGTCAATTTCGTTTACTCGTGGAAGCGGATGAAGAACCTTCATATTTTCTTTTGTTTCTTCGAGCATATTATTTTTAAGCACATAGGCATTTTTAGTTTTTTCATACTCCATAGGGTCCGAAAATCGTTCACGTTGTATTCGTGTCATATAAATAATATCAGCACTTTTAATTACTTCATCTAACTCGCGGTGTTCTTGATATTCTAACCCTTTTTTATCTAAATAAAGTTTATATTCATCAGGGATTCTTAATTCTTTAGGCGACACAAAGTTGTATGTGGTATTAAACATAGCCATTGCCTGTAGTAAAGAGTGAACAGTTCTTCCATATTTTAGGTCACCTACAAAACAGACGTTTAAATTATCTAATGTTCCTTGCGTTTTTCTAATCGAATATAAATCCAACATGGTTTGAGTTGGATGCTGGTTTGCTCCATCACCGGCATTTACAATTGGCACACGAGAAACTTCACTTGCCCAACGTGCACTTCCTTCAATCGGATGACGCATAACTATTAAATCACTATAGTTTGCAACAGTCATAATAGTATCTTTTACAGATTCCCCTTTAGATACGCTTGACGAACTTGCATCGGTAAAACCAATGTATTTTCCTCCAAGCCTGCTGATGGCACTTTCGAAACTTAACCGGGTACGTGTTGAAGGTTCAAAAAACAGAGTTGCTACTACCTTATTATTTAAAAGGTTTTGATTCGGATTTTTTTCGAAATCTTCCGCCAGATCCAGTATCTTAAAGATTTCTTCTTTTGTGTAATCCGTAATTGAAATTAAATGTTTGTTTTCCATTAATACAGATTTATTAGTGGTACTTAATTAAAATTTATCTTGTTTCTATGTATTCAATTTTCAATTTTTCCACTCTAACGAATTTGCTTAATACTTTATCCACATCAGCTTTTCTTAACGCTAATGTTATCGAACAATTGAGTTCAAAATTTTGGTCGACTTGTTCTATTTGTTCTTCTTTCATAATTCTCATTACCTCGTTCATTTCAGAATACTCAAACCTGAGTTCATATATATCGTGCAAAACTTTTTTTACGACTTTAGCATTTTTAATAGCTTCCTCAGCAGCAGTTTTGTATGCATTAATTAAACCACTTACACCTAACTTTGTCCCTCCAAAATACCTGATGACAACAATCAGAACGTTTGTTAAATCAAATGACTTTATTTGGCCCAAAATCGGTTTTCCGGCGGTACTCGAAGGTTCACCATCATCGTTAGCACGAAATACATTTTTGTCTTTGCCTAACATATATGCATAACAATGGTGTCTTGCGTCATGGTAATCGCTTCTTAATTGTTCCTGAACAGTTTTTATTTCTTCTTCTGAGGAAACAGGGTATGCAAAAGCAAGGAACTTGCTTCCCCTGTCTTTGAAAAAACCTTCACTTGGGCTACTTATTGTTAAATATTCATCTACAAAATCTGTCATCTAAGTAATTGATAATATATAAATTGCAATTAATGATAAAATTATTCCTACCCAATTAATCTTTAAAAACCGCTCTTTAAATACTATTAATCCTATCATTACTGATAATGTTATTATTCCTAAATTATTGATTCCAAACACAATGGAGCCATCTATGGTTTCTCCGGTTTGAGATTTATAGTTAAGTGCTTTGATTAAAAAATATAATGAACCGTAATTACTAATTCCTAATCCAATTCCCCATAGAAGGTTTTTCTTAAGGATTAATTCTTTAAAAGGAGTTCTTCTTAATGCCTTTATAATCAATCCGGCTATTGCAGACATTGCAAATAAAATAACAGTAAAAATAGGCAATACATCATTGGCAACATAGTATTGCTGTGCATACTTTACGAATGAATCGACTAATCCCATTCCCAAAAAAAGGATAATAGGCAGGTAAATATACCTTGGATCGAATTCTACTTTTTTTCCTTTCTTTCTTCCTGCAGGTTTTTGATAAATGGATAAGAAAACCGCAAGAATTGCTAATATTATTCCTGTTGCTTTTAAGTTCGTTAATACATCGAGAGGGTCTATAACAATGGAAACTGCTATTGGAATTATAACTGACATTTTGTTTGATATAGTAGTAATAGCAATTCCAACAACCTGCGACGATTTAGCAATTACCACAAACATTATGATAAACATAATACCAATCAAAATCGAGTAGGGGAACCAAGCATTTTTGTAAATCGGGTAAATATCAGCTTGAGATTTGGTTAAAAGTATTCCAAGAACGGTTGCGGTAATATAATTTATAATAATTACGTTGAAAGTCTTGATTTTTAACCTGTCAAGAAATTTGAAGATTACATAAATCGCAGCTGATGAAAGAATACTAAATATTAAAAAAATCATTCCTTTTCGTTATTACACAAAAAAAACAGGCTTCTTGAAAAGAAACCTGTTTTTCGGAGTCATTTGACCCTTATATTTTTTCCCGTTGACTGTATTTTGTCTTTAAAAATTTTTAATGTCATTATTTTATCCTAAAAATCATAATTCTTGGCAAAGATAAATAAACTTTGATTACAAAAAATAGAAATAATAATTATCTATTAACATATTTTTAACAATCCTAATTACATTAATTTCATTACCAGACCGGTTAATTTTAGTCTGTTTAACTTATAGAAAAGTTTTCCCATTTTTTGAAATGTTTGTTTAGGAGTCGTAAAATCTATAGGAACATCAGTAAAATCCGAATATATGCTTCCATCAGAAAAGAAGTTTAAAACTAACTTATGATAGGAATCTTTTTGTAAAACTCCTGTATCTTGATGTCCTCTATCCAATAGAATAATTTGATGTCCATTTGGCAAGTAACTCAAAAGTTCGGTACCATATTGTAGTGGTGTACTAATGTCAATTGATCCGCTTATCATAAGAGTTGTAACATTGGATGTTTGCATTTTTTTATATTCTTCAGGGATTGATTTCATAGGCCAACCACCAAAAGTTCCCACTGCAAAAAGCTTTGACATGGGTGACCCTATAAGAGATCCTTCCGGATCCATATCATTTATATAATCTCTTTTTGGATCAAAATCAGCACTAAAAGCTTTCGCAAAATTCTCTCCCCAATACATTCCTGGCATGTTTGGTAACTGATCATAGGCCATTGATAGAAAAGCAATTCCACTATAATCTCCTTGTTCTGCAGCTACAAATGCATCAAAGGTTTGGACAATACCAATTCTGTTGTATGCCATCATAAACATCATCATTTTAACTTTATCAGGATTTATGTTTATTTTTTTCCATTTCCTAGGTAAACCAGCTAATACGTTTTCTATAGTTTTTAAAATATCCGGACTTTTGGCAATACATTCCGGATTTTTTTTCCATTGTTCTCCTAAATAAGTATATAACGTATCAATATCATCCGGCTCCCAAACAAAATGCCCGGGTGGATTAACACCTTCCATAATAGTTCTGTTAATACTTTTAGGATATCTTAATGCATAAAGATAAGATACGCGAGTTCCATAGCTGAATCCCCAAAGGTTTATTTTATTGTATTCTAAAGCTTTTCTTGCATCTTCAAAATCATCAATAACTTCTATTATATTATAAGAATCTATGTCAATTCCTTCATTTTTAAATCGGTTATATGTCTTTAAAGATGCTTCGGCTAATCGTTTAATGTTTTTTTCACCTAATGGATTGTCATCTGTTATCATAGCTTCCGGAATCTCGTGACTTTGCAAAGTAATTGGTCCGTCAATACCACGATATCCAACCATAACAATATCGTGATTCTCAAGTAACCATAATAACGGTGCTTCTTTTATATTACTTGATCCAGGACCTCCATATAGAAGGAATATTGGTTCTTTAGGATTTTCACTAAATGAATGTAGTTTTTTTACATTAAGGTTTATTAACCTTGAATTTGGATTATTTCTATTTTCTTGAACTATTAACGTTCCAAATGTGGTTGCAACTCTTTTCGGATAATTTTTATAGCGCTTGTTCTTAGAAATTCCTTCTTGAGTAATAATTTCTCCAGCCTTGTAAGAGTTTATATTTTCAATTTTTGGGTATAAATCTTTTTTAGCATTTAAAATTCCACAATTAACTAAAAGTAATAGTAATACAGTTGTTTTCTTCATTATTTTTTACCAAGTTAAGTTTTATGCCACAAACATACGCGTAGTTAAAAATCTTATCGTCTCATATTTCTAATTTGAGACAAATCACATCTAAAATATTTTGTAACAAATAAATATAAGTAAAACTACTTGAAGAAAAATAAATATTAAATAATCGGCTATTTAACACCTGAAACATGAGAAGATATAGCTTTCCACTCATTGTTTCGCATAATTAATACATTACTTGACTGATAAGTAATTTCAGTTGTATCTATAAAAATATGACCTGTTCCGGAAACTATAGCAGTTCCATTTTCAAAGAATTCAAATCTTTTTATTTCAAAATAAAAAGAATCGTAGCTATACTCATTGTTTTTAATCCATTCTATTTCAATTTCTTTATTTGAATAAAAGCCATCGGCCTGTATAAACTGGAATTCATTAGCAAGAATCCTATCAAGTAAAACGGTGTCTTGTTCGCGATAAGCCTTTGGCCATTCAACTTTTTTTAAATATCGAAGCCTTTCTTTTTCTTCCTTTGAATATTCTACAACTGTTGTCTCAGGATGTTCAGATATACAAGCGATTAAAAATAATCCTGCAAAAGCAAAAAAAATACGTTTCATAATAATATGTTTTAAAATTAAAATTTAGTTTATCGTTTAAATAGATAAGATGCTTTAAAGAATATCAGGTTCTTATTTATTATTAAATCTTGGTTTGGAATCATATTTTTATCTAATAGTTTTCTCTCCGCATTTAGAGTATAACCTAATTGAATTACCGTACCGGGAATATAAGTGAATGAAACTAGTAATTCGGTCCCCATACTATCTTTATAAAAGTTGTATTCTCCAAATACTCTAAAAAACAGATATTTATTTAATTGATACGTTGCATGCAACCTGGTAATAGTATAATCATAAATAAATTTTTTATCTGATTTTCTGTAAAAATTAGCGTAGTCGCCTGAAAATTTAAATTTTAATTGATTTGTAGGAGCTAACTGCAAAGCGTGATCCATAACCCAACCGTAACCCTGATAAGGATTAATTTGATCGTAATAGATTCTATTACCCCAACTAATATATCCTTCCAGGTAAATATATTTATTTAACTGAAGATAATAACCTCCACCGTAATCACTCACATCGAAAGATTCATTCTGAAAAATTTCAGAAGCAAATCCTCGTCCAAACCAGATCCAGCTATCATTCTTGAAATAAAACTCAAGGCCTGTATAGGTCCATTGTTCGAATTTGTCACTCTCCATATCTATTCTTGGTCTGGAATTAATCCAAATGCCCATTTTATTAACAAACTCCGATTTTAAGGGAATATTAGCATTAAAGCGTACTGGAAAAACTTGTAATCCGGTTCTGGTTATAAAGCCTGTTTCGGTATTAAAATCCTGATCGTATTGATAGTATCCTATGGCAAAATTACTGAAACGTCCCTTGTAATTATAATGCCCACCAAAACTATTACCTGCTTTAAACTGTATGGTATCATCGGAAAATGATCTAAAAAAGTTGTATTCGATACTATTTTTGCCGTTGATCCTTATTCTACCATCTAAACCTCCAATCCGATTATAACCAATAGGAGTTTCCTTACCTGTATAAGTTACTCCAATAAAATTATCATCTTTTAATTTCCTTTGCATTCTGAAAATCTGGTAATGATCATTATTTCCGGGATTGTCGTCGGTAGAAACAATGGATGCAATGGAATATTTTTCTCCCATATTACCTGTTAATTTTACCCCATACACGGGGTCAACGATATTTCTGGTATGCACGACATACTTTAATGGCATAGAATAAAGGCTATTTCCTCCGAAATTAAAGAGTTCTATGCCTTCCTGAAAAAATGGACGTTTCTCAGGAAAGTATAGTGGGTTTCTTAAATTGATGTCTATTTTTCCTGCGTCGCTTTCTACCTGTGAAAAATCAGGGTTATAGGTTAAATCAAGAACCAGGTCGGAGGTTAAACCAAATTTACCTGTAATTCCTGTTTCTACTTTGTTTTGCTTGTTTTCCCATATTCCATCTTCCAACACATCATCATAAGTGTAAGTAACAGAAGGTATAATTTCTAATACTCTTTGTTTTTTAATGTTGGTAAAAGTAAGTACATCTCTTTGCATTAAGCGATTGCTTAAGTCGGGTTTGTATTCAGGGTAAACCACTATCTCTGATTTTCGATAAAGCTTACGCATAAATCCCATTTTTATTTCTACTTCTGGTTTCCATTTAAATCGCAAGGTCTGAAATGGAATGGCAATCTCAACTTGGTAACCGAAATCAGTTATCATTCCTTTGCTATACCATACTTTATCAGGATTAAGGTCTTCATCTTCATCCTGGGTTATAACTCCGTCTTCTTGAATTCCCAATGGATTTACTCTAAAGAAAATGTTTGAGTTTGAGCTTCTATTCACATCAATTTCTATGGTAAATACATCGTCATTTTTTAAGTTATCACGGCTGGTAAGATTGGCCATAATTTTGGATGGGTCGCTATCGGAAGCTATAACTGCCAAATACAAATTTATACTATCATTGGTGATTAAAACCCTGGTATTTTCTGAAGCATTGAGGCCAATATTAGGCTTAAAGGTTTTAAACTGGTTAAATTCGAAGGCATCGTTCCAAAGCGTTTCATCGATGTTGCCATCAATCTTAATTTTTTGAGCAAAGCTATTAAACGATGTAACAAAAATTAGTACCATAAAAACAAATCTCAAATTTTTCATATTCTATGTTTTTCCAACAAAGAACCCTATAAAAATTACTTAGTGAAATTGATTTGCAGTGAATGTCTATATAGTTGCAGTAAACGACTTAAGGGTTTATAAACTTGTTATTCAATTAGTTTCATTTATGAATATTGGTTTGTATTTTTGAGCTGTAGAATTGTAAGAAATGAAAAAGGAAAGTAAGTCTAATATAAAGCCTATATACATTATTGTGTTTTGGACCATAATAGCGCTTTTATATGGAGGGCAAAGTTATATCAGTTATGCATTAGACGGCGAAAGATGCAGATTTTGGGGAACTATATTAGAGCACGTACCAACCTTTTTGATATGGGCCTTTTTTTCACCGATCGTTTTAAGAATTTTGGATAAATATCCTATAATGAACTCCAAAAACAAGAGCCTTGATTTATTGAATCACATTGGTGTAGCAACGGTGCTCGGAATGATAAGTTTAATTGTTATAGGAACGGGGCGTTGGTTGTACTATGGACTAGGACGGGTTACATTAATTGAATATACTAAAGACTTTTCGTTAGCATGGTTCATATACCAGTATATTATGTATACAGCCATGCTTTTGTTTTTGCTAACGATCAATTATTACAAGAAATACAAGGATAAAGAGGCAAGAAATATTGAATTGCAAAAGCTTTTGGTTGAGTCGCAGTTGAGCTCGTTAAAGATGCAGCTTCACCCACATTTTCTGTTTAATACTTTAAATACTATAAGCATGTTGGTGCGAATGGATAAAAAGGACAATGCAAACAAGGTAATTAGTCGATTGGGGGATATGTTACGTCAGGTTTTATTATCAAAAGATGACCAGTTGGTTACGGTAGAACAGGAATTACAATTAATAGGTAAGTATCTGAGCATAGAATCGATACGATTTGAAGAATCATTAACTTACGAATTTAAACTCGATAAGAATACATTAAACTGCCGGGTTCCGGATATGATTTTACAACCTATAGTTGAAAATAGTATTAAACATGGTATGAAAAGCCTTAACGGAGTTATGCATATTGAAATAAAATCATTTATCGAGAATGAAAGGTTAAAAATTGAAGCGAAAGATAATGGAAAAGGATTTGATATATCTGATGAGGGTTTCTTAAATAATGGTATAGGTTTAAAAAACACATTGGAAAGATGTGAAAAGATATTTGGTAAAAACCAGGTTGAGATTATGAGTAAACCCGGAAAAGGAACAACTGCTATCTTTACGTTTCCTTTAATTGAAAATAAGGATGATTAAAATAAGAACCATAATTGTTGATGATGAGAAAGTTGCAAGAGAAGGAGTTTCCATGTTGCTTTCAAAAGATTCTGAATTTGAGGTGCTAGATATATGTGCAAATGGTAAACAAGCAGTTGAAAGTATTATGCATTATGAACCCGATGCAGTATTTCTCGACATACAGATGCCTGATATGAATGGATTTGAAGTATTAAATAAACTACCCAATACTGTAAGTCCCTTAATTATTTTTATAACGGCATTCGACCAATATGCAATAAAGGCATTTGAGGCAAGTGCCTTTGACTACCTTCTGAAACCTTTTGAAGATGATCGGTTTTTTGACGTACTAAAAAGAACTAAAAAGCAAATATCAATGATCAAATCGGGCAAATATTCTCAAAACATCGAAGATTTGGTAAAACAGTTTACAAAACCAGTTGAAAAGACTGAAGAACCGGTCGAAGAATTTACGAATCGAATATTGGTAAAGCGGGAAGGAGGAGTAACTTTTATCGATGTTAAAGATGTTATAGCTATTGAGGCTTCCGATTACTATTTAAAAATAATTACATCAATTGATGAACACATAATGCGTAAATCGTTAAACTCAATCCAAGAAAAATTGGATAATAACCAGTTCGTGAGAATTCATCGAAGCACAATTATTAACATTGATTATATTCAATCAATAGAGAAGTATACGGTCGATGAGCATATTGTCATCTTGAAAAATAATAATAGATACCGAATTAGTAAAAGTGGCCGAAAGAACCTAAAAGATAGATTTTTACTGTAATTAGTCAGATAAGTTTATTAAATTAATTTTTTTATTCTTTTTGTGAATTTCTAAACTGAGTGGGCGTTTCAGATGTTTTTAACTTGAAAATCCTGTTAAAAGAAGCCTTTGAATTAAAACCGCATTCCATTGCAATTCCCAGGATCGTGTAATGATCAAATTTAGGATCAATTAATTTTTCTTTTGCTTCGTTAACTCTATATGTGTTAACAAAATCAAAGAAATTTTGATTTAGTTTTTCATTAATAATCTGTGAAAGTATATAATAAGGAATATCCAGACTTTCTGATAATTGAACAATGGAAAGTTTTTCTTCTAAAAACGGTTTTTCGGTTTCCATATAATCTTGAATTCTTATCAAGGTTTCATCACTATTCTTTATTTGGGATTTTTCTTTTGGTTTTGAGGATTTATCTTGATTAATTGATAATAAATGTAAATTAAAAAATATACTTCCCTGCTTAAAACCTTTAAATCCTACTACAAAAACATAAATTACAAAAACTATATAGATTATAAAATCACGTTCGGTCGAATTAATAATTCGAAAAACTTGCTCAAATAAATAAGACATAAATATAGCTACCCATATAACCATTAATCCAAGAGTTAAATAATAAAGCCACTTTAATCCAACTCTTTCGTTGAAAGAAAAAAACTTTAGGATATTTTCCTGATGTTTTTTAAGAGAAAAAAAAGACCAAATGATATAAATAGGACCTGAAATCAAAATCATCAAGAAAAGTGGTAGATATTTCATATCAAAACTTCCACCATGAATAAAAATTTGAATTTTATCTTCAGGGCTTAAAAATAAAACCGGAGACAAATAAGTATAAAAAATTATAAAAGGAAGAAGGTGCAGTAAATCAATACTTCTAAGTTTGTTATAGTTTTCAGTTAGTGCATTTATGTATAAAAATAAAAAAGGACCATGTACTAATGGAAGCCCACCATTAAATCCAAGAATCCAAGGAATGTAAACATACAACTCATTAAAAATTATATATTTCATTAAAAGCTGCAATCCCATGAAAAACAACCATAATCCTAAAATTTTATCATGAAGTTTTTTCTGTGTTTTTGTGAATATTAGAACAGAAAAAAAGAAAGCCTGTACACTTCCTATAATGAAGATTGCATTCATTTGCTAAGTTTTTTAATGTTAAAGATAATTATTAATTAAATAGTAGAAATAACATCTATAATACAACATTTATAATGTTAAACACTTCCACCTTTATTCTTAAGAATCTGATATTATATTTTAAAGATGATATGATTGACCAAATTTGATTTTTTATCATTTAATCAGTTGAAGATAACCTTTTGGGGGTTACAATAGGTTATTTGTCGATACTGGTTTATAAAAACTTTATAAAATATTATATTAGTTGACGCAATTTAACCTAAGCGCATTTATTAGTACTCAACATTCTATAACTAATTTATTAACTTAATTATTTTACAATGAAAACCTTAAGATTTTTTATTCCTATAATTTTTCTTGCAATAGGAACAATTTTTTACGCATGTCAAAAAGAGGAAGTTGAATTACAAGAAACAGAAGAAATTTCTCAAGAAGTTTTAGAAAAGAT
This sequence comes from Bacteroidales bacterium, assembly GCA_028282585.1. Classification (GTDB taxonomy): domain Bacteria; phylum Bacteroidota; class Bacteroidia; order Bacteroidales; family UBA12077; genus UBA12077. Next base: position 842 of record JANQHR010000125.1, on the reverse strand, counting down.
CGAATCTTTGCATTTTAACACTGATGATGTAAAGTTTGGTACTGTTGAATTACCAGATGGATCGGAATTTAATGCTTATATTATTGAAGGCGATATTGCTATGACTGCAGAACAGTTAGAAGCAATGAAAATTCTGGATATTAGGGAAAAACAGTATCGAACGTATAATTTAGTTACAAACAACCAAACAATTGATGTTATTGGTTATACGGGAAGCGGCAATGCTCTTTCATCAAAAATGCAAACCGCTTTACGATGGGCTATTGATAACTATAATAGGTTAGACCTGGGATTGTATTTTAATTTAACTTTTGGTACAGACTATCAATCAAAAGATATAGTAGTGTATCAAGTTAGTGGTGCAGCTGGTGGTATGGCTGGTTTCCCAAGTGGGGGGGCTCCTTACAAGTGGGTTCAAATTTTCTCTGGTTTAGAAAGTTATGATACAAATGTAGTTGAACATGTAATTACGCATGAAATAGGTCATTGTGTTGGTTTACGCCATACTGATTGGGCTACAAGAGCAAGTTGTGGTGGTTCTGGTGAAGATGCAAACCCTTATGGCGCAGTGCATATTCCGGGTACTCCAACAGGTTATGATGCTTCATCTCTAATGAAAGCTTGCTTTAACGGGAGCGAAGACGGAGAATTTGGCTATTATGACGAAGTAGCTTTAGAATATTTATATTAATATTTAAAAATGTACTAATAAATGAGAGAGAGGCTGTCCAAAAAGGCAGTCTCTTTTTTATGCCGCTTTTTTATATTTGGTTTCAAATAAGTTTTGGTTATTGTCTTTTTGATAAAAAAAGTATGGTATTAAGATGAAATTGATAAAAAAT
>JANQHR010000160.1 GCA_028282585.1 Bacteroidales bacterium | reverse complement strand
GCATTTGGTTCGCTTGGTAAGTTAGACTTCTATAATGGAAACAGTAATGCAAATATTGTTGCAGCCAGAATTGAAGGGAAAAGGGATAGTCAGACATATAAAGATGGCAGATTATCGTTTTATACCGCAGATGATAGTGGAGTTCTTCAAGAAAATATGATTTTGAGTAGGAAAGGAAATCTTGCTATTAAGGGGAAATTGGAAGCCGAAGAAATAAAAGTTACCTTATCACCAACTGCTGATTTTGTTTTTGAACCTGATTATAATCTTCCTGCTTTATCTGATATTGAAATTTACATTAAAGAAAATAAACATTTACCGGAGATTGCAAGTGCAAATGAAATGAAAGAAAATGGACTCAATATATCTGAATTCCAAATTCAACTCCTTCAAAAAATTGAAGAATTAACTCTTTATATGATTGAGATAAATAAGGAAGTGAAAACACTTAGAAATGAAAATGAATTGTTGAAAAAAGAAATAAACACTTTGAAAACTCAGTTATAAGCAACAGTCTATAACCATGCATCATAAGCCATGCAGGTGATAGAGTTAAATTTAACTTCTTTTTCATTTAATAAACGTAGCTTTTATTTGATAAGAAAATGCTTTAAATCCCGCACAGCGCATATGCTAACCGTTATGCTGCATAAATTCTTCTAGGAAAATTTGACCTTTGCTAAAAAAGTACGTATATTTGTACTTTAATAGAAACTTAAAAACGTAATGATATGATAGCGGCAAATTATACAGAGTTTAGAACAAAACTGAAAAAGTTCCTTGATACTGTTGAATCGGATAATGAAACTTTAATTATAAAACGTGGTTCTGGTAAGGGGGCGGTCATGATTTCTTTGGATGAGTATAATTCAATAATGGAGACAGTTCATTTGTTAAGTTCAAAGGCTAATGCTGATAGACTATATGATTCTATTAGACAAATGAAAGCAAGTGACACCGTTAATGAAAAACTAATCGAAGAATAATGAGAATCATTTTTACTAAGAATTCTTGGGAAGACTATACTTCATGGTTGCATGAAGACAAAAAAATGCTAAAGAAAATTAATGACCTTATTAAAGACATTCAGAGAAATCCATTTGAAGGTAAAGGCAAACCTGAACCTTTGAAATATGATTTAGCTGGATACTGGTCTCGTAGAATTGACAGGGAGCATAGATTGGTTTATCAAGCCGATAATAACGAAGTAAGAATTTATGCTTGTAGATATCATTACGATAACTAGTAGAATTTACGCACCATAACAGCAAGTCAAACTATATCAAGGGGTTTGGTAGCTTACTGACTATGCTTTATCTTAGTTCAGGTTTTTAAAGGGGGACCTGCCTGCCGGTTTAACCGCAGCCAGGCAGTCAAACAAGCTGATAAGCAAGGCGGCGATCCCGCTCAACAGGCTACCCGAAGACCATTTGAGCGAACGCTACTGCAGATAGATGATAAGGAATGAAAATAGAAACAAATAGACTTTTAATAAGACCAATATCACAGACTGATAAAGAATGGATATTTGAATATCGCTCAGATAAAGAGACAAATAAATATCAAGGTTGGATTCCGGAGACAATAAATGATGTTGAAACTTTTATTGGAAAAGTTGCCAAACAAATAAATGAACCAGAGACTTGGTTTCAATTTGTAATTATCGAGAAAAAATCAAAAAAAATAATCGGAGATTTAGGAATACACTTCTTCGGCGAAGAAAACTTACAGGTCGAAGTTGGTTGTACGCTGAATAAGCTTTTCCAAAGCAAGGGTTACGCAACAGAATCAGTTGAATCGGTAATAGATTATTTATTTAACGACTTGAAAAAGCATAGGATTATAACTTCCATGGACCCTGAAAACACAAATTCAATAAAACTTGTTGAAAGAATTGGGTTTCGAAAAGAAGCACATTTCGTTGAAAGTTTATTTATTAATGGAAAATGGGTTGATGACATTGTTTATGCAATAACAAAAAGGGATTGGGACAAGAAAAAGGAATCATCAACAGTTTCCGATTTTCCTGTATTGACAACGGATAGATTTATTTTAAGGCGGTTTAATAGTAAAGATTTAGAAAATGTATATAAAGGTTTGTCACACCCTGATGTTATTAAATACTATGGAATAAGCTTTGATACGCTGGAGGCGACTAAAGAACAAATAACATGGTTTAGGGATTTAGAAATAAACGAAACAGGAATATGGTGGGCAATCTGCAATAAAAAAGACCTGGCCTTCATTGGAGCAGGTGGATTTAATGGTTTGGAGAAGCAGAATCGTAAAGCTGAAATAGGCTTTTGGCTTTTACCCGAAAATTGGGGAAAAGGAATTATGAAAGAAGTTATGCCCGTAATATGTGATTTTGGGTTTAAAACATTAGGACTTCATAGAATTGAAGGATTTGTAGATTCGGAAAACAAGAATTGCAAAAATGGACTGAAAAAACTTGATTTTGAATTGGAAGGTACAATGAAAGATTGTGAAGTTAAAAATGGACAATATGTAAGCATTGACATATACTCAGCGATTAATAAAGACAAGTAAAAACGGCAAACAACAATGTCTATAGGGCATAAGCGTTTCAGAGGTTTTCAAGCGTTATCACCCGCAATAATCTTGGGTGGTAACTTGATAAGTTTGAAGCCCGCAATCTTTTACGCACCACACACTAAACCTTATGCATCATGCGCTCAGGGCATTTCTGGCAGAGTTAACCAGGAAACATTTAGCGAAGTATTTATAAAAGCTGACGAGGCTGAAAATTCATTTTTAAAGGCTTGGAAAGCTTTTTTAAGTTAGTGTATTTTACGAGTTTATTCAAGCCTTTCTAGAAAGCGTTAAAGGACATCAGCGGATTGGCGTAAAAATCAAGGGAAGCGAGCGTGAAGAAAATTTTGGTGCCATCGGCACGATCAAAGTTTTTAGCGAGCAACCCGTAGATTTTCTTGCCAGGGCGGTGCAGTCCTGGCGTTTTCTTTACTGCTTTCTTTTTGGCGATGCAAAAGAAAGCAGGCTTATTTAGTTGGCCAACATTTCGGGATTAAGATTTATAATACAAACCTTTGTAATAGATGCTGAAGGTAAACAAAACGCTTGGGGCTCTCTTACCCTTGATTAAAGCAGTAGGTAAGCTACCCCTTATTAACAGAACGCCCAATAAAATTCAGTCAAACTACATGCGGGGTTTTGCTAGCTTACCGACTAAATATTATCTTAGTAAACATAATTAACCGGGAACGATAAGTAAAGCGTTGAAACTAACATCTAACAAAACAAAGGGCGTTATAAACAATTGCTATAATCATTCCACATAAAAACAGATAAAATCAATATAATTCTAAACTATAAAAATCAGAAAAAATGAAAAAAATTATTTTTCTATTCTCAATGTTAATTCTGAACATCTATTTTGTTTCTGGACAATGGAATCCTAATGGGGATAATACAACAACTGGAAATTTAACTATTGGGTCGATAAATTCTTTAATTACGATTAATGGTTCGACAGGTCAAGCATTTGGTTCGCTTGGTAAGTTAGACTTCTATAATGGAAACAGTAATGCAAATATTGTTGCAGCCAGAATTGAAGGGAAAAGGGATAGTCAGACATAT
>JANQHR010000112.1 GCA_028282585.1 Bacteroidales bacterium | reverse complement strand
CAAACATTGCAGGTTTCTTAAAAGTAGCTAATGCAATGCTAGATCAAGGAGTTATTTAATTCATTATATAACTTGTAGTTTTTTAGTTTGTAATTTATGTAAGGAGGTGCTTTTAGTACCTCCTTCTTTATACAAAAAAGCTGTTGCAAATTTTAGTAATGCAACAGCCTATCATGTTATTTCATAATTCTTAGATTTCTTTTATCAATACTGCTTTAGCTTCATCATGCTTAGCAATCTTTTCTAGAAATTCAACAAATTCATTGTATTTTTCTTTCGGATATTGCCCATTCCAAATTTTAACTGAGCGCTCATAATAGATCTTGTTGTCCTCTGATTTAGCCTGACTACTGTACTCACCAAACTCTGATTTTAACTCAATTGGTTTAGGTAAAGCTTCCATCTTATATCCCTGTGGCAAAGAATAAACTATGGAATCAACTTCACTAAAAGGTCTAAATATAAGTACTGGAGAGATTCTATTACGCGAGTAAGGAAGAGTAAAACTCGATTGGTTCATCATATTTAAATCAAAAAACATTCGGTCGCCCATTTTGCTTGCAAAGTGGGTAACAGAAATAGATAATTCCTTATTTAATGATGGCTTACGGTCGTTGTTAGTAGTAATTTTATAGTTTAAAAGATTGAAATCTGGTATATCAATAGATTGTATAATTTTTTTCTTTTTGTCTATTTCATCCAATAACAATAAACCATACTGATCTGAATACATGGTTCCACAATAAGTAATATTTATATCAATATCAACTAAACCATCCTGAGAAATAGTTGCTTCTCCATTTGAATTCTGCTTATTATCAATAAGTGAGTATGAAGGTGTTTTAGCCAATTCCCCACCGTCTTCTTTAATTAAAAGAACATTTCTGTTATCTGTAGAACTTCCTAGGTAACCACAGGGATAGTAAGAATTGGTACATTCTAACCAAATGGTATCGTTATTATTTATAGGTACACAAGCAATTACATGATTAAAATAATCCTTAACAAACTCCTTGTCTGTATAAATATAATCTCCTGAGTATACCAGGGTATAATATGCTTCAAAACCAAATTTCTTTAGAAGGGTTACAACATAGTTTGATAGTGCTTTGCAATCACCATATGACAATCTATCAACTGTTTTTGCATCAAAGGGTTGTTGTCCACCGATACCTTCTTGAATACTAACATATCTGTTTTTATCTTGCGAGAATTTATAAATAGTAGCTATTTTGTCATAATCGGTCATTTCTTCATTAAGAAGTGTTCCAACATAATCGATTGTTTCTTGCGGAATATTATCCTTTCCACTATTTAAACTAGCAAAGAATTTGCCAAATTCTTTCCAGGACTTTAAACTGCCTGCATAGCCATCTAAATTAAATTTGTCTGGAGCTATGTTCACTAAAGGTACCCATTTATGCAGATAGTCGCTTAAAGGTTCGTACTGTAATGCTTTAAATCCTTTAAATTCCCATGATAATACTTTTTTCTGATCAACTTGTTGTTCTGCAGCTTTTTCGTTCAAGTTAAATTCTTTATAATAAAAATTATAACTTGCTGGACTGATAATCTTAAAAGATAGCTTTTCGACGGAAGTATTGTAACCCAAAAAAGCACTCCAACCATGAAGATAATATGCAGAATTATATCTTTTGTCAAATGTGTATTCAACAGTATAAGGATATATAGCATATTTTGGATCTATAATTTTTTTTCTTGAATCATCATATAGGGAGAAACCAGATACTGCAGTTAAATCAATAATATCATCAGATCTAATTACTTTTATTTTCTTTCCATCTTTGTTGTATACTGTAGCTGAAATATTGCTTATACTGCTTAGTTTATCGTAATACTCTTCAAAAAAGGCTTTTTCTTTACCACTTTCTTTTAATATTGTTATTACGTACTTTTCACGGCATTCTATTCTATTTTCTGAAATTACTTCAAGCACAGTACTTTTTTCTCTTACTACAGCATCTGCAGCTATAAGGAGTTCAGTTGGAATATCTTCAACAGGGTACTTGGGAGTTTTCTTCGCAAAAGAAATATTTCCGTAAAATAATGTTATAAATAATATAAAGTAACCTGATTTCATTTTACAACTTTTTAATAATTACTGGCTCTGAATGTTTCTCGATAACCAATGCATAAAGTTGTTTTAGATATGGATACTCTTCGATACTAAATCTATCCTTATTTAATATGAACTTGTATATTACATTTAAACTGTTGCCATTAGCTGAATAATTAATTAAAATAGATCCGGCTTTTTCGGGTAGCGAGATTCTTGCTGGTTTTGGTATAGTATTAAATGTGTACCCTTCTGGGATAACAATATTTGATATAATTAATTTCTCCTTTTTATATGCAAAATCAATAGGGTACTTTCTTTCCTCTAATTTGAACGGATTATTATTTTCTTTACTAAAGACGAAAGGATTGATCATAATTAGATCACCAGTCTCTTGTGCAAAGTTTGCAACCTTAATTTCATACTTTTCTTTAATGGGTTTGTATATTGAATCTAAATCAGATAATGAAAAAGATTTTACCCTTAAACCTGCATTTTCAAACTCCAGATCTGTTAAATACTCCTCTTCACTTGCATAATCTTTGTATTTTTTTCTAAAGTTAAATGCAGCATAATCGAACCTAGAGCACTCCATAGTTCCCTCAGCCTCTAATTCATCAGTAATTGTTAAGTTATACATTATGTTTACCTTATCTTTTTTGTCTGTTCTAAGATCAATCCATTTTCCACTTTCGTTATTTACTAACCTGCCTGATTGATTTAAACACCTTTTAGGTAACATACCCAAAGGCAGCATTTCTTCGGTTGCATCTAAGAGATATTCTTTATCGTCTATTTTAGCCCATATAAACATATAATTTAACCTCTCTAAACTTGGATAAACAGGGTCTAATCGCCCTTCGTCCCTTGTGCTTATTGCTACGGGCAAAGAGTAAATGTCAAGTTTTTGTAGAAGCTGATATAGCATCATATTAATTTCTGCAGAATTAGCTTTTTTATCTTTAAAAACACCTACCAGGTGAGTTGAAGATGAATACAAAGACTCAATCCCATTCCATTTTACTTGTTTGATTGCTTCATAAGCAGCTTTTAATTTATCGTAAGGATCAGAATATTTTTGCTCAATATCTTTTTTAATATCTGATAAATAAAGAGAACCAGTGGTTAATACACCTCCAAAATCCTTATAAGACCTTAACCGTTTATTTACTGATTCCCATGAAGTTGTATAACTTTTATAATAGAGTTGTTCGGGAATACTAACGTTAAGAATATCAAATTCGAATTTAGATAAGTAATTTTCTTTAGAATCAATAAAAGGTTCTGATTTAAATGCAGGCATATTTTCAACATAGAATCTATTCCCATCAGAACTAATGAGCTCAAAACCTTTAAATCTTTTTCGATAGTCTAAATATTCCGATTTTTCTAAAACTAGCTCACAATACTTAATAGGAATTTCTCTTTGAAAAGCAAATTCCACTGGTAAAAGAGTTTGGGTGGTTTGAATTTCATAAACACTACCGACTTTTACATTTGGTAAAGCAATTCTTATTCTGTAAACATCATCAGTAATTTTTAACTTAAAAATGGACTCTCTTTTAAGTTTTTCTTTAATAACTTCCCCATTTTCAAGATTGTAAACAATACCTTTAACAGTCATACTTTCTTTGCCCGGAAAAGTAAACTCAGATAATGATACACCTGATTTTTTTAAGATCTTTACTCGTGTTATTTCTGTATAAGTGTAACTATTACCACTGAAATATCCATATTTACATAGTACTACTGCTGCTGCACTTGTATCGTGTTCGTAACTGGTCATTTCAAGTTCTGCAATATCAATTTTTCCAAATTTTATCGGGGCTTTTGCCGTAATTAATTGGGATGTAATAACAAGAATTGTTGTTAAAAAGAAAAGTTTTTTCATAATCATTTATTTAGGGTTTAATAAGTATAATATTAGAAAATAAATTTTAAATAAAAAAAACCTTACTTGATTTTTGCCGTAGTTGTTTGAATTTTAACTAATAAGGATTGAAAGAATTTTTTAGCTTTGTGCAAGTGATTGTATTTTTATTATTTAGGTAATAATTAAATAACAGCTATAAAAAAATAAGGCTTTATTTAGTCTGAGATTTTTTCATTAATTTCATGTAAAAATTACTTGTTATTAATGAATGGTAGCCTTAAATATAAGATTGCCCTAAGTTTAATTCCTAAAATAGGGCATATTACTGCAAAGAAACTAGTTTCTTACGTTGGAAGTTTCGAAGGAGTTTTTTTAGAAAATAGAAGCAGTTTACTTAAAATTCCGGGAATTGGAAATACTCTGGCAGATTTGATAATGAATTCAGACGTTATACCTAAGGCTGAAGAAGAATTAGGTTTTATTAAAGAAAATGAGATTTCTGTCATTTTTTATTTAGATAAAAATTATCCGGAAAGATTAAAATATTGCGAAGATGCGCCGATCCTTTTATATACGAAAGGTAATGCTAATTTAAATTCACGTAAAATTATAAGTATTGTTGGTACAAGAAAAGCAACAACGGAAGGAAAAGACTTTTGTAAAAAATTAGTTGAAGATTTAAAGTCTCGAAATCATAATCCTATAATAGTAAGTGGTTTAGCATATGGAATAGATGCTGTTGCGCATCGAGCTGCATTAGATAATAATTTGGATACCATTGCAGTATTCGGACACGGATTGGATATTGTATATCCGGCATCACATAAAAAGTTGGCAACGGAAATTGAAGGACAAGGTATGCTACTTACAGATTTTCCAAGCGAGTCAGTTCGGGATAAAAACAACTTTTTAAAAAGAAATCGGATAATTGCAGGTTTGTCAGATGCTACAATTGTTGTAGAATCTGGAGTAAAAGGAGGATCTTTAGTTACTGCAGATATTGCGAACTCTTATAACAGGGATGTGTTTGCTGTACCCGGACGTGTTTCCGATGAGTATTCTGTTGGTTGTAATAATTTAATAAAATCAAATAAAGCAGCAATGCTTACTTCAATAAATGATTTGGAGTATATACTGGGATGGGAAGCAATACAGCCTGAAAAGACAGATATACAAGGAAGTTTGTTTGCGAACCTTAATGAAGAGGAGAAATTGATAGCAGATATCTTGAAAACTGAAGATGAAATACCAATTGATAAAATTTGTTTAAAATCAAATATGCCTACAAGTAAGGTTTCTCCAATTTTATTGAACCTCGAATTTATGGGAGTAGTAAAGACTTTACCAGGTAAAATATACAAGCTGATTTCATCGGTTTATCTATGATAAAAATCAGGAAGTGTTTTTAAACATGTTGCATCATTTCGGTAGTCGAAATACCCATCTAATGTAATGTTCAGACTTGTAGGTAGTTTTAAAACATATGCAAATAAACGTGTATTGTGTTTTGCGTTATTTTCTTTAATTTTTTTTTTACATATGTTTGTTAGTATTAAACCATAAATTACAAACTAAAAAACTAATAAAAATTATGGATCCACGTGTAGAACAATTTATGGCTCAAATTATTGCCAAGAATCCAAATGAAAATGAATTCCATCAGGCAGTACAAGAAGTAGCCGAATCTCTTATTCCTTATATCGAGGAAAATCCCAAGTACAAACATGCAAAGATTCTTGATAGAATTGCTGAACCTGAAAGAGTAATACTTTTTAGAATTCCTTGGTTAGACGATAAGGGAGAAATTCAAATTAACAAAGGTTATCGTATTGAAATGAACAGTGCGATAGGTCCATACAAAGGAGGATTAAGATTCCATCCAACAGTAAACTTAAGTATTCTTAAATTTTTAGCATTCGAACAAGTATTTAAGAATAGTTTAACTACACTTCCTATGGGTGGAGGTAAAGGTGGTTCTGATTTTGATCCAAAGGGAAAATCAGATAACGAAGTAATGCGTTTTTGCCAAAGTTTTATGACAGAGTTATGTAAACATATCGGTCATAACACCGATGTTCCCGCTGGTGATATTGGAGTAGGCGGTCGCGAAATAGGTTATATGTTCGGACAATATAAGCGTATACGTAACGAATTCGTTGGAGTACTTACAGGAAAAGGCACCATGTATGGTGGTAGCCTAATTCGTCCTGAAGCTACAGGTTATGGAGCCGTTTATTTTGCCGAGGAAATGTTGAAAACTCGCGGAGATAGCTTCAAAGGTAAAATAGTTGCAGTTTCTGGTTCTGGCAACGTAGCTCAATTTGCTACTGAAAAAGTTAATGAACTAGGAGGTAAAGTTGTTACATTATCAGATTCTGCAGGATTTATTCACGATCCAAACGGAATTGATGCTGAAAAGTTAGCTTACGTAATGGAACTTAAAAATGTGAAGCGTGGACGTATTAAAGAATATGCAGACAAGTACGGTTGCGAATATTATGAAGGTAAGCGCCCTTGGGGCATTAAGTGTGATGTTGCTCTTCCATCGGCAACTCAAAATGAAATTAATGAAGAAGAAGCAAAAACACTTGTTGCAAACGGATGTTTCGTAATTTCTGAAGGAGCTAATATGCCTTCAACTCCGGAAGCTGTAGAAGTATATTTACAAAACAAGATACTTTATGGTCCTGGTAAAGCCGCTAATGCCGGTGGTGTTGCTGTTTCGGGCCTTGAAATGTCGCAAAATAGTTTACGTTTAAGCTGGACAAGAGAAGAAGTTGACCAGAGATTAAATCAAATTATGAAAGATATTCATGCTACTTGTGAAAAATACGGTAAAGACTCTGAGGGATTTATTGATTATGTTAAAGGAGCAAATATCGGTGGATTTGTTAAAGTTGCTGAGGCTATGCTTGCTCAAGGAGCAGTATAAATAATTAATCTGCAAAGAACTTAGGGGCTGTCTGAAACTTTTCGACAGCCCTTTTTATTTTTACCCGCCCTGGGCTTTTTTCAAATATCTTATTCTGCAAAAGATAAATTGACTTTTCTGTTAGCCTCTTTTTGTTTAAGGGTTTTCTTTTAAAAGTTAATCTATTTAATTAATAAATGTTTTAAGACATACAGAATTAAATACTGATTATAAGTTTTGATTAAGAAATTTTTTATGTTTGCAGCGTTTAAATTTTATGCAACTAATAGATACACATAGTCATATTTTTCTTCCGGAATTTGATTCTGATCGTGATGAAGTTATACTCAAGGCGCAGAAGGATGGAGTAAGAAAGATTCTTCTTCCAAATGTAGATAATTCTACAACTGAACGATTGATGGAATTAGTTTCTAAATACCCTGACTATTGTTTACCTATGATGGGTTTGCATCCAACATCAGTCAAAGAGAATTATAAAACAGAATTAGAGAAAGTTGAGAATTGGTTAACTAAACAAAAGTTTTATGCAATTGGTGAAATCGGTATTGATCTTTACTGGGATAAATCATTTAAACTAGAGCAAGAAGAGGCTTTTAGATATCAAATTGAATTAGCGAAAAAATATAAATTACCTATTGTTATCCATGCGCGAGAATCTTTTGATGAGATTTTTACTATAATGCATGATGTAATTGATGAAGAATTGAATGGAGTTTTTCATGCCTTTACTGGTAATGATGAGCAGGCAAAGCAGATAATTAGTTGGGGATTCAAGATTGGAATAGGAGGGATCGTAACATTTAAAAATTCCGGTTTAGATAAAGTTGTGAATAATATTGACATTAATCATGTCGTTTTAGAATCAGATTCACCATATTTGGCACCTGTTCCAAAAAGGGGAAAAAGGAACGAAAGTGCATATATACTTTATATTGCTCAAAAAATTGCAGAAATAAAAAATATTACAATAGAAGAAGTTGCTATGATTACAACAGATAATGCAAAGCAACTTTTTGGGATATAATATATATGGGAAATAGGTCAAAATCTATATTAATTATTTATACAGGTGGTACTATCGGAATGAAAAAAGATCCTGAAACCGGAGTGCTTGCTCCTTTCGATTTTGATCAAATACTCAAAGAAGTACCAGAGTTAAAACGATTTGGTTTTAAGCTTTCTACGATTTCATTTGATCCCATTATTGATTCATCTAATCTAAATCCTGAGGTTTGGGTTAAACTGATTGAAATAGTTAAAAAAAATTATAATAATTTCGATGGATTCGTTGTTCTCCATGGAACTGACACGATGGCTTTTTCAGCATCGGCATTAAGTTTTATGCTGGAGAATCTTGGTAAACCTGTTATTTTTACAGGATCACAGTTGCCTATTGGCACTTTGAGAACAGATGGAAAAGAAAATCTTATCTCCGCTATAGAAATAGCTGCAACTGAGAAAAATGGACAACCATTGGCTCCTGAAGTTTGCATTTATTTCGAAAATAAATTAATGCGCGGAAACAGAACCACTAAATATAATTCAGAACATTTTAATGCATTTGAATCTCCTAATTATCCTAATCTTGCTGATGCAGGAATAAAGCTAAAATTTAACTATGGAGCTATTCATTATTCAACTTCTGTAAAAGAATTAGTAACTCATACAGATTTGGATACTAATATTGCAATCCTAAAAATTTTCCCCGGGATTAGTAAAGAAGTTATAAGCGCTATATTAAATATTGAAAAATTAAAAGCAGTGGTTTTGGAATCATATGGAGCAGGAAATGCTCCTACTGAAAAGTGGTTTTTAAATGAACTAAAAAAAGCAATTAATAATGATATAATAATATTAAATGTAACTCAGTGTTCTGCAGGTAGTGTAGATATGACTAAATATGAAACAGGTAATGAATTACAAAAACTTGGAGTAATAAGTGGGTATGATATTACAACAGAAGCTGCGGTTGCGAAATTAATGCATTTGCTAGGAAAAAAATATGAAGTGAGTAGAACTAAATTACTGTTAAATCAGTCCATAAGTGGTGAAATAACAAAATAAATTATTTGATTTTGCTTATTTTTTTGTATTTTGTGCCCCTAAATTGGGGAGAATACGTGAAGGAGAAATGGCCGAGTGGTCGAAGGCGCACGCCTGGAAAGTGTGTATACCGTGTGGAGCGGTATCGAGGGTTCGAATCCCTCTTTCTCCGCAATTATTTTTAATTAGTTAATTTTTTAATAATTTTACAAACATAAAAATCGTTAATAATTTAAACAGAAAACAAACCATGAAAAAATTATTTGCATTTATAGCAGTTTTTGGGATGCTTTTAGGAGCGTCATTCTATGCAGTTGCTCAAGAAGAGGCTGAAGAAACAGCTGTTGAACAAGCTGATACCATTATGGAAGAAGCTATGGAAGAATCAGCAGTTGTTGAAGAAGATGCTACAGAGGAAGTTGCTGAAGTTGAAGTTGAAGAAACTCAGACTTTGCATAAACAAATTAAACTAAAGTTCATTGAAGGAGGCCCTGGATTTATGGGTGTTGTTCTTCTTTGTTTAATTTTAGGTTTAGCAATTGCAATTGAAAGAATTATTTACCTTAACCTTGCATCAACCAATACAAACAAGCTTTTATTAGCTGTTGAAGAAGCGTTGAACCAAGGTGGTGTTGAAGCTGCAAAAGAAGTTTGCCGTAACACTAAGGGGCCTGTTGCTAGTATTTTCTATCAAGGTCTTGATAGAATGGAAGAAGGAATTGAAGTTGTTGAAAAATCAGTTGTTTCTTACGGTTCAGTTCAAATGGGACTATTAGAAAAAGGAATTACCTGGATTTCATTATTTATTGCTACAGCTCCTATGTTAGGTTTCATGGGTACAGTAATTGGTATGATCGGTGCATTCGACTCTATCGAAAAAGCTGGTGATATTTCTCCAACCTTAGTAGCTGGAGGTATTAAAGTTGCGTTAATTACTACCGTATCTGGTTTGATCGTTGCGGTTATCTTACAAGTATTTTATAATTATATTGTTTCAAAGATCGATAGCATTGTTAATGATATGGAAGATGCTTCAATTTCTTTAATTGATATATTAGTAAAATACAACCTTAAAAAATGATTATAACTATGGCTAAAATATTAAGGATACTTTTAATAGTCCTACTTGCCATATCTGCATTATTAACAATATTATTTTACGCAGGTGGTGAGGATATTACCGGCGATCCGGCATATACTAACATATTTATTTTGTGGGCATATGTATTAACCGGAATTGCTGTTGGATTCACAATTATATTTCCGGTTATTCAAATGATAACAAACCCTAAAAATGCAAAGAAAGGTTTATTAGGAATCGTTGCATTAGTTGTTGTAGTGGGTATTGCATATATGTTATCATCAACAGAACAATTGGGAATTACAAATGTTGACTTAGTTCAGTATGACGTTCCTTCAACATTAAAATATGCAGGAACAATGATACATTCAATATATGTATTGGCAATAATAGCTATTGTTTCAATGTTATATACTGAAGTAGCTAAGATATTTAAATAAAATTTAAGCAAGGTTAAACCTTGCTTGTTCAAACATTTAAAAAATAGTTTATGGCAAGAAAGTCAAGAGAAACTCCCGAAATTAACGGTGGTTCTATGGCCGACATAGCTTTCCTTTTATTGATCTTTTTCCTTGTAGCAACTACAATGGATATCGACACCGGATTATCTAGGAAATTACCTCCGTATAATCCAGATCAGATTGATAATAATGATCAGATTAAAGAGCGTAATGTATACGTTGTTCTTATTAATTCTAATGATCAGCTTTTAGTTGAAGGTCAACAAATGAATGTTTATAATCTTAGAGAAGCTGCTAAAGAATTTATTGTTAATCCTGAGAATAAAGAGAATTTACCGGAAAAAGAACCAAGAGAAATAGATTTCTTAGGTGAAAGAATGGTTTCTAAAGGTATAATTTCGTTGCAAAACGACCGGGGAACCTCATATGGAATGTATATCAAGGTGCAGAATGAGCTTATAGCAGCTTACAATGAAGTTCGTGATGAAGTTTCGATGAGAGAGTTTGGGAAGTTTTATGAAAATCTTCCTGAAGACAAACAAGATGCAATAAAGAAATATTATCCTCAGATCATTTCTGAAGCAGAACCTAAAAACATCGGAGGAGGAAACTAATATGGCTAAATTTCAACGAAAAGGAAAAGGCGGAATGCCTCAAGTTTCAACAGCTTCGTTACCAGATATCGTTTTTATGTTGTTATTCTTCTTTATGGTAAGTACTGTAATGAGAGAACAAACATTAAAAATTAATCAAAAATTACCTGGTGCAACGGAGGTAAAAAAACTGGAAAGAAAATCATTAGTAAGTTATATCAATATTGGTAAACCGAAAAAGACTTTCCAGAAAATGTTTGGAACTGAGCCTAGGATTCAATTGAACGATGCTTTCGCTAAAGTAGAAGATATTAGAGATTATGTTGCAGCTGAAAGAGAAAAGATGGATGAAAATGAACGTCCATTAATGACAGTTTCACTTAAAGTTGATCAAGAAACAAAAATGGGAATTATTGTTGACGTTAAGCAGGAATTGCGTAAAGCAAGTGCCCTTAAGATCAACTATTCTACCAGAAAGGTTGAAGCTATCGAATAAAAATAGTTTACTATTCATGTAAAAAGGAGGTGTATTTTACGCCTCCTTTTTTTGTAATCTTAATGTCTCGTCCTGAAATAGCGTTACAAAAAAAGTAATGTTATGAAAGAAAAAAGTGAAAACAAGTATGTTAGGCGAACACAAAAGGACTATTCCTTGTCT
>JANQHR010000093.1 GCA_028282585.1 Bacteroidales bacterium | reverse complement strand
TGCCGAGATTAGTTCATCAAAATTAGGTTTTTATCATATATTTGCGTCTGATTTGCGATTTATTATTATCAGATTTAAAAATAAAACGATTAATTGTTTGTGAATCAGATAAACTTTTATATTTTTGCATTCCCAAAAAATGTATAAGAACCTGTCTGCCGATCTATCCTCTGAAGGAGGACAGGCAGGCTGTTAAAAATTTAATAGATGTACGCAATTGTAGAGATAGCAGGTCAACAGTTTAAAGTAGAAAAAGACAGTAAGATTTTTGTTCATCGTTTAGAGGAAGAAGAAGGATCAACTGTAGAGTTCGATAAAGTGCTGTTGTTAGATAATGACGGAAAGGTAAAAGTCGGAAAACCTACCGTGAAGGCTGCAAAAATTTCCGCTAAGATTTTAGCTCACCAAAAAGGTGACAAAGTGCTTGTTTTCAAAAAGAAAAGAAGAAAGGGGTATAAAAAGTTAAACGGACATCGTCAACAGTTTACCCAAATTCAAGTAGAAGACATTATTACAGAATAATTAAAAATATTTAGAAATGGCACATAAGAAAGGAGCTGGTAGTTCACGTAACGGTCGCGAATCGGAAAGTAAACGATTAGGTGTAAAATTATATGGCGGACAAAATGCGAAAGCTGGTAACATTATCGTTCGTCAGCGAGGAACTAAACACTATCCTGGCGAAAATGTTGGTATGGGTAAGGACCACACATTATTTGCTTTAGTTGATGGTAAAATCGAATTTAGAAAAAAACAAGGGAATAAATCATACGTATCGGTTATTCCTTTCGAAGAATAAAAGATTTTTACTTAATTTTGAATCTCCTGATTTTACTATTATGTAGTAAAAACTTAGGAGATTTTTTATTTATAAACCATTCATTTTCAACATATGCTAACCTTAAAATTCATTCAGGAGAATAAAGATTTAGTTATTGAAAGATTAAATATTAAGAATTTTCAAGCTGAAGATTTAATAAATCAAATTTTGGATTTAGACCAAAAACGTCGATCTACTCAAAATAGCATGGATAAAAACCAGGCAGAATTAAATAAAATATCCAAAGAAATAGGAATGTTGTTTAAAGGCGGAAAAGTAAATGAAGCAAATGTGTTAAAGGCTAAAAATACTGAGTTAAAAGATTTGGTTAAATCGCAAAATGATGAATTAGCATCCATTGAAAAAGAACTGAACGATTTATTAGTTCAAATACCGAATTTACCGCATGAATCTGTTCCCAACGGCAAAGGAGAAGATGATAATGTTGAAGTAAAAGCGGGAGGAGAAATGCCTGTTTTGTCTGAGAATGCTTTGGCACATTGGGATTTAGCAAAGAAATATCGCATTATTGATTTTGAGCTAGGGAATAAACTTACCGGAAGTGGTTTCCCTGTTTACAAGGGAAAAGGTGCAAAACTACAAAGAGCCTTAATTAGCTATTTTCTTGACAAGGCTATTGAAGCAGGTTATATGGAAGTGATGCCGCCTTTGATGGTGAATGAGGATTCCGGTTTTGGAACAGGTCAGTTACCGGATAAAGAGGGGCAAATGTATCACGTAACTGCTGATAATTTATATTTAATACCAACTGCAGAAGTGCCGGTTACAAATATTTTTCGAGGAGACATTTTATCTTCTAAAGATTTTCCAATAAAAATGACTGCTTATACTCCATGTTTCAGACGAGAAGCTGGTTCATATGGTAAAGATGTTCGTGGTTTAAATCGTTTACATCAATTCGATAAGGTTGAAATAGTTCAGTTTCAACATCCTGAAAAATCATACGATACATTGGATGAAATGGTAAATCATGTAGAAGGTCTAGTTCAGTCATTAAACTTGCCTTATAGAATATTAAAACTTTGTGGTGGTGATATAAGTTTTACTTCTGCTTTAACCTATGATTTTGAAGTGTTTTCTGTAGCCCAGAAAAAGTGGTTAGAAGTTAGTTCTGTTTCCAATTTTGAATCTTACCAGGCAAACAGATTAAGATTAAGGTATAAAGAAGAGGTACCTGCCTCGTCGGCAGGTAGAGAAAAGAAGCCGCAATTAGCACATACTTTAAATGGAAGCGCATTAGCATTACCAAGAATTTTGGCAGCTTTACTCGAAAACAATCAAACTGAAGAAGGGATCGTTATTCCAGAGATATTAAGAAAATATACTGGATTTGATATTATTGATTAAACAACGTTTAATGATATTTGATGAAGAGTGCTCTAATAACTACTCTTTTTTTATCTGTAAAATTATTTGTATTATTATTTCCTTATAATATCTGATATCATGAGGATTTTATTTATTGGATTAATTATATTATTAACAACAAGTTGTACTAATAAAAAAGAAAAAGATTTATCTGATTTAGATAGATTAACTTCTGTTACAGATAGTCTTTTAAGTCGTTTACAACTAAGTTTTGATGAAATATCAAAAAACCTTTATTTTATTTCAGACGATAGTACTAAAAGAGATTCAATAATTCAAGTATTAAACCTTCCAGACTCGTTAGGTTTTTATCAGTTTATAGAAAAAAGTTTAACTGAATTAAATGAAATAGCTTTTCAAATACAACAGGAAATTTATTTTGCAAAAGATCAACTTAATTCAGTAAGAAATGAATATTTAAATAATGATATTTCTGAAACAGAATATTTAATTGAGGTAACAGAATTACTTGAATTAGTTCAGTTTTTAGAAGAAAGAGTAGATTCAAGCTTAACTTTTATTGATTCAGAATATTACTTCCAAAATACACTAACTGATTCTTTGCAATAAATGAAAAATCAATCTAAAGCATATATTTATGCTGGTTTTACAATCTTTTTTTGGGGAACATCTGCATCTGCTTTTAAAATAGGACTAAAATATGTTGATTATTTTCAATTACTGTTTGTAGCAACTCTAACTACGATTGTTTTTTTATTCCTAGTGTTGCTTTATCAGGGAAATTTGAGTGGTTTAAAAAATCAAACAAAAAAAGAGTATGGAAAATCTTTATTGCTTGGTTTTTTGAATCCCTTTCTTTACTACACTATATTGTTTATTGCCTATTCATTGCTACCTGCCCAAGTAGCTCAAACCTTAAACTTTGTTTGGCCCATAACTCTTGTATTATTGTCAATTCCAATTCTAAGACAAAAGCTCGAGTTAAAAAGTGCAATTGCATTATTGTTAAGTTTTATTGGAGTTATTCTAATTTCATCGCAAGGAAATTTAATAAATTTTGAATTTTCTAATCCTTTGGGAATATTTCTAGCATTGGGAAGTTCAATAATTTGGGCATTGTTTTGGTTGTTTAATGTACGCGATAATCGAGACGAAATTGTAAAGCTGTTACTTAACTTTATATTTGCAATGTTGTTTATATTTATAACAACCATCATATTTTCAGATCTTTATTCAATTAGTTGGCAAGGGATATTAGCCGGGGTATATATTGGATTATTTGAAATGGGCATAACTTTTGTTATTTGGTTAAAAGCATTAAAATTAGCTGGTAGAACAGATAAAATTGGAAATCTTATATACTTAACTCCATTTTGTTCGTTAGTATTTATTAGTATAGTTTTGAAGGAAAAAATATTAATTACTACAATATTCGGTTTAATTTTGATTGTGCTAGGAATATTAATTCAACAAATGAAGAGGAAAAAACTATGAAAGCAAGAACCTTAAATAAGTTAGTTTTTTTAAGTATAGTAATTGGTTTAGTATTTGTAACCGCTTGCGAAAACGATGAAATACATCCAACAGACAGACAACAGACAGATGAGTTTTATGATGTAATGTCTTATTATTATTATTGGATAGATTCCATTCCTAATGTTGAACCTGATAATTATGCAACTCCTGATGAACTATTAGAAGGAATGCGCTTCCTGCCTAAAGATAAATGGAGTTATATAACTAACAAAGATGCTTTTGCGCAATATTATGATGAAGGAACTTACGTTGGATATGGATTCGGTTATACTTCGGATGGAGAAGGAAATGTTAGAGTTACATTTTTATTTGATGATTCTGATTTAAATAACTATGGAATTGAACGTGGTTGGGTTATTAAAGAAATAAATGGAACTTCTGTTGATGACAATACCGATATAAATAGTTTACTTGGAAATGACGAAATCGGCGTAACGAATTTAATGAAGTTTGAATCTCCTACCGGACAAATAGTTAACGAAGAGTTTACCAAAAAGCTAGTAACTATGAATACCGTATCAAATGAAACAGTTATTGATGTTGGAGGCAAAAAAATTGGTTACTTCTTTTTTAAAAGTTTTATAGGCCCATCAGAAATGGAACTGAATACTGTTTTTAGTAATTTTAGAGCCGCAAATATTGATGAACTGGTTATTGATTTAAGATATAACGGGGGAGGTCAAATTGATATTGCTGAACACTTGGCTGGACTGATAATTCCTGATAATGTTGATGGACAGTTGTTTGTGAAATATGAACATAACAACAATATGTCTCTTAATAATGTGAGCTCGTATTTTGTTCAAAATAGTAGTTCATTAAGATTAGATAGAGTTTATTTCATTGCAGGTAAAGGATCAGCATCAGCAAGTGAAGTAATAATTAATAGCTTAGAACCTTATTTGGATGTATACATTGTTGGTGACGATACTTATGGGAAACCGGTCGGGATGTATGCTATTCAAAGTTCTATAAGCGATTTAGTTTATGTTCCGATATCATTTAAATTGGTTAATGCGGATAATTATGGTGGATATTATAATGGTTTAACAGCTGATAGTTATGTTGAGGATGACGTATTTAATAATTTTGGAGAAGGAGAAGCGGTTTTAGATGAGGTATTATATCATATTGAAACTGGTTCTTTTTCAAGTTTAAAATCGTCTTCAGATATTTTTAGAAAACCAATAAAGGAAATTATTAGTTTTAAAGATGAAATTGGTGCTATTTAAATTTAAGTTTGGTTAAAGAAAAAGTCATATTAGGAATAGATCCCGGAACTACTATCATGGGATACGGTATTATTAACGTTGTTGGAAAAGAAGCAAATCTTATTGCACTAGGAGTAATTGAGTTAAAAAAGTACGCTGATCACTATACAAAATTAAAGAAGATTTTTGAGCGGGTATTATCACTTATTGAACAATATCATCCTGACGAGATGGCCGTAGAAGCTCCATTTTATGGTAAAAACGTTCAGTCTATGTTAAAATTAGGTAGAGCACAAGGGGTGGCAATTTCTGCTGCATTATCAAGATCAATACCAATTTTTGAATATGCTCCACGAAAAATTAAAATGTCTATTACAGGACAAGGTAATGCTTCCAAGGAGCAGGTTGCGATGTTATTAAAAAGTTTACTAAAGATAAAGGAATTACCTTCTGATTTAGATGCGACAGATGGTCTTGCTGCTGCGATGTGTCATTTCTATCAATCAGATGTACCTGATACAGCAAAAACATTTAATAGCTGGAAAGACTTTATTAATAAAAACCCTGGTCGTATAAAAAAATAATCCCGCTTATATGAGCGGGATTATTTTTTATCTTAAGATATATATTATTGTAATTGGAATACAATTGGGAACGTAAATCGAACTCTAACCGGACGTCCTCTTTGTTTACCAGGAGTCCATTTAGGAGATGATTTAACAACGCGAACAGCTTCTTTATCAAGAGATGGGTCAACACCACGAACAACAACTACATTTGTGATGTCACCTTTTGCGTTTACATCGAACTGAACGAAAACTCTACCGCTAATACCATTTTCCTGAGCAATGATAGGGTATTTTAGGTTTTTCTGAATGTAAATACGGAAAGCATCACTACTTTGTCCTTGGAAAGTTGGCATGTCCTCAACAACAAAGAATACTTCCTGCTCGTTAACTTCTTCTTCTTCTTCATCGAATTCAACAATTTCAATTATATCATCCTGATCAGCTTCAGTATCTTCTAAAATTAACTCATCTTCAATTTCCACATCGTCTTCCACGATATTAATAACTTCAGTAGTTTGTGGTGGAGGTGGTGGTGGAGGTGGTTCATTTTGCTGACGTGTGATAGGAATAATTTCTTCTTCAAGATCCAAATCATCCAGCTCACCTAATGAGTTAATATTTGTTGGTTTTGTTCCCCATTCAAAAGCTAGTAGTACTAAGCCCAGAACGATAACGTAACCCAACTGAAGAAAAATGCCTCTTTTCTTCTCTAAATTAGCTTTATCTGTTTTTTTAACTTCCATGTTGGTTTATTTTTGAATGCCTAAAAATAAATAATATAATAATGTTTTTCAAAATTTAAATGCAAAAAATAGAGTCAAATTTTTCTTGAGCATTAATTATACGTTGTGTACAACTACAAGTTTCTTGAAATCAAGCTTTAAATTGTTAAAAAAACTTAAAATATGTTTGTTTATTTAATAACTTAAATTCAATTAATCTCCTCTTTATAATTTGAGCTTGCTAAAATAACTTTTCATTTTAAATAAAAAAAATGTATTTTCACATGATCTATAACATGGGGCATTAGCTCAGTTGGCTAGAGCGTTTGACTGGCAGTCAAAAGGTCAGCGGTTCGATTCCGCTATGCTCCACAACATTAAACTACAAAAGGTTTATTGACAAAACATTAAACCTTTTTATTTTTATATCTAGTCAACATTTAGTCAACCAAAAATTGAATTTATTGGATTAGTCTCATGAATTTAGTAATTTAAACTATAGATCCAAACTAGGTCATAGTTTCGGAAACCAAAATCGTACCAGGCTTATCCAGAATTTGATATGGTTTCTAGAGATTCCCATGCACTCATTAAAAAGTTGACTTTTTTTAATTTTTCAATACATAAAAGAACTTTTTTTTCATTTTCATTCGTATTGGGCTTCTCAATATATCACTTCAAATCTTTTAAATCAAATTCTTTTACCAGGCTTAGTTTGGCAAATTAAAGAAGCATTGTAAAAAAGTGTCCTAGTATATCATAAATAGATGACGTTCGACAATCTATAGAAACTGAAGATTCAGAAGAATGACCTTAAACTAAAGAAATTTACTTAACTTCAAAACTCTTACTGCATAATAGGATTAGCTAGATAAGAAAAACATAATGTAATCGCGCCGCTTGCCAATGTATTTATGAGATTGTCTTGATAAATATAGAGTAAAAACAATTTTATGCCACAGTCTCAATAAAATTTAAATTATTGTTAATAAGCTTATTGTGTTTGTAGTTTTTTTATTAATTTCATGTAAAAATAACTAATATGATTTGTAATAAGTGTGGAAAGCAAATTGATAATGACTCCAAATTCTGTATACATTGCGGTAGTCAGCAAATAGATCAAGTTTCTTACTTTAATGGTAATTTAGAGCCATTTAGAACAGGTAGTTTATTTGGCTATAAAGATGTTAATACCAGAGATGTAATTGTCCCCGCTAAATATTCATTTGCTGGTGAATTTTTTGAAAATAAGGCAGTTGTAAAATTTAACAATAAATTTGCTTTTGTAGATAATAACGGGAATGAATTAACCCCTTTTAAATATGATTTTGCCCTCAAATTTATTAATGGTTTTGCAAGAGTGAAAAGAGATGATAAATGGACATTTATAGATGCACAATGTAAAGAAATAACCCCGTTTAAATATACTGAAATCCATGACTTTAATAACCATGTTGCAAAAGTAAAATATGACGATTATTACTTATTAATAAATGAAAAAGGAGAAGAAATCACACAAAATAAATATTTTAGTATAAGTGATTTTTCAGGAAATTTTTGTGTAGTCACCGTCAGGGAAAATACGCATAATATATATCAAGATATTACAAGAGGTGGTTTAATTAATAATCTTGGTAAAGAAATTCTTAAATGTGAATATGATAAATTTTCTGATTTTGGGGATAGTTTTATAAAATTTAGTAAAGATGGAAAATACGGTTTATTAGATAAAGCTGGGGCAATTATACTCCCGTGTGAGTATAATGTAATTGCTGATTTTAAAGATGATATAGCAAAATTAAAACGTGGTGATAAATATGGATTTATAAACGCATCAGGAAAATTGATTGTACCCTGTAAATACAAAAAATATAAAATCTTACCAGATCAATTAATTGCTGTCAAAGAAAAAAAAGAATGGGATTGTATAAATTATATTGGCGAATTAGTTTCTGAATCTGAATCAATATTTAAGAAATTTAAGGAGAAAAATAAAAGAAAGAAAATAGCAAATATTATATATATTCTAATTGCTTTAATTGCCTTAATAACATATAGTTATTCTCGTGAATTAGGTATTGTAAGAAAAATAATATTAGGAGAAGAAAGAGTTTCTTGGGAATATGCTCGTAACCATATGTTTGAATATGATGGTAAATCATTAAAAGATTTTATAAAAAAATATCCAAACAGTAAAAATGTCTCACGAGCCAAGAATGATCTTGAATATGTTCGATGGGAAAAAATTGAAAACTCAAATAATCTTGAAAATTTTGAGAAATTTTTGAAAGATTTTCCCGATGGGCATTATCGAAAGGATGCTGAAAATACTGTTAATCGTATAAAAAAAGAAAATAAAAAAAATAGTGATTGGAATTATCTTTTAAAAAATCCTAATATTAATGTTTATAGAAGATTTATCAATAATTATCCAAATAGTAAAGAAGCTAAAAGGATAAAGAAACAAATTCAATATTTTGATGGAAAAATAAAACAATGGAAATCAATACCTAAATATTACAATAATACAGTATACGATGGTATAACATATAATATATATAAACAAGGAAAATATTATTATAGTTATGAAGATACTTATTTATCAAAAATAAAATTAAGTATAAGGAAAGATTTTATGACTATTAGAGAATATGATATTGGAGTTTATAGGGGGAGCTATCTTTATGTATATTTTTCTAAATGTAAGAAATATATATTTGTAAATAATAATTGGCGAACCGATGCGAGTGCTGCTTTTGGTGCAGGGATAGATAGATATGATACCCATACTAATAATATTAAATCCATATCAGGAGGATTTATGGAATATGTTATTGAATCGGGTGAACTTCAAAACACTATTATTGTAAAATATAGAGATACAGCTAATATGCAGTTTTATTATTGTTTAGTTGATTTCGATGGTAATCTTATTTTAAAATTTGGAGATGAAATAAAATATTCTTTATTTGAAAATACATATCAATCATTATATAAAAAATTTAAACACTATAAAGATTAAAACAATGTTTTGTAAAGAATGTGGTAAACCGTTAAAAGAAGATGTTAATTTTTGTAAAGAATGTGGCACCAGTCAAACAATTAATGTACAACAATCAGAGATTAATGATACTGAGTCCGAGAATCATTTTACTGATGAGAATGATAATAAAGAACAAATTTCAGCTATAAAGAAATTTAAATTATTCCATAGTAGGGAAGAAAAATTAGTTGACGTATTAGGGAGTGGATTTCTTGCGTCTGCTTTTGTTCAGGAAAAATTTAAAAAATCTGTACTAATTTGTTCTGATAAACGCATTTATAAAAAAGGGAAACTGATCGAAAGAAGTAACAGGGGTATAACCTATTACCATGGGCAAGAATCAGTCGATGTTCTAGAGGTTACCGGAATGAAATATCAAGTTGGTAGTTCCGCTGGGAAATTAACATTAGCAGGAATTATCTTTTTACTAAGTGTGATCGGATTATTTGCATCTAATGAATTAAGAAGTGATGAAATTGGGGCTATTTCAGGTTTATTTTTAGTTTTTTCATTTATATTTTTTATTTATCATTCTTTGAAAAAAAGAAAATATTTTATTATTCAATATGCTGGGGGCGAAATAACAACTCCCTGCAATTGGTATTCAAATAAAAAAATTAAGAAATTCATGAAAAGTGTTTCCACACAAAAAGATTTTCTCCGAAAACAAAATATAAGATAGTCTTAATTTTTTATTAACAACAAATTGCCAAAACCTAAATACATTTTGCTCGACATTATACAAGTGCTTGAAAAAAGATACGCGAAGAGATATTAAACAATATATTTATATTTCTTTATATTCTTGTAACATTTCTTCGTAAGAATCAATATAGTTAGTTAAGCTCATTAAAATTTTACGGATGATAATTATTTTATTTTTTAGTTCATCTAAATAATCTTTTGATTGCGCTTTTTCTATTGCTTTTTCAAGTTTATCATGAGAATATACAAACGCATGTAATAAAACGATTTGAAATTCTATTAACAGAGCTTTTGGAATAGCTGATAAACTTAAATAATTACTATGTTCAAAAAGAGAATAACTTGAATATTTATCTCTCGGAAATTTTAAAGTAAGATTATCGAATGTTAATGCACCATTACTTTTATCTATAAAATTTGACACACAATAATCACCATCTATATGTTTTATTGTAAGCGAATCCTCCCTTTTAATTTCAACATTTTCAATAGATTTCATATATTTTTAGTATTGTTAATAATGCGCAAATTTAATAAATATCTACTTTAAGGAAAAGAGAGAGAAATAAGACACTAGAATCACTTTAAACGTATCATTTCTAGATTAGAATTATAAGAAGTAAACTTATTTCTTTACATAACTATTAAATGGCTAAAATCATTTAGTAAATATATCAAAACAAAAAGGAGTAGTTGTAAAGAATTTGCCTTATACTCTGCTATAAAGAGAAAATTCATAAAAGCTTTGAATATAGTATAATAGGATCTTCTATTTTTGATTTAAGCTTACGATTAGACAACTTGGACAATTTATTAATATTAATTCGGCAAGCATGATAGAAAATAGTTTTAGTTTTTCTCGAATTGCTATTGTGCTTCACACAAATTGAGAATTCAATTTAAATACATTTAGCCGCTTCGCCGCTTAAAGAGTTTAAATTTTACTTTATTCATATCATTTTCAATAAAAATGTTTATACTTTTATAGTAAATAAACTAATAATTACATATGGCTAAAACACATTTGTACTTTAGAAATCCAGAAATAGGATTAGTTGAATATAAGTCCAGAATAGGTGGTGGTGGTAACGACCAAGAAGATGAAGAAGAAAAGGATTACTCTTTTATGGCAGAAATATTTTCTGAAAGTAGAGATGTATTTAATAGTGATATTGAGTCAAGACACAATAATCGAACAATTGAAGTGCCAAAACACTTTGATTTAATTGAAATAGAGTTTTTTGGAGCTTTTGACCAGCCTATTTTTGAAAGTTACTATTATAACACATTTGGATTGGCGTTAATGCATTTATCTTTGTTTAATAGGAAAGCTCTTTTTGCAATAAGTGATCAGAAAAAATTCGACCATTTTTTTAACCAAATCAATATTTTTATTGAAAATGTAAATCAAGATTTAAACAATGAATTTGATAAAAAGATTCTCTTTATAAAAGACTTTAAATTGTATGCCACATCTGATATGTTTAGGAATATAGCTGATTATTCCAAAATACATTTATCATTTTTAGGGAAAGGTTTAATAGAAGAATCTACAATTAATCCACAAAAGGAAAAGTTTGTTGAATATTTAGAATCCAATAATATTGAAAATGAATATTCAAATAAAACAGCTGAATTATATGATATTTCGGAACAAAGACTCTTGGAAATACTTAACAATTTTGATTTTATTTATGCTTCGTGTTCGGGTTCTGGTGCGATAATAAGACCAGATATTTATAATATTCCTCAAAGAGAATTTGGGTTTGAAATTACAAATGAAAGTGCGGATTTACCAATTATAGGTGTTATTGATACAGGTATTTCTGAACAAACTCCTTTAAGTTCAATAATGGTTGGAGAAAATGGAGAATTTGATGCAACTGGCACTGGGTCTTTTGTGGATAGTGCTGATCACGGCACTGGTGTAGCTGCATTTGCAGCTTTTGGAGAAAAATTGATACCTGATTATAGGGGAGAAATTGAAACTGATGCAAAATTACTTCCTATAAAAATATTAGATACAACAAATGGTGATATTTCGCAAAGTAAAATAATAGAGTTTATCAGAAAAGCACATATAGATTATGGTGTAAAAATATTTACTCTTACAATTGGATATTCAAATTTTCCTTTAAAAGATAATGAAGAATTTTCATCTTATGCAATGATGCTTGATGCATTAACAGCGGAATTGGATATTTTAATTTTTATTTCTACTTCTAATAACCATTTGAATAATGTAAATCACACAGATTATCCAAATTTATTTATAAGTGAAAATGCAAATATTGCTCCTCCTGCAGAAAGCATGAACAACATTACTATCGGTGCAATTGCTAATAATTTTAGAGATGATGAATCAGGTATGCTTTCTCCAAGCGGAATATTTCCAGCACTGTATTCAAGAAAGCTTCATTATGATTTTGACAATGAAGACATATTTAATAACAGCAACAGGAACACTTTATTAAGAAAACCAGATGTTTTATTACAAGGAGGAGATTATACAGAATTCAACTATTTGGGAGAAAACGGATTTGATCATGGCGGAAATGCAGGATTAGAAATTTTATCAGCGGATTTACATGAAAGAACATATTTTGGGATTGGAACTAGTTACTCTGCTCCAATTGCTGCAAATATGGCAGCGAAGCTTATAAAGATTTACCCTGAATTAAACATGCAAACAATTAAATCATTAATAATTAATGGTTCTATTGAACCTAATACAGGTAGTCAACTTGATTCCTTTTCAAATAACTTGAAGAAACGTATAATTGGATATGGAACACCCAATTTTAATTCATTAGCTTTTTCAAATGATAATAAGGTAACTTTAATTGTTGAAGATGAAATCTATCCTAATTATGTTAAAATGTTTTCGTTAATTATACCTAAGCATTTAAATATTGCAAAAAGAAAAAATGGTTTATTAAAAGTCACTTCAACATTATGTTTTAAATTTTCTCCAAAAGATGATAACCAACTTTTATATTGTCCTTATCATGTCACTTATGCGATAGGGAAAAATTTAGATTTAAACAAATTTAAGCAAGTTGCAAAAACAGATGAAAATGGTAAAGTTAAGAACGTTAATGTGCCAGATGGTTATAATGGAAATTCTTCTGCTAATATAAAGTTAAACTCTTCGGCAAAAGGTTGGGTGCAAGATTATTACTATAAAGGTAAAATTGTTAGTAACGTTCAAAAAACTTCTTTTGGTGTTGCAAAACAAAATATAATTGATGAAAATAATTGTTTGAAAATAGCTGTTAATTCAGCCTTTCATAAATTACTAACAAGTGCAGAACAAGAGCCTTACAATAATTCAATACCATATAGTATTGCAATTACAATCGAACAGATACCATTAAAAAATGAAGTTTTACCATCATTATATAATGAACTTGCTTTAATTAATAAATTAGATGCTATAACAGAATTGGTATTAGAAGCAGAAGTTTAGATTTGCTCTTTTTCTTTTAAAATTAAATCTTTTAAGATATTAGAATCTATATGTAAATTCTCACTTCGTTCAATATCCATATTAAACAAAGTACGTTTTATAGCAGTTATAATTGACTTTTGAATTAAATAAAACGAGAGTCCTTTAGATAACTTTACTATTTCATTTAATTCTTTTTTAGTTTTTATGTTAAATGGAGACCTTGAAATTGTCTTTTCAATTAATTCTCTTATTTGAGCATCATCAGGTAAATCAAGTTTAATTTTTAAGTCAAATCTTCTCAATAAAGCTTCATCAATCATTTGTAATTGATTTGTGGCCGCAATAACAATACTTTCTTGTGGCAAGTAATCAAATAATTGAAGTATTGTATTAACAACTCTTTTCATTTCACCGTGATCTTGGCTATAATCTCTTACTTTTCCTAAAGAATCAAATTCATCAAGAAAAATTATACAATCTTCAATAGCAGCACGTTTGAATAGTTTTGTCAAATTTTTGCTGGTTTCACCTAATTTAGAAGAGACAATTGAACCTAAATTAATTACATACATCATCTTCTCAAGTTCTCCGGCTAAAACGTAAGAAGCTAACGTTTTCCCACACCCTGCTGGTCCATGAAATAGAATTTTATTTGAAACAGGTAATTCAAATTTGTTAAGTACATCAATCGTTTGATGCTCTTTTACAAAAAAACCCAGCTCATCTTTAATTTGAGAAGAACAAACAAGATTTTCAAATGAATAATCAGAAGTTAATCTTTCAATTACAAATTCACTAATTGCATTATCTTCAGCCTTTAAATAATATTTTTGAGAGCCAACTTTGGTTAACCCTTTATTTTGTTGGACACGAAGACCTTCTTTAAGTATTGACTGTAACTGTAAAGCAAAATTAACTTTTTTAGTTTTACGTGAATGCTCAATAAGTTTATTTAATACTTCAAGTAGTTGCTCTTGATCATTTTCAAGGCCAAATCTTGCAATATCTTTTATGTAATCTGACTGACTCATTATATTTACAAATGTAGAAAAAAAAGATGGATTGGTTATCCGATATTTTCTTTTTTGATTAAACAAGTACACTAAAAAAATGTTCTGTACCTTTTTTAGAATCACATTTGCAATAAATTGCAAAAGAGTTTTCATTTTGCACTAGTAGGCAATTTGCTATCTATAAATTAAAATGATAATGTACTTCATTGATATTGATTTCCAAACTAATCAAGTAATAACTAGTAGCCAATTTATAACACGTGTCCAACAGCAATGCTGGATTTTGGTGGTTTGCTGACTAAGTTTTATCTTAGTAAAGTTGTGATGAAATTATTCTTACGAAAGAAATGAGTAAATTCCTATGGCCTAAACGTGGGGCGGTTGGATGCAATCTTAAATGAAACTAATTTAAAAAACAATTACTATGTTTGAAGCAATTGGATTTTTAACCGTATTAGCTATTATAGTTTATTTAATAGCTCAACATACTACTAAACCTACAAAAGAAGAAGAAACAAGGATTAAAGTTCGAAATGAGAAAAAAGCAAAAGAACTCATAGAAGAAGAATCTAAAACGCTTTTTATTATTAAATATAAAGATTTCTTATTCACATTATTTAAAAATAAAACAATTACAAGAACTGAATTAAAAAATAAGCTTAACAGCACTTATAATTATTCAGATGACGACATATATAAAATAATTGATAAAATGCGTGACTATAGTTTGATCTTTTATATTGATGGTGAAAATCTTAGAATGGGATATTCACTAGAAAAAGAAAAATAAATAATTACAGTTTTTAGTTACATTTACCTAATATTAAGGATCATGAAAATATATATTAAATATTTACTTTTATTAATGTTGGGTTTTGTTACAATTAGTCAAATAAAATCACAGACTATTAAAATTGGTCAAGATTCTAAACAAATAAAAATGCTTATTGAATGGCAGACTAATAATCATAATAAACCTGACAGTTACGGAAACAGAGCATCTTCAGAGGCGAGTTTGGATGTTGAATATCAAAATGGACAAATTAGAGATGTTGTCCTATGTTATGAAAATGCTTTTTTAATTGATTTCAGAATTATAACCAATTTTTGCAAACATTATATTATGGAAGATGGAAAGCTTAAATACGTATTAACACAATATGAAAATATTTCTTTACATCAATTAGAATCAGCTTTTAATAATTCTCATGGAGAACATAGAAAAATTGGGGATTATTATTTTTCTGAAGATTTTGAACATTACTCGTTAATATATTTAGCAAAAAATGGATACACTACAGAAGAATATAGAAAAACAGCAAATGAAAATCTTTCTTCTAATATTCTTAAGCAAATAGAACAGAAAAAGAAAAATTTACAGCTATCTAAAAATGAAAAAGTAGAAAAATATATCGCTGAAAAGGGGGTATTTACATATTCTGATCTTCTTTATGGTGAACGTTTTGAAATATTAAATAAAAAAGAATACGATAAAAAACTTTATCAATCATGTGTAGATTTTTTTAAAAAATATGATAATAAGCCAAGTGATGTAAAAGTTGGTGATGTTATTAATGATAGTTTATTACTTCCAAAGACTATTTACGTAAATAAGGATGGTTCGATTGATGGATTATTTTTAAAGTTTACCCCATCTACTTATTATGGAATTCCTGTTAGGGCAAAAATAGATTCTAAATTTTATATTGATGTTACGTGGGATGATTATACAGCAAAATTAGAAAATATTCCACGAAGCAGTTATTCTGATCCCCAAAAGAAAAGATGGATGATTATTGCCCCTAAAAGAGGTACAGTAGATAGTAAAGTAGTACGGAAAATTGAAAAATATATTAAGTATAATATTACTTCATCTGTTGATTCTTTAGAAAAAAGAAATACTTACCTTAAGAATAATAAAACAAAAACGTCCAAGAAAGAAATTAAAGAGAATAAGATTAAAATACAAGAATTAAAATCAATTACAACATTCAAATATAGTCATGCCAACATAGAAATTCGTTATGAAATAACTTCCGGTTCTGGTACCAATAAGTATTACAACGGTGAAAAAATTGAATATAGTACAATAATTAATATCAAACCCATTCAAAATGAGAAATTTCGCTAAAACTTTGAAGGTAATCTATTCATAATATATTGTGCAAGTTTTTTTATACTAATCCTATAGTAAAATATTCTCTTACATATAAAACTTTATCTGATTTAATTGGGTATGGTGGCTGTAATTTTAACTTATAGCATTGTTCATCATATTCCTTTTCATTTGCTAATAAAAAAAGGTTATATAAACCTTTATCACTATCTTTATATACAAACCTTTTCCCATTTTCTTTAATCGTTATTAAAGAATTAAAAAGCTGTATATCTTCTGAACGGCTAACCCTATATGGTCTAATACCGTTGTGTCGTTCTCTATCCTTTACATTTGGGAGCTCAAAAAAGCGTAATTCTATAAAGATATATTCTCGGTATGTTTCTTCGTCTATAAGAATGTCGCTAATATTGTTTATTAAACATATCATCCTATCATAATCCTTTGGGAAAATTCCCGATTCTTTTAAAATTTCATTACTAAAAATACCAAAATTATTAATAATTCTTCTTCTAATAAACGTACCTTCATTTATAATAGTTCCTATTTTAAATCCATACTTGTTGCGAATATCGTTTTTTATTAAAATTTCAGTTTCTTTTAAATTCCAATGTTTATGTATAAAATTATCTGGATATTTTGTTTCAATGGCTTTAAAATCAAGTTTATTCCTTATTGAATTGATAACATCTTTTAAGAATGCAATGCAAGCTTTAGTATGCTTTACTACCTGGTATTCTGAAAAACGAACAACAGACCATCCATTATCTTGAAAAGTCCAATTTCGTTCATTATCTTTATATAAATCTAAATAATGTATTGGTTTCTCCTCTTTATTATATGGTTCATCAACTTCAATGTCAATTAAAATATCACTAGCTTTATCCCAATAGACTATGTCAGGCTGAGGTTTCTTATATCTACCAAAATTCACTTCGTATTCGAAAAGTATTTTATCGCAATCAAAATTGTTTTTTAATTCACTTATGAGAACGTGTTCTTTTTCCCCCGATTTTACATGCTCATCTATTTTAGTAGGTAGGCTAGTTGGTTTTTCTTTTGAAAGAATTGTTATAGGATAATTCATATATTAAATCTATTTACCTGTTTTTCACCATTAACATCTCAACAGATATTAAAATTACTCCAAATACTATTTTTTTTATCGCTGCCTTATTTTTCATCTGTGTTTACCAAATGATAAATCTCAATAGCTGTTTTAATAAGTGATTTTAACATCTTTCTGTACTCAGTTTCATCTTCAAGCTTTGTACGAGGTATTAAAATCGGCTGTACCACATAATCATCAATTTTAGTTCTTTTATGACCAAGTGAATTAATACGCTTATCAATATTTTTTAAAAGTTCTTCGCTAAGTTTATTATTATATAAAACATTTCTAAAATCACAATAAATGAATCGGTCATCATAGGGCTGTACATACTCATAATACTCATAAAATCCTAATATCTTATAATCTTTATAATTAATTGGTAAATTTATGTATGGATTTGTTTGAGGGAAATAACCTTTTGAACCACTTGGAGCCTGATGGGCTGTATCAATGGAAGTTACTCCATCAAATTCATTTACTACTTCATTTGTCCTTTCAATAATAGCTTGAATCCATTCTGGGCGATCTGATAACGTTCTATTACCTGTTTTTCTAAATTTAATTAATTCTTTATACTTAATTTCAACTTTTTTTAAAGCATCATTATTAAGCCCCTTAGAACCAACGTTAAATGTTTTTATTTCAATCCCTAGTAAACTAGCAGATAGCAAAGTGTCTTTATCGATGCCATCCCCTATAAGCATTAATTTTGGAGCATGGTAATGATCTCCGAACTCATTTTTCCATTGATTTTTTAATTCATCGTTTAGGGATAGTACCAGACTTCTATATTCAACAATCTGCGATAAGCTATCTCTATTTAACTTTCCTTTCTTCAATTCTATTAAAACAGGTCTATTGTCGCTTATATCTTTAAAAAGTAGGTCAATAAAACGACCATTATTATTACCAATGTTAATTTGACGCCCCTTTTTACCATTGCTGCCTACAATATTTGAGACAACAAACCTATCGTTAAGTAACCAAGGACTTTTGTGAATGATATTTTCTAGTTCTTTTTCAGTCATGTTTTGTTGTGTTTTATATGGTTTTGTTAATTTAAAAATACATCTTCTATCATATTATTTATTTTTGATTTATGATGTTGTGCATAAGTATTCTTAATCAGATTTATACCTTAGCATGTACACTTTTTAATATTCTATTTACCTTTAATACCGTATTTTGAGAATAACCCAGTTTTTTAGCTATTTTAGTTAGAGAAAGAGAACTGTTTTCAATCCAATCAACAATGTCACTATATTTTTTTAAAGTCATTTCAGCAGTTTGTTTTGAGCCCTCAACACGTCCTTTATAGATACCTTTTGCCTTTGCTATTTCAATGCCTTGTCTTTGACGTTCTTTTCTCATATCATTCTCCATTTCAGAGCCGATAGATAACATTTGAAGCATCATTTTGAAAATATAGTTTTCTTTCCCACCTACAATGCTCAGCATATCAAACTGTTGTATATAAATGTTTAATTTAGCTTTATGGAGCTCATCAACTATATTTAAAACATCAATAACCCTACGACCAATTCTAGATACTTCCGAGAACATTACAACATCAATACTGTTATCTTTTACATATTTAAGCATCTTATTATAATCACTTCTTTTATCTGCTTTTATTGTTCCTGATAGCTTTTCACTAAACACCCTTTTACAATCCCAGCCTTTTTGTTCTGCTTTACTTTTTAAGTTATCAATCTGTCTTTTGTAGTCTTGGTCTTTTGTCGATACTCGAACATATATTACAGTTTTTATAATTTCCATAGCAATTGCACATTATGTTATAATTCACCCTAAATTTAATGCATCAACAATGGATCACCAAATAATTTAATGGATTTTTACATCACATTTTAGGTTTACTCTAATTTTAATGCACAATCCAAACCGAATAAAAGAGAGATAGTCTTTAGAAATCTGCTTAAAAAATTTTAAAATAGATTGATAAGCTTTAGCTTAATTAAAATCATCAAAAAACTCACTAAGAGAAATTTTGTATATTTTTAGGATTTTACATGGAATTTACTCCATTAGTAGTAAAGATTCTTTAGATACTCATAAATGGCATTGTGGTATATAAAAGTGACAATACTTAATCCAAGAATTTGATTCTTAAGTAATTATTTCGTAATTTTAATCATCTAGCACAAATACAGAACTATTGCGAATACGAAAGGGAGAGTAAATGTAGTATTGTAATGGTTCAAAACTTCAAAATATTATTATCTCTATTCCTAATCGTTTTTTTAGGAAATGTGTTAATCTATAAAATCCTATTTTGTCATAAAACCTTTAGTAAGGTTCTTGTTCATCAATTTTAACAATAACTCAAAAAGTGTGTATTTACATACCATTATGGAAGAAAAACTGTACATTTTAACTGTGTTTGATATTTTATTAAAAACCCGAATGAAAAAATAGTGATACCCCTAATAATCCAAAGCATGAAAACTAAACTTAAACCGAAATCAGTATGGTTACTAATTACATCATCAATTGTTCTAGTACTGTCAATTACATATTTAGTTTCTCATTATAAAATTAATGGAGAAAGAGAAATATTACTTGATAAGAATCAATTAAATACAGTTAACTCAATTATTATTAATGAGCAAAACGATAGTATTAGAAGTAGTACACTAATTATTGAATATTTAAGTGATTTACTTGAATTAGATAAAAACGATATCCGTAAAAATATTGTGGAAAAATATGGCATCAAACATCTACCATCAATTTTACCTACTTATACATTTTATGTTAAGTCATATTTTTGGCTAGCATCTGCTAAAGTATATCTGGAAGTCATATTCTGGTCATTATTTGGTTTACTTGCTAACTTATTATACAGCGTAACCCGGGCACAAAAATTTGATAAGACAAGAGTTTATGAGCATATTGGAAAGTTCTTTTATACACCATTTCTATCTTTAATTATTTATTTTTCAATTGATGCCCTAATTAATAACGGAGCTGTGTCTTTTGAATCAATAGGGAAAGGAACAATAATCCTTTCATTTATTCTTGGCTTCTTCACACGACGAGCTATAATCCTTTTAGGTAAAGTTAAAGACTTAATACTTCCAACTGGAAATGAATCGCTTGAAAGCGGCAATGAAGAAGTTGAAAATGATACAAACAAAATTGAAGGTAAACTATCTATTGAAAATATTAGAGAAGAGGAGTTTAAAAATAATATTGAATTTGCTGTAGTAAGATTAATCTCAACTACATCTGACTTCATTAAAGTTATAAATCCACAAAATGATGGTTGCTTTCAATTTACTGATATTCCAATAGGAATTTACCTTATTGAAGCAGAGTTAGTGATAAATACGACTAGATATTTTTATCAAGGTGAAATTCATATTAATGATAATATTAGTACTGCTAATTTACAACTAGTTTTAAGTGAAGCTGAACTTATAATTACTTAGAATCATGAAAGAATTTGGATTTTCAGATGATTTAATCAATGCTTATAATATAGCATTAAATCAATATAAAAATAATACTAATGTCTTTCTTGTAGATATAGGTTGTAAATATAAGGATAAGAAAAGATTAGAAGAACTTTGCATTAGAATACATTCTGAACAAAAAATAGAAGAACCAATTAAAAATGAGCTTTTTCAGTTTATAGATTATAAGAATTATGGACGACAAAATACGAATAGAATTTTACCAGTTAATTCACAGCGTATTAAATTCAGAAAGGTAATTCAGCCTGGTATAAGTATCGGATATTCAAATTCTGGTACCTTAGGATTAATCTGCTTTGATAAACTTAATTCATCAAAGCCTTGTATTCTTACAGCAGGTCATGTAATTAAAGGTTCTGTTGGAGCTATTGTAACACAACCGGGGCGAGGAATAGATAGAGGTCATCCAAAATATCATGGTTTTGCAAATATTCTTCGATTTGATAATAATGGAGATGCAGCCATAGCAAGTCTAAATGGTAGAAGGTCATATAAACTGGAACAATTTGAAACCGGTAATACTATTAAAGCTCTAAGAGCGGTTAGAGTAGGTGATATTCTAACTAAATCTGGGAGAACAACAGGTTTGACTGACGCTTTAGTGGACGGTATTGGCACTTTTTTACAAAGGTCGCATTCACAACGTAAAGAAATTTCAGGATTTAGATTAGTACCCCTTGACGGGCAAGACCGTGAAATAGTTGAGATTTCAAATAGTGGAGACTCCGGTGCGGTTTGGTTCGATAATAATACAAATGAGGGAATTGGCCTTCATATTGCGGGCGAAAACTCTTCCTATAAAGCTTATCTTGAATTTGCTTTTGCCCAACATTTACCCGACATATTCGAAAAACTCCAAATTTCAATCATTTAAAATATCGTATCATGAGAAAACCTAAAAAATTATTATTTCTGGTAATTGTTTTTACCTGTTTTCAAACAGTATCCTTCTCTCAAAAAGCTTTTTATAACGCAATTAAGATTAATTATTATTATAACGAAATTGATAGCACTTCTGAATTTATAAAAGGTTTTTATGAAAATCCATTTAATAGTCAATACAATACTGCAAAGATTGATAGTCTATTGGATGTTATTGATGCCAGTGTAAGAATAACCGAAGATGGTAAAATTATTCAAGCATCAGGGAATAAACATTTAAGTCAAGGATCACCAAACGGGTTTACTTTTATATCAACAACATCACAATCAGCAATTATTGATGGGACGGCAAAGTTTCTTGCTGAACGTTTTAAGGAAGAAGCGACTATCTTATATATAAATAAGTTTAAACAAAAATTAGATTCTGTACCCGAATTACAAATATTATATCCCAAAACCTACTCTTTTTTAAAGGATGCCGATTTTTTTAATTACTCATCACTTGGAAATGATTTTAAGGAAGCATTTGAGGAAGACATCCAAAATATTTTATTCAATCTAAATCAATATATTTTAGATAACAAAGAATTAAAGAAGAAATTAGAAGAAGCTAAACTATATTATCCATTTAACTTTTCTTTTTCATTGTCTAATAGATTAATTAAAGGAGACCATCCTATTGATTTATTAGCTTATTTAGAAAAAAAATATGAAACAACTGATAAAAATGATGGATTCTACAATTATTACAACATTATTCATGGAATCAATATCATTCAAAATAATCTTCAAAAAATAAGTACAAGCGAGGATTTTTATTCTCAATTTAAAAATGTATGGCTTAAAGTTTCTAATCTGAAAGAGCTAGACGAATCAAAAGAAATAGAGTTATTTGCAGCACTTATTTTTCATGAAGACACGAGTTATTTTACTAATGTATTGAGTGTTAATTCTGATAATGCAGCAGATTTCTTTAATAAAACTGTATATCCAATTATAGGTATTTTGAATACCATTGAAAACTATCAGTCAAAAGAGACTTTGGTTGCTGATGATTATATCACTATCATGGATAATACCTTTGAATTGGTGAAATATGCTGACAAAAAAACGGGTAATAACCTATCAAATTCAATTAGTTTTAAAACAAAAGAAGATAATGAAGTAGAGATAGATCCTATAGAATTCATGCAAAAGACACTTGATTTATACGAGTCGATTTATTCTAAAAATTATGGATATGTTGTAACAAATAGCCTTTACATAACAGAAAAAGTATTACTTGCATGTGGTTCTTCAAATGTTGAGGTTTTAAAGATTACGCAAGGCATTAGCAAGTATGGTGGTTTTATGGTTGACGTTGTCAAGGCAGAGAATTCTGATGATGTTAAAACTTTGATTCAAAAGAATGTAACGAAGTATTCCTATTTGGACAAGAGGAGAAGTAAGTTTAATATAACAATAAGTGCACATCCTGGTATTTTTGTTGGAAACGAATATTTGGTGAATGAGTTGTCGGATTTTAGATGGGATAAAGGTAAAATGAATTTAGGGATAACAACTCCAATAGGATTTGAATTTATGTGGAGCGTTAAAAAGGAAAATAGTAGTATTTCATACATTTCAAAAAAAACAGAAAAAACAAAAGTAGAAGGAGAAAGTAAGAAAAAAAAGGTAACAGAATCGACTATAAAATATTTAACAGAAGGATCTTGGAGTATTTTTGCATCAATTGTTGATATTGGAGCTGCTTTTAACTATAGATTAAATGATTCCAAAAGCCAATTACCATCAGAACTTACTTTTAAACAAGTATTTTCACCAGGAATATCTCTAAACTGGGCTTTTAAAAATTCTCCACTGACACTTGGCGCAGGTATACAATACACACCAGAACTAAGAGAAATAACCACAGACAACATTGTTGCTGAAGAAAATTCCATAAGAATGATGTTAAGGTTAAGCTGGGACATTCCAATGGTTAAAATATATAGTAAAAATTAAACCCGAGCTATAACAATGTATATGCCAAATTGGCGGGCTCAACTACTTGCATAAATGACACGATCCAGATAAAAATAGAAGCAATGAAAATTCAAAAGATTACAATTCATAATTTTCGATCAATTATACATCAAACAATTGATTGCAAAGATTTTACATTAGTCGTTGGTGAGAATAACTCTGGTAAAACGAATCTAGTTTCAGTGATTCGAGCATTTTATGAAGTCGACGGATTTAAGTATAATGATAAAGATGATTCCCCTAAACTTTCAAAGACTACCGACACAGATAGTTGGGTTGAGATAGTCTTTTTAACAACAGAAGAAGAACAAGAAAATTTAAAGAAAGAATATCAAAGAGATGACAACATTTTAAAAGTGAGACGATATTTTAAGTCAAAGGATCATTTCCATAAAGATAATAGTAATATATTTTACATTGCAAAAGATGGTTCTATTTCTGAAAATAACTTTTATGGGGCAAAAAATATTTCACAGGCAAAACTGGGAAAAGTTATTTATATTCCAGAAGTTGCTAAGACAGATGATACATTTAAACTTACTGGACCATCACCATTAAGGCAAGTTATTTCATTTGTTTTCAAAAAAGTTCTTGATAAATCTGAATCATTTGGTGATTTGAGTAAGTCCTTTGAGAGATTTAATACTGATTTTAAAACAGAGGAATCACCCGAGGGCATTTCCATGGATAATCTCAAAAGAGACATTGATGAAGAGTTAAACAATTGGCAATTCTCATTTGGTTTTGATATTAATCCAATTAAATCAGATTTAATTATTAAAAATCTTATAGAGCATTATCTTGAAGATGATAATTTACAGATTGGAAAGAAAAGAGTCGATTTGAAAAATATTGGTCAAGGTTTACAACGACACTTAATTTATACTATGATAAAACTTGCTGCAAAGTATGATGAAGGTAAAAAACCTGGAAACAAAAAAGAATTTTATCCAGATTTTACATTAATACTATTTGAAGAACCAGAAGCTTTCTTGCATCCAAGTCAACAAGAGTTGATGAATATAGGTTTGAAACAGATCGCAAAAAAAGAAGACCAGCAAGTGTTTTGCACATCTCATTCTTCCGTATTTGTCAGCAAAAACATTGAGAATATTTCAGAACTTAAAAGGATAGAAAAAAAATCTGGTGAAAGTATTTTTTATCAAGTTGATGGTCTTACTTTAACTTCAATCTACTCAGATAATATTGAAATAAACCAATACTTGCAATCACAAATTGATAATGGGATTCCACCTGAAGATGGGACATTGCTAAAGAAATTGATTAGTGATAAAGATGATGCAATAAAACTTATTGAAGAAGCGCTGAAATTCTCAATATGGCTAGATTCAGAACGTTCATCAATGTTTTTTGCAAAACATATAATAATTTGCGAGGGTGCTTCTGAAAAGGTTTTTTTGGATTATCTCTTTGATACACTTTGGATTGATTTAAAAGGTAAACATGTATATTGTCTTGATGCTATGGGTAAATACAATATTCATAGATATATTAGTCTACTTAATCGATTTGGATTATCATATTCAGTGCTAATGGATTATGATGAGGATAAAAAGCAGCACAAGTATATTAATCAGTTCATCAAGGAGAAAACAGAAAAAATCCACGGGTTTGAAAAAGATTTTGAAAGTTACTTAGGGATTCCAAATGTGCCAGACAATAGAAGTGATTTGAAACCTCTAAATGTTTTGAAAAGCTTTGAAGA
Source organism: Bacteroidales bacterium (assembly GCA_028282585.1). Lineage (GTDB taxonomy): Bacteria > Bacteroidota > Bacteroidia > Bacteroidales > UBA12077 > UBA12077. The sequence goes on along the minus strand of JANQHR010000093.1, from coordinate 559 downwards.
TGGTCTTATAACATCAGAAAAAATTGAAGATTTAAAAACAATTATTAATGGCTTAATAAACTAAAATTACTTTTAATCTTCTAATTATAAGTAAAACTAAACATCAAAAATCATGGAAAAGACTTTGTTTTATCCAAATGGGAGTTCACAAGGGTTTCCAGTGAGCTCTAGAACTGAAATTCTTGAAATCCTTAGAAGCAAAGCAGGGAATATTGTTGAAGTGGATATTGAACCAAATAATGGTGAATTGTTAGTTCTAGCTAGGATGAAAGGAGATGCGGGTTAGATAGGTGTTGGGCGAGTAGATAAAATGATATAATTACTACAAATCATAGAAAAGCCAGCCCATAACACTTTTAATTCTTAACTTCCTGAGTTTAGCTCATATCTTTCCTGGTTTTTTGGTTATTTCCTTTACCTCCGTTACTAAAAAAACTTGTAAGATTTCGCTAAATTAATTTAGGCACATTCTTAAGTAAATAACATTTTGAATATCAAGTAATTATTTGTATCTTTAGATAAAACAAAACCCCGAAAAGTGCCGAAAACACAAAAAATC
>JANQHR010000033.1 GCA_028282585.1 Bacteroidales bacterium | reverse complement strand
GAATTAGGTCTTTTTTTAAAAGCACGTTATCCAATAATTTATATTAACACGATTGAAGAAGATCGAGTTGAATACATAATTCGAAAAAATATAAAAACTAACTTAAATCGAAGTATTTACAGTTGGGATTTTATCGATGGTTATACAAATAATCCAAACAATGAAGGGTTTGCAAAAAGAAATCCTCTACAAGCACTTGAATTAGTTGAACGATTAAATTCTGAGACACCAGCATTATTTCTTTTGAAAGATTTTAACCGATTTTTAACTGATCTTTCGATTTCACGAAAATTACGAAATATTAGTAGAATTTTGAAATTACAACCAAAAACAATTATTATTATTGGTTCTGATTTAACAATACCAAAAGAATTACAAGATTTATTAACTGTATTACAATTTCAATTGCCCTCAGAAAGCGAAATTAGTAAAGAATTAAATCGTTTAGTCAATTCATTAAGCATTGAAATTGATTTCCAATTATTTGAGAATTTAACACGAGCTTGTCAAGGTTTACCATTGGAACGAATAAGAAGAGTTTTGTCGAAAATCATTGCAACTTACAAAACAATTGATAGTAATAGTATTTCAATTTTACTTAGTGAAAAAAAACAGATAATCAGCCAAACTGAAATTCTAGAATACACTTCTGTAGATGAAAAAATTACTCATCTTGGAGGTTTAGATCATTTAAAAGATTGGTTAAGAAAACGAAAAACTGCGTTTAGCATCCAAGCTTCAAATTATGGATTGCCAACCCCACGTGGATTATTGTTAGTTGGAATTCAAGGAACTGGAAAGTCTTTAACTGCAAAAGCGATTGCCAACGAATGGGAGTTACCACTTTTAAAATTAGATGTTGGAAAATTATTTGGTGGAATTGTTGGGGAATCCGAATCGCGTCTTCGGCAAATGATTGATGTAGCTGAAACAATCTCTCCTTGTATTTTATGGATTGATGAAATTGATAAAGCTTTTAGTAGTACTGAAAGTAAAGGTGACAGTGGAACAAGTAATCGAGTATTGGCAACTTTTGTTAGTTGGCTATCTGAGAAAAAAAAGCCCGTTTTTGTAATTGCAACAGCGAATAATATTGATTTATTACCATTAGAGATTATTCGAAAAGGACGATTTGATGAAATTTTCTTTTTAGATTTACCTAAAAAAGAAGAACGTGAAGAAATCTTCAAAATTCATATCAAAGAATTTCGGCCGAATAATTGGGAATTATTTGATTATAATAAATTAGCAGAATTGTCGGAATCATTTTCCGGGGCTGAAATTCGACAAAGTATTATTGAAGGTATGTATCATGCATTTGATGAGAAACGTGAATTTACAACAGATGATATTTCTATGGCATTAACAGAATTAATTCCATTAGCTCATTTAGAAAATAATCAAATGGTAAAATTACAAAATTGGGCTTCATCTGGACGCATTCGATTAGCTTCTTCAAAAACAATATATTTAAATTAAGATATTAAATGAAACAAAAAATTTTTCGATCAGTCGCAGATTTAAGATTTGCAATTTTTATTTTACTCTTAATAAGTTTTTTTAGTATTATTGGAACCGTCATTGAACAAGATCAATCCATAGAAACTTATAAGATAAATTATTCACTAACGAATCCAGTTTTTGGGTTTTTAACTTGGGATCGCATTCTAGCATTTGGATTAGATCATGTTTATAAAACTTGGTGGTTTTTTGCACTTATTTTTCTATTTGGAATAAGTTTAATATCTTGTACATTTTTACAACAACTTCCATCTTTAAAAATTGCTCGTCGATGTCAATTTTTTAGAACAACCGGACAATTTTATCGATTAAAAATTTCTACATTATTAAATGATTTCTCTTTTAACAAAATTTTATTAAGAATTCAAGCCAATAAATATTCAATTTTTCAGCAGAAAAATATTGTTTACTGTTACAAAGGTTTAATTGGTCGAATTGGACCTATAATTGTTCATTTTACTATGATGTTAATCTTGCTAGGAACAATTATTGGTTCATTATTTGGTTTTAAAGCTCAAGAAATGATCCCAAAAACAGAAACTTTTCATATTCAAAATATTTTAAATAATGGTCAATTAGCAATCCTTCCTCAAACATCGGCGCGGATTAATGATTTTTGGATTACTTATACAAAAAACAAGACAGTTTCTCAATTTTATTCCGATCTTTCAATTTTAGATAATCAAGGAAATGAGACAAATCGAAAAACGATCTCCGTGAATTCTCCGTTAATTTCGCGCCGTGTTTACTATTATCAAACTGATTGGAATCTGGTTGGTTTACGATTTCAAAATTTGAATAATGAAATAATGGAATATCCATTAATCAATCTTTTTCAAAACCGAAATAAATTATGGCTAACTTGGATTTCAAATAATTTGTTACTTATGGACGGAATGATCACAATCATTGATAATCTAGAAGGCTACTGTTCTATTTATAATGAAAGTGGAAAATTTTTAGGAAATATTGAGTTAAATGAAAGGGTTAACTTTAAAACACCGCTTACTTTATTAGAAATAATAAGTTCTACTGGCTTACAAATTAAAACAGATCCTGGTATTCCTATTATTTATTTAGGTTTCTTTTTCTTAATGTTAAGTACGTTAATAAGTTATATTACTTATTCGCAAATTTGGATGATTCAAAAAAATCAAAAAATTTTTATTGGAGGAAATACAAATCGAGCGGTTTTTGAATTTGAATTAGAATTTTTTGAATTTATAAAATAAATAATTGATGGAAATGATAATTCTGTTTTATAATTGCAATTAACAAGTTTTGTACTTGGGAAGAATTATATTTGTAAAAATTTTTTTATGACAGCAACTTTAGAAAGACGTGAAAGCGTTTCATTATGGGAACGTTTCTGTGGTTGGATTACTAGTACTGAAAACCGTTTATACATTGGTTGGTTTGGTTGTTTAATGTTCCCTACATTATTAACAGCTACAACTTGTTACATCATTGCGTTTATCGCAGCTCCTCCGGTTGATATCGATGGTATTCGTGAGCCAGTAGCAGGTTCTTTATTATACGGTAACAACATTATCTCGGGTGCAGTTATCCCGAGTTCAAACGCTATCGGTATGCACTTCTACCCAATCTGGGAAGCAGCTTCAATCGATGAGTGGTTATACAACGGTGGTCCTTACCAATTAATCGTATTACACTTCTTATTAGGTGTAGCAGCTTACATGGGTCGTGAATGGGAATTATCATACCGTTTAGGTATGCGTCCTTGGATCTTCGTAGCTTTCTCTGCTCCAGTAGCAGCTGCAAGTGCAGTATTCTTAATCTATCCACTTGGTCAAGGTTCATTCTCGGATGGTATGCCTTTAGGTATTTCTGGTACATTCAACTTCATGATTGTATTCCAAGCTGAGCACAACATTCTAATGCACCCATTCCACATGGCTGGTGTTGCTGGTGTATTCGGTGGGTCTTTATTCTCAGCTATGCACGGTTCATTAGTAACTTCTTCTTTAATTCGTGAAACAACTGAAAGCGAATCTACTAACTACGGTTACAAATTCGGTCAAGAAGAAGAAACTTACAACATCGTTGC